>CAMKTS010000061.1 GCA_946415755.1 uncultured Prevotella sp. | reverse complement strand
TGCCATCGCTACGGGTGAGAACAAGCGAAGCCAGCTGCAAAGTACCGTTATGCAGGCATTGGCCAAGCACAAGGAGATAGTGCAGGTGCATGGCTTCTACTACTTTGAGGAAGAGCATCGGATTTCCGTGGACGTAGTTCCTGATATTTCCGTACACGATGACGCAGCCCTTTCCGCTCGTCTGGTGGAAGAACTGCAACCCCTTGCTTCTGGCGAAGAAATCAGTATCGTGATAGACCATAATTATAGCGAATAACATGGCATACACAGGACGTTTCGGACAGTCTGACGATTACCGTCGTGTGATTCTCAAGATATAATCTTTTAAAAGCAACATATCCTACCCTGATAGTCAATGCTCAGTGCAGGATATGCTACTTTTTCTTTGTTGTTTTCATTATGTTGCCAGAGATTTACGCACAAACAATGATTTTTTACACCTTAATTAAATACAAAGGGATTACCGCTTGTCGATGAACTCGTAGTCTTTGTACTGTTCTTTGGGGAACACGAACAGGTCGTCGGTGATGCCGCCCACCTTGAAGTCGCTAATCTTGATGGTGGTGTGGAAGATGCCAATCTTGATGCGGACGCTGAGGGGGTAGCGTGTCTTCTTGTCGAGCATCACACGGGCTTCCTTGATGCCCTTGACTCCCTTCTTAGCCTTCAGTGTGATGGCGTAGCCGCGCTTGTCGTTCTTGATGCTGTAGGTGTAGTTGTCGGGGACGAACTTGAACTTGGCGGCCGTCTTGTCGCGCTCGTCAGAGTGGGCATCGTAGATGGTGACGGTCTTTTTCTTGCGCTCCAGCTTGTAGTAGGTCACGTCATCGTTCCAGGCGATAGCTTTCTGGTCGGCAAACTTGCTCTTCTTCTCCTTTATCCAGATGGTGCCTTCAGTCTTGTAGATGCCGATGATGTTGACGGCATAGTGCAGCTGTGAGCCTTGTAGTCCATACACCATCTGCCAGGTCTCGTTGAACATACGACGGGCCTGCTGGGCGTTGGGGCTGTCATTAGAGGTTTGTGCCTGCAGATGGCACACGGACAACAGAACGGCTATGATATAAAATAACAATCTTTTCATTTTCGAGGTGCAAAGGTACGAATAAGCGAGGACAATACAAAACAAAAAAGTGATTTTTTGTTTTTATTGTCGAGCGTCAGTACCTACGAGTATAGCTCAGAGGTACGAATAAAAAGTGAGCCAACCAATGGTTGGCTCACTTTTTCGTATTTGAGCAATGTCGCTGCATTTATTTTTGGACGGGTATCTTGTCGACGCGCTTCTGATGGCGGCCGCCTTCGAAGGTGGCGGTGAAGAACTCGTCCATAATCTTGCGGGCGGTGTTGTTGTCGATGAAACGACCGGGCATTACCAGTACGTTGGCGTCGTTGTGCTGACGGATGAGATGGGCAATCTCAGGAATCCAGCACAGACCGGCGCGCACCTGCTGGTGTTTGTTCAGCGTGATGGAGATTCCTTCACCTGAGCCACAGATGGCAATACCGGGATATACCTCGCCACTCTCGATGCCCTCGGCCAAAGCATGACCGAAGTCGGGATAGTCGACACTGGCGTCGCTCCATGTACCATAGTCCTTATAGGGATAGCCCTTCTCTTCCAGGTACTCGAGCACGAATTTCTTTAAAAGGTAGCCTGCGTGATCACAGGCTACACCAACAGTCTTTACTTCCATAATTTCAAATTATTAATTAGAAATTAGTAATTAGTAATTATGATTACTTATGCGAGCAGTTTCTTAACCTGGTTATACACATTCTCACCGGTGAAGCCGAGTTTCTCGTCGAGCACCTTGTAAGGAGCGGAGAAGCCGAAGCTCTCGAGACCCCATACGGTACCGTCGGCACCAACCAGTCCTTCGAGGTTGACGGGCAGACCAGCGGTCAGACCAAACTTCTTCTTACCGGCGGGCAGCACGCTCTGCTGATACTCTTTCGACTGGCTGCGGAACAGTCCCTCAGAAGGAACGCTCACCACACGTGTCTTGATGCCATCGGCAGCCAGCAGCTTGGCACCAGCCTCGAGCGTAGAAACCTCGGAACCAGAAGCCAGCAGGATGACATCGTAGTCAGCGTCTGAGCCGGCGACGACGTAAGCACCCTTGGTGGCCTGCGAGTAGTCGTTGCCCTCGGGCAGCATCTCGATGTTCTGACGAGAGAAGATGAGTGCGGTAGGCGTATCGATGTTCTCCATAGCCATGCGCCAGCAAACAGTGGTCTCCTCGGCATCGGCAGGACGAACTACCAATACAGAGTTCTTGCCGTGGTGGTTCTTCAGCTTCTCCATCAGACGGATCTGTGCTTCCTGCTCAACGGGCTCGTGGGTGGGTCCGTCCTCACCAACGCGGAAGGCGTCGTGCGTCCAGATGAACTTCACGGGCAGCTCCATGAGGGCAGCCATACGTACGGCAGGTTTCATGTAGTCGGAGAATACAAAGAAGGTACCGCAGGCAGGGATGACACCACCGTGCAGAGCCATACCGATACAGCAGCAAGCCATGGTGAGCT
>CAMKTS010000060.1 GCA_946415755.1 uncultured Prevotella sp. | reverse complement strand
TTCCGATAGTCTGCTATAGGTGCCACCGTCACCGGATGGCGTGTGGCAATGCGATAGCTGATGCCTATCTGACGAAGTTCGTCGAGGAAAGCATCAAGGTAGGTATCATCTGCAAAACGCTGCATCAGACTGATACAGAACGTGCCGTTCACAGCACTCATCTCGATGGTAAGAGCATACGGTGTATAGACCTCTGTGTACATTTCACTGACATATTGCTCTGCAGCCCCCAGATTGGCCTTGCCGACATAGCTGACACAGGCTGAAGCAGCCGACAACGCTACACTGAAGGCTTTAGCCATTGCCTGATGACGACCCTCAAGGGTGGGCACCTTCTCGAACATGTCTTGGGTGTTCTGCGTCTGCCAAAAGCCCTCAATGACGTTATCCTCGTTCGACTGCAGGGCCACCATGCCTCGGAATATCGTCTGCTGCAATTCAAGACCCATACCGCGCATCTCGTCGTTCAGGGTCAGACGGAGCGATCCAGCCATTGTCTGGCCAGCTTGCGGACAGCCCAGGGCAGGACGCTGGTTAATGGCCAGTGCCACCATCGGCACACCTTCTGTCATGTCGGGATGCAGGCGGGCAATGGCACGGGTAAGTAGCAGCGACACAAGCGTAGCTGGTGATGTGTCGCCTGAAGAAACATACTTCATCATCTCTTGCTCCTCGACAAGGATGTTAACGGTTTCCACAGCCTCGTTTAACGCCGTCTTAGCCTGTGTAGTCAGATTGATACACCGTTTGCGTTCTGGCACTTGGAACGGGGCAAGGTTGTCGGGCTTAGCCTGAGCGGCAGGATCTTCCCATTCTGTTGGACTGATAGTGTCACCTACTACACGAACGTTCGCACGACTCAGAGCCACATCATAGCGGCGGTTACAATACTCATAGAGCAACGTGCGAAGGATGTTGTAGGCCCCCGTTCCGTCAGTCAGACAGTGGAAGAAATCGATGGCGATGCAGTCATCCCAATAGCAAAACGCCAGCAGATGGTGGTTCGACTCCGGGCCAATCAGTTGCACAGGCTTTTCACCTTCGCTGACCACCCACGGCTCGCTGTTGTCTTCATAAACAAAATATTCCGTACCAGCATCATCTTTCTTTACGTCGAGCTTCACTTGATAGTATGGATATCGCTGGCGGGCTTGTTCCACAGCCTGTCGCAACAGATCCCCGTCAACGGAATCCCGCATCTTCAGTGTCATGCGGACTGTCCAACTCATCTCTTCTCCTGCCCATGTCAGGTAAAATCTCTCTGACAGCAGTTTCTTTCCTATATTATAGTTCATATCTATGAGTCTTATTACCGGCTTACTATAAGAATAAATCATCCAATGTAACCTCCTGATTGACATCCTTCGAATGTTCGTTATGTGTCACACCGTTTGTCGTGACCATTACCAGCTGGATGGAATGGGTTTTCGTGTGCTGCTTGCAATGTAGGAAAGCATCAATCTTATTGGCCAATTCTGACTCGTACGACTTGTCGATGGTGAAGTCGTGCTCGCTGAATTTCATCTCGCAGATGTAGTCAGTGCGCTCACCCTTCCATTCCAGCACAAGGTCAATCTGAGCCGTCTTCCCGTTAGGTGCCTGACCTCTCCAGCAGTAGTTGCGGTTGATGGTGGCGATTCGCAGCTTGTCCTTTATCTGTGGCAGATGCTCAATGCAAAGCATCTCAAAGGTATTGCCAGCCCACGAATAGAATTTCGGGGTGCGCTGTATGGTTCTCCAATTACCGGCATCAGCACCTTTCCCGTGGATGAAGTGAAGGTAGAACATGGAAAAGAAGTCTTTCAGTTGATAGACCGTCTCGACGCGCTCTTTTCCGTAGCGGGGATATTCGCGGGTGATGCCAGACTCATGCAAGTTGTCAAGTATCTTCGAGAACGTCCCGCCCAGTTCAATGCCCACAGCTTCAGCAAGCTCACGGCGTGTCATACCGTAGAATTTCGTGCCGAGTGCCTTGACGATATCCACATACCGCTCCGAGGTAGCATACAGACCGGCATATACATCCTTGAACTCCTGGTCAATCATGGTGTCGTTGAAGAAGAAGGCATCGATATTCTCCGACAGGTTCTTCTCGTTGTCTATTCGGTCAAGATAATAGGGTATGCCGCCGAAGGCCATGTAGGCAACGGCCATTTCATAGCGGGACAGATGGAATCCTCGACTCTGGAAGTACATCTCACATTCCTTCAGCGTGAAAGGCAGCAACCTCATAGTTTCCGTAATTCGTCCATGCAGACCGCCGTAATCCCGGATGACATTATCAAGCATCCAACTGGTAGCGGAGCCACATACCACAAGTACGACATTCCTTTGGCGGTCTGCCCATGAGTTCCAGAAATAGCCGAGTTCAGTAATCATTTCCGATGACTGCGGACCAGCCAGCCAAGGCAGCTCGTCGAGGAAAACAACGCGACGCTCTGCGTCAACCCCTTCAAGATATTTTCTGAGCAAGCGGAATGCCTCACGCCAGTTGGCAGGTCGTGGCGTTTCTTCCGGCATACCTACATCCAGAAGACTCTCGTAAAAGTGCTCAAGCTGGATTTGTCTATAGGTTTTCTCGTCTTTGTCCTTGATATAGGAACCAATGGCACGAAACGCTATCTTATCCTTATACACCTCCTCAACCAGATAGGATTTGCCAACACGTCTGCGACCATAGATGGCTACAAACTCCGACTTGGGTGATTTCAGGAACTTCTCCAGTTTCCTGATTTCCTCG
>CAMKTS010000059.1 GCA_946415755.1 uncultured Prevotella sp. | reverse complement strand
ACTCGGTCGATTCATCTAATGGTTAGGATACAAGATTCTCAATCTTGGCATAGGGGTTCGATTCCCCTATCGACTACATAAAAAGCCTCCACATTGGTGGCTTTTTTTGTTTTACACCATTTTTAGAGTAAATCCGGATTAATCAAGGGAGCCTGCATGAGCACTTCAACAATGCGCTCGGCAGAACGGCCATCCCAGCGGTCAGGCAGCGAAGAGGACTTCCAGCGACCTGCTACCATATCAGCCAGTGCAGCATGCAGCCTTACTGCATCCTCGCCTACCAGCACGTTGGAGCCTTGCTTCACGGTCTCTATATGCTCGGTATAGCTGTTTAGGGTGATGCACGGCACGTGGTGGAAGGTGGCCTCCTCGGCAACATTACCAGAATCAGTAATGATGCCCAAGGAATGCATCGTGAGATAGCCGAACTCCAGATAAGGCAGCGGATTGACGATAGTGATGCCCTCCCCACCTCCTATCAGTTCGGCGCATACTGCGGCAGCTCCTTCGCGCAGCGGAGCTATAACGGGAATGTCGCCAGCACCTTCTCTGATGGCGGCCAGCATGCGCTGCAGATTGTCTTTATCAGCCAATAGGGTACGGCGGTTGATGGTGAGCACCAGATAGTGACCGTCGGCTATTCCCTCCAGACATGCTGGGCGCTTCCACCGGTTATAGTTGTAGCGCAGCGAGTCCATCAGGATATTCCCCACCATGTAGATCTTATGCTGTTCGGCACCTTCGCGAGTGGCTATGCTGCTGGAACCCACCCCTGCCGTAAACAGCAGGTCGCTCAGTCCGTCGATGACTAAGCGGTTCACCTCCTTGGGCATGCTGATGTCGAACGAACGGGTACCAGCTACAAGATGTGCCAGCAGGAGACCGCGCTTCTTGGCCACAATGGCTGCTGCCATCGTAGAGGCAAGGTCGTCGACCACGACTACGGCATCTGAGGGATGCTGGTCGAGATAATGTTCAAACTCGCTGATTACCCTGCCGGTCAGTTCGTTCAGGTTGTCACAGTCTACTCCCAGAAAAACATCAGGGGGAGCTATCTGCAAATCGTCAAACAGCGAATGCTCAAGAGTGGCATCAGCATTACTGCCGGCATATATGAGCTGACAGCTACAGCCCTCGGTGCGGCTGATGGCTCTGATAATAGGGGCAACCTTTACAAAGTTGGGACGTGCCCCGGTAAACAAGCAAATGCGTCGCTCCATTCAGTTTTCAGTTTTTTCTGTGTTTTCGGTTTTCTCAGTCTTTATTATCCGTCCAATCTCGTGAAGATAGGCTGGTGACTCCTCTTTCAGCCCGAAGTCATAGATGAAATTTTTCTCGTCAATGTTCTTGAAGTGCAGCTTACCCTGTATTTCATCCGTGGTCTTCTCCCAGATGATGTCGGTGAATGCCTCTTCGTCTGTTACAGATGATGTTCGCAGCAAGCAGTTGGTAAACTTATAGTCTACCTTACTGCCGTCGCGTGGGCGCCCCATCACCACATCATCGGCATATCCTGTAACGAGGGTATTGCTGACAGAAAGATAGACACTCCCATCTTCCTCTTTTGTATCCGTGAAGCGCAAGGCTACTCCCCTATTGGCAGAGTAAGGGTAGAACTGTGCAAGCGTAGTGTGGTCTATGTCGGCTATGCATCCGTAGAGTGACAGACAGTCTTGTGCGGCATTCGACAGTAGGCAGGAATCCACCAACACCGATGATTGGGTGGCGGTGACACCTGTCAGACAGTTGTGTATGATGGTGTTGGTAAGCACCAGACTAGTGGTGTCGCATATCACACCGCCACCGTTGCGAACCTCGCAGTTCTTGAGGACACATATTGGCGAGGTCTTATTCACCACGATGCTACCCCATTGGTCGCTTACACGATCGTAGGGCAGATAGGAGAGCATGTGATCGAGACGGTCGCCTCGCATCACACAGTTTTCGGCCATCAGCTCTCCGTCGACCTCGATGCCTGCTCCGCTATGGAAGTATAGCGTGGTGTTGCGAAGTATCAGCGTGGCACCTTCTGCCACATGGATGCCACGGCCGTAGACCACCAGCGGAGCCGATGTCTCAAGAATCGTATTCTCGGTCACATCCAAGTCTCTAATATGCTCTGCATCCCAGCTGAAAGCCCTAAGGTTCACGCGCTGTTCCGCACCGCTCTGCAACGTGAAAAGCAAATTGTCCTCCACCAGCTTGGGAGCAGCCTGATAGTTTTCTTGAGCCGTCAGTTCAACGAATACGCGGATGCTGTCGCCCTTTCGCACTTCCAGTCCCATAGCCGTAGGGTTGAGGAATGTCCCGTCTACGTTGACACGGAATCCCGTCTGGTTGCCGCGCTCCAAACGCACAGTGCTGATACGGATACCGCTACCCGTCTGATTGTACACCCAGAACGAATAGGTTGGCGACGGAACGGTGGTGAACAGGGTGTCCATCTTCACCGTGTCGGTCGAGAACATCAGCCGCAACGAGCTGTCAGTCGAGAACGAGTCGTTATCATCACACGCCGCCAGCGCCATCAGTACCGCAGCAGCCATTAGCAATAGTTTTTTCATATAACTTAAAACGACTTTTTACGACATTTATTGTATCATACACTCTTCATAAGAAAAATTCAGCCCGCCGTAGAGGGCGGGCTGAATCGATTGATACGTTCTTACTTTCCAAAGTAGCGCTTGAGCAGTCCAGCGAAGCCTGCTCCGTGGCGGGCTTCATCCTTAGCCATTTCATGGACGGTGTCGTGGATGGCATCGAAACCGGCAGCCTTGGCATTCTTGGCAATACGGAACTTGTCCTCGCAGGCACCAGCCTCGGCAGCAGCACGCTTCTCAAGATTGGTCTTGGTATCCCAAACAACCTCACCCAGCAGCTCTGCGAAACGAGAAGCATGATCTGCCTCCTCAAAAGCATAGCGCTTAAAGGCCTCGGCAATCTCGGGATAGCCCTCGCGGTCAGCCTGACGGGCCATAGCCAGATACTGTCCAACCTCGCTACACTCACCATTGAAGTGACTGCGCAGGTCTTGAATCATTTCCTCGCTCACTCCCTCGGGCTTGCCGTCGCCAATCTTATGCACGGTAGCATAGGTCATGTCAGCATCGTCCTTGAGTTCAGAGAACTTGGAGGCGGGAGCCTTACAGATGGGGCACTTCTCGGGGGCAGCATCGCCTTCGTAGATATATCCACAAACGGCGCAAA
>CAMKTS010000058.1 GCA_946415755.1 uncultured Prevotella sp. | reverse complement strand
TGGAACTGAACGACGAGAACGGTGTGTGGCGCAAGAACGGAGCTGGCAATGCAGGAGGTGCCATGTACCTCATCGACCGCGACGGCACCATCCTCTCCACCTCCACAGATGCCGAAGAACTGGAGCCGATTATCAAGAAAGCATTAAACATCGAATAAAGCATGACACGCCACTGTTTAAATAGTTAAATTGAATTAAGGAAGTACGAAAAATCATACTTTTGGTTTGCCGAATCAGTATTTCTTCGTATCTTTGCGCCAAAAGTACGATAAATCATACGCCGATGGATATAGGAACAGTGATTAAGGAGCGCAGGGCATTGCTGGGAATCTCGCAGCAAGACCTCTCGGATTACTCTGGAGTAGGCATCTCTACAGTCAAGGATTTGGAGCGAGGCGTGGGCAATCCGTCGCTACAGACACTACAGAAGATACTGGATGTGGTGGGTATGGAAATGGTGTTACAGGTAAAACAGACCGTTAAATAGCATAGAGCATGAGAAAAGTGAATGTGTATTACGGTGATGTCTATGCCGGGCAGCTCGTTGAGTTGTCAAGGGGCAACTATGAGTTCACCTACGATGATGCTTTTCGTGCCGACGGCAGCACCCCTCCTGTGTCTGTCAACTTGCCCAAGAGCCAGAAGGTGTATCACTCGGAGCGCATCTTCCCCGTGTTCACTAATATGTTGCCTGAAGGTGCCAACCGTAGGGCATTGTGCAGAGCGAGGAAAGTGGACGAAAGCGACTTCTTCGGAATGCTGGAGATGATTTGCGGCATGGATGCCATCGGGAAGTTTGTACTTAAAAGACCGGAAGAATGAAGACGATAGAAGTATGCCCATCGACATTGCGACCAGGTTTTTCTACCTATTCGCCCCAAGCCGTCAAGGAATTGTTTGACGGTGTGGTGGTTTCGCCGTTTATTGACATCGATTTCGAGAACGAGCGCGACCAGCAGCAGGCGATGGAGAACATGAACAACATGTCAATCTCAGGTGCTCAGGAGAAATTTTCAGCCATCATTGATGACGGGAAAATCCGTCTGACTCATAAAGGCGAACAAGCCACCTATATCCTAAAGCCAGCACCTTTCAACCTGAGTCTCTCCACCCGCAAACAGATACCTGCCAACGAGCACCTGACCATGCAGATAGCATCTCAGGTCTATGGCATACGCACCGCCAGCAACGGTCTGTGTTTCAGCAGCAGTGGCCAGCCGGTGTATATCACGAAGCGCTTTGACGTGATAAACGGCGTGAAAGAGAGTTCGCAGGAGGACTTTGCCACCGTTCTGCAGATGACGGAGGAAGGCAGCGACAGCAATTTCAAATATCATGGCAACTATGCGCAGATAGCCGATGCCATCCGGCAGTTCGTGCCTGCATGGATGCCACAGATGGAGCAGTTCTTCCGGATGGTAGTGTTTGATTATCTGTTTGCTAACGAGGATGCCCACATGAAGAACTTTTCATTGATAAACAGAAATGGCGAGTATTTCCTGGCTCCTGCATACGATCTTATCAATACCTGCATCCATATCCAAAGTGGCAGCGACCTTGGACTGATGGACGGGCTTTCGCCAGATATTGAGAAAAGCGATGTGTATGACAGGACGTTGCATCCCTGCAGGCTGGACTTTGAACGATTCGCGGAAAGAATCGGATTGCCGAAGAAACGTGCTGCCTCAGTGCTCGATATGTTTATGGAGATTCCACAAGAGACATACGCACTCATCGACCACTCCTTCTTGAATGACAAGATGAAACGCACTTACAAGCGTGTTATAGAGGAGCGGAAAACACGTTTCATTCGACAGTCAGAATAACCCTAAAAGAAATGACAAGATGATTCTCGTAGTTGATGACGATAAAAACATCCGGCTCTCGCTAAAGCTCATACTGGAGCGCAACGGGTATGAGGTGGCCCTGGCCGAGGAGCCGAAGGAGGCGATGCAGATAGTCCGCAACACTCCGGCTGTGGAGCTGGTGCTGATGGATATGAATTATACAAGAGCAACTGACGGCGAGGAAGGACTGACACTGCTGAAGCAGGTAAAGGTGTTCCGCCCCGAGGTGCCTTGTATCCTGATGACGGCCTGGGGCAGCATCGACCTGGCCGTGCAGGGAATGCGGGCCGGTGCCTTCGACTTCATCACCAAGCCGTGGGACAATGGCGTGCTGTTAGACAGGATTGAGACGGCCATCAAGATAAACAATGCAAGTCCTGCGACTCAGCCGATTCAAAGTTCACCTATTGTCGGCACCTCCCTATCTGGCATTCTCGCTACCGTGGCCCGCGTTGCTCCTACCAATGCGCCCGTCTTGATTACGGGCGAAAGCGGTACGGGCAAGGAACTCATCGCAGAGGCTATTCACCGACAGAGCCAACGGGCCAACGGGCCGTTTGTGAAAGTGAACCTTGGCGGTATCTCCACGTCGCTGTTCGAGAGTGAGATGTTCGGCCACAAGAAAGGCTCGTTTACTGATGCCAAGGCCGACCGCATCGGCCGTTTTGAACTGGCCAAGGGCGGCACCATCTTCCTCGACGAGATTGGCGAACTGTCATTGGCCAGCCAAGTGAAACTATTGCGGGTGCTGCAAGACCAGACCTACGAGGTGCTGGGCGACAGTCAGACACGCCGAACGGATGTCCGTGTGGTCTGCGCCACCAATGCCGACCTTCGCGCGATGGTTGAGGAAAAGACCTTCCGTGAGGATCTGTTCTACCGCATCAATATCATCAACCTCCATCTGCCGCCTCTGCGCGACCGTCGTGAGGACATACCGCTATTGGTTAATCACTTCCTTCGGATGGCTTGTGAGGCAAACGGTCTCCCGCTTGTCACTGTCTCGACAGAGGCCATCGGCTATCTCCAGACACTTCCGTTCCCTGGTAATATCCGAGAACTGAAGAATCTGGTTGAGAGGGCTCTGCTGATGAAAGATCCCGCCGCCAGTCAGCTCACTGCCGCCGACTTCGCACTCTTGTCCAAGGATATTCCGTCGGGGAAACCGATGGGCACAGAACCCGCCACCCTCGACTCCATGGAGCGCAACGCCATTGCAGCCTGCATTGCCAAGCACAACGGCAACCTCTCTCTTGTCGCTAAGGAATTAGGCATCAGCCGTGGTGCCCTGTACCGCAAAATAGAAAAGCACGGACTATGAAGCTGAAGCATTATTTCCTCCTCCTTGCAGTAGGCATTGTCCTGTTGGCCGGCGTAGCGCTCTTCGCTACGTTCCGCAGTCACCCCACATTGTTCTACGTCACCGAGGGCTTTGTAGTCCTGATATTGTTCTACCTCTGGTACTTCTATCGCAAGACCATCCGACCGTACGACACACTGATTGGCGGCATGGAACTGGTGCGGGAACTCGACCTGACCACGCGCCTCGCTCCTTCGGGACAACATGAGACCGACATCATCGTCCGCACGTTCAACGACCTGCTGGGTCGTCTGCGTAGCGAGCACCTCAGGCTCGAAGAGCAATACACCTTCCTCAACCTGCTTATCGATGCTTCGCCGATGGGTGTCATCCAGTGTGACCTCGACGGCAACACAACGTCCATGAATCCCGCAGCCCGTGAGATGCTGTCGCCAAGTATCGAGGAAACCATCCACGCACTGCCTCTTGGCGAGACGACCACCGTGCGCATTCCTGGCGGCCCGCAACTCTTCCGCATCAGCCACCTCAGTTTTCCTGACCGAGGCTTCCAGCATCCTTTCTTCCTCATTGAGTCACTGACCTCAGAAATACGCCTTGCCGAGAAAGCCGCCTACGAGCGCGTCATTCGTATGATTGCCCACGAGGTGAACAACAGCGTGGCGGGCATCATAGGCAGTCTCACTGGCGACGAAGCCGAACGGCTCACCGCCCTCTCATCCTTTGTTTCACGCTTTGCCGAAGTCGTAAAGATTCCACAACCGCAACTACAACTCTGCGACCTCAGCGAGGAGGTGGAAGCCTGTCGCCCCTTCCTCGAAAACCTGTGTACGCAGGCGCACGTCCATATTGACTTCCGTTTGACCGACGAAGCCGTACCCGTTCATCTTGATACCGTCCTGTTCCAGCAGGTGCTTATCAACATCGTCAAGAATGCTGTAGAGAGTATCGGAACGACACAAGGACTTGTCACCCTTGAGGTCACCACGCCAGCTACGCTCACCATCACCGACAATGGTCATGGCATCCCGCCGGCTATAGCGAAGAATCTCTTCACTCCGTTTTTCTCTACCAAGCCCCAGGGCCAAGGCCTCGGTCTTCTGCTCATTCGCGACATTCTTACTTCTCATCACTGCACCTTCAATCTGCTTACAGACCCAGAAGACCATCTCACTCGCTTTACCATCCAATTTACTATCCAGAAAACTCAAAAATGAAATAATGCAAATAGTTATGAAACAACAATATGCAGTAGTGGTGCTCTTTGCACTGATAATCGCTTCGAGCATGGTGAGCCTGACGAGTTATAAGACAACGGAGAAGTTGGTGACTGAGGATGTGAACCAGGCATTGGCCAAGGCCTTGGATGAACAGCAGTCGGACGTGATCAGTGCTGATACGATTCAGGTGTTCAACAGTCATCTGCAAATAGAGGGGTTGAGAGGAAATGCTGTTTTGGCGGTGGACACCAAGAAAG
>CAMKTS010000057.1 GCA_946415755.1 uncultured Prevotella sp. | reverse complement strand
ATGGCGATATGGACGGACTTGATACCATCGAGAAAATCACGCAGCAGGTAATCGATGATACCTTTGCCGTCAATGTCCGTGGAAGCATTCTGATGACACATGAATTCATTAAGCATCGTGGCTATTACGGCAGGATAATTAATCTTTCCACCGATGCAGCACAGGTCTTTGCCGGTCAGATTACCTACGGAGCAAGCAAGGCGACTTTGGAAGCACTCACCCGCAGTATCGCCCTTGAAGTCGCAAAATACGGCATTACCGTGAACGCAGTGGCTCCTGGCCCGACTCAGACAGGATGGATTGACGATGATTTCGCAAAAGAAGTCATACCGATTATCCCGATGGGTAAACTAATCCAACCGCAGGATATTGCCGATACAATTCTGTTTTTGGCAAGCGAACAGGCACGGATGCTTACAGGACAAGTCATAAAGGTATCTGGTGGGCATGCACTTTAAATTAGAAAATGCTTAGAGACTTCATCGCCATCGACTTCGAGACGGCCAATCAGGAACCGTCGAGTGTCTGCTCCGTTGGAGTGGTCATGGTTCGTGACGGACAGATTGTGGACTCATTCTACAGTCTCATTCAGCCTGAGCCGAACTACTATAATTATTGGTGTCAGCGGGTACATGGCATCTCAGTTCGGCCAGTCGCTGCCCAATCATCAGCTTCACACCGTAGCTGCTGCCTGTGGCTATGACCTGCAGAAACATCACCATGCATTGGCTGATGCCGAAGCCTGTGCAGCCATTGCTTTATACATATTATAATAATGATTGCAACTTTTTGCCTCCGAATCACGTCTAAAATTCAGAAACTATTAGAAAGAGATTAATATGAAGACATTAGGAAACATCATCTGGATTATCTTTGGCGGGCTGCACATTGCCCTAGAGTATTTCATAGCTGGTCTGATTTTGATGATAACCATCATCGGAATACCTTTTGGCATACAGAGCATGAAGCTGGGCATGCTGGCCATCTGGCCGTTCGGCACGAAGGTGAAGTGGAAACCATCACAGCCCGGCTGTCTGAGCATATTCATGAATGTGCTATGGTTCTTTGTGGGTGGCATCTGGATATGGCTCACCCACATTTTCTATGGCCTCATTTTCTGCATCACTATCATTGGCATCCCCTTCGGAAAGATGCACTTCCGTCTGGCTAAGTTGGCCTTGTCACCATTCGGTAAAGAGCTCGTATAGTCTATGAATAAAGACGAGAAACGGCTCTTACAGCGTAAGCGTCTGATGGATAACCGAGCCTATCAGACGATGGAAGGTCTGACCCGCTATATGGACCGCTACTATCTGGATGCGCTCATCGGAGTCATTCCCGGATGGGGCGATGCCATTGCCTTAATCTGCGTCGTGCCGTTCGTCTATTTCTCTTCCCGTGTCATCAAGAGTGTCCCGCTGACATTGGCAGTATTGAACAATGCCCTGCGGGATGTGCTGCTTGGCATGATTCCGTTCTTCGTAGGTGACATCATCGACATCTTCCACCGTGCAAACACCCAGAACATGCGGATGATTCAGGGGTTTGTCGATGGTGACGAAGCGGTCGTTAAGCAGGTGAACAAACGGGCTTGGCACTTTCATCGATTCTTCCCCAGCCGTATGCAGGAATGATACCGCTAGAAAACTGAAACCTATGAACGTGATGACCGTTGAGCAGATAGCTGAAGCAGGTCTCGAAGCCCTGAAGAACTGGATGCTGGAGATAGGACTGCCTCTTACCATTAGCGAGATTGGTGCCACTGCCGACATGATTCCGGGCATCACCGAAGGAACCATCTGCTATCCCGCCGGATATATGGATCTGAAACCCGAGAACATCACCGAGATACTGCGCGAGAGCATGTGATTCTCCTAAATAATCAAAAAAGATTCCTCCGTATCGCCACGATATTGAGGATTTTTTTGTATCTTCGCACCCGTTATGACAAAGAACAGTACATACCTCGCCTCGAAACCGCGCTATGAGATTCTCGACGGACTGCGCGGAGTGGCTGAAGAAGAAACTTTATAACCTGCCGCAAAATGAGAAAATTACTAACCGCTATTATTCTTTGCCTTTCCTTGACGGGATGGGCGCAGACAAAAGATTTAATCCTAGGTGGCGAGTTGAGTAACTCGGCGGCTACGAGTGTGGCGGATATCGACGAGGTGATGCCACGTATGAAAGCGTTGGGACTAAACACGGTGTTGGTGCCTGCCTACTGGGAACTGATGGAGCCTACAGAAGGTAAGTTCGACTTTATGCTCATCGACCACACCATCCAACAAGCGCGCAATCTGCAGTTGAAAGTGGTATTCCTGTGGTTTGGCGCATGGAAGAACTCCATGTCGTGCTATGCGCCGTTGTGGCTTAAACTGGACACAAAGCGTTTCCCACGAGCACGTACCAGCAACGGCAAGCCGTTGGAGATAGCAAGCTGCTTCTCTGAGCAAGTTTTTCAGGCCGACAATAAGGCATTCGAGGTGCTGGTGAAACATATCAGCGAGACTGGGAGCGACGTGGTGACGATGATACAGGTGGAGAACGAAATCGGTATGCTGGAGGATGCCCGCGACCACTCTCCCCTGGCAGAAGAGGTCTATCAAAAAGGTGTGCCGCAGGAACTACTCAGCCATCTAAAAAAGAACCAAAAGGTGCTTCACCCCTGGCTGAAAGCACGTTTCAACTCCAAGGGTAAGACCTGGAAGGAGGTTTTCGGTGATGACATCTACACCGACGAGATTTTCATGGCCTACTACTATGCCAAATATGTGGGTCGGCTCTGCGAGACTGCCCGTCGTTATACGCAGATACCTCTCTATGTGAATGCGGCAATGAACAGTCGTGGCCGCCAGCCTGGTCAATATCCGTCGGCAGGCCCCCTAGCCCACCTTATCGACCTTTGGCATTGTGGCACTCCGCAGTTGCTCTGTCTGGCTCCCGACATCTACGATACGGGCTTCAAAGGTTGGGCTGACCAATATGCGTTGCCCAACAACCGTCTCTTCATCCCAGAAAGCCGTTGTTGTGAGAACAGTGGAGCACGTGCGATGTATGCCTTTGGTGAGCATCGTGCCTTGGGATTCTCACCCTTTGCCATCGACCAAGCATCACCCAAAGAGACGGAAAGCGTCACGAAAGCCTACTCTCTCCTACGCCAGCTATCATCTCTAAACTCTAAACTCTCCACTCTTACCTCTTACGGCCTCCTTTTCGATCAAGAGGACAAGGAGCGCATCATCAATAATGACGGAATGGTCATCACCTGTCGCCACTACTTTACATTGCCTTGGGATGCTCGTGCCACCGACGGTTCTACATGGCCTGAGGGTGGTGCCATCCTACAGGAACTTGCCAACAATGAATATCTGTTGGCAGGAACAGGAGTCGTCGTGACCTTTGCGTCAGCCTACGAAAAGACTCACGAGCAGCAACAGATATTGGGTGAAGACGGCTTCGTAGCCGCAGGAACAACATCAGACATCAAACATCGGTCGTCGGCCATCTTCAAAGGCTCCCGAAAGGGCATAGCCAGTGTCGATGAGGTAAGCATTGACGAACAGGGAAAGATGAACTTTCTGCGCCGACTGAACGGTGACCAAGACCATCAAGGCCGCCATGTCCGCATCGCCTGTGGCGAATGGAAGATTCTGCACGTAAAATTATACGATTACAAATGATGGATGTTCGTATCTTTACAGTTTGCGGATCATCCAGGCCATGCCGAGTTAAGACAGAAGTAGCTTCTACTGGTGGCTCACAGACCGGACAGACCTACGTGGGCATTGTCGTTATAAGATGCTGCCAATAAGGAGGTTGCAGGCGGCAAAGCCGCTTGAGCGCTACCTTTTTACTTACGGCGAGGTGAACCGCCAGAAGACCACCACCACCTCGCAGAACGGCATGTGTATCGTGATGGTTCGTCTGAATGACGATGTCAAGTAAGGGAGTGTATATCGTGAACGGAAAGAAGATGGTGGTACGCTAATGATTGTTTAAACACGAATATGTTTTCGCGAAAAAATCTGTCAATCCGTCAAGAAAATGCCCAAGTTTCTGTGTTGCAGCACTTTGCGTAATGACAGATACTATGATAGATTGACAGATATCAGTTCGCGTTGCTACGAATGGTCCTCATTCACAAACCAGTGGTTTCTACGCAAGAAACCACTGGTTTCTCCATCAGAAACCGATGGTTCCCCCATGCGTACTTTCCACCACGCCGAGCACAGTTTTTGCCACGCCGAGCACAGTTTTTGCCACGCCGCGCGCACAGTAATCTGTCAATCTATCATAGTATCTGTCAGTTTGCATCACTCTTATCTTCAGCTGTTTATGTTCAAAATTGACAGATTGACAGTATTTTCGCGAAATCAATTTTTTTGGTATCTTACAACCTTACATGCTCACATTATTTGAAGTTCCAGCATCCCTTCTAACTGCTCCGTTTTGAAACTGCCTGTTTCTGGGATGAACACCTGCAATTCTGCATTGCTGCAACCACCGATACCAGAGAAAACGGCAGACGGGATGGATTCTTTACGGCAGATTTCGAGGATGTTGCTGATGATTTCATCACCTCGATCCATCCTGACATAGATCGTTTCGCCTATCCTCTTGGCAAGTTTTCTGCATTCGGCTTGCACCGTCCTTGCACCAGTATTTCTACGGTACCCTCCGCAGTTTGCATGAGAAGTACGGATTGGTATATGCGTATTGAATGAGGAGAGGGCCAAGAAAATGGGTTGCTATATGGTGCAACTGAAGAACCGTTATCCCAGGAGTTCCTTTAGTTTATTGACATTGCTGCGCGAGACGGGAACGGCATCGTGGCTGTGACGCATCACGAGCTGCATGGCACGAGAATTGGAGGAGATTTGTTCCACCTGACCGAGATTGACCATAAAGGCACGATGACAACGGACTATCATGGGATAAGCCTGTAGCGAGTCCTCCATCTGTTTCATCGTGGCACGAAGCATATGGGTATGAATCTCACCATCTTTTTTGTTTACGACCTTGACATAGTTGCCAACTGCTTCTATATATAATAGGTCTGTAATATCAAGGGTTACATGTTCGTTGGTGGTACCAGTAAGTGTTAGAGTCCCCCACCCCCCTAAACGGGGAACTTTGGAATGCGCAGTCACTCCTCCTTCAGGGGGTTGGGGGGCTTGAAATTTCTTCAGTTGTTCGTTCAGCAGCTTGGTTTCCTCCAGCTCTGCAGACAGAT
>CAMKTS010000056.1 GCA_946415755.1 uncultured Prevotella sp. | reverse complement strand
AAAATAAAAATCTAAAAATCAATTTCAGTGTCTACTGAAAAGGGGCAGTGCACGTCAATGCCTGTTTATGTAGAATATCGCGTTCAAAATAAATGCTTTTATGTAAAATATCGTATTCTACAGCAATGTTTTTATGTAAAATATCGCGTTTTACGATTTTTCTTTGTATTTTTGCACGCAAAAGCGAACACATATGATTGACAAGAGAACATTGGAATTCATCCTCACAGACCAACAAGAGGAATTGGAGACGAGAGCAGACGAAGTATTGTGTCACAGACAGGAAGAGCAGTTTGTAGATACCAAAAGCACCCAAGCCCAAGTAGTCATTGGTGTCAGAAGAAGTGGTAAGTCCACCCTTTGCTATCAGGCATTGCAAAGCAAAGGGGTGAAATTCGCATACGCAGACTTCGACGATGAACGGCTAATAGACCTTCAGGCAAACCAACTGAACGATGTCTTGGAGATTCTGTATAAGATTTATGGCGACTTCCAGTACCTGTTTCTCGACGAGATACAGAACGTGGATGGCTGGCACTTGTTTGTGAATCGTATGCTCAGAAAGAAGATGCACGTCATCATCACGGGTTCCAATGCCAAGTTGCTCAGCGGCGAGTTGGCCACGCATCTTTCCGGTCGTAACAAGGAGATACCGCTTTATCCTTTTTCCTTCAAAGAGTTCTGCGCAATGAAAGAGGTGGATACAGATAGGCGTACTACAAAGGCAGAAGCATTCCGAAGGGCTGCTTTCGACGAATACCTGAAACAGGGTGGATTTCCTGAACTGCTGACCATTGGCGATAGCAAAGGTTATGTTGGTACACTTGTCGAGAATATCTTGAAACGTGACATCGAACAAAGATATAAGATAGGCTATAAGGCGGCTTTCGAGCAACTTGCACACCATCTGCTCAACGTATCTCCTGCCATTGTTGTCACTACCGACCTGGCCAATCTGTTTCATTTCAAGTCAGAACACACGGCAAAGAACTATGTGAAGTACCTTAAGGAGGCTTATATGCTGATAGGCATGCCGAAGTACTCACAAAAGAGCAAGCAGCGAACTGTGCAGGAGAAAGTCTATGCCGTTGATGTGGCCATGATGGATCAGCGTGAGAATGCTTTTGCGGGAGAGAACTTGGGGCATCGCCTTGAAACTATCGTGGCTATACATCTTATCAGGAAATGCAAGGCTGATGGACTGGATGTCTATTATCTGAACGACCGTTCCGGTGAATGTGATTTTGTGGTATGCAAGGGAAATAAGGTGCTTCAGGCAATACAAGTATCATACGACATTTCTGACGGGAAGACACGCAAGCGAGAAATAAACGGCCTGCTGCTTGCTGCCAGACAAACAAAATGCGAGAACCTGTTGCTGCTCACCGACCATGATAGTGAAGACATTGAACAAGACGGCCATCGAATGAAAATTCAGCCAGTCTATGAATGGTGTATTGAATTATGATGAACGATTAAGAAGAAGATAGTGTGAATACTGATCGCCATCGCCATGATGGCAGGGTGCAATGAGGCGAGAAATCCTCTCTTGAAGGAGGCAGCAGAGAAAGTGAAGAATCACTTGTTGACGGCACCGCAGTGCGGACAGGTTCCCTTGGCACGGAGGGGACGGCCGCAATGACCACAAAGGTAGGGACGGCGCGGACGGCGACGATACGCACGCCTGGCAAAAAGGATATAGGCGGGCAGCAGCAGATAGCCCACATAGTAGAGCGTGCTGATGCTGAACACCACATAGTTGACGGCACAGACGGCTGCCAAGCCACCCAGGTAGAGTACGGCATCGGTGGCTGAGAGACGGTGGACAGCTTCGTCGACAGCAGCTCCACCCACAATGATGATAGCCCATACGGAGGCTACAAAGACACCCAGATGGGCAGGCAGCGCAAAGGGATTGAGCGAGGGATGGTAGTAGAAATGACGCCATGACTCGGGACCAAACATCTGAATGGTGGCATAGAGCGTGGCTGCAGCAGCTACCAGCAGACACAGCAGCGTGGGATAGAAGGAGTCGATGTCGTGGAAATGGACAATCCAGGCACGGCGGCGCAACAGACGGCGAACGGCAAAGGCTCCACCGACAACGGCACAGAGGGCCAGGAAGATGAGCAGATGGGTGTCGGAGAAGAGATCGATGAACTGCGAGATGGGATCGTCGGGACAGACACCCGCCAACAGCTCGCTCTCGCGAATCCATCCCTGCGTAATCTGGTCGCGGGCCACCTTCACCCACACCGAGTCGATGGTATCGGAGGGTACGGTGGCTATCTCTGCCACCACGACACGCTCGCCACGCACTACCAGCAGCGAGTCGAAGGCCATATCAGGCAGCGCATCAGCCAGCGGCAGACTTCGGGCGGTGACCAGGAAGTTGTAGTTCTGCGTATAGTGATGGGTGGTGGAAAAGGAGATGGAGTCGAGCTGCTGCTTGGTGAGATCCCAGGCATCGGGCGTGTGCTGTCGGTTGTTATAGCAAGAACAGCACATAACGAAAACCAATAATCCACTGACAATTCTAACGAGCCTCATACACATTCATTTGACAATTCTTGCAATCGAACTCCAGCCGGAAACGCCGACCGTCGCCCAGACGCAGGAAGAGGGGTTCTCTCCACGCAGGATGCTTCCCACCATGTCTGACGCAATAGCCAAAGGCATAGCGCAGACAATGGCGGCACTGCATAAGCAGGTCGTGCGGACGGTTCTCCGCAGGATTATCGGGATGATGGGAACTGTTCGTCCTGGAAACACTGCCGCTGGGCGATGACGCATTAGAAGAGCCGCCATGATCGCCTCCCACATCATGCTGAGTCAAGGCCTCTACCAGCTGGCGACGCAGGAGGCTAAGCACGCTGTTGGGAATGAAGTAATTGAAATCGGGTGCAAAAGTCAGCTCCGTGCATTCGTATACCGTATCGCCAAGTTTCGACAACTGGCGACGGATGTTGTCGTGAGGCGGCTTCTGGGCTGTCTGACATTCGCACGCCACGCTGACTGTCACGTCATTAGCCGAAAGACGGACACCATCGGCAGTGGCCGACAGATGCAGCGAAATGGGAATCTTGCGCACGGCAGAGGGGCGCGACAGCAGCCGCTCGAACTGCTGGTCGTTGTTGCGGTAAAGTGCCATGCCCACGCGAAGCGATGCAGGCAGCTGCTGGACGAAGAGGCGGTTGCCCTCGACACGGTTGACACGGAATCCCTCTAACGCGCGTACCTTATTTATATAACAGAGGCCGTCGCCATTGGCAAACGATGACGTACCGGCAACGGTGAGCGAGTGGTGCTGCAGCGACTTGACGGTGCCGACATACTGTCCGATGGCCTTGGGAGTGTCGGGAGAGAAGATATCAGGCTGACGGCCGTGCAGGAAGTAGGTGGTGTAGCCACGGTTGAAGGTCTTGCGAAGGTCGGGGGTGAAGGTATAGGTGCAACGCCCCTTCGAGGCACGGCAATACCGGTCGGCATGGCGGCTGATATAGGCATCGAGCAACTGGCTATAGGCAGCCACCACATTCTTGACATAGAAAATATCCTTCAAGCGGCCCTCAATCTTGAACGAGGTGGCACCGGCCTCTATCAGCTCGTCGAGGTGGGTACTCTGGTTCAGGTCTTTCAGCGAGAGCAGGTAACGCTGATGCTCCAGTTCGTTGCCATCGGCATCGAGCAGGTCGAAAGGCATGCGGCAGAACTGTGCGCACTGGCCACGATTGGCCGAACGTCCGAAGCAATGCTCGGAGGCATAGCACAGGCCACTGTATCCTACGCACAAAGCTCCGTGTACAAAGACCTCAAGGGGCATGTCGGGCACTTCGCGGTGGATGGCGGCTATCTCATCGACAGACAACTCACGGGCCAGTACCACCCGGCGGAAGCCCAGATCGAGAAACTGGCGCACACGCTGTGCCGTGCGGTTGTCGGTCTGCGTAGAGGCATGAAGGGCGATGGGGGGCAGCGGCATCTGCAACAGAGCCAAATCCTGCACCAGCACGGCATCGGCACCAGCCTCCCACACCTGCTGTATCAGCTGGGCAGCGACAGGCAACTCATGGGGGTGCAGCAGCGTGTTGACGGTGACGTAGACCTTGGCAGCATACTGGTGGGCATACCGGCAGAGCTGGCGGATATCGTCGATACTGTTACCGGCAGCGGCACGGGCACCAAACTGCAGGGCACCGATATAGACGGCATCGGCACCGTGGTCGATGGCAGCAATGCCACATTCCAGGTTCTTGGCAGGTGCCAGCAGTTCAAGCGGTAGCAAATTATTCACTTTTCACTCTTCACTTATCACTTTTCACTCTTCACCCTACCCTATCTGATTGATATCGAACGGTGTCTCCTGATAGACGTAGTAGTTGATCCAATTGGCATAGAGCAGATTGGCATGGGCACGCCACGACACCAAAGGACGCTGGGAGGGATTGTCGTCAAGATAGTAGTGACGGGGCAACTCCACATCGTCGCGCACATCCTTGTCGCGCCGATACTCCTTGTCGAGTGTGTCGGGGGCATACTCCAGATGTCCTGTAATGAAGAACTCACGCCCCCCACGGGCCATAACGATGCTGACACCACTATCGGCCGACTCTGCTATCAGCGATAAGTCGGGATGTCGCAAGATGTCGTCGCGATGCACCTCGGTATGTCGGCTATGGGGCATCTGGAACACATCGTCGAAGCCACGGAAAATAGGCAGCTGCGGGTCGAGGGTGTGTTGCGGGAAGATGCCGAACATCTTCTTGGCAAGCGGATACTTGGGAATGCCGTAGTAATAGTAGAGTCCGGCCTGCGCCGCCCAGCAGATGTAAAGGGTACTCATCACATGAGTGCGGGCCCAGTCGAAGATGGCAGTCATCTCCGACCAGTAGTTGACATCCTCGAACTCCAGCTGTTCTACGGGAGCACCGGTGATGATCATGCCGTCGAACTTCTCTTCACGCATCGTGTCGAAGTCACGGTAGAACATCATCATGTGCTCTATCGGAGTGTTCTTCGGCGTATGGCTCTTCAGCTTCATAAAGCTGATTTCCAATTGCAGGGGGGTGTTGGAGAGGAGACGGATAAGGTCGGTCTCTGTCGTAATCTTCAGCGGCATGAGGTTGAGGATGACTATCTTCAGCGGACGGATGTCCTGCGTATGGGCACGAGTATCGTCCATGACGAAGATGTTCTCGTGCTTCAGCAACTCAATGGCAGGCAGCTTGTCGGGTAATCTTAAAGGCATACAGAGAAGACTGTTAAGAGGCTTGGACGGAAATGACGCATGCCGAGACATTATCGAAGCCACCGGCCTCGATGGCTGCCGCACAGAGACTGTTGGCAGTAACACCTTGGACAAGCAGTTCGCGGATCACCTCATCACTGATCATATCGTTCAGACCGTCGGAACACAACAGATAGACATCGCCATCATGGAAGTCGCTGGTAAACTCGAAGACATCCAAGTAAGAATGCTTACATCCGGCACCGATACAGTTGGTTATCACGTTAGAGTGCTTCCGCTCACCCATCATGTTGTTAAGCGAGTGGTCGGAGGACATCTGCTTCAGCTCACCATCACGAAGCCGGTACAGACGGCTGTCGCCACAGTTCATCCAGTAGTAGCGGCCACCATAATAGACGATGCCCACCAGCGTGGTGCCCATATCTGCCATCTCGGGGGTGGCATGTCCCTTGGAATTAATGATATGGTTGATGGAGGCAAGCCACTCTACCAGCATCTCGTTGAACTCGCCGGAAGAGAGTCCGCGAGGCAAGTCGCTGATAAAGAACTTCAGGTTGGAAAGGGCTTCCTCGCTGGCCACCTCGCCAGCATTATGACCGCCCATGCCGTCGGCTACGGCAATGACAAAACGGTCGGTATTCTCAGTCATAAACTCTGTCTGGCATACATCGCTGCGCAATAGGCGGTCGTAGGCCAGTACCATATCTTCGTTGTTACTCCTGACACATCCCACACGGCTCGCTGCCGTTAACTTTATTCTGCTCATTATTCTTTTCTTCGTTTTTCTGTGATTCTGGTATATCGTTATCTCGGCATTTCAACATTCCGATATTCCGAAGTCCCGATACTTAACTGACGCTGACCTGCAGGCTGACATTGGCCAGCGTCACAATGTCGCCACTCTTGACCGACATAGGAACGTCGGGAAGCATCTCACGCTGGTTCAACTTAGTGCCGTTAGAGGAGTGCTTATCAATGATGCACCACCCGGCATCGGGTTTATAAATCAGCTGCGCATGAACGCCAGAAATAAACATATTACTCTCAAACAACTGCTGATACGGTCCCTGGCGGCGACCGATGACAGCACCATTGATACCCACCAGACGGATGTCGAGCGAGGGATTGTACAACGTGAGGGTCGGAATGCCTGCTGGCATCGGCGACTGCTGCAGCAGGTCGGAACCTACAGCAGCCCTACGAGAAACAGCACCGCCCTGCGTCATACCGACACTGACCACCTCGGCTACGGAAGGCTGCTTGGGAGCATTCTGCTTCTGATGATACTCGTCGGGGCTGATCATCAAGGCACCGCAAAACGTACAGCGGCGACCCATGCCCACCCGACCACAGCTGCTGCAGAACTGGAGAGCCTGCCCACACTGGTCACAATAATGGGAATCGTCTTCTATATCTTCTTTACAACTTGGACAGATAATCATAGTTCTTCTTTAATATCTTCTGGCAAAATCAATTGATAAGTCTCTTGTGTAATAGCATCTTGAGGCATCGCACTGACACGCATGCTAAGCTGCTGGATAGTGGCATCGAGCATGTTGCGCATCTCACGGGCATTACCGAACGAGTCGTTCTTGGTAACCACCTTGCGGCAGATCAGGTCCATCAACTTGAACTCAGCCTCGGCAGACAACTTGTAATTGTCCTTGGCAGCCATCTTCTTGAAGATAGCCAGCAGCTCGTCTTCGTTATAGTCGTCAATGTGCATCTTGTGGCTGAAACGGCTGGCCAGACCGGGGTTGACGGCAAGGAAGGTATCCATCTCGTCCTTATAGCCGGCAGCGATGACCACAAACTTGCCACGGTCATCCTCCATGCGCTTCATCAGCGTGTCGATGGCTTCCTTGCCATACTGGTCGTTCT
>CAMKTS010000055.1 GCA_946415755.1 uncultured Prevotella sp. | reverse complement strand
AAAGCATCCATGTGCTTGGGTAGGAATCGTTGGCAGATGGCTCTCAGTGCCTCGATCTTTTGGTCTCTATCTGTCACCATCTCAGC
Source organism: uncultured Prevotella sp. (assembly GCA_946415755.1). Classification (GTDB taxonomy): domain Bacteria; phylum Bacteroidota; class Bacteroidia; order Bacteroidales; family Bacteroidaceae; genus Prevotella. The sequence goes on along the minus strand of CAMKTS010000055.1, from coordinate 7,930 downwards.
TTTGCCAACTGCCATTGCCGATTTATACTGGAGCGTGAAACTGCCATCCTTGGGGCCAACTGTCGGGGCGCACTTGGTTACAGCCGACAAAGCCACTGTCGGATTGGCGGCTATGCAGTCCAGTTTGTCACCCTCCAAGGCACAATGAAAATAAAACGTCTTATCGTCTGTCCGAGCCAGCGACAAGGGCACACCATAAGGCGTACCATCTGGCCGGGTAAAACTGACGGTAACATACGGTGCCTTATCCAAAACCTCCAAGGCGAAGGCTGCATCCATTTCTCTACTAGCTTTTCTCATTGTTATAATCTTAATGTCATTCTAATATGTGGTATGCCGTCGAGCATGAAAGTATCTGAGGATTGCTGGAATCCCACGCTTTCATAGAACCCTTTGGCATACCCCTGTGCCTCAATATCTATTTGTGTCGCGTGGAAATGCTTAACTGCTGCTTCAATGGCATGAAGCATGATCTGCTTGCCATAGCCTTTGCCTCGTTCGGTAGTGATGACTCTTCCTATTGAGACTTCCTTCATGTGAGTACCTGCAGGACATACACGAGCCAAAGCAACTACCTTGTTTGCAATGGTCAACCATAGGTGAATAGACTTCTGGTCATCATTATCCATATCCTGATATACGCAGTTCTGCTCAACAACAAAGACCTCACTACGCACTCTCAATAATTCATACAGTTCATCCACTGTCAATTCCTGGAATGATTTCTGATGAAATACAGAATCGTTATTATTATGCTTCTGATAAGCCATGCGCTCATCACCGTTGGCAAGGTAGATGATGCCGCAATAGGTGAATCCGTGCTTCTCGATGTTGTGCTGCATGATACGGTTGTCCTTATGGGTATCGATACGAATGTTTGCATCATGCGAGAAACAGAAGTCCATGACATCGCTAAAGATGCCATGAACATCTGGATAACTGGCTATACGATGAATGACATGATAGGATTGTACATCGTCCAACCACTTGCCGTTGTATAACTTCGAGTAGGTAGGCTCAGGAGATGGCAAGAAGGCAAAATAGCCGACGATGCGACCAGTCGATTGGTCCTCACCATCGCCTTCTTCCAAGACAAAGCCACCATGCTTTTCCGTATCGCTGATGATGACAGCCTCAGAAGGATAGCCGTCAGCCCATTGGTGTAGGTTGCCTGACTGACGCATGATCTTCTTTGCGGCCTCCATCACCTGCATAATATCGGTGATGTCTGTTGGCTTTGCTTCCCTGATAATCCTATTCATCTTACTTTTCTACTTCACAATGCATAAATCCCATTTCCTTTGCCTTCTCCTGATTCATCAGGAAGTAGATGGCCTCGCCCTCGTTGCAGAGTTCGCCCTTCGAGTTGGTAATCTCCGCGTTGATATATACCAGATTGCGGACTTGCTTCGCGACTTTTGCTCGTATCGTCAGTTCTGGTTCTGTAGTCGGAATGGCTTTCTTGAACTTCACATTCAGCTGGACAGTATAGCCGCTGGTCTGTAGCTTGCGGGTGACCACCCATCCGCACACTTCATCAATCAGCGTACTCAGAATACCACCGTGCATAGTGTTTACCCAGCCTTGATAGTTATGCTGTGGATTCCATTTGCTCACGATATAGTCACCATCCTCATAGAACTCCAGATGAAGTCCGATGGAATTGTCAGGACAACAGCCAAAGCAGTTGTACTCAGGATGGTTGCGCCATGGATTTATTATCTTCTTCATAATCTGCTATTCTCATAAATACACTTAAAACTATCGGACAAAAACAGTGCAAACCGAGTGCAGAAGGTTTAGCTTGACGGCCCGAAGGGGAAAGTCAAAGCTCGCCTTATGCCGAGGTGCAGCCTGTTTTCGCAAATTTTATTTGCAAAGATAGTGATAATTACGGAATTATCGTTAAATTTGCAGCAAGAATTAGCATTGTTTATCAAGTAACCCCACAAAAAAATAAACTTATGAGACTGAAAATTACCACAATCCTCGTGCTTATGCTGCTGCCGATGATTTCACTGGCGCAGCGTCAGCAGTATCAGCAAGTGAATGACATTCCTTACACAGCGTCCTCCGATGCATACGCTCAGGAGTGCTGCAAGCTCGATGTCTATTACCCCGTCGACCAGAAGGATACACCCGTAGTGGTATGGTTCCACGGTGGTGGCATCGAAGGCGGCGAGAAGCACATCGACCCGCAGCTCAAGAATAGCGGTTTGGTGGTTGTTGCCGCCAACTACCGTTTGCTGCCCAAGGCGAAAATCGATGATATCCTCGACGATGTTGCAGCCGCTGTGGCCTGGACTTACAAAAACATCGAGAAATACGGTGGCAGCCATCGTAAGATCTTCATTGCCGGACACTCTGCAGGTGGCTATCTTTTAGACATGATTGGTCTCGACAAGAAATGGCTCGCCAAATACGGCGTCGATGCCGACTCGCTGGCCGCCCTCGTGCCCTTCAGCGGACAGTGCATCACGCACTACAACATTCGCAAGCAGCAGAACATCCCTCCTTTACAGGCCACCATCGACCAGTACGCCCCGCTCACCTACGTCCGTCCTGATGCCCCGCCCATCGTCATCATCTCCGGTGACAGGGAACTAGAACTCTATGGCCGCTATGAGGAGCAAGCCTATTTCTGGCGCATGCTGAAACTCGCAGGACACAAAGATGTGACGCTCTATGAGATGCAGGGCTACGACCACGGTGCCATGCCGCAACCTGCCTATTACATTTTGAAACAGCACATCAAGCGACTGACCGAAAAAAAACCAACCAGAAGTAAACGATGAAGAAAACAAAGTTAGTTATCGCTGCCTTAATGTTTATGGCAAGTATTCCTGCGTTTGCTCAGGAGGAGAATGGATTTAAGAAGTTCAACGTGAGGGAGGACTTCACAGAGAACGGTTTTCAATGGTTCCACGATGCTGAATTGCTTGCAGCTGGCGACAAGGAGAAAAGCAATGCCATGACCATCGGCTGGGGTGGCATCGGTACGCTATGGGGCCGCACAGCCCTGACCGTATATGTAGCAGAGAAACGCTACACCAAGGAATTCATAGACAAGGCAGAATACTTTACCGTGATGGCTTTTGACGTGAAGGACAGTAAGGTCCTGAACTATATGGGAACCAAGAGCGGACGCGACGGTGATAAGGCTCAGGCTCTGGGGCTTCATACGGCATATACTGCCAATGGAACGCCATATTACACTGAGGCAACGATGGTGATAGAGTGCAAGATTATGTATGCAGCACCCTTTGATCCCCAGTATTTCAAGAGTGATGTACCAAAGAATATGTATGCTAACTTCCCTGCCGGTATTCACTCCATGTATATAGGTGAGGTTGTTAATGCTTGGAAGAAATGAAACTGAAGAAACTGTATTATTTCTTTTCTTTGGCCTGTCGTGCAAACTCAAACAGCGACTCTGGCAGATGACAATAGCCGTCAGGATTCTTGTCAAGATAGTCCTGATGGTATTCCTCTGCCGTATAGTAGTTCTTCAGAGGAAGTTTTTCTACTGCCAAAGGCTGCTGATAGTTCTTCTGTTCCTCGGCAAACACTTTTTCGATAACAGGTAAATCCTCTACATCGGTATAGTAGATGCCAGTACGATAACGGGTTCCCTCATCATGTCCCTGTTTGTTGAGACTTGTGGGGTCGATGGCCTTGAAGAACATCTTTACCAGGAATTCGAGGCTGACCACATCGGGATTATACTTCACATGCACCGTCTCAGCATAGCCCGTTGTGTCGGTATAGACCTCTTTATACGTTGGGTTGGCAGTATGTCCGTTGGCAAATCCTACTGACGTTTCCACTACACCCTCAATTTGTTTGAAATAGTGCTCCGTTCCCCAGAAGCAGCCTCCGGCAAGATAGATGTCCTTGCCACTACTAATCAGTTGCTCGTCTATTATCTTCATATTGATTACATCTTCGTCATGTGATTACCATTTCACAAAACATATTAAATCATCCGCAAAAATAGTTATTTTCGTCCTTTTTTTCGTACTTTTGCAAAAAATATTAGGATTGTTTATGAAAGTAAAGATTCAAACTATGTTGGGCGACATCGTGGTTCGCTTGTATGACGAGACTCCCATCCACCGTGATAACTTCGTGAAGTTGGTGAAGGAGGGGTACTATGATGGTACGCTGTTCCATCGAGTGATTAAGGACTTCATGATTCAGGGCGGCGATCCTGACTCAAATGGTGCACCAGCAGGCAAGATGCTGGGCGTGGGTGGCCCTGACTATACGCTGGAGGCTGAAATCAAGGACGGTATCTTCCACAAGCGTGGTGCCTTGGCTGCAGCCCGTCAAGGTGACGAGGTAAATCCCGAACGCCGTAGCAGTGGTTCACAGTTCTATATCGTCTGGGGGCAGGTCTATAACGAAGGTCAGCTCCGTCAGTTCTCCAAGCAGCTGAAGATGCAGAAGATTCAGTCGGCCTTCAATCAGCTTGCCGCTCAGCATCGTGACGAAATTATGCAGATGCGCCGTGAACGCAATCGTGTTGGATTGCTGGAGTTGCAAGACAAACTCGCTGCCGAGGCAGAAGCACAGGTCACTGGCGATGGACTGACAGACGAGCAGCTGAAGATTTACTCTACCATAGGTGGTACACCACACCTCGATGGACAATATACCGTATTTGGTGAAGTAGAGAAGGGCCTTGATGTCGTGGAAATGATTCAGGGTACTGCTACTGGACGTGCTGACCGTCCTATCGATGATATCGAAATGAGGATGCTATTGGTGGAGTAGGGGCATTACAAATAATTTACAAGGACCTCTTGGAACCCGCATGAATAGGGAAAACTTTCTTCAACCTAAAGGTAGAAGTGTGGCACGCAATGCTGCCGCGCAGGCTGCTGTAACCCATCTTTTTTGGCTCTTGATACCGAAATTGGTTTGGTATCAGAGATATTAACGATGTTCCTATATCGTAGAGCTATCGTTCGTATAATGTTCGGATAGCGTAGCGATATTGGGGCGCTTTTTGTCTTACGCTGAATCCAGTTGACACAATAGTCAACAAAAAATGATAAAAAACAAAGAGTCAAAACCAAAACGTAAGAGATCTTGCTTCCGTTTGCCGGAGGAATTAAAGCTTGAAATAGTACGTGATTATCTCTTGAACGGAACCGACCAAGGTCAAATAGCCAAACAATATGGTATAGCACAGCGTTCCGTTAGCAGAATTATTAGTAATTTTGCAGCGTCAAACGATAAAAGTGCGCTGCTTATGAAGAATAAACCGACAGACAGTCTGGCTGAAGAGAACAAAGCCTTGCGTGAGGAAATTCTGGAACTAAAGAAGAAACTGTATCAGGAGACGATGCGTGCCGACTTCTATGACACGATGGTCGATGTAGCGGAGGAAATGTTCAACATCGAGATACGAAAAAAAGCTGGCACCGGACAGTCGAAAGGCTGCACGAAGACGAAGTGAGGCACTATGCCGTAACAGATCTCTGTGCACTGTCCGGTGTGACACGACAGGCCTTTTACAAGCGGGATGACGACCTTCTGTTCCGCCGTCTGGCGCTAGAGCAGTTTGTGGTTCAGTTCGTGCGCGAAATCCGTGAGAAGGATCCTCAGATGGGCTCCGACAACCTATGGCGCATGTACCGGGAGCGTTTCAACGACGAGTACCGAGTCGGTCGCGACGCGTTCCGCAGCATCCTGCATGAACGTGGGCTTCACATCCGTCAGCGTCAGCGGGCACCCGTACGACAGACTCACGGCATAGCCTGCCGACATACCCCAACCTCGTGAAGAACGTGATACCGATGCGCCCCAATCAGATTGGGTCAGCGATATCACGTATATTCCTATCGAGGACCCTACGGCCCGTCTGGGCTACCGCTTCTGCTTCCTGACAATTATCATGGATGCCTACAGCAAGCGCATTGTGGGCTGGTATGTAGCCCCCACGCTGGAGGCTGTCTATAGTCTCAAGGCACTGAGGATGGCCATAGGCACGCTGCCTGAGGGTTTTGATGAGACGCTGATACACCACTCCGACCGTGGCTGCCAGTATGCCAGTGCCGACTATATCAAGATACTCACACGCAGCCATATCACTCCCAGCATGACTGAGAGTGGCAACCCGAAGGACAATGCGATGGCCGAGCGTATCAACAGTACCATAAAGAATGAGCTGCTGCACGGGAAGACGTTTACTATTCTGCGTCAAGTAACAGAAGCAGTAAAGACTGCTGTCCTGTTCTACAACTCTGAGCGTCCACACAGTAGCATCGACTGGCACACGCTCGACGAGGCCCACCAGATGCAGGGAGAGATGAAGCGTCACTGGCATTCCTGGCGAGAGGATGCAATAAAAAGACAAAATGCGGCGGCTGTATGAAAGAAAATTCGTATCTTTGCCGCGGCAAGCCAAAGCGACGGCGACAGCGTCGGAGCGAACAAAGACGTTTGTTCTTCAGTCCAATGGGGCATTGAGCCCCACTGGACTGAGGCAAACCGAAAGCTCTGGCTCTGCTTTCAGAGTAAATAAAAACCAGTCGTACCGCGGACGGCTGACAACGAGAACCAGTCCTATATTATTAACCCGTCAACTTGGAACAGTCGTAAGACGTAAAACTGACAACCCAAATCAGCGAACTACATAAAGACGATGAAAGCATACTCTAGCCATACTCTAAGCTGCTTCTACCCATACTCTAGGCTGCTTCTAGGCTTACTCATGAGTATGCTTGTAGTATGGCAAGAGCGAGAGTGGTGCGAAATAAGAAAGAGATAAAAACGTTATAAGTATATGTCAAAGAAAGAATTGATACAATTGTTCGGAGAACAAAAAGTACGAACAAAGTGGGATGATGAGAAGCAGAAATGGTTCTTCTCGATTGTTGACGTGTGTGGAGTGCTGACGGATCAGCCCGATGAAGAGCACGCGAGGAACTACTGGAAAGTACTGAAACATAGACTAAAGAAAGAAGGTAATGAAACGGTTACAAATTGTAACCAGTTGAAACTTCTTGCAGCTGACGGGAAAATGCGACTGACTGATGTGGCAGACATGGAGCAGATGTTCCGACTGATTGAGTCTATTCCTTCTAAGAAGGCTGAATCATTCAAACAATGGATGGCTGAGGTGGCAGCGCGTCGTGTTGACCAGATGCAGGACCCTGAGTTGAACTTCGAGCAGGCTTATGCGGACTATCGCCGTTTGGGGTATTCAGACAAGTGGATTAACCAGCGACTAAAGAGCATTGAGGTGCGCAAGGAACTGACAGATGAATGGGACAGGGCTGGCGTGAAGGAAGGACAGCAGTATGCCTCGCTTACAGATATCATCACTCAGGCATGGAGCGGAAAGACCACAAGACAATATAAGCAGTTTAAGGGCTTGAAGAAGGAGAGCCTTCGTGATAACATGACGAACATCGAACTGGCATTGAACATTCTAGCCGAGGCTTCGACTACAGAAATTAGCAAGGCTCAGAATCCAAAAGGATTCAGTCAGAGTGCTGCTGTTGCCCGCAAAGGAGGAAAGATTGCTGGTGACGCCAGAAAGAAACTGGAATCGCAGATTGGCCGTTCTGTGATTACACGAGACAAGGCATCAGACTATTTGCCTCCAGCAGACAGGATTCAGGAGTTGCCTGAGGAAGCGGAAGATTGATAATGAAACAGATAGAAGTTGTAGCAGCGATAATCCGAAAAGGGAATAAGATATTCGCCACGCAGAGAGGATATGGCGAATGGAAGGACTGGTGGGAGTTCCCTGGCGGAAAGATGGAGGCAGGGGAAACGCCAGAGGAGGCGCTGCATCTGAACGAACACGAGGCGGCGAAGTGGTTGGCGAAAGACGAACTGGAAAGCGTGAAGTGGTTGCCTGCGGATTTGGAAGTGGTAGAGAAAATAAAAATGTATGAATAAGAAGTGTTGAAGA
>CAMKTS010000054.1 GCA_946415755.1 uncultured Prevotella sp. | reverse complement strand
TCTTATCGTCTGTGCGAGCTAACGACAGGGGTACACCATAAGGCGTACCATTTGGGCGTGTGAAACTGACGGTGACATACGGTGCCTTATCCAATACCTCCAATGCGAAGGCTGCATCCATTGCTCTACTTGCTTTTCTCATTTTAATTGTTTCCCGTCTGAGAACGCATTGCCAACTGTCTTACCTAACTGAATATAGGTATGGTGAACAGGGTCGAAGGTAATCAGTTCCATCTTCTCCACATCAGGTTTGCCGTCTTCGGCCAGATACTTTTCGTCACAGAGAATATTGACGATTTCTGCTATCAGATAGTAGCCCGTCTCACTCTCGTCAATCTTTTGCTTCACCCGGCATTCAAGTGTCATCGGGAATTCCTTGAATATAGGAGCGTTCACGTTGGGAGCTTTCTCTATTGTCCAACCTGTCTTCTCCATCTTGTCTGGTGTGTTCCTGCCACTGGCAATGCCTACATAGTCGGCAGCCACCAAGGTATCAGCAGTAGCAAACGTGACGGTGAACTCAGGATTCACAGCCAGATTATCCGTTGTCTGATGCGAACCGAGTGAGATCATGATTTCATGCATATCCCACTGGCCTCCCCAGGCAGCGTTCATGGCGTTAGGCTTACCGTCCTTGTCATAAGTGCCGATAATCAGCACGGGTTGTGGAAGCATCCACGCATTCGATTTGAAACTTTTCATCTTTCTTTTTATTAGTTCATACTTTCCTTCAGTATCTCCGTGACGTCCGCGGGCTTCAAGTCCATATAGCCAGCGGGATAGCAGATAGTGCCTTCAGTAATACCGGCTATCATGCCCTCTGTAGCTCCAAGTTCGCTGATAGTCAGCGGCAGACCAATCTCCAGCATCCAGCCTTTCAGAGCTTCAAGACCTGCCTCGGCTACCTGCTCGTCGGTCATGCCGTCACCCTTGATATCCCATACGTTCTTGGCGAAGCGTACGAACTTTGGCAGACCGTGCTGCATGGCGCGACGGTAGTAGGCCATCGAGACGGCTGCGAGTGTATAGCCGTGAGGGGCATGAGTCCATGCGCCCACGGAATGACCGATTTTGTGTACCATCCAGTCCTGGCGTTTGCCCAGGCCGATGAGCGTGTTGAGCGCCCATGTCGCCGTCCACATGATGTTCGAGCGGGCCTCGTAGTCCTGCGGATTCTTCACCGCCTTGCGGGAGGCCACGATGAGACCGCGCATCAGTCCTTCGGAGATATAGTCGCTGGTGTTGTCGTCGGTGTCGCTGAAGTATTGCTCCATGATGTGGCTCATGATGTCGTAGATGCCGGACTTCATCTGATTCTCAGGCACGGTCATCGTGAACTTCGGGTTCAGAATGGAGAACCTAGGCATCACGCGGTCGTCGAACATACAACCCAGCTTCAGCTTGTGCTCTGCGTCTGTAATGATTGAGCGGCTGTTCATCTCCGAGCCCGTTCCGGCCATAGTCATGATACAGCCCACGGGCAGGATTTTCTGCTCCCGGGCGGGATTCCGGTGCTGTAGCCAGAACTCGCTCCAGAAGTCGCCGTCGCAGAAGACGGAAGCGGACACAGCCTTCGAATAGTCGCACACGCTGCCGCCACCAAGAGCCAGAATCAGGTCAACGGGGTTCTCGCGGGCAATCTTTACGCCTTCGTTCAGTTTCTCCAGCGTGGGATTGCTCATCACGCCAGGATTCTCAATGATGGTCTTTTCGGCTTCACGGAGTATGGCCACCACCTGGTCGTAGATGCCGTTCTTCTTCACGCTGCCGCCGCCATAGTTCAGCATAACGACGGGGCCATAGTTCTTTAACTCGTCCTTGAGGAAGTTCAGGGACTCATCACCAAAATACAGTTTGGTGGGATTGTGGTATGAAAAGTTTCCTAACATAGTTGTATTATTTTATAATTTCATATTAGCATTGATGGCTCCCACGATTCGTTTGACATACAGCCCACGCAGATGCGTGATACCATGATGTTGGTCTTTCCTAATGTCGTATATTTCATTGTTTCTCTTAAACTTTGTTGTATTTGAGTGCAAATTTACTGCTTTTTGCCCGATTTTGACTACTTTTGTGCTGGGAATTAGGAACATTTATAAAAATAGGAATGATTCAGCAAGTAGAAATTACGCTAAGCCCCAAGTCTCGCGGCTTTCATCTGGTGACCAGCGAGGTTATGCGACAGTTGCCGAAACTGCCCAAGACTGGCATCATCAACATATTCTGCAAGCATACGAGTTGCGGACTTAGCATCAACGAGAACGCAGACCCTGATGTGCGTGTGGATATGGAGACTATATTCAACCGCCTCGTGGATCATGGGGTCGGTTCTTCTGATCATTTTCAGGAGTCCGTCATTTTGATTATGATTCATTACTGTCTTAATTCTCATATTATTTGCCTTGATAAGTGATCAGTAGAACCGACCCCATGATCCGTAGAACCGACCCCATGATCCGCAATTAAACTGTATTTATTGAATACGTTGCAAAAAAAATAAACAAAAAACGGAAAATGTTTGGCAATTCCAATATTTTTTTCTACCTTTGCCCATCAATTACAATAGCACGGGATATGGGCATATACATCAATAAAGGCAACGTAGCATTCCGTCGGATCCGCAACAGCGAGTACGTCGATAAATCGGGACTGATTGCTGTGGTGAACCGTACACTCTTCACTGAGCGGAGCTTTACCTGCGTGACTCGCTGCCGACGCTTTGGCAAGTCGATGGCAGCTAAGATGCTGGCCGCCTATTACGACCATTCGTGCGACTCGCGCCAGCTTTTCGCCGACCTTGCGATTGCCAATGACCCGACGTTTGAGGAACACCTGAACAAATACCCCGTCATCTACCTTGACATGACCGACTTCACTGGCTCTGTCAGCAATGACAACATCGTGCAACTGATTGAGCAAGAGCTGCTGACGGACATCAGCAAGGCATTTCCCGACATAGCTGCTAAGGAAGATGACACTTTGATGAAATACCTGCTGCGAGTGGTGGATCATACCAATGTGCCGTTCATCTTCATCATAGACGAGTGGGACACCATCTGCCGTGAGAACCAGCCTGGCTCCAGGGCTATGGACGAGTATGTCGGCTGGCTGCGTCGCATGTTCAAGAGCGTGCAGGCAGTGACAGCCTTCGCTGGAGTATATATGACGGGCATCCTGCCCATCAAGAAGTTCCGGACAGAGTCAGCCATGAACAATTTCCAGGAATACTCGATGGTTTCGCCAGGAGAAATGGCTTCGTTCTTTGGCTTCACCCGCGAGGAGGTGCAGGCTTTGGCCGTAAAGCACGAAATGGACTTCTACGAATTGGAAAAATGGTACGACGGATATCAGATAGGACAGCAGCCCTCCATGTTCAACCCCAACTCGGTAATGCAGGCATTGGGAAAACACTGGTGTGAAAGCTATTGGGGCAAGACAGGAGCCGCTGATGCCGTGGCAGACTACATCAGCCGCAACTTCGACGGTCTGAAAGATGACATTCTAAGTATGCTGGCTGGAGAACGCTGCCATGTGGAACCCATCGGCTTCCGCAACGACCTGTCGGAGATAAACACGCGGGATGACGTACTCACCGTACTCATACATTTGGGCTATCTGGCTTACGACCGTCGCACAAAAGACTGTTACGTGCCTAACTTGGAGGTGTCTGATGAGTTGAAGAACGCCGTTAGGGAAACAGGATGGACTGAAGTGGCAAAAGCCCTCGAACAGTCACGGCAACTTTTAGATGCCACGCTGCGCTGCGATGCCAGGCTTGTGGCGCACATGGTGCAGGAGGCTCATATCGCCAACGCCAGTATCATCAAGTACAGCGACGAGAACTCTATGTCGTGCGTGCTGGCCATCGCCTATTACTACGCACATGGCGACTACATCTTCCACCGCGAGTACCAGACGGGGACGGGATTCGCCGACCTGGTGATGATACCACGAAAGAATGTCTGCAAACCCGCCATCATCGTGGAACTGAAATACAACGACACCGCCGGCACCGCCATCGACCAGATACATCAGCGGCAGTACCCGCAAAAGGTAGCGGAGTACACCAGCGACATACTCCTTGTGGCCGTCAGCTACGACCGCAAGACCAAGGAACACCAATGCCAGATAGAGACATGGCAAAAATAGCACAACAAAAGAAAACATTACAAAATAATACCAATATGAAAAAAGAATTACTGACTTTGGCAATGTTAGCACTGGCACTGACGGGCGCACAGGCACAGGTGGCCATTAACGCCACAAACTTCCCTGACAATAATTTCCGCGCACAGGTGAAAGAACACTTTGACAACATCGAGGAGGACGACATCATCAGTGCCGAGGAGATGGAGGCTAACGGCGGACATTACAACTTCGACAGGGTCAGCAACCTGAAAGGTATCGAGCTGCTGACATCCATTACTGAACTGCAGATCATCAACTATCCGGACGAGCCAGGCATCACGACATTCGACTACGCCCTGCCGAACCTAAGCTGGTTGGAATTTCAGGACCAGGTGGGCACCTTGACGACGGTCGATGCGTCGAAATGTACGAATCTGGAATATTTCGGGGTCATTGATAATCCTACTGGTCTTTCAACGCTGAATCTGCCCAGCAACCTCCAAGATCTCTACTTGGTTGCTGCGCCACTCATCAAGACCTTCGACCCCAAGCAGTTCCCCAATCTGAAAACATTGTCTTTGCTTTACAATACTGGCATCACCGATTTGGACTTCAGCGGCCACAAGTCGATAGAAAGCATCTCTGTTGTGGGTAGAGAGGATAATCACTATCAACTCAATTCGCTCAACATGACAAGCTGCCCACTGCTGACGAACATTCACATCAGGTACAACACCATCAAGTCACTCACCTTCAAGAGCCTGCCCGAAGTGCTTAGTATCCTCGTAGATGATAGCGACATCACCAGCATGCTCGTCGATGACCTGGCGCAGCTCGGCTCCATCGAGGCCCTCAGCAACGTGCTCGGCACGCTGACGCTAAACAACCTGCCAGCTATCGGCGGACTGAGTTGCAATTACAACAAGCTCCAAACGCTCATCATTGACAAATGCCCGGGTATGAACGGCATCGAGGCAGAGCACAACAGACTGATGTGGCTCGACCTGAAAGACGTGAAGGATAACGGCGCAGGGATGAACACGCTGAAAATCGATGACCAGCAGCCCACCGTGCAGGCCGTGAAACTGTCGCCGACGGAGACGGGCCTGCTCGTTCACGAGCGTTTTGACGTGAGCCGCGTGCTGAACCTCCGCGCAAAGGGGCTGAGTCAGACACCGCGTGAGACCACCGTTGACGGCACGCGCTACTTCGTGTTCTACGACAACGGTCCTGACACCCCCAACCTTGTGGGCAGCGATTGCGGCTACAAGTACGAGACACAGTGGCCATACGCCTGGATGGAAGGTAACTCGAAGGACAACAACCTGCCCGTGACGCTGAAGGTGACCAGCTGGACGAAGCATCAGGCCTTCCTGAAACTGTCAACGACCCGCGTGACCGGCAAGTTCAACGACCCTGCCCCGACGGCTCCCACCGTGACGCGTTCACAGGACTACGACGGCAAGATCACCTTCTCGTCGAGCAATGAGAACGTGGTGAAGGTAGATCCCAACACGGGAGTGCTGACCGTCATCGGTGCCGGTACGGCAACCATCAGCGTAGCCGGTGCAGAGACCGACTACCGACTGGCGCCTGCTACGCTGACCTATACCGTCATTATCGAAAAGGACGAGCCGGAGCTGTCGCTCTCTGGCGCTGCCGAAATCACCATCACGCAGGGCGAGGCGTTCACCGAGCCTACGCTGACTAACCCGCACAGCGTGACCCCCGTCACCTATGCGAGCAGCAAACAGGGCGTGGCCACCGTTGATGTGCAGACGGGCAAGGTGACCGTGGTGAAGCCTGGCACAACGGAGATTAGTGTCAACTTTGCCGGCAACAGCAACTACAAGGCCGACAAGGTTTCTTACAAGCTGACCGTCAAGCCCCGCAAGGGTGATGCCAATGCCGACGGCCTGATAGACGTGGCCGATGTGGTGGGTATTGTGAACAAGATCCTGGAAGCACCGGGTGAGGACTTCGACGCCTCTGCTGCCGACGTGAACGGCGACGGCATCGTTGACGTGGCCGACGTAGTAGCTACGGTGAACATCATCCTGACGCAGTAAACGAAGGGAGGACAGTCAACGCCCCCTACCCCCTCTAATCTTAGAGGGGGAGTATAGATTAGTCAATGAGTAATCGGTGGGGCCGATGGAATAACTTCGAGGTAAAAGCTGAACGGACGGAAGCCATCGTTACAGCTGATCATCGCACTCATGGGATTCTGCATCCAGCCGTCGTAGAAGTTTCCTTCACCTCTGGCCAACGACTCCACGAACTCACGCATGGAGTACCATGCAGCAGGACACATGCCCTCAGGACACTTACCGTCAATGGAAATCCACTGCTGGCCTTCCCTGACGTCGCAGGTGTGCTCGATAGGGTTCTCATACTTTGCCATCAGGTCAGGATAGACCGTTTGACGTATAGCTGTGATTCGTACTCGTTTCATGAAATGCTCGATGTTTATAAATACTGGTGCAAAGATACAAAATTATTTGGATTATTCGTTATTTTTTAGTAATTTTGCATCATTCCACTCTACGCTTTCAAGCTAACTCGCATGCGTAGAATGTCATGAATGTTGCCTGGATGATAAAAGGTGACATCAGAACAGAAAATTATTCAGATACCTTTCTTATAGTCTTGTGGCAATTCTGTTGTCCTATCTGCGATATATTACATACGTGCCTTCTGCTTCTCTCCGGCACCAGAGCCACGATACTTAGAGCGGGCCTCGTTGAACTTCCAGGTAAGGTCAAGCACAAAGGTGCGACGGGCAGGATTGTGCGTAGTCAGCTCTCGATAACCGAAGACGATGGCATCGGTCTTGTTGGTATGGAAGATATCGCTGCAACGCAAGTCGAAAGTGAGTGTACCCATACGCTTCAAGTTGAAATCACGCTGCAGTCCTACGTTGGTGAAAAGGCGAGTGCTGGTCATGCGGAAGTTGTTGTAGTCACCCTTCGAGTACCACTGGAGTGAGGCGTTGAGCCGGAAACCGTGTGGCAATTCGATGTCGTTCTGCCAACCAAGAATAAACCAAGGATGGTTCAACGTGATGGTGGAGCCATCGGCCGTAGGCGATTTGAAATCCTGCAACTGAGTGATGATAGTCCACATAGGATGCCAGCAGCCGATGGTAGGCCGTGCTGATAACTGGATGCTGAACTTGTTGTAATCCTCCCAGCTGTTGATGGGACGCACAAGGCTGACAAGGGGATCTTCTGAACCAGGGAAAGGCTCTGTCGACATAGTGAGGGCATCCTTCACGCGGCCATAGTTCAGCGTCAGGTTCGCCCATTTATAGGCAGCATTGAGCACCAGGCTATGGGTATAAGTCGGCAACAGATATGGGTTACCGCTCTGGTAAGTATAGCGGTTGACGTAAACCGTCGAACTGGTCAGATTGGCATAGTTAGGACGCTCGATGTCACGACGGTAGGAGAGGGAGAGTTGTGCCTTGCCTACAGGGGCAGAGATGACCGCAGTAGGGAACCAGTCGCCATAGTCGCGGCAGACTTCATCCTCCTTCTTACCGAAGTTGAAGTAGTCGTTTGTCAGATGCTCATAGCGCAGCCCTACCTGTGCATAGACTTTGCCAAAAGAGCGACCATACTCCAGGAAGGCAGCTGATGATTTCTCATTAATCTCTGTGTCGGTGGTCTTCACAGGCACATAGTCGCTAGCCATAAACGAGTAGGCGTCGGTGCGATGATTATAGCTATATTCGCCACCCAGAGAGAGATTACCTTTCCATACAGGATAGGAGAGGATGAGTTTTGTGGCCCAGAAGTTGTTGCCGCTGAGGGTGTTGCTCTGTATCTGATTGACCATTGACCGTTGACCATTGACCATTGGCTGCGCATTGTTATAATGTTCAATGTTCAATGGTGAATGTTCAATGGAGAACGTCTGCTCCGTGGTACTACCAGGCGTCTTGGTGTCGTCAAAGAGTCCGTCGATAT
>CAMKTS010000053.1 GCA_946415755.1 uncultured Prevotella sp. | reverse complement strand
GGCCGAGATAGTCATGACCATCATCACTGCCAGGATCATCATCTTCTTCATATCGTTATCTCCTATACTTTAAATGGTGAGACATTAATTATCTTTTATCGCTGCAAAGTACGGCATTTTTCAGGAGGATTCAAAAGGAATCTTCCTAAACTGAAGGGTGGTTTCTCCTAAATCGTTTTAGGAAAAACCCCATGCACTATTTTAGCGATTGTCCTGTATGATATCCATTCTCAGAACAGATGTGCTCTCTACAAGCATCTTGACGAACTCTTTGGTGGAGTTCTTTACATAGGCATTCTTCAGCATGTGGATGCAGCCCTGCATCTCTTTTTCTGGTATGTCCGTATCGACAATCGGTATGGCTTTTAGACCATGTTCGCCAACAACGGTACTTTCGCTAAGTATAGTGACGTAGTTCGACTCTCTGACGAGTCGGAACAGCAGATAGACGGTATTCATCTCCACCTTAATTTTATATTGGTAGTCGTGGTCGGCAATGGCATGTCGGAAGGCGCTGCGGGCCTGTGTGCCACGTCGTGTCAATGCCAGGTCATAACGTTGCAGTTCTTCGAGAGTGATACTATTGCGGCTGGCCAATGCGTGGTTCTCATTGACGATGGCAGCCAGACGGTGGTGGAACAGCACGCGGCTCTCTATTTTTGGGTTGGCCACCGTTGGGCGGAATGCCAGCACGAAGTCCAGTTCATGGTTCTCAAGCTGCGTAATAAGTTCAGCCATGGTCGACTGGGTTACATTCATCTTGACATGAGGATACTTGCGTAGAAAGGCGGTGACCGTCTCGGCCATGATACTGGCAAATGAGAAGGTGACGCCGATGTTCAGTTCGCCACCCACGAGATTTTTCAGTTCGTCGAGTCGCAACATGCAGTTGTCTGCCGACATCAGCGTTTCTTTGGCCAGTGGCAGCAGCGTCTGTCCTGCCTCTGTGAGCGACACTTCATGACTGTTGCGTAGAAAGAGTGGCTGCTGGAACTCGTTTTCCAATTGCATAATCTGATGTGAAAGCGTGCTCTGTGTGATGAACAAATCCTTGGCGGCCTGCGAGAAATTCAGCGTTTCTGCCAGGCGAACGAAATATTTCAGTTGTCTTAACTCCATTTTTACTGACTTTTCAGTGTTGACGCTGCAAAAATACTAAATTTTGCCAACTTGACAAAGCATTTTTCATATAAATGCACTTTGCTATCGAAAATTTCGATAGTAACTTGTGCCACTATTCATAACAAATCGTTGAAAAACCATGAAAATCGCCGTACCTTTGCACCGTCAAACAGAAATTACAAACAATATTAAATAATAGGAGATTACAATTATGATGACAATCGCTTTAGCATCAATGACACTTGCAGGAACCGCATTCAGTGTATGGATGGCACACCACGACAATCTGGAGGTTCGCTAAGACACTGGTTATTCATTCTCTTGGCTAATCGTTGCCAAGTACACGCCAAAGTTGATCAACGTGGAGGATACATTCACGGTGATCTTTTTTTATACCCCTAACGTAGTATTGTCCCCAAAAGAAAGGACCCCCCTTTTAGATACCCCTCATAATCCTACATAGAAAACATCAGGCCATTTCCATCTCCGGCTCCAGGATTTCCTTCGGTACAGTAATGATATCTTCGCCCAATGTTGTAGATATCTTGCAGACGACACCTACCAGATTGCCTCCGACATCCAATGGGAAGATGCCGGTGAGGGCATAGTCCGTCAGATAATGGCCTACGATGAACACCTGATGATGGTGAAAGTGAAGTTCGAGCAGGGAGCCGTGGGCACTCTCCATCATCATCCTCATACTCAGGGTCCTTACGTGGCCAGCGGATGCTTCGAGGTGACTATCGGTGAGGAGAAGAAAGTTCTTAGAGCTGGCGATGGTTATTATGTGGCTCCCAACCTGCCACATGGTTGCATCTGTCTGGAGGCAGGTATTCTTATCGATACCTTCACGCCTATGCGCGAGGATTTCCTAAAATAAGTCTGGACACCGATTCCTTATTTGCTTAGCCGTTCCAAAGCTGCAGCATCCAGTCGATAGACGGTCCATTCTTTCATGGGTACTGCTCCGAGTGACAGATAGAAATCAATGCTTGGCTGGTTCCAGTTCAGACACGTCCATTCCATCCTTCCGCAATGGTGCTCCCGTGCCATCTTGACTAGATGCAGCAGCAATGCCTTACCGTAGCCCTTACCTCGCTCTTCCGGCCATACGAACAGATCTTCCAAATACAGCCCAGAATGCCCGATGAACGTCGAGAAGTTGTAGAAATAAAGTGCGAAGCCAACCTCACGACCATCCACAACGGCAAAGACCGCTTCTGCCCTGTGCTCGTCGAACATTTCACGTTCCAGTACATCCGCTGAAGCAACCACCTCGTTCTCCATCTTCTCATACCGGGCAATACCCTTAATGAACTCAAGCAGCAGCGGAACGTCCTGCCGTTCAGCCTTGCGAATCACAATATTCTTATAATCCATATTTCACGATCTGCTTTTATATCAATAAATAGACGATGACGCAACAGATAGCAGCGACCGGGAATAGTCCCAAACGGAACCATGCTGCAACGATGCCAGCCAACAGCGCAATTATTCCTGGCAATGGAGTTGGCGTAGCCATAATCATATCTGGGAAGGTCATCACGGCCAGCGTGACGTAAGGCACATAATACAGGAAGCTGCGCACAAAGCGGTTGTGTAACTCCCCTTTGATCAGTACCATTGGTGTCACGCGGATCAGGTTGGTGATGACAATGGCCAGAAGGATATAGATGAGAATACTATGCTGTTCCATCATCTTAACTTTGTTGACCTCTGTCACGACTCGGCCATTCAAGCGAGCTTGATGGCTCTCGCTGTTCCATCGGTTCCGTCTTTATAGGTTTAAGCCATGCAGCGACAGCGGAAATGACAATCGTCAGCATCACTGTACGCATTCCACTGCTCCACTCTCCTATAACAGGAGCCACAGCACACAGTCCACTCAACACGAAACTGGCTATCAGCGCATAGAGCACGTTACGGTCTTTATGGGCAGGCGGGATGATAATTGCCAAGAACATACCGTAGAGCGACATACTGAGGGCTGTTACCATCGGCTGTGGCAACAGACTTCCAGCCACGATGCCCACAGCACAACCCGATGCCCAGAACAACGTGGATATCAGGGCTGCCGAGTAAGTATAAGCTGGAGGTGTATAGCCCGGGTGAGCCACAGAGATGCCAAACACCTCGTCAGTCATGCAGCAGGCCATCAGAATGCGGTGAAACCACGAAGTACCTAGAGCTATCTTCTGCGACAGTGCCGCACTCATCAGCATATAGCGCAGGTTGGCCACCAAGCACATGGCTATCACCTCCACGTAGGCAGCCTGTACCGCTACCAGCGTGTATGTGCCATACTCGCCAGCCGAAGCACGGGTGAAAAAGCTGCTAAGGAACCCCATGGGTGCCGTCAGTCCAGCCCTCGCAGCAATGATGCCAAG
This sequence comes from uncultured Prevotella sp., assembly GCA_946415755.1. Lineage (GTDB taxonomy): Bacteria > Bacteroidota > Bacteroidia > Bacteroidales > Bacteroidaceae > Prevotella. The sequence continues at coordinate 5,307 of CAMKTS010000053.1, read as the reverse complement.
CGAGAACGTCACAGCAAAATACCCCATCGCAATGGGTATGCCGTCACGCAAGCCGTGGATAATATGTTGTCTATTCCCTGCCATTCAGTATCCAACCGCAGTCCTCAGCTCATTCCGTTTCAGTATGTCGAAATCAACAGTCATCGTTTTTCTTTAGCCGCTACACTATTCTCGTCCGATTTTATTTGAGTACTTCATCGAACATGAGTTCACTGTCGAGCCATGCTTTGATGCTGTCGCCTGCCACGGTCAGTTTCACGTTATACCACTTCCCTGTTTCTATGCTGCCAGAGCGTGTTGCCAACTGTTTCTTGCTGTTACCGCTGATCTGCTCGATGGTGTGCCTCGTGTTACCCTCGTAACCATAGTTCAGCTGACAATAGTGCTGCGCATCCACGTAGTTGAACACGATGATGAAACCCTCCGGCCCGCTGTCCTTGCGGGCAGTACACTGGATGGTGTAATGGTTGGAGGGGATGACGTAGTTGCAGATGGCCAACGGGGCCTCTTCGCATGCTATGTGTTGCAAGATGCCGTCGTTAACCTCCCACGTGCCGCGGACGGACTCAGGCTTCCCTGTCTTGGGCAATGGGTCGCAGTGGGTATAACTGACCTGCGTGTTCCAAGCGGAATATCCCACGCGGCTCTGACCTGGCGTGATGAGAGACTTATGCACACAGGCGGTCAGTGCCATTAGGCAGCAGACGAGCATCCATAGTTTTACCTGTCTCATCTGTTATCTTCCTATTTGCTTTTTCAGTTTCAATACGCGGCGCACACTCTGGTCAATACGCTGTTCGCTGAGCCTGCCGACCTCTACGGCCTTGACCACGGCATCGAAGGCTTCCACGAAGTTCTGCGGTCCCAGCACGATGTAGGCACCGGCCTGAAGCGTACCTACAGCGGCCTCGGCATTGGTGTACTGCTTGGTGATGGCTCCCATCTCCATCGCATCGGTGATGATGATATTCTGGTAACCGAGTTCGCCGCGCAGCTTGTCCTGCAGGATGACGGACGACATGGTGGCGGGGATGTCCGAACCAGTGACGTTGGGCGTAGCGATATGGGCTGTCATAATCAGCTGTGTACCCCACGCAATACCTGCCTTGAAGGTGATCATCTCACAGTCCTTCATCTGCTCCCAAGTCTTCAGGCTCTGCGCATAACCGAAATGGGTGTCGGCCTTGGTGTCGCCATGACCGGGGAAGTGCTTGATGCAGCCCGTGATGCCGGCATCCTTCAGGCCCTGCAGGTAATTGACTACCATTGGCGAAGCCACCTCGGGATTGTCGCTGAAGGCACGGGCACCGATGACGATGTTCTCCGGGTTCGTGTTCACGTCGGCCACGGGGGCGAAGTCGATGTCGAAGCCGTATTTCTTCAGGTAGGTGCCGATGGTATTGCCGCAGTGGTAGGCGTTCTGTGGGTCGCCCGTGGCACCGATGGCGCCCATCGACTCGAACTTCTCCACCTGGAAGTTCTCATTATTACCGATGCGCGCCACGCGGCCTCCCTCCTCGTCGATGCAGAGCAATGGCGAGCCTTTCAGGGCGCGTATCTGCGGGATGAACGCTGCCAATTGTGCCTCGTCCTCGATGTTATGGGCATAGAGGATGATGCCGCCCACGGGGTACTTCTCGTTCACGCCCAGCATCGTGGCGTTCACTGCCTGCAACTTGATTTCCTTAATGTCGTCTGCACTGACGTCCACGGTGCTGGGCAGATTGAAGTGGATGGTGGTGTCAAGACACTCCGGGCGCACTTAGAACAGTTGCCCCACTTTCTCGCGCAGCGTCATCTTTTGCAACTGTGCCTCCACCTCGTCAGTCGGCGGAGTCACAGGGTCATCGTCGTTTGTACACGATGTCAGCATCGTCGCGCCGCAGAGTGTGAGGATGGCGGCGAGCACCCATTGAATCATCTTGTTCATTGTATTATTGTTCTTTAAATGATATCACAAATTTTGCTTGCAAAATTATAAGTTTTTTTAGTAAATAACTATCAAATTGTTCAAATTTAACGCAATTTCCATTGCAAAATGTTATCCAATGACTAGTCGGCATTTGGTTCCGGTCTGCTCTCGCTTACTCGATGAGTTCAAAATGCTGGAAGTCCTTGCACGATGTCCAGTCGCCGCCCCATTCAAAGCCGGCCTCAGTAAATAGGCGGAAGCAGAGGTCGTCGTGGTCAATCTTATAGGGGAAGCCCCATGTGCGGTCGCAGTAGGCCTCGGCGGTGGCGGGCTGGATATAGCGCGTGCCATCGGCACGATCCTTATAGTAGGGGTTATAAAGTGTGTTGATATCAACGGCCAGACCACGGGCATGCTTCGAGAGCTTGGTTGTACCAGCGATGGCACGATAACAGAAGCACGACGAGTTGTTGTCGCGCATCTGTGTTTCGTCGTCGGCATCATACACGTCGGGTAGGAGCATCCGCTGGATGGGGTACTTGGCATCGAACAGTTGACGCAGGATAGTGGCCACACGGTCGGCAATCTGCACGTTGACTATCATCTCGCCCACATGCATCTGATTGTCGTAGTCCCAGTGCAGGGCGCGTATGTGTCGTAGGTCGTCACGCCCAATGTAGGGGTTCTCCTTGTAGGTCTTACCCTGCATCCGTTCCCACACCCCGTCGGGGATGAGCTCGGCAGCAAAACATTTATCTACTCCGCCAAAGGCTGCTACAGTTTCTGCTGTTACCGTCTTCCCTGCCTGCCAGTTGTCTAGAATCGAAGTATCAGGTTTGACGGCATTATCACTATTGCTACATGACGGCATTATCACAAGACCGCAAGTGATTACAAAGATGGCGGCTATCATCCAATGTCTTTTCTTATTCATCTTTTTTTTATTTTAGTGTTTCTTTTTCCATTCTCTCGCCCTGACGGCGATATTCTTGGCCAGGCATTCGCTGTAGAGCCACGACTCGCAGCTGTGGATGTCACCCACGTTCAGGAAACCGCGGAACGGGGGATATTCCGATGCGCTGTAGTTGGTGGCCACGAGGACGTGATGCTCGGGCGAGACGGTGATGGTGATGGTGTCGTGGAGCGTGGCGGGCGTGGCATCGGTGCGCCAGTTCACGGGGTTGATGCAGATGTCTGAACCGGAAATGAGGGGCAGGATGGCGGCTATCATCCATAATCTTGAACGTTTCATTTGCTCAGTTGCTTAACAGGGAAAGTGAAGTAGGTGTCGGGGAAGGGTTCGTCCTTCAGCGTGAAGTGCCACCACTCGGTATCGAATGGCTTGAAGCCGTGACGCAGCATGGCCTGACGCAGGATCATGCGGTTCTGGAACTGCTCGGCGGTGATGCTGCGTTTCGGATTGGCAGGACTCTTGCTGTTATCGCCTGTGTACTCGCCCGTCTCAGGATTGCCGCAGAAGTCGGGATGGCTCTCGGGACCGAACCAGTCGAAGGTGCCACCCATGTCGAGTTCCTTCTCTGTCGCCATGTCGAAAAGTGTCAGGTCGAGGGTGGAACCACGGGTATGGCCGCTCTTCAGGCAGATATAGTCCTGTGGGAAAAGCACGCTCTTGTCGAGGTCAGGATAAAAGTAGGGTTTCATCAGCGTGTCGTTGATGTCCTCTGCCCAGCGCACGAAATGGTCTACACCCTTCTGCGGACGGTAGGCATCGTATATCTTCAGTCTGTACCCTTGTTTCTTCACATCGTCGCTCACGGCTTTCAGACTGTCGGCAGCCTGCTTAGTCAAAAGTGCCGTTGGCTCCTCGTAGCCGTCAATGCGTGTACCCACGAAGTTGTACGTGCCATAGTAACGTATCTCCAGAATCACATCGGGCACCACGTCGGTAATGGTTACAAACTGGCTGGTATCGTCAGTTGCGCTAACCTCTGTGCTTTCTTTTGTATTTGAAAAGCACGACACCATCGTCATGCCGCAAATTGTCAGGATAGCGGCAAACACCCATAAGCCAATTGGTGCTAACCATTGTCTTGTCTTATTCATTTTTCTCTAAGTAATTATATAAATTAATTGTTCCAGCATCTTCTTTGACATCAAGGGTAGGAACATACTTTTCCATCCTTGTTGTGCCACTTGTCTTATCGACATAGAAATTCACAAATGCACCTGTATAGCTACGGAACACCACCTGATAGGCAGAATCGGTCTCTTCACCCATCTCCACGCCCATGATGTCTGGATTATCTTTGGCCATGCTCCAGTCAAACTCTTTATGGCAGTAGTTGCTTACGCCTTCCAAGGCCATTTCTGCCGTTATCTTGCTCTGTGATTCATTGGTGCTTTTAGAGCCGCATGAGTTTAAAAGCAAAACTGATACTACTAATACTATGACTATTTGTTTCATAAAACACTCAATGTTTAGAAATATTGCTGCAAGGACGGTGCAAGCCGAGAGCAATCAAACTTGTTTGAATTGCCGAGGCGAAGCCCGTTCTCGCACGCTTTTGCGTGCAAAGTTACGAAATAATTTGTATTATTCGTTATTTTTTAGTAATTTTGGCTTTGCCGAAGTTACTTTCACTCGGAAAGCTCAAATAAATTTGGCTTTTCCCTCGTTTATTCGTAACTTTGCATCAAATTAACGCAAGGAGAGATATGCCACGAAAGACTGACGGAATAGAATTTGAGATTCATCCGCGCCCGACGAAGGGCGAGGGACGGCAAGCCGCTGCTCTATGTGCGTCCAGCAAAGGGACGCAAGAAGAGCTTCAAGGAGCTGGAGGATTTCTGCAACAAGTATCGCAACTTGCGCACAGGAGAGTTGCAGATGGTGTTGAATGTAATGATGGATGTTGTAGGACTTTGGCTGTCAGACGGCTATCGTGTGGAGACACCCATCGGCTCGTTCGCCCCAAAGCTGAAACTGCTGGGCGAGCATACCGACCCCAAAACCATTCATGGCAGAGACATCGTCTATGCGGGCATTGAGTTCATCCCTTCCAAGGAGTTCATCGAGGAGGGTGGCAAGAACCGCGAGGGATACCGCAAGAGTGAGGCTCAGGTGGGCAACAGCCAGATGTACGACGAGAAAGCAATGGACGAGGCCCTGCGCCGTTGCATGCGGCTAGGCTACGTGACGATTCCAGAGTTTATGATATTCAGCGGATTGAAGCGCGATTCTGCCAAAGCCTATCTCGACAGCCTCTGCAAGGGCGACCATCCGCGTCTGTGGAAGGTGCGCGAGAGCCGCCGCTGGCTTTACTTTCCGAAAAAGGATACTACTAAGGAATAAAAATCGGGTTCGTCCGACCGCTCCAGCATATAAGGGCGGGTGCTCCAAGATATAAGGGCGGGTGCTCCAAGATATAAGGGCG
>CAMKTS010000052.1 GCA_946415755.1 uncultured Prevotella sp. | reverse complement strand
GCAAATATACAACTTTTGCAGCAAAATCCGTATATTTGCATGGTTAAAACAACATAGTTTAAGAGAATATGCTTATGATTGACCAGATTATTGACTATAACAAGACCTTCGTAGATGAGTTATGACCACTTCCATCATGAGATGATTGCCCGTGGTGTGACTGACGATACACTTGATACCATCCGTAAGTGTGGCATCAATCTGGATCATTGGCTGGAGGGTTTCAAAGATACACCCGAATCCGTCCGCAAGACCGTTGAGACCATCAAGACCCATCCACTTGTCCCAAAGGATATCGTTGTTCGTGGGTTTATCATCGACTCCGAGACGGGAGAATTGGAAGAGATTAAAACATAGCCCCCATTAATATCAATATAGGAAACTCAAAGCGGGAAGTCGATGTCGAAGAAGTAGATGTGGTTTCCCACTCAAATATAGTCCACAACTCCCCTAATTCATCCAAACACGATATGCTATCTGGGCTAATTGTATAGACGCTGTATTTTATTAACTGGATACAGCTCTCAAAACCAATAATCTCCAAATAAGAAATAAAAAAGTAAACGGGTAATATAGAAAACAAAAAACAGTAAAGCAAGACTTCTCCATACCTTCTTCGAATCCAATAATGTGCTTACGTATGCCTTATTGTTCTTATAATCAAAAATACTCAAAATCAAAATACACAGGGCAATGCCTTGTAGAACAATACCAAAAGGATGATAAGACAAGCTACCAAATACATCTCCTTTTGCATAACAATAAAGTGATTTAGTTAAACCGCAACCAGGGCATGGTAATCCCAACCATCTCATAAATGGACACAAGGATCGTTGAGTTTCCAAATTGGGACTCAAAAACACTAATATAAATGGAGCGGCTATTAGACAAACCGCTCCTACAAAGTGATTAATATGAGTTCTTGACTTCGTAATGATATTTACCCCATGATTTTCAAGTCACGAACAACCTGTGATGCAACATCTTGATTGTAATCTCGAACCAATCCAGGTAAAGCAAATAAGAGGTAGAAGAACCAAAGGAAGAAGCCCATTCCCGTCAGCCAATAGACAATTTGCAACCCCCATTTCAGGCATTCCTAAGCATATAATCAAAAAGAAAAAGGCAAGTCCTAATGATTTCTTTTTACGCTTGAATTCTTCAACAAACATCGATTGTTTTTCTTCCGACATTTTTGATAAAGTAACTTTGACCATTGAAGGAAGAATGTCTGCAATGCTTGACTCTATATACCAGCGTCCTCCCTTCTCCTCCTGAGAAGTACCATTACCAGTCTGTTCTTCTGTAAAAGTTTTGTTCTGTTCGTCCATCTTTTATTGATATTTTAAAAAAGGCGAGGAACCGTTCGATGCCTATCAGAACTTTGGTTACCGCCAAGTAGACCATTGAGAAACAAGCACAAACAGCCCACGCCTTAACGACGTGAGCCTTTTGTCTACATGTTCTTTCTCAGTGGATGCTTCTCACGAAACTCTTTTGTCAGAAGATTGGCAGCTTCGCCAATAATCATGATGTTGTAAACGACTGCATGAAAACACATGATATCGGCCCTCATATCTTCAAACGACTTACCTTTAAGGAAGTCATTGATATGCTCTATGCATTCATCGATATGACGAAGACGGTCTATGTCTCTAACTGTTTCTCTCATAAATAACCTTTAAGTCTTGATTGGCAGTCTTTTGCGCAGCAGGTCGAAGGGTCCCTTCTTCTACAAGATCGATTTTGCGGCCAAGTCGCTCTTCCAGTTCGCGCCGCATACGTACATAGGCAAACAAACCAATAGGACGGCTTCGGTCGAACTTTACTAGCAAATCTACATCAGAGTCCGCACGCTGCTCGTCACGTGAATAGGAGCCAAAAAGCCATGCTTTCAGGACGGGTTGTGTCTTGAAGTATTCCGCTATCTGTTGTGTCATTGCTTGTGTACTCATTGCCTGACCATTGATGTTTAACGGTGCAAATATACACAATTATTTCCAAATTACAAGCGAAATGCTGTAAAAAGTTAAGGAAAACAGGGAAAAGAACCTTGCTTGCTGAAACGGAAGTACGGTCTAACAGGGGAAAAGGCCCGTCCAAACAGGGAAAGAGACGGCATGTAACAGGGAGAGAGGCGGCATCTAACCAGATTCGGACACCCACCCGCATAAATTAGGGCGGGCGCCCTTATATATTGGAGCACCCGCCCTCGTATGCTGGAGCGGTCGGTCGAAACCAAGTTTTATAGTGTCTCAAATTCTATTCCGTCAGTCTTACGTGGCAAATAGTAAGGGTTTGATGCAATTATGAAGATAATAGACGAACAACTGATTAGTGGTGTGGTGGAACAAGCAAAGCAGTCACCCCGACTGCGCATGAACTACAACTTCCACGAGAGCCTTCAGGACAAGTGCCACCGTTTCCTCAATGCCTTGGAACCGGGTACTTTTATTCCTGTGCATCACCATCCTGACAAGGACGAGACCTTTGTGATACTGAAAGGTGAGGTCAGAGTCTCTACCTATAACGATGATGGCGAGGTGTTGGAATCCTGTGTTATCAGTCAAGAAAGTGGCACCTATGGTGTTGACATCCCCAAGAACGTCTGGCATGGTTTGGAGTGCCTTGAACCCAGTGATCTCTTGGAGTGCAAAGCCGGCCCGTTTGTGGAGCATGAAGTTGATGGAATATTGGAAATAAAGAAACAGTAATCAAGGTATGTTAGAACACATTGCAGATTTCACGGCTTGGCCGATACTGACGGGCATTCTTGTCGGTTATGTTGCCAACCGCATTATGAGCGGTGAAGGCAAAGGATGTTGTATGAACCTCATCATTGGTATCATCGGCAGCTATGTAGGAACACTCATCAGCCACCTGCTGAACATCGAACACCTTGGAAAAGGCTATCTCACCAACTTCGTCTTCTGCGTAGTTGGTGCCGTCGCTGTCCTATGGATTTGGAAGAAGCTGTTTGATTAGTAAATAATGAGCCGAATAGAGCGAGAGAAGCAGACTGTCCGCAGGATGATTGAGCTATATTGCCGTCATCACTTGAAACAGGACACTATGCCGGATGAATATCAGCATCTGGCAGAGTTTGATTGGGAAAGTAATATGTCCTGGAAACTGAAATATTGCTGTAAGGCCTACTCACGCCCTGACGCTCTACAATAAAAACAAAAAAATGCCTTTTTTTTTTGTATTGTACTCACTTATTCGTATCTTTGCAGAGGAATTACGAACTAAAACAATAACAAGAAGAGATGTTTGGATTAGGAATGCAGGAGATTATCGTCATTGCACTCATTGTACTGCTGCTGTTCGGCGGCAAGAAAATTCCCGAACTGATGAGGGGTCTGGGAAAGGGCGTGAAGAGCTTCAAGGACGGCATGAAGGAAATTGACGAGACCTCTCCTACCCCCTCCGAAGGAGGAGAGAAAGGCAATGGTCAATAACATGGAAGAAGTCCGCAGGCCTTCGCCTCCTTTGGAGGGGTCGGGAGAGATTCTTACCTTCTGGGACCATCTGGACGTGCTGCGCTCGGCACTGATACGCATGGCGGTGGCCATAGTGGCAGGTGGCGTGGCGGCCTTCGTGATGAAGGAACAGCTGTTCAGCGTGGTGCTGGCACCAAGGTCGGGCGACTTCATCACCTACAGGATGCTGGGAGCAGAGGCTTTCCAGTTGCACTTGATGAACACGGGACTGACGGAGCAGTTTATGATTCACGTCCGCACGGCGATGTATGCCGGACTGCTGGTGGCTTCGCCATATATCTTATACGAACTATTCCGCTTTGTCAGCCCAGGACTCTACCGGAACGAGCGGCACTATGCCGTATGGATTGTGGGTGCCGCCTACGTGATGTTTGTCGTGGGGACGCTGGTGAACTACTTCGTGGTGTTTCCGCTGACGGTGCGCTTCCTGGGCACCTACCAGGTATCGCCCGACGTGGCGAACATGCTGACGCTGCAGTCGTATATCGACACGCTGCTGGGGATGAGCCTGGTGATGGGCGTGGTGTTCGAACTGCCTGTGGTATGCGCCCTGTCTGGTCGCATGGGGCTGCTCAATGAACGCATGATGAGCCAATACCGCAGGCACGCTGTGGTGGCCATCCTCGTGGTAGCGGCCATCATCACGCCAACGACGGATGTCTTCACACTCTTCGTGGTGGCGCTGCCCATCTATCTGCTGTACGAAGTGAGCATACTGGTCGTAAAATTAATGAGTAATGATAAAAGCTATGTTAAGAACAATTAGAATTACACTGGCCACCGTGATGTTTATTGGCATCACGTGGCTGTTCGTGGACTTCACGGGCACTGCACACCACTGGTTCAGCTGGATGCCGAAGGCACAGCTACTGGAGGCCATTCTGGCCGGCAGCCTCCTCGTCGTCGTTTTCCTGACAATACTCACCTTGTTATGCGGCCGTATCTACTGCAGCGTCATCTGCCCGCTGGGCATCCTGCAGGACATCGCCGGATGGTTTGGCAAACGGGCGAAGAAGAACCGCTACACCTACTCGAAGGCGAAAAACATACTGCGCTACGGCGTGCTGGCGTTGTTTATAGCGGCACACATGGCCGGAGTGGCCGTCATCGTACAGTTGCTGGCACCCTACTCCACCTTCGGACTCATTGCCACCAACCTGCTGCAGCCTGTCTACCTGGCTGCTAACAACGTGCTGGCAACCATCGCCGCGTACTACGACAGCTACGCTTTCTACCACTCCGACATCTGGCTGCGCTCCGTAACGTCGCTGGTCATCGCCATCGGCATGCTGGCCATCCTGACGGTGCTGGCCTGGCGCAACGGCCGCACTTTCTGCAACACCATCTGTCCTGTGGGCACCATCCTCTCGTTCATCAGCCGATTCTCGCTGCTGCGCATCAAGTTTGAGGAGGAAAAGTGCAAGAACTGCTCGCTGTGTACGAAAAACTGCAAGGCCGCCTGCATCGACTACAAGACGCATACAGTGGACGCATCGCGCTGTGTGGTTTGCGGCGACTGCATCGAGAAGTGCAAATTCGGAGCACTGAAGTATAGCCTTGCCCCCCACCCTCTCCGCACCAATGAGACGGGGACAAAAGACACAGAAGGCACAGAAGGCGGCCGACGTTCGTTCCTTATCGGCTCGGCACTGCTCACTACTGCCGCCATCGCGCAAGAGGCAAAGAAAACCGACGGCGGACTGGCAGAGATACAGGACAAGGTGGCACCAGAACGACAGACACCGCTGGTGCCGCCTGGCTCACTGTCGCTCAGGAACATGCAGCGCAACTGCACGGGATGCCAGCTCTGCATCTCGGAATGCCCCAATCAGGTGCTGCGCCCCACGGCCGACCTGCTGCACCTGCTGCAGCCCGTCATGTCGTATGAGCGCGGCTACTGCCGTCCGGAGTGTAACCGCTGCTCACAGGTTTGTCCGGCAGGTGCCATCAAGCCCATCCAGAAAGAAGACAAGGCATCGACGCAGATTGGTCATGCCATATGGATCAAGAAAAACTGCATCCCGCTGACAGACGGCGTAGAGTGCGGCAACTGCGCCCGCCACTGTCCCGTGGGAGCCATCGAGATGGTGCCCAGCGACCCTGACGACGAGGAGAGTCCCTACGTCCCCGCCGTCAACGAAGCCCGCTGCATCGGCTGCGGAGCCTGCGAGTATCTCTGTCCGGCACGCCCCTTCTCAGCCATCTACGTAGAGGGGCACGAGGTACATAAAACAAATTAGAAATGAGTAATGAGAAATATCGAAATAACAATATGAAGCAAGATATATCCAGAAGAAATTTCCTGAAACTGCTGGGCGGTGGCGCAGCAACGACTGCCGCCGTGCTGACGGGCTGCAAGTCGAAGTCGCAGACAAAGGCCACGGAAGAATACAAAAAGCAAGTGGAACCGCCCACAGGCAAGATGACCTACCGCCAAAACCCAAAGAAACAGGAGAAAGTGTCGCTGCTGGGATACGGCATGATGCGCCTGCCTACCATTGATGGCAATGCTGCACGTGAGAGCAAGGCAGAGATTGACCAGGAGATGGTGAACCGACAGGTGGACTATGCCATCGACCACGGTGTCAACTACTTCGACACCTCTCCCGTCTACTGCCAGGGAATGTCGGAACACTGTACGGGAATAGCACTGAGCCGTCATCGGCGAGAAGAATACTTTGTGGCCACCAAACTCTCCAACTTCAGCCCTGACACCTGGAGCCGCGAGGCCTCCATACAGATGTACAAGAACTCGATGCGCGAGCTTCAAGTGGACTATATCGACTACTACCTGATGCACGGCATCGGAATGGGAGGAATGGAGGCACTGAACAACAGATACATCAACAACGGTATACTGGACTATCTCGTAGAGGAGCGCAAGGCAGGACGAATCCGCAACCTGGGTTTTTCCTATCATGGCGACATTGCCGTGTTCGACTACCTGCTGTCACAACATGACAAATACCACTGGGACTTCGTACAGATAGAACTCAACTACCTGGACTGGGATCATGCCGACGAGATTAATCCGCGAAACACCGATGCCAGATATCTGTATGGAGAGCTGCAGAAACTCGACATACCCGCCGTCATCATGGAACCACTGCTGGGCGGTCGACTGGCGAATCTGCCACAGTACCTGGCTACAGAGCTGAAGCAGCGCAACCCAGAGTGCAGCGTGGCATCGTGGGCATTCCGCTATGCAGGCACACCCGACGGCGTGCTGACCGTTCTCAGCGGCATGACATTCATGGAACACCTGAAGGACAACCTGATGAGCTACTGCCCGCTGAAGCCCCTCACAGAACAGGAGATGGAGTATCTGCACAAAGACGTGGCAGAGCGCATCGTGGGACTGGAGAACATACCCTGCAACGACTGCAAATACTGCATGCCATGCCCCTACGGCATCGACATCCCCGCCATCTTCGTACATTATAATAAATGTAAGAACGAGGGAACACTGCCCCGTCTGAAGATGGATGAGGAATACTGGAAACTTCGCCGCAACTACCTGATAGGACTCGACCGCGCCGTACCACGGCTAAGACAAGCCGACCACTGCATCGGCTGCGGCCAGTGTGAGCCGCATTGTCCGCAGAACATCCGCATCCCCCGCGAGCTGCACAAAATCAGCGACTTCGTAGAGGCCCTGAAGCAGAACAATTTCATGGAAAAAGACAATCAGAAGAAACAGGGGTAGCCACACCGGCTACCCTTTTTCAGTCGATATCCACTACGGTGATACCGGCACCGCCGAACTGTACATGCTCGTCGCATGCCTTCACCACGTTGGGCACCGTATGAAGATACTGACGGATGAGCTGACGGAGAACTCCCGTGCCCGTACCGTGCAGGATGCGCACTCTGCTCATTCCCACCAGGATGGCATCGTCGATGAAGTGCATCACGGCATCAATGGCCTCGTCGCCACGCATGCCACGCACGTCAAGGTCTTGGTGGAAATTCTGCTTGCGGTCTTCTATCGTAGAGCGTGTCATGCGGGAGGTCTGAATGGCCAGGTGGGCATGCTTGTCAACGGCATTTCTCATTTCTTCTTTCTCATTTATCATTTGAGCACAGCGCTCCAGCTGTTCCAGTTTGACCTTGCTGCGCAGACCGCCGAAGATGACCGTAGCCTGACGACCCTGAATGGCTTCTATCTCGCCGATGCTGCCAGTACCCTTGATACGCACGGCATCGCCCTTCGCTAATGGACGGTTGGCAGCATCGGAAGCAGCCTTTGCGGCAGTGGCCAGCTTGTTGGCAATCACTTTCTGCTGGTCGGACTTTTCGGCTTTACGCTTCTCTTTACGCGCCTTGCGCTCTTCCATCTTCTTAAGGCGCTTGGCAAAGTCCTCCTCACTCATCAGTCCCCGAGTGTCATCGTTCTGCACCTGCTCGCGGAACTCCTGCAACTGCTCGCGAACCTGACGGGTACGCTCCTTCTGGGCCTGCGCCTCCTTGATCTCACGAATGGTGTTCTCTATCCTGCGATTGGCCTCGACGAGCAGCTCTTCGGCCTGTTGCTGGGCGCGATGCAGAATGGCCTTGCGCTCGCGCTCTATCTCCTCGAGGTTGGTCTCGTAGCGCTGGATGTGACCCTCCAGCGACTTCTCGTGCTGGTGGATGGTCTGGCGCTTGCCCTCCCAGTAGCGCTTGTCACGAACAATGTCCTGCAAGTATTTGTCGCTCTGGATATACTCCGAACCGACAATGTCGGAGGCGTCCTTGATTACCTGCTCGGGAATACCCGTCTTGCGGGCTATCTCGATGGCAAACGATGAACCGGGCTGACCAATGCTGAGCTGGAAGAGAGCCTGCATCTGGTGACGGTCGTAGAGCATGGCTCCATTCACCACACCCTCGTGGTCTTCAGCAAAGTGCTTCAGGTTCTGATAGTGAGTGGTAATCACGCCGAAGGCCTCTTTCTCCCAGAACTGTTTCAACACGGCCTCGGCAATCGCACCGCCGATGGTCGGCTCCGTGCCTCCACCAAACTCATCAATCAGCAGCAAGGTGTGTCCGTCGGCCTCCTTCATCATGTTCTTCATGTTCAGCAGGTGGCTCGAATAGGTTGAAAGGTCATCGGCTATCGACTGCTCATCACCGATGTCTATCATAATCTTATGGAACACACCTACCGTCGAGCGGTCGCCTACGGGAATAGACAATCCGCACTGAACCATATACTGCAACAGTCCTACCGTCTTCAGACATACCGACTTGCCGCCCGCATTCGGACCGGAAATGATTAGCAGCCGTCCGCAAACGCCATTTCTCGTTTCTCCTTTCTCCTTTCTCATTTGCTCCAGGCGTATGTCCAAGGGGACAGCCTTCTTTTCCTGCTTTGCCAGCGAGCGTTGCAGCAGCGGGTGGATGGCACGTATCCAGTCGATGCACGGCTCTGCCTTCACCTGCGGCTCGAAGGCCTGCTGCTGTTCGGCCATTGCCGCCTTGGCCTGTATCAGGTCTATTTGTGACAGGAAACGGTATGAGTCGAGCACGTCTTGCACCTGTGGACGCAGCTCATCGCTGAACACGGTGAGGATGCGGACAATCTCGCGCCGCTCGGCAGCTTCCAGCTCACGTACCTTATTGTTCGCCTCCACCACCTCGGCAGGCTCGATGAACACGGTCTTGCCCGTTGCCGACTCGTCGTGGACGATGCCCTTGATGCGCCGCTTCACGCCTGGAGCCACAGGAATCATCAGACGCCCGTCTCTCAGCGTAGGAGCCACGTCTTGAGCCACCAGTCCATCGCGCTGGGCCACATGCAGGATGCTATAGAGAGTGCGGGAAATGGAACCCGCCGTCTGCTCCATGTCGTGGCGGATACCCGATAGCGTCATCGATGCAGAATCCTTGATTTTCCCAAACTTGTCGAGTATGGAGTCGATGCGACGTATCATGGCAGGAAACGTCATCACATCGGCAGCCAACCGCCGCAGGGCTGGATATTGGCAAGAGGACTCCAGATTATCGTCATCCTCTCCCCTTTTTAGGAAGTCCACAATGATTCCTATCGTCTCCAACGATCGGCGCAGGTCGTAAAGCTCGCCTTCCTCCAGGTGCGTATTCTCCATCTTGATGCGTGCCACTGAGTGTCTCACGTCAAAGAAGTAGTTCATTTCAGGCTTCTCCACAGCCTGCTGCAACTGCCGGAATTCGCGCACCTGCATCAGCCATTCGTTCACCTCGCCGGCATCACAGGAGAAAGTCATCTCGTCAACCTTCTCTTTGCCCAGCGTACACCGACATTGTTCTTTCAGCAACAGCCTTATCTCGTCGAAGCCAACCTTCGCTTCATAGTTCTTCGGGTAAATCATGGTGCAAAGGTAGTAATAAGTTAAGAGTTAAAGGGTATGAGTTAAGAGTTTTTTAGGTTTTTGTCGTTAATTCTTGTTAACAACAAAGAATTTCTCATTTCTCATTTCTCATTTCTCATTTTTTATACGTATCTTTGCAGCCGCTTTCGGACAAACGAGCACTGGAGAGATGGTAGAGTGGTCGATTACAACGGTCTTGAAAACCGTCGTACCGAGAGGTACCGGGGGTTCGAATCCCTCTCTCTCCGCCAAATAGCACAAATGGGAACCTTACGGGTTCCCATTTTTAGTATCTGATTACCAGTACCTTATTAGTTTAACCCGCTGAAAGCGAGGCTAATAAGGGGATGGACACCGCTGAAAATGCATACGGCATCATGGTTGGTCTTACGACATCATAAAGCCTAAATGTATTACAGGATGTATTACAACCCCGACCGACAAAATAGAATTGTAATACATTTAATGATTTTTATATGAATAAGACACCATTAGTAGAATTTGTGTACAACAGACACAAGACACTCCGAAATGCATGTAGTCGAGCAATCGCTGCTTCTTTGTTATCTGCCAGTCTCGACTCAGCATGTATATCATATAGTCGATGCCCCTATTGCCGCTCACCATCACAGGTGCGAAAATCTTCAATCCCTTTGGTTTCGTCTTTATCACAGCACGCCAATACTTCGGCTGAAGCGCATCAATCTGATGATGCACGAACGCTTCATCAAGGTCAAGCACCCTGACAATATCGTCGTAGTCGAATGTATCTGTAATAATAGCTGGCATAATATCAAAAGACTATTT
>CAMKTS010000051.1 GCA_946415755.1 uncultured Prevotella sp. | reverse complement strand
CGGAAATCCAAAGAAAAGCGAGCTTTTCTTTGGTATTTCGCTCGATTTGCACTACCTTTGCAGAAACTTTTAAAAGATAGGCGATGAGATTAAAGTTGATATTGCTGCTGGCCATGATGGCTACATCCCTTTGGGGACAGAATGTACGTGAGACGATTAGAGTTGACAAAGGATGGAAGTTTGCCTTCGGACATGCTGCCGATCCTCAAAAGGACTACGGCTGTGGAACGGAGTATTTCAACTATCTGACAAAGGCCCGTTCGATACACAACGAAGGCCCATACGTGTTGAAGTTCGACGACTCGTCGTGGCAGGATGTGCAGATTCCGCATGACTGGGTGACCATACTGCCCTATGCCCCTGAGGCCAGCCATTCGCATGGCTATAAGACGGTGGGCTGGAAATACCCGGAGACGAGTGTGGGCTGGTATCGTAAGGTGCTGCGCATTGAGAAGCAAGACCTGGGCAAACGGCTGCTGTTGCGCTTCGACGGCATTTTCCGCCATGCACAGGTATGGTTTAATGGATTCTATATGGGTACGGAACCCAGCGGATATGCCACACAGGTGTATGACATCACCCCCTATATAGAATATGGTGAAGATAATCTGATATGTGTGCGGGCAGATGCCTCGCTCGAAGAGGGCTGGTTCTATGAAGGTGCTGGCATCTATCGGGATGTGTGGCTTGAGAAGTCTGCCGAGGTGAGTGTCGCTCCCTTTGGCACTTTCGTCTATGCACAGCTGCAGCAGCCCTATACCGAGGCCAAGGTGGTGGTGGAGACTGAGGTGGCCAATATGTCGCTGCAACCTCAGACATGCGAGGTGGTGCAGCGCCTGCTGGATGCTGAAGGCCGTGAGGTGGCCAAGAGCAAGACATCGACACTCAGTATGAAGTCCAAACAAACCACTGCCTGCCAGCAGGACATGCTGATAACCCAGCCGCATCTCTGGAGTACCACCGACCCCTATCTCTATCAGGTTGAGACCACGGTGAGCCAGCAGGGCAGGGTGGTGGATGTCTATCTCACCACTACGGGCATTCGTGACATTGCCTTCGATGCAGAGCGTGGCTTCCTGCTGAATGGTAAGGTGGTCAAGCTGAAGGGTGTGAACATGCACCAAGACCATGCCGGCGTGGGGGCTGCCATACCGGATGCCTTGCAGGCCTGGCGCATCAAACAGTTGAAAACGATAGGCTGTAACGCCTATCGGGCCTCGCACAATCCGATGACTCCCGCCTTGCTGGATGTCTGTGACCGCGAGGGTATATTGGTCATCGACGAGAACCGTCTGATGGGTATCAACGAGGAGCACCTGCGACTGCTGGAGCGCATGATACGCCGCGACCGCAACCATCCCTCCGTCATCCTGTGGAGCGACGGCAATGAGGAATGGGGACTGGAGAACAGCGTCCAGGGCATTCGAGTGGCTGAGGCCATGCGCGAATACACCCGTCTCTTCGACCCCACACGTCCCAGTACGGTGGCCAATGCCGGAGGTACTGAGCTGATTAAGGGTCTCGACGTGGTAGGCTTCAACTATATCATCCAGAACGACGTGGACAACCGCAAGCAGGCTCATCCATCGTGGAAGATAGTGGGAACCGAGGAGACATCGGGCTGTGGCACGCGCGGCTGGTACTTTAACTCCGAGGAATTCCCAGGTCGTATGGTCAGCATCAACCGTACGGGACAGAAGGGAGTGGAGAATGTCATCGAGCGCGGCTGGAAATTCTATGCCGAGCGTCCTTGGGCGGCAGGACTGTTCTACTGGACGGGCTTCGACTATCGTGGCGAACCCAACCCGCTGAAATATCCCGCTACCGATTCCGAGTTTGGCATCTTCGACTACTGCGGATTCCCCAAGGACGAGGCGTGGTATCTGAAGTCATGGTGGACTGACGACCCCGTGTTGCATCTGTTCCCCCACTGGAATCTGCAGGGCCATGAGGGTGAGACTATCGAGTTGTGGGCCTACAGCAACTGCGACGAGGTGGAACTCACGGTCAACGGAAAGAAGATGGGACGCCAGCAGATGCCTGCGGGAGGACACCTGAAATGGAATGTCGCCTACAAGCCCGGCAAGGTGACGGCCGTAGGATATCGAAAGGGCAAGCGCGTGACAAGCCAGACCATCGAGACTACGGGGCCTGCCGCACAGCTGGTGCTGATGGCCGACCGCCAGCAGCTGACGGCTGACGGCCGCGACGTTGCCGTCGTTACCGTAGAGGTGCGCGATGGCAAGGGGCGTATCGTACCCGATGCCTGTCCGCAGCTGACGCTGACATTGCAGGGCGACGGGCGCATCCTGGGCGTGGGCAACGGCGACCCTTCGTATCTTGGTGCCGACCATCCTAAGGAGAAAGACTGCCGGTCGTTCAGCATTCCCGCCTTCAACGGCTTGGCACAAGTGCTGGTGCAAAGCGGAGAACAAGCCGCCACTGTGCAGCTCACCTGTACAAGTAGCGGTTTAAAAAGTGGAAACATTCAAATCATTACAAGGTAAGAAAGTATATATATGGGAAAGATTATTTTGACTGGCGACCGTCCTACGGGCAAGCTGCACCTGGGACACTACGTTGGGTCGCTGCGCCGTCGTGTGGAACTGCAGAATGCAGGTGACTACGACAAGATGTTTGTATTCATGGCCGACGTACAGGCCTTGACCGATAATGCCGACAATCCTGAGAAGATTCGTCAGAACATCATCGAGGTAGCTCTCGACTACCTCTCTGCCGGTCTTGACCCGGAGCGGTGCGTGCTGTTCATCCAGAGTCAGATTACAGAACTGGCCGAGCTCACCACGTATCTGATGAACCTCATCTCGGTGAGCCGTGTACAGCGCAACCCCACGGTGAAGACCGAGATCAAGATGCGTGGCTTCGAGGGTGAGAGCATTCCCCTCGGATTCTTCTGCTATCCTGTCTCGCAGGCTGCCGATATCACGCTGTTCAAGGCCACTACCGTGCCTGCCGGTGAAGACCAGGAACCCATGCTTGAGGTGACGCGCGAACTCGTCAACCGTTTCAACAATACCTATGGTCCTGTGCTTGTCGAGCCGAACATCATGCTGCCCGAGAATGCCACCGCCCGTCGCCTGCCGGGAACCGACGGCAAGGAGAAGATGTCGAAGTCGCTGGGCAACTGCATCTACCTCTCCGACGATGCCGATACCGTATGGCAGAAGGTGCGTTCGATGTATACCGACCCCCTGCACGTCAATCTCAACGACCCCGGCCATGTGGAGGGCAATGCCGTATTCACCTATCTTGATGCCTTCTCGAAGCCGGAAGACTTTGCCGCCTTCTGGCCGGAGTATCAGAACCTGGACGAGCTGAAGGATCACTACCGCCGTGGCGGCCTGGGCGATATGAAGTGCAAGAAGTTCCTCAACCAGATACTCAACGCCATGCTGGAGCCTATCCGTCAGCGTCGCCATGAGTTTGAGCAGGATATCCCCGAAATCTACAATATCTTAAGGAAAGGTACGGAGCGTGCCCGCGAGACGGCTGCTCAGACGATGGCCGAGGTTCGCCAGGCCATGCAGATTAACTACTTCGACGACGAAGAGCTGATTCGCTCGCAGGCTGAACGTTTCCGCGCCAAGCAGTAAACAGCCCTCGCCCCTTATCTCCTCCCCCTCGGGGGAGGTTGGGAGAGGGGTTACCTTCCCAGGTATTTCTTGTCCAGAAATGCCTGGAAAGTTTCTTTATACATGTCGCCAATGGGCAGGTAGGTGTCGTTGTCCATGATGACGCGGTTCTTGTTCACCTCCTGTATCTTCTTCAGGTTGACGATGTACGAGCGATGTATGCGCATGAAGTTGTCGGGCAGTCGCTCCTCTATCCGTTTCATCGACAGTAGGGTGATGATGGGCTTGACTTCTCCCTCCACATACACCTTGAGATACTCGCTCATGGCCTCCACGTAGCGAATGTCGGCGATGCTCACCTTCACGATGCGGTATTCCGTCTTCAGGAAGAGATAGTCATCATCTCCTCCCCTCTCAGAGGAGGTCGGTAAAGGGGGTGCTGACGAGGCCGTAAGGACGCTTCTCTCTTTCAACCTCAGTGCCGCCCGCTGGAAGTCCTGCAAGCCGAAGGGCTTTAGCAGATAGTCTACCGCATTCACCTTAAACCCCTCCACCGCATATTCCGCGTATGCCGTGGTGAATACCACCATCGGCGGTACGACGAGCGACTTCACAAAGTCCATCCCGTTCAGGTCGGGCATGTTGATGTCACAGAACACGGCATCCACCGTATCCTCCTCCAGCACCCGCCTTGCCTCCACGGCACTCTGGCATGTTGCCACCAGTTCCAGATAGTCTACCTTTCCGATATACGCCGCTATCTGCTGTAGCGCCAGCGGCTCATCGTCAATGGCCATACATCTTATCTTCATGTGCGTATTACGTTTTGATTTCTTCTCGTTCATTATGGAACGATGAAGCCATGCGCCTTCAGGTAGGCACGGGCATGGGCCTTTGCCTCAGGGCTGTTGGCTTTGCCGCCCTTCAGGATGATGTTCACCACAGCCACCACGTCGGCTACGTCTATCACATCATCGTCATTCACATCGGCCGCCTTCTCGTTGAAGTTCTCGCCCGGCTTGTTCAGGATATAGTTGACGATAGCCACCACGTCAGCTACGTCGACCTCATCATCACCGTTGGCATCGCCAGGAATATAGGAAGCGACTGTCAGCTTCGACTGTACCAGTTCCGTATATAACTTGTCGCCATCGTCTTTAACCAGTTTGATGTCCTTCAGACGGATGGCATAGTCGCCTTCTGTCATGTCATTGGCAATATTGACATTTAGCGTAGCTATCTCACCCTCGTTGCCTACGAAGTTCACATTACTCGATGACGTGCAAAGGAAACGGACAGTACCGTCCTCTAACTCACTGAAAGACAGTGCATGATTGTCTGTTTTAGGCAGGCGGCTGTCGCTCAATGTGCCATCTATGATGTCTATATCGTTCTTGACAACGGTCACTCCCTCTGGCAGGCAGAGATCGAACTGGAAAGCACAAATCTGCACTGAGTTCTTCATCTTGAACGAGAGAGTGGCCTGTGAGGCTTTCCTTACCTCTGCAGCATCCATATAGATGACGTTGTCGAGTTGTGTGATGTCTGTCGGAGTGACGATTTCCCTAATGTCTTTAAAGTTCTTCCAATAGTCGGCAGCCTTGTAGGCAGGAACACAACCGGCAGGGACATAGAGTATCGCATTACTGCTGTTGGGGAAAGAGCTGGCGGTGATGACAGCAGGATTAGCTGCAAACGCTGTCACCTTGACCAGAGCGTTACAACCGGCAAAGGCATTGTTGCCGATGGTGCTGACACTCGTTGGGATAAGAACCTCTGTCAACTCGCCGCTATTGGCAAAAGCACCATCTGCGATGCCAGTAACCGTAAACGAGCGGAAGGCCGTCTGGTCAGCATTTGCATACCTGGTGGTCTTGGGAATGTTCACGGTTCCGCTGTAGCTGC
The DNA here is from genome assembly GCA_946415755.1 of uncultured Prevotella sp. Lineage (GTDB taxonomy): Bacteria > Bacteroidota > Bacteroidia > Bacteroidales > Bacteroidaceae > Prevotella. Next base: position 5,267 of record CAMKTS010000051.1, on the reverse strand, counting down.
CACCGACAACCTCCACTGTGCTCTTAGAAAGGGAAGTGATGCTATAGTTGATGTTCTCGTAGCTGAAGATCTGGCCTATCTCGTTCACATTTGTAGGCAATGCTGTCAACTCGCCAGGGAACGTAAATCCGGCGAAGCCCAGCTTGCTGCCGTAAGCATACATCTTGTAAACCTTTCCCGCTTTTACCTCAAAAGCCAGCTTGTCATTATACCTTTGGTCGACCATCAGACCGCTGATACCCTCAATGGGTGTTCCGTCCTCCAGGACATCAAGCACCTTCCATGCGTTCAGGCTTACGTCCACGGAGAGCACGCCGCCAACCTTCGGCTCAAAGAGGTAGAACGAGCCGCCTGCTTTGTTACCATTCACGCCATTTTGCACATAACCTTCATTTTCCGTGAAGTCATTGCCGCCGACCTCGCCGAAGGTCAGCGAGATATTGTCGAAATCCAGCTTCTGACCAGAGCTATAGACGGCACCTGTAGCAATCTGGAAACGGGTATCAGCAGATATACTCACTTTGAAACTTGCATCGGAAATATTCACCACATCTCCTGTGTTAAAAACTGCCTTGGCATCTTTCACACTCCCGTCATATACACCTGTTGGCACATCAGTGCCTACCGCTAATGTAATCGTGCATATTTCACCTGAAGTTCCTTTAAAAATGGAATTGGTATTTGAGGATATGATGAAACGATAGGCACCATTAGAAGTCTTGGCAACAGTAATGCTGTGGTCTACGGTACGGCCATCCTTATTGGAACGGCTATACTGGTTGGGTTCAACAACATAGAAATCTTCTTCCTGTACGATCGATACGCCACTGGGCAAGAATAGGTCGAACTGCAAAGCACAATAGCTATTTGCAGGATTTGTAAGATTTAGCTTCACAGCAACTTCTTCACCAGGTTTCGCAGTGAAGTCATCAATGTACAATTTGTCTTGAGCCATTACGCCGATGGATGTCAGCAGGCATACAGCCGCTATAACTATCATCCTTCTCATACTTGAAAAAATTAAATTGTTCATATTCATTTCTTTTATTCTCATAATTAAACATAGAATCACTTACTCACACTCCGGCTCATTAGCCAAGAACACAGGGGGACAGACCCCGTGTGAGCATAGTTTATTTCAGTGTCACCGTATTCAGGCGTACACGCTTCAACGCTTCCTGTATAGATAGCTTCATGCTCATTACTTTCGCAATTTGATTGCAAAAATACAAAAAAATACTGAGAAACTGTTCGATTTCCTGCTTTTTCTGCAAAAAAGTCTCAAAACATTTAGCTGTCGTGGCGTTCGTCCCCTCTAATAGCATTTTTCTGTATACGTAGCACTGCCTACACTGACCGCTGAATATCAGGCACTTGCATACCAGGTACCCTACACTGGAGCCTACACCTGAGGCTACACTGGAAAATTCTTCAACAACCACCTTCATAAGTGGGCTACTAATTCCAATAAGTAGCCTACTTATTCTCGTGAGTGGCCTACTTATCTTCGTGAAGAGCCTCCTCACGGTCGTGAGTGGCCTCCTCATTTCCGTGAAGAGGCTCCTCATTTTGGTGAGTGGCCTCCTCATAAAAATCCCTACGCATGGGACAAAATCTTGGAACTGGTTGGGTGCATGGAAACATCATTCACCATCCACAATTTAGTGTAGGCTTCAGTGTAGCCTCCAGTGTAGGGTAACCTGTCCGTAACCTGCTGATTTTCAGCGGTCAGTGTAGGCAGTGCAGGGTGACTGTTTTTATAGCCTTGGACGGCCACGAATCATGGGGACAGGTCTTGATGTGAATTCCAAAATTCAATCAAGCAACCTGTCCCCATGATTCAGATGTAGGGTGACCTGTTCGTAACCTACTGATTCTCAGCCCCAAAACAGAACGATTTGAATTTAGGTTTATCCTGCCCCCACCGGTTTACTTGCACAGTCCAAAATTTCTTCTTACCTTTGCAGCCGCAAATGGGTTCTTGCAGTCTTGTAAGTCATGAGGGCTGTCGTTGGGGTACACCGCCGGCAACCTTAGGCAGGCCAGCCAGTTCGTCATGCGCAGGAAAGCAACAAATGAACCGTTATTAATGAGCTCACATTTGCACTTAACGCCTTGATGCGAAATCAAGATGACACTGGCGCAGGGGTGATTTTCCGTGGATGGCCCACACAGCCACCTCCATCGCCTAACCAAAATATCTTAGCACTATGGAACGTATGTCGAGGAAAAGTGTTACCTTTGCATCATGGCAAAGAAACATTCCTCATTCGACTACGAGTTATTAGTCCGCTACATGCTCCCACAAGGCATGCTTGATTACTTCGAAATCACCAAGATTGAAGAAGAAGTTACTGACGAGAAGGACGAGACAGGCACTGTCATCCGCATCCTGCACATCTACCTTGACGAGCGAGACCTGCGCGATAAGGTGTGGCACGACCTTCAGCTTTCAACCTTGCTATCTGGTCGGTGATGCTAAGTGGCTGTTTGGTGTAGATATTCATATTGTCAGAAAATAAAAGACCCGCCCTGGTTCGCTGGTCTTCGGGAAGCGTGGCGGATTCTGTCGGTGCAAATATACACATTTTATTTGAATCTACAAAGGATTTTTGGAAAAATCTTTTGATTGAGTGCTGTTTTTATTGTTTTTCGTTCTTTATTTACCGGACTTTGACGCTATGGATATGGGGAATAGCAGTCAGGCTTACGCCATGATGCTCTGAAGTAGGTCTTTTCGGAAGAGATATATTTGGAGGTGTCCCATGGTTATTTCCTTTCCTTATAATGATGAAGCAGGTAAAGTTTTATTGCCACAGGAACACCTCGTCAGATTCAAAGTCTGTTCTTCTCAGAATTACCGGCACCGGTACCCTTGTACTTCGATGGGGTGACATTGAAGCGATAGCGCAGGGAGAGCTGGATGCAGCGGGAGTCGTTGTCCTCTGTCTTGCGGAACATAAAACGATTGCTGTAGAGCGTGAAGCTGTTAATGCCGCCGTTGAAGAGGTCGTTACCTGTCAACTTGATATTGAGACGGCGCTTGTAGAAGTCCTTGCTGACGCTGAGCGAGAGTACTGCTTGGGTGCAGTCGAACCATACGTTCTGCTGATAGCCGTGGGTGTGCATCTGGAAGTCTGCCTGCAAAAGCCAGTCATGGGGCAGCGTGACAATGTTGCCCAGCTGCAGAGCAAACATAGGATGGTTGAAACTCTTCTCCTCACCAAGGAACTCCGATTTGAACCACGGTTTCATCAGCATGACGTTATATTGTGGTGTCCATGTGGCCTGTCCCAGTTTGACATTCTTCTGTGCTCCAAGAGTAATAGTAAGCCAATCTGCATGGTCATAGTTCTTGTAAGTAACAAAGTTGACTTTGGGGTCATCTTCCAGACTGCCGGCCGTATATAGGATAGGATCTACGCAATGAGAGAAGTTGGTCATCAGATAGAGCCACTTCCACATCACCATTGCGTTCAGGTTGTGGTACTTGATAGGCTTCAGATAGGGATTGCCCGTCTGCTGATTCAAGCGGTTCTCATAGGTGACATCGCTACTCAACTGCCAATATGAAGGACGTGTTGTCCGCTTTGCGTAGCTGAAAGAAAGCTGTAGGTTCTTGGCTGATGTAGAAACAGAAAAGGACGGGAAGAGGTCGTCGTAGCTACGGCATTGCTCATCGCGTCGCTGACCATTGACAAAGTATTCTGATTCTACATGCTCGTAGCGCAGACCTGCGGACAGCTGGAAGCGACCAAAACGCTGGCGCAGTTCCACGAAGGGGGCGATGTTGCTTTCGTGCTGCTCATTGTTGCTATTGGCAATGTATCCCTCCTGATTGTCGAAACTGCTTTTCCATCGCGTATTAGTGTATTCCTCGCCGACTTCTATCTGCCCCTTCCACAGCGGATGGGTGACGAAGAGTTTCTCGGCAAACAGCTTGCTGCGCGTCTGGCTCTCGGTATTCACGTCGCGGTCTTCGTACTCGGCACTGAGTTCCTGCTGCTGATTGGTGCTTCGTTGTTTGCGGGAGGTATAGTCGGCGTTGAAGTCGATGGTGAGCTGGCCCACTTTGCCTGTGTAGTAAAGATTGACCTGATGGATTGGGGTGTTCTTGTCCCGCCGGACGCTGCTGTTTTGCAGGTGGTCGTATGGCGTTCCGTCAGCCAGCAAATCGTCATCATATTCGCTGCGAGTCTTCACATAGTCGCAGGTATTTTGGTAGAATCCGCCGAAAGAGTGGTTATCATTGACTTGGTAGTTGAAGCCGAAGCGACCTTCGAGGAAGGGATTGCGAACATTATTCTTCTGCTTATTGTTAATCATCCAAAGCGTGTCGGCAAAGATAGTCTGCTCGAACTCGCCACTGCTTTTACGCCTGTTATATGCCCCAAAGAGGTTAGCGAAAAGTTCCAGTCCACCCGTCCGATAAGTCAGGTTGATTCTCTCATTATTGGCATAACCACGCCCACAGCGAGACCACGATGACAGTTCCACACCCAGACCTTCACCTGCTGCCCGTTTGGTGCGGATGATGATGACAGCATTAACCGACGCATTATAGCGAGCACCTGGATTCTGGATGACCTCCACGCTGCGAATCATGTCCGACTGGACGTTCCTCAGTTCTTGCAGGTCGGTCAGTTTGCGGTTGTTCAGATAGATGAGCGGTGTGCCCTTGCCTAAGATTTCGAAGCCCTCGCCCCGTTTGGCAATCATTGGCACACGTGTCAGCACATCCTCTGCCGTGCCTAAGCGTTCCATCACTGTTCCTTCCACATTCATCATCAGCGAGTTGCCCTGCAGGACTACCTTCGGACGTTCGCCTTGAACAACCACGCCGTTCAGCGTATAATTATCAGGCTGCATCCGTATAGTACCCACTGCGGGCTGACTGCAGAGCCGATATATGGTCTTGTAGCCGACGTAGGAAATGCGGGCAAGGATACGCTCTTGCTCGTACGGAACAGCGAAGTAGCCGCTCTCGTTAGATACCCCACCACTAAGCAAAGTGGAGTCGGTAGGATTGAGGATTGCCACGTTGGCGTATGCCACAGGCACGCCCTGTTCGTCTATGATGGTTCCCGTCAGGTGGCGGTCGGTCTTGTGTGTACACTCCACGAAGATTTCATGCTCACCGCTTTTGACAACTCGAATGGGATAAAAACCGACAATCTGTAAAATGGCATCAGTCAGTTTCTCATGCCTGATATCTGTCGTGACCTTAAAATCCTCCAGTTCGTCATAGATGAAGTTGACGGTATACT
>CAMKTS010000050.1 GCA_946415755.1 uncultured Prevotella sp. | reverse complement strand
AAAGAGATATTTTTTTGATTTGTTTTAGTAGATTAGTTTTTAAGTAGTTTGTTTTAGGAACCGAGTGTCGTGACGACAATCGGTTCTCTTCTTTTTTGTTAAAATAATAGTGCTTTTGAGTGACAAATTGAGAAATATTGCTTATCTTTGCCGCATGATACGCAAGAAAGTAACTCTGTTGATGGTGCTGGCCAGTATCTGTCAGGCTGTGGCTGGTGCCAATTACCGTCCGTCGGGGCGGGCCTTTGTGTGTGTGAATGGTGACAACCGATATACGCGAGCCTTGTATGGCGGGCCGACAGACTATCGGATAGAAACCAGCGACCGTCCTGTGTTTGCCATCTATAAGAAAGGTAAGTGCCGCAACGTGCAGTTCCTGGTCAATGGCGTGCCCCTCGACCGTGCCGACCGCTGCGTGGCCTCTTACGAGAATGGTATGCGCAGCTACGACGTGCGGCATGCGGCATGGGGCAAGCAGGCCGTGGTGCGCATCAAGGTGGTGGCCAGTCAGCAGGCCGAGCAGGCCATCTGGCGCTTTGCCGCCCAGGGCTTTGCCGCTGCACCGAAACTCGATGCCGTGGTCAGCTTTATCCGCAAGCCGAAGTTGTCGCGCAACGGTGACATGGGCGTGGATGCCAAGGATGCCTTCGAGGCCGACGGTCAGGCTCCTGTACAAAAGCTCTCGCAGGTGCTCGCGGAGACGATCTACGTGGTGAGCGACCTGGTGACGCTGCGCGTGGAGGAAGAGGACGGTGAGACGCTCTTCGACGAGGCAGAGAAGGCCATGAAGCAGTTGGCGGCACGTATCGAGTTCAATACCCCCGATCCCTTTATCAATACGCTGGGCGGCGCCCTGGTGGTGGCTGCCGATGGCGACTGGGACGGAGAGACGTGGCTGCACGGCTGTATCGGCTGGCGCATGCCGCTGGCAGGATGGCGCGCCGGTTACCTGGGCGATGTGCTGGGATGGCCAGACCGTGCCGTGCGCCATTTCGATGCTTACGCTAAAAGTCAGGTCAAAAATGTATCAGCCGACCTCCCTCACCCGACACAGGACTCGGTGCTGAATATGGCAAGGGCTGAGAAGCGGTGGCATACACAGATGTACAGCAACGGCTACATCTGTCGCAACCCTAACCGCAACGACCAGATGCACCACTATGACATGAACCTGAACTACATCGACGAGTTGCTGTGGCACTTCCAGTACGATGCCGACAAGAGCTACCTCAGGAAGATGTGGCCCGTGCTGAAAAGTCACCTGGCATGGGAGAAGCGCAACTACGATCCCGACGGCGACCATCTCTACGATGCCTACTGCTGCATCTGGGCATCGGATGCACTCTACTACAGCGGTGGTGCCGTGACCCACTCGTCGGCCTATAACTACCGGGGCAACCTGTTGGCTGCGCGTGTGGCCGAACTGATTGGCGAGAACCCCAAGCCCTACCGCCAGGAGGCCGACGCCATCCTGAAGGCCATGAACAGCCGTCTGTGGCTGGAGTCGAAGGGACACTGGGCAGAATACCAGGACCTGATGGGACTGAAAAGGGTGCATGAGAGTGCGGCGGTATGGTCGGTCTATACACCGATAGACTGCGGGGCGTGTACGCCACGGCAGGCTTTCATGGCCACGAAATACGTCGACAGGGAGATTCCGCATATCCCCGTTTCCACCTCTGAGGACTTGAGTACCATCGCCACCTCCAACTGGCTGCCCTATTCGTGGAGTATCAATAATGTAGCGGCGGCAGAGGTGATGCATACCGCACTGGCCTATTTCGAGGCAGGACGTGCCGACGAGGGCTTCCGACTGATGAAGGCCAACGTGATGGAGCAGATGTATGACGGACACTCGCCAGCCAACTTCGGACAGGTGAGTCAGTATGACGCGGCACGCGGAGAGTGCTACCGCGACTTCGGCGACTGTATCGGCATCTCTGCCAGAACGCTGTTGCAGGGACTCTTCGGCATTCAGCCCGAAGCTCTCTACGGCCGACTCGTGCTACGTCCGGGATTCCCCGATGCCTGGGACAGCGCGTCTGTACACACCCCCTATATCGACTTCCGTTTCCGTCGTAACGGCGAGGAGCTGGTCTACGAGGTGACACAGCGCTTCCGTCAGCCGCTGAAGGTGGTGCTGCGCGTCAACAAGGGCATGGGAGAGTACATGGAAGTGGAAGGCTCGGCCGATGCCACACAGACCCTGCGTGTCAAGGCTCCGAAGAGACTGCCTGATGTCAGCCTCTGCAACGGCTACGAGGCTCCTGTCGTGCCTGCCGACTATGGGCTGGAGGAGCCTGTAGAAGGTGCCAAGTACAGCAAACAGAAGATCCAGAAACTCTTCAACGCCTCCGTGACAGACATCTTCAAGAACCAATACCGTTCGCCGCGTCCACCCTATACCACCTTGCAGATACCGCTGCAGGGAGTAGGCGACTGGTGCCATCCGAAATACTGTCCGGAGATTGCTGACAGCGGTTTCCGCTCGAAAATCCTGAAGGAAGAATTCGTGGTGGCAGGCGTACCGTTCCATACTCCGGCTACAGGCCCCAACATCGTCTATACCTCGCTGTGGGACAACTACCCCGACAGCATCACCATCCCCATGAGTACACAGGCCTCGCGGGCCTGGCTGCTGATGGCCGGTACGACCAACCACATGCAGTGTCGTATCGCCAACGGTATCGTGGTGGCCAGCTATAAGGACGGCACGGCCGACACCCTGCAGCTGGTGAATCCCGACAACTGGTGTCCTATCGAGCGTGACTACTATGTAGACGGGAAGGCCTTCCGTGCCGTACAGCCCGGTCCTTATCGCATCGCACTGGCCTCCGGAACGGTGAGCCGCAGCCTGGCAAAGACGCTGGGAGTAGGGTTCCGCAACGCACAGGGTGGTGAGATAGGACCCAAGGGAGCCGACGGCGGCGAGATTCCCGGCGGTGCTGCCCAGATGCTGTGCATGCCCCTGGATCCTGACAAGAAACTGGTGTCGCTCACGCTGCGTACCTTATCCAACGATGTCGTCATCGGACTGATGGCTGTCACACTACAGTAGCAATAATAATGAACACATGATGCGAAGCAGGAAATACATAGGAATTGCGCTGATGGCCATGATGGCGGTGACAGCGGTGGCACAGACGGAGGTCGTCGGCAAAGGACTGTCATCGGAGATGAATGCCAGCCTGTCAGCGTCACCCCTTCCCGTCGACTTGCTTGGCGACTCGCTGAAACTGACCCCCCCCGTGCTGCCTCCCACGCTGACGGCGGCGGACATGATGGGGATGAACACGGCGAAAGGTTTCTCAGAACAGTCGGCACACGGAGCGGCGGCCCTGAAACTGTGGAAGAATGCCTATCTGGGCTTCGAAGGCTCCACCTACCACCTGCCCGGACTGATGAATACGGAGACGGGCATCGTAGCCCTGCACCAGGACTGGGGACGGTGGCACTTTACGGCGATGGCCGTGGCCAACAAATACTGGATGCCGTGGCAGCGCACCCTGTCGACGCAATACGGCATCGGCGGTACGGTGGGCTACGACCTCAGCGAGGCCGTCACGCTTCATGCCTTCGGCTACTACTATGCCACACAGATGCAGGTGGGACCCGCCTTCAGCCCCTATATGAATACGACGAGCTTCGGCGGTTTTGCCGATGTGCGCTTCAGCAAGACGCTGGGCACCCATGTCGGCGTGCAGCGATATATGAACCCCATGAATGGCAAATGGACAACGGAACCCATCGTCAGTCCCTATATCAAACTGGGCAACAGCAAGATTGTGCTGCCGCTGGGCAGTATCCTGAAGAAAATGGTATGGGGCGACCGCGACAATCCCCTGCGCTACAGGCCGCATCCGATGAGTTTGCCACCTGCCAGGCGGTAGTGAAGCTCGATTTGCACTACCTTTGAGACTGCGTCTCTTAGGTAGGCGGCATCTCGGAAATGAAAATAAATAATAATTTATTTTGCATTTCGCTCACTTATTCGTACCTTTGCAGACGAAATGCAGAAACTGATACAACTATACAAGCAGTGGAGTGGGGAGGAACCCCAGGACGTGCAGAAGCTGCCGGGAGGTGGCAGCAACCGTGAGTATTATCGTATGACGGCCGCCGATGGCACTACCGTAGTGGGCTGCATCGGTACCAGCCGTGACGAAAACCATGCCTTTGTCTATCTGGCACGTCATTTTGCCAGCCACGACTTGCCTGTACCTCATATCCTGGCAGTCAGCGACGACGAGCGCCGCTACCTGCAGACAGACCTGGGCAGCGTGTCGCTGTTCGATGCCATCCGGGGCGGTCGTGAAGCCGGCGGCCGTTATACCGTCAAGGAGCAGGAGCTGCTGAAGCGTGCCATCCGTCGGCTGCCCGTCATCCAGATCAAAGGAGCCAGTGGGCTGGACTTTGCCAACTGCTATCCGCAGCCGGCCTTCGATGCCGACTCCGTGCTCTTCGACCTGAACTACTTCAAATACTGTTTCCTGAAGGCTACCGAGCTGGACTTCCATGAGCTGAAGCTGGAGGCCGACTTCCGACTGCTGGCCAAGGACTTGACCGAAGCGGGCGACGAGCAGGGATTCCTCTACCGCGACTTCCAGGCACGCAACGTGATGCTGGTGACCTCCACCAGCCCCTCTCAAGGAGGGGGGCAAGATTCCTCCCTTTTGGGGAGGTCAGGAGAGGCTGTTCCCTATTTCATTGATTTCCAGGGCGGTCGCCGAGGCCCGTACTACTATGATGTGGCCTCGTTCATCTGGCAGGCATCGGCCAAATATCCCCATAAGGTACGCCGCGAGCTGGTGTACGAATACTACAACGCCCTGAAGCAGTATACCGAGGTGCCGGCACCCCATGCCTTCGTCGACCGTCTGTCACTCTTCGTGCTGTTCCGTCTGCTGCAGGTGCTGGGAGCCTACGGTTTCCGTGGCTACTTTGAGCGCAAGGCGCACTTCATCGAGTCCATCCCTCCCGCTATCATGAATATGCGTGAGCTGCTCGACGAGCGCAACTTCTCCTATCCGTATCTGACTGACTTGCTGGATCGTCTGACCCGCTTGCCGCAGTTCCAGCAGGTGGAGACAGCAGCCAGTCGTGCCGACGGCTACAAGACTACCGACCTCAACCCCTACAAGCCGCATCCACAGGACGGTCCGGCCACGTTCTCCAAGTACGACGCACAGGGGCCGCTGGTGGTTCGCGTGTTCAGCTTCTCGTTTACCAAGGGCATTCCCGAGGATGAGAGCGGCAATGGCGGCGGCTATGTCTTCGACTGCCGCAGCACGCACAACCCCGGTCGCTACGAACCCTATAAGCAGCTGACTGGTCTGGACGAGCCTGTCATCCGCTTCCTCGAGGATGACGGCGAGATACTGACTTTCCTTGACAGCGTCTACAAGCTGGCCGATGCCCATGTGCGCCGTTATATCCAGCGTGGCTTTACGTCGCTGATGTTCTCGTTTGGCTGTACGGGAGGCCAGCACCGCAGCGTGTACAGTGCGCAGCACCTGGCCGAGCATATCCACGATAAGTTCGGCATCGAGGTACGCATCTGCCACCGTGAGCAGCAGATTACGCAGGTTCTGGAGGCTGTATAAGTCTGGAGCCAGTGAGCCGTATATTACTCACTGAAGTTTTAGTTTTCAATATATTTCCTCCCGTTACGGATGTAGATGCGTCCTTTCTGTGGCGTAGCTATCTTGCATCCCGTCAGGTCGTAGACGGCACCGTTGCCAGCGGTGATGTCGCGGCAGACGGTGCTGATGCCGTTGACTTCGCCGACGACGGGGGTGATGAAAAGGGCACCCTGTGGCATGGCCACGGATAGCGTGCTGCCCGTTTGCTCCTCGTCGATGGCTCCCGTCAGTTTCCACCCCTTCACTTCCTTGCCGTCGATGGCTTGTCCGCTGATGGTCAGCTGTCGTCCGGCGAAGAATTTGCCGTCGAATACGGGCTGCGACAGTTGGATGCCGTTGACGGTCAGTTGTTTGAGCTGTTCTGCCGTGCCTACATTGATGGTCAGTGGAATGGGCGCTCCCAGCTGGTAGTAGTCGCCTAACTGCTTGTAGAACTCTGCCGTGCGCAGTCTCAGCCATTCCTGTGCATTGCTCAGTTCCTGCGCATAGTTGGGCCACCATCTGTTGATGAGTTCGCGGTGATAGGGATACTCCGTCTTGATGATTTCGTACATCGGGTCCCACACCTCGCGCGTACCTTTTTCATTTAGGAAGTCGCCCATGTAGATGCTGGTGCGGTCGATGAACTCACGCTTGAAGTCGTTGTCCTCCATCAGTCTGCGGAACAGGCGCGTGCCGTCGTAGCCGTTGGCTCCCCAGTTGTGGTTGGCATCGTAATTGGGGTTGTACAGCCACTCCAGCACTTTGTAGTTGTAGGGATCGCCGTAGAGACCCAGTGCGAAGTCAGTATCCTTGGCCACCCACCGCCATTTGCCGCCAGCGGCCTTGGGTCGCCACAGGATGAGGTTGTTGCCGGGGGCATCGAGGTTGTTGTAGTAGAGGTCCATCGCCATCAGGTTAATGAACTCCTCCCAGTCCATCCGCTCGGCATATTCTGCCAGCGTGTGGCCTTGCTCTGCATAGAAGGCTTTGAACTCGTTGAAGCTGTCGATGCTTCCTTCCTTCAGCTCCGTCCAGTTCTCCACCATGTCGATGTCCTCCAGACCGTCGTAGTTGGTGTAGATATTGTCCTCGTTGGAGCGTTCGCGGATGTTGAGTATGCCGGAGTAGTTGCCGTTGATGTAGATGATGGCTGGTCGCCAGGCCTGCCAGTCCAGGTCTACGTGGCTGGCCATCGTGCGCTGGATGACGGCATCGCGCATGTAGAGGTAGTCGAAGTCGTTGCCGGCATTGCGCAGCATGATGCTCTTGAAGTCCTTCAGCCCCGGCTTCTGGTCGGGGAAGAACTCGTAGTTCAGTCGCTTGGTGCCGAAGCGCTTGTGGGCATAGACGGCCAGCGTCTTGAATTTGGAGCTGCGCGAGGCACCACCGGCGATACGCATCTCGCCCAGTTGGTTGATGACGCTGTGCTGGTCGGCTCCCTCGAAGAACTCGATGTTCATGGGGCGTCGCCAGTTGTATTCGTAGTTGTTTTTCTTGCTGTTGTAGGTGCCTGTCACGTAGATGCCTATCTTCGGGTCGTTCAGGTAGGCATCATCGGTAGAGATGGAGATGACGGGCAGCGTCAGCTCACGGTTGGTGGGGAACATGATGTAGGAGTGTACGGTGGCGCGTGGCGACAGATAGCCCTTGCAGAACAGTTTGGCGCGGACGACGGTGGTCGCTGTCAGCGTCAGCGGTGCCTCATAGCGGCTGCTGTAGGCCGTAGGTTCCGAGCCGTTGGTGGTATAGCAGATGAAGGCACCTTCGGGTGTACCCTCGGGCAGCGAGAGTGTCAGCTCTGTCGTCGTGCCCTCCTTCATCACCTTTCCCTTCTGACTGAAGACGGGTTCGCCCAGAATGTTCTTGCACAGCTGTTGGCAGTTGGCCTTGCCGGGCGTAGGGGTGTATTGGTAGCCCCATTCACTGTCTGCCTCCGTTAGGCGACCGTAGGAGATGTTGGGCGCGGGCTGTTTCTTCAGACCAGTCACCTTGTCTACCACAGCATCGCCCTTGAACAGATAGGCGTTGCAGCCCTTTCCCGACTCCAGCCTGAAGTCGGTATGCAGTCCTGTGGCCTCCTTGTCGCAGCAGACGATGACAAAGGCTCCCGGGGCTACCGTCTGGCTGGGCAGCTGCCAGGCCGTCGCGGCATCCTCCTGCGTTCCTAACTTATAGTCCTTCAGGGCGATGCTTTCCGTGGTGGGGTTGTACAGCTCCACCCACGAGTCGGGGAAGTCGTTGAGGTTGTCTCTGTAACAGTCGATGTTCGACTGCATCAGTTCGTTGATTTGCAACGTGGTCTGGGCGGTCATCGTTCCGCAGAAGAAGGGGATGAACAGGGGTAGTATTCGTTTCATTCTGATAGTTTTAAGTTTTTGAGGGTGCAAAGTTACAAAATATTTTCTTAATTCTTTTGTTTTGCGCTCGACTTTTCGTAACATTGGAAGATTTCTCAGCTTTTCTTTGTATAAAGGCAGTCTGGGAGATTGAGGATTTTTTGGGTTACGGATAAGAAACCGTACTCATTTCTACATTCTGCTATGAATTGCATCAAAGAACACCCGACGGTGAGCCACCAGCCATACTATGACCCATCATCGGGTGCAAAGTTACGAATAAGTGAGCAAAACACCAAATTTATTTGAGTATTTTCGAACGAGAGTAACTTCGAGACATAGTCTCAAAGGTAATCATTCTTTTTGAAAGAGCCAAATCCATACACAACTTTTTGTTTGAGCTTTCTCAACGCTCATAATTAATTCAGAACTAAGCTATTCGTCCTTCCATGACCATACAAATGTATGTTTCCCGTCGGCTACGATTTTACCGTCTTTGAAATCTACACCATTTTCATGCATCCATTCTTCTGCTTGCTCATTCTGCCAATGGTCACGCCATTGATACCATTGTTGAATGACACCTGTACTTTCTGCCGCATAGCGAAATGCACTAAAAGGATGACGTTTCTCCAAGGCATGATTGAGTTCTTTCGTGATTCGACTGTTGGCTATGCTGTCAGCAAACTCCTCCATCAGATGAAATGCCTCCCATGAAGGAGTCTTGTCCACAAAAATAACTTCATCGCCCTCCGCAGGCCATTTCTTCCCCCAACTATAGTCTTCTCGCAGGATGACTGACAGATTCTGCTGTGTCAGGTTCAGATACTGCTCTTCCTGGATGTCATGATTGCTCATTGCAAAGGCTAATTCACTAATGAATGATTCACGCGTACTATATCTGCTTTTTATTTCTTCCATTTGTTCTTTGTCCTTTTTATTTCCTTTACGAATCGAATGATATATGGTCCAGCTCATCTACCAGAGCACGACAACGACGGTATTTTGTGCGGAGGTCTGTTGCTGTCTCAGTTGCCAGATTCTTTGCTCCGTAGCTGCTGATATGACGCAAGTGGTTGCATATTTCCCGATAGGTTTCGCGTCCTCGCGAATACTCCATCAGCCGATAGATGTAGTGTACGTAGCATTCTATGATTTCATTGCGATAGTATGGAAGTAATTGCTTTTCATACTCTTGCAACAATCCGATGCGGGATTGCCTACGCACGAAATCCATCAATTCCTGATGCCAGCCCTCGCTGGAACATATTTTAGCATAGCGCTCTGGCGTGCGGCTCTTCAACACGTCGTCGGCCAACTTACGGACGAAGGCTTCCCATTGCTCTTTAGGTACGTTCTTCTTGAGTATGGCATAGAAGTCTCCCTCTTCGTAATATGGCTCAATGTACAGATGACGGGCATAGTCAATAGTTTTCTCGCGATTGTGTTCAGCTTGTGCCACTTTCAGTAGACAGTGGTTCCAAGTACTCACTCGTGATGGTCGATGATCTAAATCCAAAGCAATACCTTCTTCTCCCAAATGGTATGCTTTGGCAAAATCCTTAGCCTCAACAGCCTCTGTGATGGCTTGGCGGCGGAAGTCCTCTATCTGAAGGTTGTTCATTATCAGTCGTTGGGCAGCCTCTTTGCCATCGGCTTTCTCAGTCAGCCGAAGAATGAGTTTCATCCGACGCTCAGCATTGTAATCCTTTGCCAGATATTCGTCGCTTTCAATGCGCTTGATGAGTTTTCTGGCTTCCTTTGGTGTCTGTAAAAGGGCTATCAGACATTCGTATATGTCGAAATCCCAATCCCAACCGCTAAGAATTTTCTTTTTGAGACAATCCTCGCAATAGTCTTGGAATAGTTCACGGCAATCGTCATCAAGTTCAAGTTTTGACACATCGTGCAGCAATTCCAAGCCAAGCCTCATGATGGTTCCTAAATAACCACAACTGTCGTCGTTATGGTTGATGAGGTCGATGCCGTTTTCTATAATGGTAAAGCCTATTTCGATGGCTGGCTCAGGATTGCCTCTTGCTATGAACTTGCGTGCCGTTTCCACCACGTCATATATTTCACTGCTCAAGCGGCTTTGGGCACTGAAGTTTACCCAATCGCCCTCAAGGGTCGCATCCCAGAAAGCATCCTGCACCTGTTCCACGTATGCATCGCCCGATTCCTTCTCTACGAAAAAGTCCTCAAAATGTTTTAAGAAAGCAGCTTGGAACTTTTGGTTCTTTCCTGTCTGCACCTCCACAAACTCCTGTAGTTCTTTGACGGGAATCTGCTGTATTGCCTTTTTGATGTCAATGTTCTTCTTCATTAGTTTTGCTTTTTATGAGTGGATGGCTCTACAGACCCTTTCCGTGGCACTTCTTGTATTTCATGCCACTACCACAGGGACATGGATCATTGCGGCCTATCTTCTGTCCTTCCCATGGGTTCTCCTCTGTTGATGACTCTGCATGATTGGGCAAGGATGTTTTACCATTAAGGATGTCTGTCATCAGGTAAGCCTCTTTCTTCAGTTTCCTCAACATAGGACCTAATGGCTCCTTGGTTGACAGTTTCGGAACAAAGGATTCTGTAGGATAGTCTGCAGCCGTGAATCCCCGCAAATGCCATAGTGGGAGATTGTTGGCAAAGTCAGCAAGGTGCTGCATCCCTTCTTCCGCCAGCCTGTCTGTCAGTTCTTGTTTTCCTGCTGTCAGTGCGTGGCTTAAGAAATGAAGTTCCATTGGCATATCATCAAGGGCGTACTCGCCATAATGTATCTTGTAATACCACAGATTGAAGCAAACGATATGTGCGCTTGCCTCGCTAAGTCCTATCTGACAAGTGAGGAAATGCATGAATTCCTCCATCTTCGGATTGGGAATGAAAGGAAACAAGATTCCTGATGCTTTTGCCAATTCTTCGAGCGAGAACTCACGCATGGAATCTATCTTCTTGGAATGCTGTGCAATGAACTGTTCCATCTTTCGCTTATCTTCCCATCCGTATCTTGATACAAATCGGATGTCTTCGTTCTCTGCATTTTCGAGATCTCCTGCATATTCCATACTGTCAAGCAGTAATGAATACTGGCGTATGATCTCAAACGCCTTCACCGCTTCTTTGTCATTGTCATTCTGCATAAGCAGTTTCAGATACTTCCTGATTTCATCTTGCGTAACGATGCCAAGAATGTTAGCCAATCCCTCGACAATGATTTCCACGCTCATTCGCTGTTGATTGTGCTCATATTCCAAAGCCCAGTCGATGTGCGGTATCAGAAGCTGTCGCAAATCCTCTGCAATGGTGATGGTGACAAAATCTTCCTCTAACAATTCCATGTCAGCCAGACCGTACAGCACCATGATAGGTGTCAGGTGATCATTTACTCTGTCAATACCCTCTCCTGCTTTGCCATCCTTTGCCTTTCTGATGATATCAAGGTCTGCCTTTGGCAACATCAGAAGCAATTTCTTGGGGTCTGACAGGATAAACTCAGTGTATGCTTTGCGCAACTTAGATATGTCCCATGTCTCATCACATTCCATGCCTAAGTTTGAGGCATATCTGATGAGTTCTTTCCTCTGTAGTCTTTGTACAATCTTAAGCAGTGTTTTTGCTTGTTTCATTTTTATCAATTGTTTATTTGAATCTTCTTTTGAGCTTGCTCGTCTCATGAATTGCGATTGCGACATTTTGTGTGGCATCTGCTAGAAAAGTGCGTATTAGGCTACGTCCTTCTACCGAAATGGTATGTGGCACTGGAAATAGCACTGCCTCTTCATGGCTTACGCTACCTGCATTGTCAAGCAATGGGCGTTCGTCACTGCTCAGATAAGCATCTATACGCTTAGCCCAATCTTCCATCGTCATAGGGATATGTCGTTTGGCACGACTTTCAGCAAACTCCAAAACGGCGGTTACGATACGCCCCATATCCTCCAGCTCCATCTGTTTTAGATAGTTCTTGGCATTTGACACATCTGTCTTTACAATCTTCCCGTCAGGAGCGTTTTCCCAAGTGGTAAGTCCCATATGTTCCTTTTCTGCGTCCGCTCTATCCACAATCAGTTCCGCTGCCGTGCGCCCATGGACAGCATAGTGCATCTTGTTCTGAATCCGTTTGAAGAACAATCGTGTGGTGGGTGCATCTTTATTATAGTCCATACTCGTAGCATAGATATCCGTCAGCTTTTGATAGAAGCGACGCTCTGAGAGGCGTATCTCCCTTATCTCTGCTAGCAGGTGCTCGAAATAGTCTTCATCTAAGAATGTTCCATTCTCCATACGTTTCCTATCAAGCACATAGCCACGAATGGCGTAAACCTTTAAAACACTTGTTGCCCATTGACGAAATTGCGTAGCGCGGACGCTGTTAACACGATATCCCACAGCGATGATGGCATCGAGTGAATAAAACTGTGTCTGGTAGTTCTTACCATCAGAGGCAGTTATTTCCATTTTGGAAACAACTGAATCATCCTTCAACTCTCCCGATTCAAAAATATTCTTCAGATGCTTACTGATAGCAGGAACATTGACATCAAACAACGTAGCCATCGCTTTCTGTGTGGCCCAGATGTTTTCGTCTTTGTAGTACACCTCAACGCCCTGTTCTTTGGCCTCAGCCTGAAATATCAGGAACTCAGCCGTGCTATTTCTTATTTCTCTACGTTTTGCCATATTATATAACCTTTTTTTTCTTGCAGCTCTATTGTTTGATGAAAATAGATTAGGGGATACCCCATAATTCCGTTGCTATCGTATGCAGAAATTAGCCGATAATCGGATGAGTATTTATAACTTCTGGTTTGTGACAAATCATTAATAATCAAAGCAATACGCCTTTTATCAGCTAAATATCGGCTAATTGTTAGCCAATACTACATACCTCGTAGCAGGACCAGAACCATCTTTCCGGCAGAGGCCTGCATTCACCATCTGTTGCAGGTCGTTTTTGGCTGTCGGATCGGAAATCTTATAATTCCAATATTGCAGATAGTCTTGCTTAGAGA
>CAMKTS010000049.1 GCA_946415755.1 uncultured Prevotella sp. | reverse complement strand
GAGAAGAAATGAAAAAATAATCATTAGTGCAGATAGAGTTCACAGATTTTATGTAACTTTGTAATAAATTGCAGGATTTCTTTATATAAAGGCAGTTTGGGGAATTGAGGAAAAATGGGGTTACGATTTGGAGACCGTTCTCAATTCTACGTTCTGCTACAAATTGCATTCAATGAACTCCGACTTTGAGCCACCAGCCTTTTCTATGACTCTCTGTCGGGTGCAAAGGTACAACAAAAAAATGAAAGGACAAAGGAAATTCCTATTATTATTGAGTTTGGACGGAAATCTGTAGACATATAAACCAGTGGGCATATACAAAAGGTAAGAAATAAAGAGGGAATCTGTAGCCGACGTGTCAGCACAGACATCCTTTTTTCATCTGTCCAACACCTTTTCATCATTTCACCCAATCGGTATTCTTTACTACGACAGACGATAACATACGAAAGTCGTTTTTTTATTGGCGAAGCCGATACTGAGATGAAGTTTACGTCAGATAGTTTCCACCCAAAATAGATATTGCACGAATGGTAACTCTTTCGTAACTTTCACCACCTGTCCGAAGATTTCATAGCAGCATCATTGCAGTGGCCGTCTGCACGGCTTCCATCGAATTGTCAACGCTCAGTTTCTGGAGGATGTTTTGGCGGTGAGTGTTCACGGTGTGGATGCTGATGTGGAGCGTGTCGGCAATCTCCTTGCTGAGTAGGCCCTGCTTGATAAGCAGCAGGATTTCCCGCTCGCGCTTACTCAAGATATTGAAACGTTCTTCATAGAGAGCCAGTTTTTGCACGGCACCAGTCTCTACATTGATAATACTGGGATTGATGCCGTGAATCGGTTCTTGCTCTGGCGACAGTTCGTATAGGCAGGTAACGAGTCGCATTAGTCCGTCGGCATCGTTCATCTGGATGCGGGTCACATTATGAATATAGGTATAGTCGCCATTAGCCTTCTGCATCCTGATGCGGCAGGTGGCGTGGTATTTCAGCCGTTCCTCGGCCCTCATGTCATCCACCATCTCGAAGTAACGGAGTTCGAGCATCCGCTTGTCCACCAGGTCCTCAGGGTGGATGCGCCGATAGATGAAGTCCTCGTCGATGTCAATCAGTTCCTCCTCCGGCACCTCGCCGTGCAGCCCTAAGATGTCCACCAGCCTGCCAATGGCAAAGTAACTGCCGTTCGTGGCCAGATCGCTCAATATGGCGCACCCCTGACTGATGGCAGTCGATGCACCGATAAACCGTCGGCAGGCCTCGATGTCACCTTCATCCAGTGCCGATAGCCGGAACTCATGCCGGTGGAACACTGTCTGTAACTCCTTCCTCAGTACATCCATATCCTCTACACTTTTGGTTATAAATCAGTATTGCACGGTTCAGGGAATCCTTGTACCTTTGCACCGCACTTTCTCAAGTGCAAAGGTACGAAATAAAAATCAAATCAAAACCGAAATATGGATAATACAACAACGACAAAAGGACAAACGATTGACAAGCACAAGTTTGTCACACCACCCAGACACATTAACTTCCATGCCAAAAGGCTTTTTGGCGAGATGGGACGTATCCTTGACGGGGCTATTGCTTATATAGACCTCAATGGTGGAGGGCCAACGGAACTGCACACCCATGAGCATGACCACCTCTTTATCGTGACCGAGGGCGAGGCTCGTATACAATTGGGTGACCGCGAGGTGATTATTGGGCAAGACGAAGCATTCCTCGTTGACGGGCATATTCCTCATGCCGTCTGGAACAATTCGGATGGTATCACCAAGATGATAGGTATTTCAGTCATAAAGTAATATGAGCAGAATTTTAATATTGGTGGGCAGTATGCGTCGAGGCGGGAATACCGAGATGCTGGCGCAGGCATTTGCGGAGGGAGCCCGAGAACATCATGAGGTGGAGATTATTTCTGTGGCTGATGTCAAGGTCAATCCCTGCATTGGATGTAATTCCTGTTTTAGCAGAGCTGGTAATGCCTGTTCACAAAAAGATGATATGACAGCGATATACGCAAAGTTGAGGCTAACGGATGTCCTCGTCCTGGCCTCACCCGTCTATTTCTACGGCATCAGTGCCCAGCTAAAGGCTGTAATAGACCGACTGCACACGCCACTTCGAAACCATTTCCCTATCCGATGCCTCGCCCTGCTGTTAGTAGGTGCGTCCACCCTGCCAGAACTGTTTGATGCTATCGTGACCCAATACCGGCTCACCCTCAATTTCTTCCATATAGAGGATGCTGGCATGGTACTGGTTAGGGGAGTAAAAGACAAAGGTGACATCAAAACCACGGATGCCTTGGAACGAGCATATCGGTTAGGACAAAACATTATAGGATAACTATTAATTACCAAGATTATGAATGTAAAACAAAAGAAAATGTTATTGACGATGCCAAGCATCATCCTTATGTCGGTCACATGGTGGCTCGTATTCTACAACCTCTGTCACATGCCAAAGGCATTCTGCTTGGCAACTGTGGCGTTCGTGATTCTCTCAGCTTTCAGCAAGGCGATTGTTCCTGCCGAGATGAAGAGGCCGAAAGACATACTGATAAGCGCTATTTGGGCTTTGGTATGGTTTCCGTGGCTCTGCTACGAACTGCTGTTGAGGCATGGAGTTTTAAGAAATGCTATGGCTATAAGTGTCTTCTGCTGTATGGTCTTGTCCACAAATGCGGCAGTTAAGATTGACCGTATCGAACCGACAGACTGGTATGTTGGGATGAAGAACACCTCGCTCCAACTGATGATCTATGGCAAGGATGTGCGTAATGCCAATGTCACGACAGACTATTCTGGTGTTGCCATCGACTCCGTCGTCCGTTTGGACAGTCCCAACTACCTGTTGGTCTATCTGAATATGGCAGAAGCCAAGGCAGGTGAGATGGTACTGAAGATAGATGGCAAGCGAGTCAGGTATCAGTTGAAGCATCGGGAGAAACGCGGCGAAGAGCGCATTGGATTTACCTGCGCTGATGTGCTCTACCAACTGATGCCCGACCGCTTTGCCTCTGGCATGGTGGAGAACGACCAACTGATAACGATGAATCCCTATCAGTGCGACCGCTCCAACCCCAACCTTCGTCATGGTGGCGACTTGGAGGGAATCCGTCAGCATCTGGACTACTTCAACGAACTGGGCGTAACCGCCCTTTGGTTTACACCCGTCTTGGAGAACAACTCACCTGACCGCGACGGTTCCAGCACCTACCACGGCTATGCGCCAACTAACTACTACCGCATAGACCCGCGCTTCGGCAGCAATGAGGACTATCGCATGCTGACCGATGAGGCTCACAAGCATGGACTGAAAATGGTGATGGACATGATATTCAACCACTGCGGCTTTGAGCATCCGTGGGTGGCAGATATGCCCTCATGCGACTGGTTCAACTGCCCGGAGTGGTTGACCGATGCAAATGGTGAACCGACTGCCAACGAGAAATATCAGCAGACGAGTTACCAACTGACGCCCGTCCGCGACCCATACGCCTCGAAGATAGACCTGCACGAAACGCTGGAGAGTTGGTTCGTGCCATCGATGCCCGACCTTAACCAGCACAATCCCCACGTGCTGCGCTATCTCATTCAGAACTCCATGTGGTGGATAGAGACTATAGGCATCGACGGCATCCGTATGGACACCTACCCCTACGCTTTCGGAGATGCCATGTCTGAGTGGATGCAGGCTATCAACGAGGAGTATCCCAACTATAACGTCGTCGGAGAGACGTGGGTGACGGAGCCTGCCTATACTGCTTCCTGGCAGAAGGACAACTGGCTGACCAAGGAGAACAGCCACCTGCCTACCGTGATGGACTTTGCTTTCTACGACCGCATGGTACAAGCAGCGGGTGAGAACACCAACGACTACGGCAAAGGCCTCAACCGCATCTATAACTCGCTGGTCTATGACTACCTCTATCCCAATCCGTCGAGTGTACTGGCTTTCATAGAGAATCACGACACAGACCGCTATTTAGGAAACGGAACGGATACTCTCGCACTGAAACAAGCGTTGGCATTACTGCTGACCATCAATCGCATTCCTCAGCTTTATTATGGTGTGGAAATCCTGTTGAATGGCACGAAAGCACAGGGCGACGGCAATGTGCGGCAGGATTTCCCTGGCGGCTTCTGGGATGACAGCCGAGATGCTTTTACAGCTGAAGGGCGCACAGATGCGGAGAACAGCATGTTCCGTTGGCTCAGCCGTCTGCTGCACTGGCGACAGGGTAATGAGATCATCAGCAAAGGCACAATGACGCAGTTTATACCGTATCGAGGCATTTATGTTGTTGCCAGACAATACCGAGGACGAACGGTTCTTATCATCCTCAACGGAACGCCCGACGTCACCACCTTGCCTGTCAGCCGCTATAAGGAAGTCATCGGACATCACCGACAAGGCCGAAACGTCATTTGCGGCTGTGCTGTTGATCTCAGCAGAGAGATAGAACTCCAACCCCGTGAATCACTCATCATAGAATACTGAATAGCGTATGAAGCCACTGATATTGAAACAAGACCTGCTGGCGGCATTCCATGAGTTGGGAATGCACGAGGGAATGACGGTGATGGCGCATACCTCATTGAGCAGTATGGGGTATGTATGCGGAGGCGCACCGACGGTGATAGAGGCACTGTTGGAAACTGTTGGGAAGGAAGGGACGATTATGATGCCGACACAATCGTGGAAGAACCTTGATCCCGATGTGGGCGTGCATCCCGAAGTGAGCGAAACAGATTGGCAGATAATACGCGACTACTGGCCCGCCTACGACAAACGGACGACACCGACGCAGACGATGGGAGTCGTCGCAGAGTTGTACCGTCAGTGGCCTGGCACGCTAAGAAGCGACCACCCTGCCCGCTCCGTATCGGCTAATGGGAAGATGGCCGGCTTTCTTACTGGGCACCACGACCTGTCGAATATCTTCGGAGACGGCTCACCCATAGGGCGGCTCTACGACATCGACGGATACGTACTGCTGATTGGTGTGGGTTATGACAAGAACACCTCTCTGCATTTGGCTGATGCCCGTGCCGAATATAAGAGCAAGCACACCACGATAGAGCATAGTGCCATCATGGAGAATGGGTGTCGTGTCTGGAAAGCTTACGAGACGCTCTACGTCGATGGCAAGGACTTCACTCAAATAGGCGAGGCCTTTGAGCAGACGCATCCCGTCGCTAAAGTCCGGCTGGGGAATGCCGTACTCCGACTGATGTCTCAAAGGCAACTCGTAGACTTCGCCGTGAGATGGATAGAAGCACACAGAGACTGAAAATTCATCAGTTTTGGGTATTGCACAAATGGAAAAATCGCCGTACCTTTGCAGCGCAAATTCAAGATACATATGCAAAGAAGATATAAAAGACATAGGTTCTTGCAGAGCAAGCGGCCTTTGGCCGAGCGAGTAGCCATAGACATCCGTCGGGAGAGGACTTACAGCTGTAGGTCCTCTCTTTTTTCTGAACGGTTTTGAATATTGTTCATTTTTGAAGAGATAGAGACTATGCAGATACAAAAGGAACATACACGCGAGCAGATACTACAGGCGGCAGAGCAGGCTTTCCACCAACAAGGCTTTGCCAAGACCTCGATGCGCGACATTGCCCGGCTATCGGGCGTGGGTGTGGGAAATCTCTACAACTATTTCCCAAAGGGTAAGGATGAGATATTCCGCCTGATAGTCAGTCCGCTGATACAGGACATGGAACGGATGGTTTACGAGCACCACGATGAGCGGCATGCAGAGAGGTACTTGGACTACTTGAGCAACGGAAATCCAGAATTGCTGGAATACCAGATGCGGGAATACCTCTCTCTGATGCGCCGCCATCGTCGCCTGATGGAACTGCTTTTCTTTCGGGCGCAAGGCTCGTCGTTGGAGAACTTCATGGACGAGTTTACCGACCGCTGCACGGAACAAGTGGTACGCTTCATGAAACGGGCAGCAGAACTGCGCCCAGACATAACGCCTACATGCAGTCCGTTCACTTATCACCTGCACACGGTGTGGATGTTCACCATGTTCTGCGAAATTATCAAGCACCGGCTGCCCCCACGGGAGGCGGAACGGGTGGTGCAGGACTATATCACCTTTGAATACAGCGGATGGAGAGAGCTTATCAGACGATAGGCTCTCTTCTTCGTTATGGCTGAATGATTTTGGATTTTGTTCACTAATAAATAAAGAACGTATGAAAGAAAAGAAGAAAAAGAAGGGACTCGCAAGGCTCATGGAGATTGCGGGTCAGAGAAAAGGGCTGCTCATTGTGGCTGGCACATTGTCAGCACTAAGCAGTGCGTGTATGTTGGTGCCCTATTGGGCTGTGTATGAAGTGCTACGGCTACTATTGACAGGCAATGCAGCCAGTGGCGAAATGGTGCATTGGGGCTGGGTGGCCTTCGGTGGACTGGTTGCAGGGCTGGTGCTGCTATACCTGGCACTGATGGCGAGCCACGTGGCGGCGTTCAACGTGCTCTATGGGCTGCGCATAAGGATAACAGAGCACATAGGACGGCTGTCGTTGGGCTACCTGAACGGCACCACGACGGGAGCCATCAAGAAGACGATGGAGCAGAACGTGGAGAAGATAGAGACCTTCATTGCCCACACCATCCCCGACCTCGTGGGCATCGTGGCTACGGTGGCGGTGACGCTTGCCATCTTCCTGTCTCTCAATGCTTGGCTGGCGCTGGCGGTGCTCTTGGTGGTGCTGGCCCTGTGGCTACAGTTCTCAGTGTTCATGGGCGAAAAGACCAAGGAGTTTGTACGGCTCTACTACGACGCACAGGAACAGATGTCGGGTTCTGCCGTGCAGTATGTCCGTGGTATGCATGTCGTGAAAATCTTCGGCCAAAGTGTCGCCAGTTTCCGTCAGTTCGGCCGCGAGATAGAGGCTTACAAGACGTATGCCTTGGGGGTCTGTGACACCTACGAGCGTGGCTACTGCCTGTTCAATGTCGCACTCCAATCGGTGGTGACGATGGTGCTGCCCGTTGGCATACTGTTGTGGCAGGGCGACGTGGCCTTTGCCGCCGTCTGGCTTTTTTTCATTGTCATGGGGCCGGGAGTGGCTTCGCCTGTGTTCAAACAGATGTTTCTCGGCAGCAGCACACGGGAGATAGACGAGGGAGTCAGCCGTATTGATCGTATTCTGGAACGCCAACCGATAGCGGAAGCCACAGAACCGAAAACGCCCAAGAACTACGACATCGAGTTTCGTCACGTCTCGTTTGCATACGAGAACGGACGGAGCAGCGAGAGCCATACGAGCTTGCTCGGAGATGGCCGAGTCGTGACGGACGAAGGCGAAGCCAACACGGACACTGCAAGTCGTACAGAGGCACTGAAAGACATCACATTCACAGCCCACCAAGGCGAGATTACCGCCCTTGTCGGACCTTCGGGCAGCGGCAAGAGCACCGTGGCCAACCTCATCCCCCGTTTTTGGGACGTTTCTTCGGGTGAGATACTGATAGGCGGCGTGAACATCAAGGACATTGCCACAGACAGGCTGATGAACCTTGTCTCGTTCGTGTTCCAAGATTCGTTCCTCTTCTACGACACTATCTACGAGAACATAGCCGTAGGACAGAAGAGTGCCACAAAAGATGATGTGGAGCGAGCCGCCCGTGCTGCCCAATGCCATGACTTCATCATGTCACTCCCCAATGGCTATGACACCCGAATTGGAGACTGGGGCGTGTATCTCTCTGGTGGTGAAGCCCAGCGCATCTGTGTGGCTCGTGCCATTTTGAAGAACGCTCCCATCCTCGTGCTTGACGAGGCCACCGCCTTTGCCGACCCCGAAAACGAGTACAAGATGCAACAGGCGCTGGCCGAACTGATGAAGAGCAAGACCGTCATCGTCATTGCCCACCGCATGCAAAGCATCATCTCGGCCAACCAGATTATTGTGCTCCGTGATGGTCGCATCGAGCAGCAGGGACAGCACATTACGCTCTCCACTACAGAGGGACTATATAAGGATATGTGGAAGGCTTACACCTCCGCTTTCAACTGGCAACTAAACAATTAAAGAATCATGAATGCAATCAAGAATATCACCATCGGTCAGACCTCACGGCTGCACCGTCCTGTCGGCTATACTATGCTGTCGAACCTTATCAACATCGTGCCATTCTGCCTCAGTATTGAGGCCATTAACATCATCTTCCGTGCCTTCTCCACCAAGGATGCCGTGCTTGACACCCAGCGGCTTTGGACGATTGTTGGCTTGCTTGTCGTTTATCTCAGCGTGATGCTGTGGGCAGAGCGCAAAGCCTACCGCGCCAACTTCCGAAGTGCATACGAGATGAGTGCCGAAGGGCGCACCTCTCTGGCCGAACACCTGCGGCGGCTCTCGCTCGGTTTCCTCTCCCGTCACGACCCTGGCGACCTTTCGTCCATGCTTATCACCGACTTCGCGATGGCCGAGACTGGCATGTCGCACCATCTGCCACAACTGATGGGCGCTCTGGTAATGCCCATTCTGGCTTTCCTCTCGCTGGTGTGGATTAACTGGCGTATGGCGGTGGCTATGTTTGCCAGTCTGCCCTTTGCCTGTCTCATCCTGTGGCTGTCCACTTCCGTACAGAATCGTTTGAGCGGTGCACAAATCAATGCGAAGATAGAGGCAGGCAACCGAATGGAAGAATACCTGCAAGGCATCCGCGTGATGAAGGCTTACAACCTGCTTGGTTCCCGATTCACCCGTCTGCGTGATGCTTTCCTCAACTTGAAGCGAGCCGCCATCCGTCAGGAGGCATTGCTTGGCCCGTTCGTGCTGCTAAGTATTTCCATCGTCCGCGCTGGATTAACGCTCATGGTGGTCTGCGGTGCCTATCTGCTATTGAAAGGTCAGTTAGACGTGTTGACTTTCGTGATGTTCCTCATTGTGGGCTCCCGTGTGTTCGACCCGCTCACCTCCGCCCTCACCAACTTCACCGAGTTCCGCTACTTCTCTATTGCCGGCGGTCGCATCCTCTCGCTGATGAAAGAGCCAGAGCAGACTGGCACCCGACAAGCACCAGAGAGTGGTGACATCACTTTCGAGCACGCATCGTTTGCCTATCAAGACAAACAGGTGCTTCATGACATCTGTTGTCAGTTTCCCAAGAACACTCTCACAGCTCTTGTCGGCCCTTCGGGCAGCGGCAAGTCCACACTGATGAAACTCTGCGCCCGCTTCTATGACCCGCAGCAGGGAAGGGTGATGTATAATGGTGTGCCGATGAATCAGTGTGAACCCGAATCGCTGATGCGCCACGTCTCGATGGTGTTCCAAGACGTCTATCTCTTTCAAGACACCATCCGCAACAATATCCGCTTCGGTAAGTCTAATACTACCGATGCCGAAATAGAGGAAACTGCCCGCCAAGCCTGTTGCCACGACTTCATCATGCGTCTGCCACAGGGCTACGATACAATGGTTGGCGAGGGAGGCTGCACACTGAGCGGTGGCGAGAAGCAACGTCTCTCCATTGCCCGCGCTATCTTGAAGAACGCCCCCGTCATCCTGCTCGACGAGGCAACTGCCTCACTCGACCCAGAGAACGAGGTCAGCGTCCAGCGGGCCATCGACACGCTCATCAAGGGCCGCACCGTCATCGTCATTGCCCACCGCTTGAAGACCATCAGGAACGCTAACCAGATTCTCGTCCTCGACCACGGACGCATTGTGGAGCGAGGCCGACACGCCGACCTGATGGCAAAGGATGGACTCTATGCCCGCCTATGGAACATACAGGAGAAGGCATTAGGCTGGCAAGTATAAACTGATTTTATCCAATCTATTATGAGTCCGTAACAAATTCCGTTAAACGTTTGGGAGTGAAAGGGATATTATTTTCCTTTACACTCCCAAATCTCATTTACCTCAAATTCTTTCTTATTTGTTCGGACTCGCGCATCAGCCTCTTTGCGGTGCTGTCGTTTCGTGCTGCTCTCTGTTCCATCTCATAACGGCGGTGAATAGAGTCCTCGTAGTTGATGACGAACTGCTGACAATGGCGGATGCCTTCTTTATTGCCTGCCCAGACATTGCGCTCCAACCATATCACGTTGGCGTTGTTGGCGGGTAGTGTAGCACGTAACGCCCGATACTTCCAACCCGCTAATTCCAGTTCCTCTATCTTTTTTGACTGGTCGTAAATCTTGGTTGTCAGCAGGGACATACAAAAGAAAAGGACGGTGCCGATACCCACTAAATACCATGTTTTAGTCGTCAGGTCGTGGATGACTTTCTTGTGCTGTGGCTTGCTTATCTGTTCTGCAATGGACCGGCGTAAGGCTTGGATTTCTTCTACCAAAGCTCCGTCATCTTTGGCTGATAATACCTCAAACTTACTACTGATGGCATCCAATAGTTCTTTCTTGCTCTCTTTCTGACGGTCAGAGATAATCTTCAATACATCCCGAACAACACAAAGATTCCTGTTTGTCCGATTCACGGAATCAACTAAAGGCACTATAGCCTCAGCCAGATTCCCGTTGTCCTCATTCTTGCCCTGCTCAGTCTGAACTGGCCCTTTGTCTAACTTCTCTTCGATGCGCTCCAGGCAACCGAAGATGCTTTCAATCACTTCTTCTTTCATTTCTTGTATGGTTTTAATAATTATACATTCATGTTTACACATTATCTTAGAGTCTCGGCCCACGCTTCTTTTTCTTCCTCTGCATCCGTCTACGGAACTCTTCCTCGGCTGGGTCATAGACGGGATTGTTGGTGTCGAACAGACCCAAAGATGGGAAGTCAAATGTGGAATGGGATGTACTTTGATAGTCCTGATTAGGCTCTTGTCTGATATTCTCATTCTGCCTTGCTTGACCATGATTAGCGGTTTGCCTCTGTTCGTCATTCGCCAGCCTCTCGTTCAGTTTTGCATACGAGAACTGCCGTCCAATCTGTGAGCCTTTGAAACGCACACCGTCCTTGATGAACGTGATCCCGTCTATCACATCGTCGTTACCCCTGCGTCGTTTGAACTCCACTTCGACACCCTGCTGTTTCAGCCTGTCCGTGAACTGCTGCCAATTCCTTGCCCCCATTAAGGCGTTCTTAACCGCATTCTTTATCTCAAACTTCGTGCGTTCCGTATAGTGCAGCCGCTCCGTCCTCGTCTGTCCCTTGCCGTCGGAATAGGTCAGCCCGTACTTGTCTTTTAGTTGCTTGACAACCTTCTCGCTGCGCTTCCGCTCAAACTTGTCCGAGATAATCTTGCCGTTATTATCGACACGGTTATACACTAAATGGCAGTGCGGATTGGTCGTATTATGGTGCCTGACAAGGAGAAACTGCGTGTCCCTGATGCCCATCAGCTCCATGTACTCCCGTGTGATTTTAGTCATCATCCCGTCCGTCAGTTTCTCCTTATCCTCCGGTTTGAAACTCAAAGCAATATGTCCGACAGGCTTTGAACATCTCGGATTAAGCCCTCTCTGGTACTCGAAACTGTCCGCTATATTGCCGACAGAGCCGAGCAGCACACCGTCTGAGGCCAGCACCGTCGCATTGTCCTTACTCGTCACATACTGGACGCATCCACGGAAAGATGCGCCCTTCACTATCTTGGCTATCATCCGTTTCCCTCCCTTCCCTGTCTGTACTCATTGATAATCGCCAGCACTCTTTCCAAAGCCTCGTCCACCTTCCTGCTTGTATGGTAGAGGCTGGTCTGGTGGCTGAGCCTTGCCAGTTGGTTGAGGTTGTTAGCCATCCCTGCAAGTTCACGGTAGAGGCTTGCGTTCTCCGTCGTATGAGGCATCACGACTTCCGACTGCAGGGCGGACTCGCGGATGTACTCCGAAAGCCGTCGGTTTGCTTTCCTGCATCTTACCCGTAGCGTCTCGTAGTCAATCTTCGAGAATCTGACGGTGACGGACTTCGATCGTCTGCGGGCTTTCGGCAGTGTCGGTCTGCCTCCCTTGTGCCGTTGGCTGTTAGCCTCGGCTTCTGTTTCCTTTGTTTTTCCTGTTACCATTATTGTCATTGCTTATGTTGTTATCTGTGTAATCTTACGTCAGTAACCAAACCCTGAAATCTGCGACCGTCGGGAGCGGATTTGTCCCGTCTGAAAGAGCGGGCAAGGTAGTTTTCGGGTTACGAAAACACAACCTTGCTTGCTCTCGGAACTATGTTCTTCGACCAAATGCCGCTTTCAGCGTCAATGCCACTCCCTTAGTCTTTTGGTTCGGTCTTATCGTTCACAATTTACGCCACTGCTCGATGTCGTCTTCATACATGGTGATGTGGTGACGGCAGATGTTTTCAAGCAGTCCCGTGACACTCATCCGTCGCGTATCTGACAGGCGGAGGACAATGAGGTCGAGTTTCTGACGGACTTCCCCGCTGACGAACACGGGGCGGCGGTTGACGATCCTCGGCACCTGAAGGAAGGTGGCACGGTACTCATCAAGTGACAACTTGCGCTGCTTGCTGCTTATTCGTCGGACTGTTGTGGATGACGTGTCAGACGTCGGGGAAGGTACAGATGTAGGGGATAGTTCAGCATCCTCTCTAACGGCAGGGAAAAGAGATTCCTTGCCCTGTTCATCTCCCGTCGCCTCAGCCAATGGACTGGTGACCGTACTCCGAGCAGTAACGGGACTGAGTCCTGACTGCTCCGTTTGTTTCTTACTCTCAGAGGCTACGGGTACTTCACCTGTGAATGCCCTGAGTTCTGCTTCCGTGAAATTTCCATTTTCTTTCTTTGGCATTTTACTTTGCTTTTTATGTTACTACTATGGTCAGAGTATGCACTGCTGACCGATTATCGTGTGCAAATGTAATGTGCCTTGTTTATACTGCCAAGAGATTGGGTTTAGATGCCCCATTCTGCGCATGGTCTTGAAAAATCGGCTTTTTTCGGTAGCTTGTTTCTGCATTCTGCCAAGTGGCTATGCGGTGCAAAGCGGTTTTTCAGGGCTGGCGGTGTTGTCTGAGGCTGCTCTGTATTCTGTGCAACCATAGAGTGCAAGGCTCTGTATATATTATATGAAATGTGTAGCCGTTTTGTATGAGGGATGGCAGTCCCTCCGTCCCGTGGTCTATCCGTCTTGTAGTCCTTCCATCCCGTAGTCCATCCGTCCGTAGGTATGTAGGGCTGGACCTACACGTTACGGATGTTGTCACTGCATACACAGGAAACAAAGCATAGATTGTATCTACTCCCGATTCTGTTGTTATCCTTGGCCGTTCTGGCGTAGCGAATACAGGACAATGACAGCCAACTGCCTCAATTATTTGGCGGCCCGATATACAATGCGTAATTTCGCGCTGGAAATAAGGCAAACCCAAAGGCTGCAGACCGCCACTTACAGACAACCAGCCGCCACTTGCAGCCATAGGATGACATGACCTTTGGAAATGGAGACAACCTTTCTAAATTTGCAACTGCAAAAAGAAAACTGGCAGTGACAGGTGACATACGACGACACGGACGCGACATATCGTGCCATGAGTCTGGGAATCCATTGCCGATGGCTTGGAAATGCTGAACTTTGCATCGTCAAAAACGGGAAATGTGATGACAACTTGTTAACAACTTGTCAATCGGTCTCGTAAAGACAGGGTAAATTTGCACCGTCAAACAAAAAAATCGATGTCAACTTGATATCAACTTGACATTCGGTCTCGTCAGGACAAAGTACCTTTGCACCGTCAGAAATGGATGCGGAACACCAAAAGAGAAAGAAATGTTCTTCCAAGGTGTTAAAATGGTGGTAAGAAGTCGGAAACGGAATGCCTACCTTTGCAGACGGAAACGGGAAATCACCGAAAGAGAAAGAAAATTTCTATAACGATGATATAACGGTGACAAAGAGTGATAAAAATAGTGCCTACTTTTGCAGGCGGAAACGAAAGATCATTAACAAGATAAAAAAAATATGGACGCAATTATTATTGAACGCAGTGCCTACGAGGAACTGCAGACGGGCTTCAACAGCTTTGTCAACAAAATGAAGGCAATGGCCAACAGGGGAACAGACAAGAAAATGGGAAAGTGGCTCGACAACAGCGAAGTGATCAGTTCACTGCACATCAGCCTTAGAACGTTGCAGACGCTCCGTGACAACGGGACGCTTGCCTACTCTCAGATTGAGCGTAAGATTTACTACAAGCCGGAGGACATTGAGAAGATCATGCACAAGGTGAACGACAGGAAGAAGGACGCCTGCTGGCGTACACACGACAAGGAGGCAAGACAGAGTAAGCAGTGCGAACAGGGACAGCAGAGTGTGTAATCTTTATGCAGCAGCCATGATGGATGAACTGATTATGGGCCGCAATGTCGGCGTGAAGAAGGTACTGGAGAGCATGAAGGATGTGCTTGCACTCTATGAGGACGTGACGGGCAAGTACCGCCCGATGCTGAACGGGGAGCGCTACCTGACGGACGATGAGACGTCAAAGGCGCTGAAGGTCAGCCGACGGACTTTGCAGGAGTACCGCAACAACGGGGTGATTCCCTACTATGTTCTGGGAGGAAAGATACTCTATCGAGAGAGCGATCTGGAGGCTCTGTTGCAAAGGTGCTACCATCCTGCCAGTAAGTCAGCAGAGTAGTAAATTGCCTGTAAGATTCCCTCAATGGGACTGAGAAAGCAGAAAGGCGGATGTTTGCCAGATTGGTGGCATGACATCCGTCTTTCTGCGTTGATAAGATATTCCTTGGGAGATTTACCCCTTTACTATATTCCGCAGGAAATCCACGTCGTCAACGATGATACAGATGTGTTCGTATGGATTCCGCTCGTAAGCCTTGTTGGTCATGTACCTACGGAATATCCGTGCATTACGGCTGGGCAGTTTGTAGGTAAGGTAGAGTATCAAGTCCAGATTATAGACATCTACCGTCCAACCGTCTGCCTCATGACCGGGGAAGGGAATCCTTTCCGCCGTCTCATGCTCATATAACTCGCTCTTCTTGTAGATGGAGCGGATAGTACGATAGACTAAAGCCTCTGGGAGTCCGAACATGTCGGCTATCTCTTCCGTTGTCATCCACACGTCTTTCTGTGGCATGGTTACCTGACCGCCTTCGGTCATTCTGATGATTCCTCTTTTCATGGCTATGCAATTTTGATGTTACTGAATGATGCGTTGAGTTTGTCGCCAAGCATGGTCAGGTCTGCATTCAATTTCTGAGAGGTGATTTTCGCGTATATCTGTGTCGTGACGATGTTCGTATGTCCTAATACACGGCTCACACTCTCAATGGGCATCCCTTTTGAAAGCGCCAGCGTTGCGAATGAGTGTCGGCCGCAGTGAAATGAAATCTGCTTTTCAATTCCACAGGCTTCCATGACCTTTTTCAGTTTCTTGCACATCGACCAGTAGTTCATTTTCCCGAATACCAACTTGTCTTCCTGCAGGTGTTTGTAGCGGTCGATAATCTGCAAGGGTACGTCCATCAGCTTCACTTGGAAGGGGATACCCGTCTTGTGACGGTGCCCGATGATCCACTTATCACCGTTGATGTCAACGATGTTGTCCGTAGTCAGTTCCTTCACATCGATGAACGAGAGGGCGGTGAAGCAGACAAAGACGAAGATGTCACGAACGAAGGCGAGGTTATCGTCCTCAAACTCATGCGTCACGACGGCTTTCAGTTCATCCTCAGTCAGGAACTCCCTTTCCTTGCAGTTGGGGCTGATGTGAAACTGTGCGAAGGGATTGCGGGGTATCTTGCCGTTATAGTGCGCCCTCAGCACGACACCCTTCAACCACATGCAGCGCTGCCAGATGGTGGCGTTGGCCAGTCCCCGGTCTGTGCTGAGGTAAACGGAAAAGTCCTTGATAAACTCTGGCGTCAGTTCCAGCATTGACATATCCGTGCGACGGTAATGAGATTGGATGAACTCAGCCACATCCTTTCGTGACCTTTGCATGGCCCACAGGGTGCTTGCAACCCTGTCCTTTCCCACACGCTTCTTCTGATTGGCGATGTCCTTGTCGAATGCCGACAGAAGTGTCTCGTACTCGCTGCCAAAGCCCTGATAGGCATTGCGCACCATCTCGGCTGTTACGAAAGCCTCTCGGTCTGACAGGTGCTGATAGTGCTTGATAATCTGCGCCTTAATGTTGTCGAGGTCGCGGTTAATCTGCAAAGCCTCCTTGCTGCGTCCTTTGGCACAATTGCCCTTCACGTCCCACATATCAAGCGGGATAGACTTCTTACAACTGAACTGGCTTTGGGTGCCGTTGATTGTCACTCGTCCCATCACTGGAACAATACCCTGTTTCTCCTTGCTTTTGTTCACGTAGAACAAGATTTTGAAAGTTGATCTGCTCATACTTCACTTACGTTTTTTAATTCCGGCTGCAAAACTACATTCTTTTTCGGAATCCATCGCTATGCAAAATATAGCAGTTTGAGGCAGTTGAAACGGGCGGTGAATGATGCGCCGTTCTTCCCAGAATTGCGTAGCCGATTAACAAAGTTTAACCCCGCTTCCCAACCTGTTTTCAGGGTTACGATTTGGCAACCTAACTTCTTCACCAATCCTCCCAATTTTGCGTAATCCCGATTTTTGAACTTCCTCGATTTTCCCCTGATTGCCTTTATTTACGGTCGAATTGCGTTAATCTTCCAAAATCCCTCGTTTATTACAAGCTTTTTTCGTATCTTTGCAGCAGATTCAGCTCTTATAGGGTTAGAAGTACAATAATTGTGTAGAACGATAAAACGACATGACAATGAAAAAGTGGCTAATCTTTTTAGGTGGAGTGGTTACGGGAGTGTTACTTACACCTAAAATCCGCAACTATCATCCAATACACGATTAAGGGTAGATTTATGAGTCG
>CAMKTS010000048.1 GCA_946415755.1 uncultured Prevotella sp. | reverse complement strand
AAAGTTTTCGCATTCTTTGACAATGCGAAAACCTATACACCTTATTATATATATAGATTACTCATAGACATCCTCAATGGATCCCTCATCGATATCTTCCAGTTCAGAAGTTTCCGTATCACATGGATTGTATCCTGATGGCATATCGAATACCGCATTCTCGTTATATCCGAGACGGCCGTCTTTATATACACGCTGCATAAAATAGGCAAAGATTGGCAATGCCATTGTAGCACCCTGTCCCATAGCCATCGAATCAAAGTGGATGTCGCGGTCATCGCCACCCACCCACATTCCGCAAACCAGCGTAGGAGTGAGTCCCATAAACCATGCATCACTGTTGTTATTCGTCGTTCCAGTCTTACCACCCAGTTCCCCTTTCAATCCATATTTGAAGCGGAGCCGACTTCCGGTACCCCCGTCAACGACAGCCTTGAGCATATAAAGCATCTTATTGGCGCTCTCGGCACTGATGACCTCGTTCATGCGAGGCTGGAATTGTGCAATCACATTGCCCTCATTGTCTTCTATTTTTGTCACGAACATGTGAGCCGCCCGAATACCATGGTTGACAAAAGCCGTATAGGCACTAACCATCTCGCCCACCGTAATCTCGCAAGGACCGAGGCAGAGCGACATGGACGGATGGATTTCCGGGTTACGAATGCCATATTCGTGCAACAAGGTAACAAAGGCCTGCGGACTGAGCTTGCTCATAAGATAGGCTGATATCCAGTTGTTAGACTGCTGAAGGCCCCACTTCAAAGTCACCATGTCTCCATAGCGGGCACGGCTACCGTTGCGCGGAGTCCATGGCCGCCCCGCCACCATATACGTCTGTTGCACATTGGGAGCCACATCGCACGGAGAGAACCCGTTTTCCATGGCCAGCGAATAGAGGAACGGCTTGATTGTCGACCCCACTTGGCGGCGTCCATCCATCGCCATGTCATACGCAAAGTGCATAAAGTCGAGTCCGCCGACATACGCCTTTACATGTCCGTTCTGCGGGCACATGCTCATAAAGCCTGTCCTGAGGAACGTCTTGTAATAGCGTATGGAGTCCAGCGGTGTCATCGTCGTGTCAATTTCGCCATGATAGGTGAAAACGGTCATTTCCGTCTTGGTGTGGAAAGCCTGCATGATTTTCTCCTCTGAGATGCCAGCGGCCTTCATTGTCCTATAGCGATCACACTGGCGCACAGAGCGCATCAGTATCTTATTGACCTGCTCGACAGACAGGCTCCCCGAGAACGGAGCCGTCTGACGTCCCCGTTTCTCTTTGGTAAATGCCGGCTGCAAGTATTTTGCTACATGTTCATAGGCTGCCTGCTCCGCATATTCCTGCATTCTCGAATCTATCGTTGTGTACACCTTCAGTCCGTCGGTATAGACATTATAGGTCTCGCCATTCTTCTTCCTGTTCTTGTTACACCAGCCATAAAGCGGGTCGTTCTCCCAATTAATAGAATCGATGTGGTATTTCACCATATTCCATGATGGATAATCATTCCTCTTCGGCTGTTTAGCCATCATATAGCGACGGAGGAAATCGCGGAAATAGACGGCGATACCATCTTTATGGTCTGCTACATGGAATTTCAAATTGAGTGGCTGTGCCGCATATTTGGCATATTCTTCATCCGTGATATATCCCGCCTTGACCATCTGACTGAGAACAACATTACGTCTTTCAAGACTGCGTTCGGGGTGACGTACAGGATTGAAGTAAGAAGGATTCTTACACAAGCCTATCAGCACGGCAGACTCTGAGACCGTCAAATCCTTGGGGTCTTTACTGAAATACGTGTTGGAAGCAGTCTTTATTCCGACAGCATTATGCAAAAAGTCGAAATAGTTAAGGTACATGGTAATAATCTCGTCTTTCGTATAGTTGCGTTCCAACCTGACAGCAATCACCCACTCAATAGGCTTTTGCAGCAGGCGTTCCAGTACACTGTGAGCTGTTCCTGAATACAGCTGCTTGGCCAATTGTTGCGTAATCGTAGAGCCTCCTCCTGCAGACTTCTGCCCCAAGAGGCCACGCTTGACAACAGCCCTTCCAAGCGCGAAGAAGTCTATACCCGAATGGTCATAGAAGCGCACGTCCTCTGTTGCGACCAGTGCCTTTACCAATGACGGGGAGAGCTGGGTATAGTCCACCAGGATGCGGTTTTCGCGGTTGTAGTTCCATGTTCCCATGATTTTCCCGTCTGCCGAGATGACCTGTGTGGCAAAACGGTTAATCGGATTCTGCAGTTCCTCGACAGGGGGCATATAACCTATCCATCCCTTATTAATGGCCATAAAAGCAAGAGCTGCCGTCAGCACAAAAGCTACAAGCAAAGCCCACAAGGTACGTACAAATATCTTTCTCATTATTCAATCATCTTACTTGTTGGAGTGCAAAATTACAAAAATCTTTGAAATAATCGCATGAAAATCGAAAATTATGCATAATTTTTCCTTCGGAGAACTTTCTACGTCTCAAAAATGAAAAGAAAAACGTTTTTCTTTTGCATTTTTACCCAACTTTTCGTAACTTTGCCGTCAAAAATCAGAAAAGGATGGAAAAGCATGATTTTGTGACGATTGCCGACCTCACTCAAGAGAAGATTCTCTACATGATTGAGATGGCACAAGAATTTGAACGGCACCCCAATCGCGAACTCCTGAAGGGAAAAGTGATAGCCACCCTGTTTTTTGAGCCCTCTACTCGTACGCGCCTGTCGTTTGAGACGGCTGCCAACCGCTTGGGGGCCCGCGTCATCGGCTTTGCTGATCCGAAGATAACCAGCGGGACCAAGGGTGAAACTCTGAAAGACACCATCTCTATGGTAGCCAATTATGCCGATGTCATCGTGATGCGCCATTATATAGAAGGAGCAGCCCAATACGCCTCAGAAGTGACCGAAGTACCTATCGTCAATGCCGGCGACGGTGCCCACCAGCACCCGTCGCAATGCATGCTTGACCTTTATAGTATCTACAAGACACAAGGCACGCTGGAAAACCTGAACATCTATCTGGTAGGAGACCTGAAATACGGGCGTACCGTACACTCACTGTTGATGGCCATGCGCCACTTCAACCCAACTTTCCACTTCATCGCACCAAAAGAGCTGGCCATGCCAAACGAGTACAAGATATACTGCAAAGAACATGGCATTCAATATCAAGAACATACTGCATTTAATGAGAAAGTCATTGCTGATGCCGACATTCTGTATATGACCCGTGTGCAGAAAGAGCGTTTCAGCGACCTAATGGAATATGAACGAGTGAAGAACATATACATCTTGAATAACGCCATGCTACGGTTAGCCAAGCCTAACATGAAGATTCTCCACCCCCTACCCCGCGTGAACGAGATTGCCTACGATGTGGATGAGAACCCCCACGCTTACTATATCCAACAGGCTGGCAACGGACTCTTTGCCCGAGAAGCAATCTTCTGCGACGTCCTAGGCATCAGCCTCGACGATGTCAAGAACGACAAAACGATTATTGAGTAATTTTCTCGACCACGAATTTCACGAATTGCACGAATTATGAACAAGAAAGAACGCTTAGTCGCCGCCATCGAGCAAGGCACCGTCATCGACCATATACCCGCTGCCAAGACCTACCAGGTGGCCAACTTGCTGGGACTCTTCAACCTGAAGAATCCTGTCACCATCGGCAACAACTACCCTTCACAGAAGGTGGGTAACAAAGGTATCATCAAGGTATCGGACAAATTCTTCACCGATGCCGAGATTTCCCGTCTCTCCGTCGTAGCACCGAAAGTCATACTGAACATCATCCGCGACTATGAGGTGGTAGAGAAGAAGACCGTTGAGACACCCAGTGAGATTCGCGGTATCGTGAAGTGCAACAATCCCAAATGCATCACCAATAACGAGCCTATGGCGACCCACTTCCACGTAGCCGAGGGAATCCTGACCTGCCACTATTGTGAAAAGGAGCAAGACATCAATAATGTAGAATTAGTATAATCATTCTTAAACATCATTACAACCATGCAAAGTGACCCCAAGCAGTGCCTCTACTGCACCAACAACGAGACTCTTCACGACCTGATGATTGAATTTGCCCAGTTATCTGTTTCGCGTGCATTCCTATTTAAGGAACAGACTTACCGTGGCCGTTGCCTTGTATCCTACAAAGACCACGTGAACGACTTAAACGAGTTGTCGGATGAAGACCGCAACGCCTTTATGGCTGATGTAGCGCGCGTCACCCGTGCCATGCAGCGCGCCTTCAACCCTGAGAAAATCAACTACGGAGCCTATAGCGACAAACTGTCTCACCTGCATTTCCATTTAGCCCCAAAATATGTAGACGGTCCCGACTACGGCGGCACCTTCCAGATGAATCCTGGAAAGGTGTACCTCTCGGATGCAGAATACCAGGGACTGATTGAGAAAATCAAGGCCAATTTATAATTGTCGCCACAACGTCATAACGAAAAGAAAAACAACATGGCAATCGTAAAACCATTTAAAGGAATACGTCCACCACGGGAATTGGTGGAGCAGGTAGAGAGTCGTCCCTACGATGTGCTGGACTCTGAGGAGGCCCGCTCCGAAGCAGGTGACAACGAAAAGAGCCTGTATCACATTATCAAGCCAGAGATTGACTTCCCCCAAGGCACGTCGGAATATGACCCGCGTGTATATGAAAAAGCTGCCGAGAACTTCCAGAAGTTCCAGGAAAGGGGCTGGCTGGTACAGGATACGCGCGAACATTATTATATATATGCCCAGACCATGAATGGAAAAACCCAATATGGCCTGGTGGTGTGCGCCCATACAGATGACTACCAGAAGGGCAACATCAAAAAGCATGAGCTGACCCGTCGCGACAAGGAGGAAGACCGTATGAAACATGTCCGCGTAAACAACGCCAACATAGAGCCGGTATTCTTTGCCTATCCCGACAATGCAACTCTCAACACCCTCCTTATGCGCTATGCCGCCACAGAGCCCGAATATGACTTCATTGCTCCTATCGACGGATTCCGCCATCAGTTCTGGGTGATTGACAACGACGAAGACATGCAGACCATCACTGCCGAGTTTGCCAAGATGCCGTCACTCTACATTGCCGATGGTCATCACCGCTCAGCAGCAGCAGCTTTGGTGGGTGCCGAAAAACAGAAGCAGAACCCCAACCATAAGGGCGACGAGGAGTATAACTTCTTCATGGCAGTCTGCTTCCAAGCCTCTCAACTGACCATACTGGACTACAATCGTGTTGTCAAAGACATCAATGGTATGAGTTCGGAAGAATTCCTTGCTGCCCTACAAGTCAATTTCACCGTCGAGGACAAGGGAACGGAAAATTACAAGCCTTCCTGCCTGCATGAGTTCTCGCTGTACCTTGACAGCCATTGGTACTCGCTAAAAGCTAAAGAGGGAACTTACGACGAGAGCGACCCGATTGGCGTGCTGGACGTAGACATCTCCTCAAGACTAATACTGGACGAGATCCTGAACATCGGCGACTTGCGTTCGTCAAAACGCATCGATTTTGTCGGAGGACTGCGTGGATTAGGAGAACTGAAGCGCCGTGTTGACTCTGGAGAGATGCGCGCCGCACTGGCGCTATACCCTGTCACCATGAAACAGATAATGGACATTGCCGACTCTGGTAAGATTATGCCACCAAAGGCCACCTGGTTTGAACCGAAATTGCGTAGCGGACTGGTGATTCACAAATTATCGTAATGGCAGGATTTCGGAATAAATGACCGACGAATACAAAACGATCTCAGGCACAAGCGAGGGATACTACACTGAAAAACGGAGTAAGTTCCTCGCTTTTGCTCATCCCGTGAAGACTGTTGACGAGGTGAAAGAACTCGTTGCGGGCTATCGTAAGAAATACTATGATGCGCGCCACGTTTGTTATGCCTATATGTTGGGCGCAGGGCGCACCGAGTTCCGTGCCAACGATGACGGCGAGCCATCCTCTACGGCTGGCAAGCCCATCCTCGGACAAATCAACTCCAATGAACTGACAGATATCCTTATTGTCGTAGTGCGTTACTACGGTGGTGTCAACCTTGGCACCAGCGGTCTCATCATCGCTTACCGCGAAGCAGCAGCCGATGCCATCAGCCATGCCACCATAGAGACCCGTCAAGTAGAGGAATTGGTCAGCTATACCTTTTCCTACCCTCAGATGAACGATGTAATGCGTATTGTCAAAGACATGTCACCACATGTTATTAGCCAGACCTACGACAACACCTGTGAGATTGTGCTATCTATCAGGAAGAGTGAGGCCGAGACGCTTCGCAACCGTCTTGCCAAGCTGCAAATATAATCTTCCTACTGAAAAACTTCCCTTTTTGTTTTGTATTTCGCTTGGTTTGCAGTACCTTTGCACCACGAAACATATTACGTATATATAACTATGAAGATTCTGTTGTTAGGCAGTGGCGGCCGTGAGCACGCACTGGCATGGAAAATATCCCAAAGTAAGAAATGTGAGCAGCTGTACATTGCTCCAGG
Source organism: uncultured Prevotella sp. (assembly GCA_946415755.1). Classification (GTDB taxonomy): domain Bacteria; phylum Bacteroidota; class Bacteroidia; order Bacteroidales; family Bacteroidaceae; genus Prevotella. The sequence goes on along the minus strand of CAMKTS010000048.1, from coordinate 10,371 downwards.
CAACGCCGGCACGCTGAATGTTGGCAAGAACATAGCCATAAAAACCGATGATTTCGAGACTATCAAGTCGTTCTGCGTGGAGCAAGGAATAGACATGGTGGTGGTTGGTCCAGAGGATCCACTGGTAAAAGGCATCTACGATGACATGAAGCAGGACAATAGGACGAAGAACATCCCTGTCATCGGCCCCTCGAAAGCTGGTGCCGTGCTGGAAGGGAGCAAGGACTTTGCCAAGGCATTCATGATGCGGCACCATATTCCTACCGCCCGCTATGAGACTTTCGACGGCGAGCATCTCTCAGACGGTCTGGAATACCTGGAGCATTTAGAAGCCCCATACGTACTCAAGGCCGACGGTCTGTGTGCCGGCAAGGGAGTGTTGATACTGCCTACCCTCGATGAAGCCAAGAAGGAGCTAAAAGAGATGTTGGGCGGTATGTTCGGCAATGCCAGCAGCCAAGTAGTTATTGAAGAGTTCTTAAGTGGCATTGAGTGCAGTGTATTTGTCCTGACAGACGGTGAGCACTATAAAATCCTGCCCGAGGCAAAAGACTACAAGCGCATCGGAGAAGGCGACACGGGACTGAACACTGGAGGCATGGGGTCGGTTTCCCCTGTTCCCTTTGCTACCAAGGAATGGATGAAGAAAGTTGAAGACCGTATTATCCGTCCTACCGTCGAAGGTCTGAAAGCAGAGGGTATCGACTATAAGGGATTCATCTTCTTTGGCCTTATCAACGTGAAGGGCGAACCGATGGTTATAGAATACAACTGCCGTATGGGCGATCCTGAGACAGAGAGTGTAATGCTCCGTTTGAAGAGCGATATCGTAGACCTTTTCGAGGGTATTGCAGAAGGCAATCTCGACCAACGCAGCATCGATTTCGACGAGCGTGCTGCCGTCTGTGTAATGCTGGTCAGCGGCGGTTACCCTCAAGAATACAAAAAGGGCTATCCGATAACGGGTATTGAGGAGGTTGAAGGCAGCATGGTGTTCCATGCCGGCACGATGCTGAAGGACGGTCAGGTGGTGACCAACGGCGGGCGCGTCATTGCCGTCAGCAGCTATGGGAAGGGCAAGTCAGAAGCCCTTCAGAAGTCATTTAATGAAGCACAGAAGATATTGTTTACCGACAAATATTTCCGCCGAGACATCGGAGCTGACCTTTAAGAGGTAGATGGTAAAGCGCCTACAGAATAAAATCGCCGAGAGCAAGCTGTCATTATTGGGAGCTTCAGCTATAGCCACACTCACATGGGTGGCATACGGACTGTTATCCCAACAATGGTGGGTACAGTTTGGCTGCTTTGCCATCACTACCTACCTCATGGTGGAGCTGAACAACCTAAATGCCCTTATCCGCATCTACTCCCGCATGGTGAGTTGCGTCTTTCTGATACTGTCATGCTGTTCCTGCTTCCTGTTTCCTTTTGAGCATGGTGCATTCATGCAACTGTGCATGGTCGCATCGTATGTCATCTTGTTTCTGACCTATCAGGACAAGGATTCTATGGGAAAAACCTTCTACGGATTTCTTTTTATTGGCTTGGCCAGCATGGTCTTCGTCCACATTCTGTATTACGTCCCTATTATATGGATGCTCATGGGCACGCATCTGCTATCCTTGTCATGGCGCACATGGGCGGCCTCGCTGTTGGGAATGCTAACGCCTTATTGGATAGGGAGTTGCTGGCTAATCTACAGAAAGGACATCACCCCGCTGACCGACCATTTTTCACAACTTGAAGTGTTTCATTATCCTATAGACTATGTTTCGCAGGACATTCAGGTGATCATCACCTTCACTTTCATTTTCCTAATGGCTGCAGTCGGCACCATACACTATATACGTAAGCGCCACAACGACAAGATACGCATCAGACTACTCTACGGCTTCTTTATCTGGATGAATCTGGCATCCATGACTTTTTTTGCCCTCCAGCCACAGCACTATGACGGATTGTTGCGACTGATGGTTATCAACACGTCACCACTGATTGCCCACTTTATCACACTTACACATACAAGAGTTACCAACATTGCCTTTGCCATCATATCTTCGGCAGCACTGCTGCTAACGGTATATCACCTATGGACTTCATCATATCTCTTCTAATCAGTTACGGCTACTGGGGAATGCTCATCACAGCATTCGTAGCCGGCTCGTTCTTCCCTTTTTCCAGTGAGGCAGTAATGACTGGCCTGTTGGCTGCAGGACTCGACCCGTGGGGACTTATTATCTACGGGACCATTGGCAACGTATCAGGTGGCATGTTCAACTATTTTGTGGGACGCATGGGAAAACTGGAATGGATAGAGAAATACCTGCACGTAAAGCAAAAAGACCTGGACCGTGCCACGCGCTTTATGGCCGGACACGGTGCATGGATGGGCTTCTTCGCTTTCGTCCCCATCCTCGGCTCTGCCATCACCATCGTACTGGGTCTCATGCGGGCCAACATTCCCATCTCGCTCTGCAGCATCACCATCGGCAAATTCCTGCGCTATGTGTTGCTCATCTATGGGGCCAGCTTGTTCATATAATGTTAAAAAACAACAAGGCGACGCTAATTCTTAATTCATCATTCTTCATTCTTGATATAAAGCAGTACCTTTGCAGATTAGAATCATATCAATCAGACAATACAGCATGAAACAATTCAGACTTATAGACAATATCCTGGGATGGCTGACATTTGCCATTGCAGCTTTTGTCTATTGTTCTACCATCGAGCCTACAGCCTCTTTTTGGGACTGTCCGGAGTTCATCTCAACAGGTTATAAACTGGAAATCGGCCACCCGCCTGGTGCACCGTTTTTCATGCTTACGGCCAATCTGTTCTCGCAGTTTGCCAGCGACCCGAGCGACGTGGCTCGCATGGTAAATATGATGAGCGCATTGCTCTCGGCCGCTACCATTCTGTTCCTCTTTTGGACAATCTCACACCTGGTGAGGCGGCTGCTCATCAAGAATACCGAATTCTTCTCAGCCACATCGCTGGCCGACCTGGGCTGGTCACGCCTGATGGCCATCGAGGCTTCGGCCATGGTGGGTTCACTGATCTACACGTTCAGCGACACCTTTTGGTTCTCCGCTGTCGAGGGTGAGGTATATGCCTACTCCTCGGCATTTACGGCTGTGGTGTTTTGGCTTATCCTTAAATGGGAAGACCAGGCCGACCAGCCCCATGCAGACCGTTGGCTGGTGCTTATTATGTACATGACAGGTCTTAGCATCGGTGTACACTTGTTGAACCTGTTGTGCCTGCCAGCTATCGTATTGGTGTACTATTATCGCAAATTCCCCACAGACGACCCCAAGCGCGACTTGAAAGGCTCACTTATTGCCTTAGCCATCTCCATCGCTATCCTGACTGCCGTGCTTTATGGTGTGGTACCAGGCATCGTACAGGTTGGAGGATGGTTTGAACTGTTGTTTGTCAATGTGTTCGGTTGTCCGTTTAACACTGGTGAGATTGTTTATATTTTCCTGCTCATCGGCATCATAATTTGGGCGATTCGCGAGACCTATCAAAATACGAACGAGAAGCGTCAGAACATAGCCTTTCTTTTAGCTATTGCCATGTTGGGTATTCCGTTCTATGGTCATGGATGGAGTGCGGCCCTCATCGGCATTGTCGTATTGGCCGTGATGTGGTTTGTGTTGCATTATAAGAAAGACAAGAAGCCCCTGGTTACAGCCCGTGTCAAAAACACGTCGCTGCTATGCATGCTCATGCTGATGATAGGCTATTCCAGCTATGCGTTGATTGTCATCCGCTCTGCAGCCAACCCACCTATGGATCAGAACTCGCCAGAGGACATCTTCACACTTGGTGAATATCTTGGCCGCGAGCAATACGGTCAGCGTCCACTCTTTTACGGACAAGCCTATACATCCCAGGTCGCTCTGGAGAAAGATGGTGAATACTGCCGACCTGTGATGACGAAGGGTGATCCCGTATGGCAACGCAAAGAGAAGGCTTCGTCTGACGAGAAGGACGAATACTTCATTCTCCGCACCAAAGACGAGTACAAGTATGCGCAAAACATGTTCTTCCCCCGTATGTACAGTTCTGCCCACCGTAGTGCCTACGAGAGTTGGATGGGAGAAATTAGCGGCCGCGAAGAAACTTTCGACCGCTGCGGCGAAATGGTGACTGTTAAAGTTCCCTCACAATTTGAGAATCTCCGCTTCTTCATTTCCTACCAATGCAACTTCATGTATTGGCGCTACTTCATGTGGAACTTTGCCGGGCGACAGAACGACCTGCAAGGCAATGGAGAACTGGAACACGGCAACTGGCTCAGCGGTTGGGATTGGCTTGACAACTGGCGCTTGGGCGACCAGTCGAAGCTGCCCGATGAGTTGAAGCAGAACAAGGGTCACAACGTGTTCTACATGCTGCCACTAATATTAGGCCTTATCGGCCTCTTCTGGCAGTCACTTGCCAAGCATCACGGCAACGTAAAAGACCAGACGGGCATCCGCCAGTTCTGGGTGGTGTTCTTCCTGTTCTTTATGACGGGGCTGGCCATCGTCATTTACTTAAACCAGACTCCCATGCAACCTCGTGAACGTGACTATGCTTACGCTGGTTCGTTCTATGCCTTTGCAATCTGGTGTGGCATGGGTGTGGCTGCCATCGTTGAAATGATAAGGGAGAAGATGAAAGCTAATAGCGAGAAATTAGCTGCCGTCATTGCTACAGTTGTCGGCATCATCTGCCTGCTAGTACCCATACAGATGGCTTCGCAGACATGGGATGACCACGACCGTTCTGGTCGATACACCTGCCGCGACTTCGGGCAAAACTATCTGATGACTTTACAGGACGAGGGTAACCCCATCATCTTTACCAACGGCGACAACGACACCTTCCCGCTCTGGTACAATCAAGACGTGGAAGGCGTTCGCACCGATGCCCGAGTCTGCAACCTCAGCTATTTGCAGACCGACTGGTATATCGACCAGATGCGCCGTCCTGCTTACGACTCCCCGTCAGTTCCCATCTCGTGGGAGCGTATTGAATACTGTGCGGGCACCAATGAATACGTACGTGTAGAGCCCCAGATGAAGCAAGCCGTTCTTGAGCACTACAAACAGAATCCCGAAATGGCTCGCGAGCAGTTCGGAGACGAGCCATTTGAGCTGAAGAACATTCTGAAATACTGGGTTCGCTCTACGAACGAAGACCTGCACATGATTCCTACCGACACCATCTATATGACTATTGACAAGGAAGCCGTTCGGCGTAGCGGCATGATGATGGCCAGCGACACGATTCCAGAACGGATGATTATCTCGCTGAAAGGTAAGAATGCACTTTACAAAGGCGACCTCATGGTTCTGGAGATGCTATCTGAATGCAACTGGGAGCGGCCTATCTACGTAGCCGTCAGTGTGGGAGACGAGAACTACATTAACCTCGGCGACAACACCATTACTGAGGGTCTGGCATATCGCATCACGCCATTTACGACAAGCATCAACGGCAAGCCTGTTCCTGGCGTCAAGAACTTTGACGTAGAGAAGACGTACAACAATATTATGAAGCGCTTCAAATATGGAGGCATCGACCAAAAGGGCATCTACCTTGATGAGACCGTGCTGCGCATGTGCTACACACATCGTCGCATCATGTCGCGTCTGGCCGTTGAACTAGCCAACGAAGGCAAGAACCGTCAGGCAGAAGAAGTGCTGCGCTACACCGCCAAGATGATTCCCAGCTATAATGTAGCCCACAACTACTCCTCTGGTTCTTTGGATATGGCTCGTGCATGGGCCTTGCTGGGCCAAGAGAAGGAGGCTATGGCCATCATCAATGCCATGTGGAAGAATTCCATTCAGTACCTGCGCTGGTACTGCGGACTAAGTGGTATGCGGTTTGAGTCGGCGCAGACCGACTTCCTGATGCATTTCTATATTCTGCAACAGCTGATGGCCCTCGGTGAGACGACAGACCAGAAATGGGCAGATGAGCACTATAAGGAACTGTCTGCTATCGCTTCTTTTTTTGAGGGAAAAGGCGGCAGACTATACCAGGACTAAGGATGACCATTTAACAGAACGTCAATTCAACAAAAGCAATAAGAAGGCAGTGATTATCGAGCAACCCTCCATTTGGCTGCGCTGGATGTACCCTAAGGCACTATGGCGTATGGATCACAACGAACGAGCAGTCTACCTGACATTCGATGATGGTCCCATCCCCGAAGCCACGCCTTTTATCCTTGATGTGCTGAAACGGTATGCCGTTAAGGCCACTTTCTTCATGGTGGGCGACAATGCCCGGAAATATCCGGAATTACATCAGCGCGTCATCGACGAGGGACATCGTATCGGCAATCACACACACAACCACATCGGCGGTTTGCGCCACTCTGTTCGTACATACAGCTATAATGTTGAGAAAGCCAATGCCTACCTGCATACCAACCTGGTGCGCCCTCCCCACGGATGGATGCGCCCTGACCAGTATGCATGGCTTTCCAGAAAGTTCAAGATTGTAATGTGGGATTTGGTGACCCGTGACTATTCCAAATGGATGACTGCCGATGATGTGCTGAACAACGTAAAGCACTATGTCAGAAACGGCAGTATCATCACTTTCCACGACTCACTGAAGAGTATTGAAAAGCTGCGCACAGCCCTTCCTGCCGCCATTGAGTGGCTGATAGCGGAGGGCTATGCGTTCAAGGTCTTTGACTGAACTCACAGCCACAATACTGCTGATTATAGAATCTATATTGGCGCAAGAGTTGGTTACGTCGTTCCTGCAACCCTCCCTTGCGCCAGTTTTGTGCCCAGAAGGTCGTACCTGCAACAGCCTCCTGTGCTTTCTGTCCAGCCTCAGCAATCTGCTCCAGGCTTTTCCAGCGCGATGATGCCAGCGTTGTAGCAAAGGTGGCAATCCCCTGTCGGCGTGCTTCCAGAGCCGTAGCCATCAGTCGCACCGTGAAGCATTGCAGGCACCGCCCCCCACGTTCAGGCTCACCCTCCAGTCCTCTTACTGCCTCCAACCACCTGGTATGGTCGTAGTCACCATCTATCCAACGCAATGACAGGCTTTCTGCATGTCTTTTGCTCTCGTTTTTACGAATCTCGTATTCTTCCTTAGGCCAGATATTCGGATTATAATAGAAGATAGTAGGTTTCACACCGTGCTGCACCATCCATTCTACGATGGCAGACGAACATGGTGCGCAACAGGCATGTAGCATCACCTGCTCCACCCCTGTCGGCACCATGATAGCGTTCTTCATTCCTCCATCCATCAGCACGGACGCTTTTTCGGCAGATTAAAGGCATCCTGTACCTCCTTCATCTGTGCTGCCGTCATGCCATCTGGCTCAGAGCCCATGCTGCGGGCACACATATAGATATTGGCAGCCTTGCAGAGCACATCGGTCTGGTCGAAGGCATCCATAATATCCTGGCCAACGGCCACCGTGCCATGTTTTTCCCACATTACGACATCATGTATCTTAATCTGCTCCAACGTTGCCTCAGCCAGTTCTACCGATGATGGCATAGCGTAGGGGACGATACCAATTCCGAGCGGTGCGAAAGCCAGTGTCTCTGGAATCATCGACCACAACACACGTGTCATCTCGTCGCCTTTCAGGAAACGGCGGATATGACTCATGGCCACCAGTTCAATGGGATGCGTATGCAGTGTGGCCTTGTAACACGACCCCGTCTCCAACAAATAGTTCTGCAGAGCCAGATGCGTAGGAAGCTCGGATGTCGGCACCACATTGACATCGGCAATGACCTCGTAAGAGGCACAGTCATCGCAGATGCGGATAATGCTACCGTTCTGCATGGGTTCACGGGCCAGGTCACGCATGCGTTTGCCCGTTCCCTTGCAATAGAAATACTTACCCTTCAGCTGGGGCAGGAACATGCCTATCTGTTTGACTTCCGAAATGGCTTTCATAGCCTTGCACTCGTCGTCCATATACTCTGTGACGTTGACAGTGATATTACCGCCATTACGCTCTGCCCATCCTTTCTGCCAGAGGTATCCAGTAACCTCGGCAATCTGATCTATCACGGCCTTCAGTTCAGTACGGCCTTCTAATATACTTTTCATATTTTCGTTATTTCGTTATTTCGTTATTTCGATAATTCGATAATTCGATATTTCGATATTTCGAAGATTAATAATTCTCGCCATAGCGTTCCTTGGTGATTTCGTCGAGGGCACGACCACGGGTATTCGGGACACCGAGGAAGCCTACGACGAGCGAGATTGCCAGCAGGACTATCATACACCAGGCGGCAATGGTAAAGCCCTCGCCGTTGTCACCATAGATGATGGTGAAGATAAGGCCCCAAACAGCTGAGAGGCCACGGACGATGAAGAACATCAAGCCCTGGGCACCGGCACGGAACTTGGCAGGGAAGAGTTCGCTACCCCACAGCGCATAGAAAATCTGAGGCGACGAACCGCCCTGTACCCCCCAAAGGATGGCAAACAGCCAGAGTCCCACCATACCATTGACCCCTATGGTGACAATAACCAGCCAGGCGGCAATAGCCACGAGGAGGCCGAAGGCGTAGATGGCCTTATGGGATGTCTTGTCGATGAGTTTCGATACGACAAACGTCACGGCAACGATGATAAACCACTGGATGCAGTTCATCCAGTTGGCCTGCTCGTTAGTGACGCCACCTGCCGTCTCATAGATGTGCGGCTGGAAGAATCCCATCACCGAAGCCACGAGGTTCCACGTCAGATAGATGGTGGCGAGGAAAATCACGGTGCGCACAGCAATCTTGTTGGAGAAGAGCACCTTGATATTATCCATCACACCCGCCTTCTTGTCTTCTTCCTTCTGTGCTGTAAACTCAGCACTCTCCTGCAGCTGACGCTGCAAGTTCCAGGCGATGAAGGCCACTATAAACAGAGTGAAGAACACGATGCGCGACGAGAAGGCGTTGACAGCCTCCTGCGACATATCGACACCGCCAAACAGGTGAGCTACAGACTCGACCCATCCGAACAGATAGCCCCCAGGGGCAAAGAGCATACCAAACAAGAGAATACACATCGGTCCGAAGCCCCACGACATCTGCGAAATACAGATGTTGCGACCACGGTTGTTAACCTCAGAACTCTCGCTGATATACGTCCACGAAGCGGGAACACCCACACCTACGGAGATACCTGTCACCAGGAAGCCAGCCAGCAGCATGGGGAAATTCATCGAGAACATGATGAGCAGCACGCCCGTCATATAGACCAGCAAGTTGTAGGTGAAGATGAACTTACGACCGTACTTGTCAGCCAGGAATCCGCCGATGATGGCACCAATGGCAGCGCCCAAACAGTTGGCGGAGATAAAGTTCAGCCATCCCAGATGTACCTCAGAGAGCCCGAGGTAGTTCTGCCACAAGGTCAAACCTGATGCACCAGCCACGATGGCGCCTGCATCAAGATAATTGGTGAGAGACACCGCTATGGTGCTCTTCAAACTTCCACTATTTGCCATTTTTCTCAATTCTTAACTCTTAATTCTTAATTAACGGCAGACAATATCACACTCAATATTAAATATCTTAGCTACCTTCAGAATTGTATCAATGTGATGACCTACTGCGGCTGCCATGTGGTGTGTAGGACCGGCCTCGCTCCACTTGTTGACAAACTCACGGCAGGGCAGCGAGAACTTCGTGCGCATGTTGGTGTCGCCGAAGGTAAAGATTTCTCCATCTTCGTTCACACCCTCAGCTACTACGAACTTGAACACACCATTCTTATCCTGCGTAATGGCCAGATAGGTGACAGGGCCGGTGGGAGGATAGAACTGCGTGAGGTAGCCGCCACCCGTCTTGCCGTGGAATACGGGTACTATCTTCATCGTCGGCTTCTTGGCCTGCGAGATGTCGAAGTCGCCGGAGCCAGAGTGACCAATGATACAGATATCCTTGGGGAAGTCGATGCTATACATCTCAGCCAGTGTACCCGTGCCGCTGATGGTCTTCAGAATCGACATGGCCATAGCCACCTTCATATCGCCCTCTACGGCACAAGCGGTGTGCTGCTTAATCAACATCGAGAAAGCAGGAATGAGCATCGAGTCAAGCTTGCCAGCCACACCCTGCGCGAAGCCTGCATAGTGAGAGGCAATCATGCCCAGCTGCTCGTCTTTCACCCACTGTTCGAAGGCCACCACATATTTCGCCATATCCCAAACCTTCTCTACGGTGCCGCCACCCTCGATGTCGAAGGTAGCCAGGATGTCCTCGGCCTTGGCACGGATGGCTGCCTCGTCGGTGATGTTGTCGGCAATGGCCCACATCTGTTCCCAGTCGAACTGCTTGGTATAGACAAACATACGGTGGTAGAGGTTGGTCTCGT
>CAMKTS010000047.1 GCA_946415755.1 uncultured Prevotella sp. | reverse complement strand
GTTAGGCGATGGAGGTGGCTGTGTGGGCTATCCACGGAGAATCACCCCTGCGCCGTTTTTTTTCGGAAAAATTTGGAGGATTCAAAAAAAAGCTGTACCTTTGCATCATATAAGTGAAACGATTCGACAACCATTAATCAAACAAGACATATCGCATGAAAAGTACACTGCTATCACTGCTGCTGACACTGGCCACAGTCAGCACACGGGCACAAGGCCCCAACGGCTCCAATACCTACTACGCTAACGCCGACGGAAAGAAGGGCGCAGCCCTCAAGACCTCGCTGGCCGCCATCATTGTGAACCCCACCAATGTTGGCTACGACGGACTCTACGAGGCCTACAAGAAGACCGATACGCGAGCTGACGGGTACGTGCGCGACTGGTACTCGAACGCCACCAACTACCGCCACGGCGTTGACAACAAGGGCAACTACAACAAGGAGGGCGACATGTACAACCGCGAGCACAGTGTGCCGCAGAGCTGGTTCAGCGGCTCAGGCATCAAGTCGGACATCGTTCACGTGCTGCCCACCGACGGCTATGTGAACAACCGTCGCAGCAACTATCCCTTCGGCGAGGTCAACGTGGCAACCTACCAGTCGGCCAACGGCTACTCGAAGCTCGGCTCCTGCAAGACCGAAGGCTACAGCGGCACCGTGTTTGAGCCTAACGACGAGATCAAGGGCGACATCGCACGCATCTACTTCTACATGATTACGCGCTACGAAAGCTCGTGCGGCAGCTGGGGAAACGATGTTTTCACCAGCAGCTATCCTGGACTCACCCAGTGGGCACTCAACATGATGATGCGCTGGTCGAAGGCCGACCCAGTAGACGAACGCGAGATACAGCGCAACAATGCCGTATTCGAAGTGCAGGGCAACCGCAACCCCTACGTCGACTATCCAGGCCTGGAGGAATACACCTGGGGCAGCAAGACCAACGTGGCCTTCAGCTACGATAACTACGAAGGCTCACAGGCCGACTTCGTCAGCCAGCCGGTGTTCTCGCCAGAGGGAGGCACCTACAAGGAGAGCGTAACAGTGACGATGAGCTGCACCACCGAGGGAGCCACCATCTACTACACCACCGACGGTACCGATGCTACCGTGCAGGCCATCCGCTACGACGCACCCGTCACGCTGACTGAGAGTGCCACGCTGAAAGCCGTAGCCGTGAAGGACGGCAAGACGAGCACCCAGATGGAGGCCACCTATACCATCACCACCAACGGCGGCTCAGAGCAGGGCGACCACCAGTACGACCTGACCGACAGCTTCTTCGGAACCAGCTACGGCGGCTCAATAGATTCGAAGAACAAGGATGACCTGACGGCTGAGAAGGACGGTATCACCGTGACCTATGCACTCGGCACAGGCAGCAACCGCTACTGCAGCAGCGAGCAGATACGCCTCTATCCCGGCAACACGCTCACCGTGAGCACCAGCAGCGGCACGCTTACCGGCATCACCTTCATCAGCCCCGACCCGAAGGATGGCCTGCAGGCCGACAGCGGCACGATGAACGGACAGGCGTGGACGGGCGATGCCCGACAGGTGGTATTCACCTTCACCGGCAGCAAGCATATCAAGCTGAGCAACATGGCTGTCACGCTGGCAGAAACCGAACCCACCGCCGTCAGCGAAGTGAAGCGCACAACGGAAGCACAGCAGGGCAACTGGTATGCCATCGACGGGCGCAGCATCAAGGGCACTCCCAAGGGCAAGGGTGTCTATGTGAGAAACGGAAAGAAAGTCGTAGTCAAGTGAAATCGCCACAACACCATCGGCAGGCATGAACACAAAGGAGATACGAATCAGCGACTACACCTACGAGCTGCCCGGCGAGCGCATTGCCAAGTTCCCCAAAGCCGAGCGCGACACTTCGAAACTGCTGGTGTACAGGCATGGCACGGTGGGCGAGGACGTGTTCGGCAACCTGCCGCAATACCTGCCCGAAGGTACACTGATGGTGTTCAATAACACCAAGGTGATACAGGCCCGCCTGCACTTCCGCAAGGCCAGTGGCGCACTCATCGAGATATTCCTGCTGGAGCCAGCCCGACCGGCCGACTACGAACAGATGTTCCAGACACGCCAGTGCTGCGAATGGCTCTGTCTGGTGGGCAACCTGAAGAAATGGAAAGAGGGCACACTGGTCAGGCAGATAGAGACAGGCGGCAGACAGCTGGAAATCACTGCCGAGCGCAAAGGTATACAAGGTACCAGCCAGCTGATAGCATTCTCGTGGAAGGATATCTCTGATACCGCCGCCGACAATCAGCCGACCACCGCTGTCAGCTTTGCCGAAATCCTCGACGCGGCAGGCGAACTGCCCATCCCTCCCTATCTGAACCGCGAGACACAGGAGAGCGACAAGACCACCTACCAGACGGTGTACTCGAAAATCAAAGGCAGTGTGGCCGCACCAACCGCAGGGTTGCACTTCACCAACCGTGTGCTGGCAGCTATCGACAGCCGAGGCATCGAGCGTGAGGAACTGACGCTGCACGTAGGAGCAGGCACCTTCCGACCCGTGAAGAGCGACACCATCGGCGAACACCCCATGCATACCGAGTATATCGCCGTGCAGCGGCATACCATCGAGCGACTCATCGCCCACCACGGGCACGCCGTCGCCGTGGGAACCACCAGCGTGCGAACCCTCGAAAGCCTGTACTACATGGGGCTGAAAGTGATGCAGAACGCTGACATCAGCGAAGACGAGCTGCACGTCGACCAGTGGGAACCCTATCTGGAAATGAGAAATGAGAAAGGAGAAAGGAGAAATGAAGCGCAAGCGGATGATTCCGGCAGAGAGACGGTGAAAGTCCTCCAGGCCTTGCTCGACTGGATGACTCGCAGGCAGCTCACCGTCTTGCACTCGTCGACACAGATTATCATCGCCCCCGGCTACGACTACAAGATAGTAAGCATGCTCGTCACCAACTTCCACCAGCCACAGTCAACGCTGCTGCTGCTGGTCAGCGCATTCGTCAAGGGCGACTGGCGCACCATCTACGACTACGCCCTCGCGCACGATTTCCGCTTCCTGAGCTACGGCGACTCGTCGCTACTCATACCCTGAACATCGGCATCCCGCAAAAATCTCGAAAAAATCTAATAACCGACATCCGCAACTAAACGATATCCCAAGAATACCTCAAAAATAGAAATAAAGAAATGAAATACGGTTTTATCAAAGTAGCATCGGCAGTACCCGCCGTCCGCGTAGCCGACGTAACATACAACGTGCAGGAGATAGAACGGCTCATCGCAATGGCAGAAGAAGAGCACGCAGAGGTGGTGTGCTTCCCCGAACTGTGCATCACAGGCTATTCCTGCCAGGACTTGTTCAAAGAGACGCTGCTGCTCAACAAGGCCGAGGAAGGGCTGCTCATGCTCCTGGAATTCACCCGCAAGATGGATGTCATCAGCATTGTGGGAATGCCCATACTGGCTGGCGGATTGCTGCTCAACTGCGCCGTAGTGGTACAGGGGGGTGCAGTGCTTGGAATCGTCCCCAAGACTTATCTTCCCAACTATAACGAGTTCTACGAGAAACGGTGGTTCGCCTCTGCTCAAGACCTCAATCCCACGGAGCTGTATCTGGCTGGCTCGCCGCTGACGGTGTCGGCAGAACCCAAGCTGTTCAATACCATTACCGGTGCTAAGTTCGGCGTGGAGATCTGCGAGGACGCATGGGCACCCGTACCCCCCAGCAACAACCTGACGATGGCCGGTGCCGACATCATCTTCAACTGCTCTGCCAGCAACGAACTCATTGGCAAGCACAACTACCTGCGCGCACTGTTGGCACAGCAGAGTGCGCGCACCATGAGTGCCTACGTATATGCCTCGTGCGGCTTTGGAGAATCTACGCAGGACGTAGTGTATGGAGGCAACGCCATCATATTCGAAAACGGGAAGCTGCTGGCAGAGGGCGAACGCTACTTGTTCCAGCCACAGCTGATAACGGCACAGATTGACGTAGAACGGCTGCGCACCGACCGTCATACCAACTCGACCTTTATCAATGCACAGCGAAACGACGTAGCAACCATCATCAAGGCCAAGCCACAGGAAGCCAACCATCCCTTCCTGCTGGAGCGCACCATCAAGCGGCATCCGTTCATCCCTGCCGACTATGAGATGGCCGCTACCTGCGAGGAGATACTTAATATCCAGACGGCAGGATTGGCCAAGCGGCTCATCCATACCCATTGCGAGCACGTGGTGCTGGGAATCAGCGGAGGACTCGACTCTACGCTGGCACTGATGGTATGCGTGCGCACCTTCGACAAGCTGGGATACGACAGAAAGGGTATCGTAGGCATTACGATGCCAGGCTTCGGCACTACCGACCGCACCCACGACAATGCCACATCGCTCATGCAGTCGCTGGGCATCTCACAGATGGAGATTCCCATCGCAAAGGCCGTCATGCAGCACTTTCACGATATCGGACACGAGGCTGCCAAGCACGACGTGACCTACGAGAATGCACAGGCTCGCGAGCGCACACAGATTCTGATGGACCTTTCCAACAAGCTCAATGCGCTGGTAGTGGGTACAGGCGACCTCTCGGAACTGGCACTCGGATGGGCTACCTACAACGGCGACCACATGTCGATGTACGGAGTGAATGCTGGCATCCCCAAGACACTCATCCAGTATCTGATACGCTATATGGCCATGTTGCCTATCTTCAGCGCACAGCGCGACACACTCATCGATGTGGTCAACACCCCCATTTCGCCAGAGCTGACCCCTGCCGATGCAGAGGGCAACATCAAGCAGAAAACGGAAGACCTGGTAGGCCCCTACGAGCTGCACGACTTCTTCCTCTACTACATGATGCGCTACGGATTCTCACCCGCCAAGATCTATCTGATGGCCTGCAAGGCATTCGAAGGAACCTATGATGCTGCAACCATCAAGAAGTGGCTCACCACCTTCTCAAGGCGATTCTTCGCACAGCAGTTCAAACGCTCGTGCTTGCCAGACGGCCCCAAGGTAGGAAGTATCTCGCTGTCGCCAAGAGGAGACTGGAGAATGCCCAGCGATGCATCCAGCGAACTGTGGATAAAGGAATGCGAGAAACTCTGAATATGCCTGGTACTCTGAATACACCTGGAACACTGAATTAGGAATGCATAGAGCGATGAATCACGATAACTGGCCGACGGAGCGCATCAGCAGCACGCAGAATCCCAAAATCAAACAACTGCTGGAACTACAGCAGAAGTCCTCTGCGCGCCGACAAAGCGGCCTGTTTGTCGTAGAGGGGAAACGCGAGATAGAACACTGCATCAACAATGGCTACCAAGTAGAGACCTTGTTCTGCTGTCCTGAAATCTTCGGAGGGGAGGCACCGCGCGCAGAAGGTGCAAGGCTGATAGAGGTAACCCCTGCTATATATAATAAGGTGGCCTATCGCGGAGGAACGGAGGGCATCATCGCCGAGGTGAGAGCAGCAGACAGGACGCTCGAAGGGCTGAAACTGTCGGAACGGCCACTCGTCGTAGTGCTCGAAAGCGTAGAGAAGCCAGGCAACCTGGGAGCCATCTTGCGCTCGGCAGATGCAGCCAACGTGGATGCCGTCATCGTTTGCGACCCGCTGACCGACCTCTACAATCCCAACCTCATCCGTTCGTCGGTAGGTGCCTTCTTCTATGTTCCCTGCGTAGCCACCACATCGGCAGCGTGCATCAAGTGGCTGAAGCAGCACCACATCAGGATTCTCACCGCACAGCTGCAGGACTCCTGCTTCTATTACGAGTCGAACATGAAGGCACCCACAGCCATCGTGATGGGAACAGAGGCAACAGGACTGACCGACCAGTGGCGACAAGCGGCCGATGAGCACATCCGCATCCCCATGCTGGGAGCCGTCGACTCGCTGAACGTCTCAGTATCGGCTGCCATACTGATGTTCGAAGCCGTCAGGCAACGACAGTTCCCATATCGGTAAATCCCCATAAATAAGGATTGCGAGGGTAGGGGAAAAGCGGTACCTTTGCACCACAATTCTATTCAAACCATAATGATGAACTTACGCTTACTGTCGGGAGTATTGCTCCTGACATCACTTAATGCACAAGCCATAGAGCTGACAGACACCTCGCGGGTAGTTGACCTCGACGAGGTAGTAGTGGTTTCACAGCCGAAAGACGGGCGACTGCTGAGAAGGCAACCCCTGAGCAGCACGGCATTTGATGGAGCAGAACTGCAAAGGCTGAACATTCGCGACCTCAGCGACCTGTCGGGCTATGTGCCATCCTTCCAGATGCCACAATACGGTTCGCGGCTCACCTCGTCCATCTACGTGCGAGGTACAGGAACACGCATCAACAACTCGGCTGTGGGAGTGTATTACGACCACGTGCCACTGGTATCAAAGGCGGCATTCAACCACCACTTCTACGAGATAGACCGCGTGGACATCCTGCGCGGCCCGCAAGGCACCCTCTACGGGATGAATACCGAAGGAGGACTGGTGCGCATCTATTCGAAGAATCCCATGAACTATCAGGGAACAGACATACATGCTGGTATCGGAACAGGGCTGACCAGACACGTAGAACTGGCACACTATCATCGGCCGTCAGACAGCTTCGCTTTCTCTGCAGCTCTCTTCTACAACGGACAGCGAGGATTCTTCAGAAACAAAAACCTGAACGAGTGGAACGACCAGTCGAACGAGGCTGGAGGGCGCATGCGGATGGTATGGAAGCCTGCAGAGCGCTGGAAACTGGATCTGACCACCGACTACCAATATACCAACCAGAATGCCTTTCCCTATGGACGGTACGACGTGCTGGCTAACAGCGTGGACGCTCCCTCGACAACGGTGATGAACACCTACAAAAGAAAAATGCTGACCACAGGTTTTACTATGCAGTACGAGGCAGACAAATGGCTCTTGTCGAGTGTTACCTCGTGGCAGTGGCTGAACGATGCGATGGAGATGGATCAAGACTATGTGGCCGACGATTTCATGCACCTGACACAGAAGCAGCTGCAACATGCACTGACGGAGGAAGTAGCCATCAGAAGCAGAGGAAAAGGATGGTGGCAGTGGACGTTTGGCGTATCGGCTTCCAGACAGTGGCTCAGAACAGAGGCTCCTGTCAACTTCGGGATGGCCATGAATGAACAGACGGCACAGCGCATCCTGAAAATGATGCCGCCACAGATAGCCAACATGTTTACAACGTGGGAGATACCCGCTTTCTACGTGTCAGAACGATTCCGCACTCCGACCACCAATTTGGGGGTATTCCACGAGTCAACCTTTACAATTGCCGACAATCTGGACGTAATACTCGGCCTTCGCTATGACTACAGTCACGTAAAAGCCGAATACGATACAGACGGCCTGCTGGGCCTGCACTACGCTATGCCGGCAATGTCGCCAAGAATGCCACGTGGAATGGACAAGACCAACGTGATGACCGCCCGGCTGAATGGTGCCGACAGCCGCTCATTCCGCCAGCTGCTACCAAAAGTGGGCATCACATGGCGATGGGACGAACGAGGCTCTAACGTCTATGCCACCGCCTCGAAGGGATTCCGTGCTGGAGGATACAACATACAGATGTTCTCCGACATCTATCAGACATTGTTTATGAGTAATGGCAAGGCACTAAGCGGTGGCGACGTGGCACTCTCGTTCGATGCCGCCGACTATGAACGCATCAACCAGAACATCAGCTACAAGCCGGAAGAGAGCTGGAACTTCGAGGCAGGCACACACGTCAACAACCTCTTTGGAGGAAAAGTGCAAGCCGATTTCGCCATCTATTATATGCTCATCAGAAACCAGCAGTTGTCTGTAATGGCCGATGACTATAACTTCGGACGCATCATGGTGAATGCCGGTAGGAGCACCTCTTACGGATTGGAGATGGCGCTGCGCGGAAAAGTTCTCGACAACCGTCTCAGCTGGTCTGCCACCTACAGTCTTACCAACGCCACATTCAGGGAATACGAAGACAGCGTGAGGGTGAATGGCAGGAATCAGTATGTGAGTTACAAGGGAAAACGCGTACCCTTTGTGCCGCAACATGCGTTCAGCATAACTGCCGACTACAGGATTCCGTTGAAGCAGGGAGCTGTCAAGGCACTCACCTTTGGATTGAACCTGACAGGAAACGGCAAGATCTACTGGGATGAAGCCAACTCGTACAGTCAGAAGTTCTATGCGCTGCTGGGGGCGCGCATCAGTGCCGAGATGGGCTGTGCCACATTCACCCTGTGGGGCAGAAATCTGACCGACACACACTACAACACCTTTGCCATCCAGAGCAAGGCTACTGGAGTGGCGGAAGTGTTCGCACAAAGGGGCAATCCTATTCAGGCAGGGATAAACATAGATTTACATTTTTAATTATAACAGACCGATTTGGTTAATATCGTTAAAATTAACGGAAATAATTAACTCAAGATAGCGCGTTCTTGCTGTAAATGTAGTATCTTTGCAGCAAGAACGCAAACTTTATATGAAGAAGTCAACAATTTGGGCTATTGCAGTCATCATGGGATTCTCATTTCTCGGCTTGCTCTTCCTTCAGATCTCCTACTTGGAGGAGATGGTGAAAATGAAGAAAGAGCAGTTCGATGAGAGTGTGAACCGTTCGCTATACCAGGTGTCACACAATATGGAGATGAACGAGACGCTGCGCTATCTGGAAAAAGATGTCAACGAGACGGAACGGAGAGCCTTCAAGCAGGACTCGGTAACCGTTGACGGCATTGGTGGAACTATCAAGCATTCCCATCAGTTTGCCGTAGCAGCCGACGATGGTACGGTGTATTCATCCTTCCAGCTGAAGACCTTCGAGATGAAGCCTGCCGCTGTACCCAAGGCAATGATACTGAACAAGGACAAGAGTTCGCTGGTGGATGCCGCCAAGACGATGCAGGAAATAGTGCGCCAGCGTTATGTCTACCAGAAAGGACTCCTCGACGAGGTGGTATACAATATCCTCTATACTGCCAGCGACAAACCGCTGAAGGAGCGCATCAACTTCCGTATGCTGGATAGCGATATCCTTAATGAACTGATGAACAACGGTATCAACATCCCGTATCACTTCACCGTCTCAACAACCGACGGCCGAGAGGTTTACCGCTGTCCTGACTACGAGGAGAAAGGCAAGGAATATACCTACCAGCAGGTGCTCTTCCTCAACGATCCGCAGTCAAAGCGAGGCATTGTGCGCATCCACTTCCCTGAGATGCACTCCTACATCTTCTCATCGGTTCGGTTTATGATACCCAGCCTTATCTTCACCATCGTGCTGCTGATTACATTCCTGTTCACCATCGTGGTGGTTTTCCGTCAGAAACGCTATACGGAAATCAAGAACGACTTCATCAACAACATGACGCACGAGCTGAAGACGCCCATCGCCAGCATTTCACTGGCTGCGCAGATGATGAACGACGATAGCATCACCAAGTCGGAGCAGATGACTAAGCATCTCAGCGGTGTCATTACCGACGAATCGAAAAGACTGCGCTTCCTGGTAGAGAAGGTGCTGCAGATGTCGATGTTCGACAAGAAGAGCGTGGTGTTCAAGAAGAAGGAGCTTGACCTGAACGAGATGGTGGAGAATATCTCACAGTCGTTCAACCTCCGCGTTGAGCATACCGGTGGAAAGATCTATACGGAGATAGAGGCTATCGACTCAGCCATCTTCGTAGACGAGGTACACTTCCAGAACGCCATCACCAATCTGTTAGACAATGCCGTAAAATATCGCAAACCTGACGAGCCGCTGAATATTTACCTGCGCACCTGGAACGATGCCGATAAACTGTATCTGAGCATTCAGGATACGGGGCAGGGAATCAAGAAAGAGAACCTGAAGAAAATCTTCGACAAATTCTATCGGGTACATACCGGCAACAAGCACGATGTCAAAGGATTCGGCCTCGGATTGGCCTACGTCAAAAAAGTCGTTGACCTGCACCAAGGTGATATCAAGGCTGAGAGCGAGCTGGGGAAGGGTACCAAGTTTACGATCTCACTACCCATCCTCAAGGAAGACTGAGACACAATGAGATCATAAGACATCCTTAAGGAAGATTGAGACAAAGGAATCATAAGAAATGCAGAAATAAATTATAAATCGTAAATTGTTAAATTCTAAATTAATTAGGTTATGGACGAAAAGCTGAAAATTCTTCTTTGCGAAGACGACGAGAACCTGGGAATGCTGTTGCGTGAATACATGGCCGCAAAGGGCTATATGGCAGAACTCTGCCCAGATGGCGAAGCCGGCTACAAAGCTTTCCTTAAGACGAAGTTCGACATTTGCGTGCTCGATGTGATGATGCCCAAGAAGGACGGGTTCACGCTGGCACAGGAAATCCGTCAGGCCAATGCCGACATCCCCATTATCTTCCTTACCGCCAAGACCCTCAAGGAAGATATCCTGGAAGGTTTCAAGATTGGTGCCGACGATTATATCACCAAGCCATTCTCGATGGAAGAACTGGTGTTCCGTGTAGAAGCCATCCTGCGCAGAGTGAGAGGCAAGAAGAACCGCGAGAGCAGCGTCTACCACATTGGCCGCTTCACCTTTGACACCCAGAAGCAACTGCTGTGTGTGGGCGACAAGCAAACCAAGCTCACCACCAAGGAGAATGAGTTGCTGGCACTCCTCTGCTCACATGCCAATGAAATCCTGCAGCGCGATTTTGCCCTGAAGACTATCTGGATTGACGACAACTACTTTAATGCCCGCTCGATGGATGTCTATATCACCAAGCTGCGCAAGCACCTCAAAGAGGATCCGCAGATTGAAATCATCAATATCCACGGAAAAGGCTACAAACTGATTACTCCAGAGGAAGAATAAGGTGGAAAACTCCTGATAAACAGTTACTTTAGTGCGAAAAACGAAAATAAATCGAATTTTATTTTGTGTTTTGCGCACTAATTTGTAACTTTGCAGCCGATTTCGAAAAAAACAGTTGATGAAGAACGAAAAAATCAAGAATCAATACCGCATTAACGAGCAAATCAGAGTGCGCGAAGTACGAATTGTGGGAGATGACGGTTCGATTGTTGTACCCACCCGTCAGGCTCTGGATATGGCACACGACCAAGGCGTGGATCTCGTGGAGATCTCACCGAATGCCAATCCTCCTGTATGTAGGCTCATCGACTATTCGAAGTTCCTCTACCAGCAGAAGAAACGCCAGAAGGAAATGAAGGCCAAGCAGGTGAAGGTAGAGGTAAAGGAGATTCGCTTTGGCCCTCAGACCGATGAGCACGACTATCAGTTCAAGCTGAAGCATGCAAAGGAGTTCCTTACGGATGGTAACAAAGTCCGTGCATACGTTTTTTTCAGAGGCCGCTCCATATTGTTCAAGGAGCAAGGTGAGGTGCTACTGTTGCGTTTTGCCAACGATTTGGAGGAATATGCCAAAGTAGAGGGGATGCCCTCGCTCGAAGGAAAGAAGATGTTCCTCTATCTGGCTCCCAAGAAAGCTGGTGCAGCCAAGAAGAGCCAACAAGCACGCGACCGTGAGGCCGCAGAGGCAGAGGCCAAGGAGAATTCCACCCAGCAGCAAACGCAGGAAATTGACGTTGAGACACCAGCAAACGGTGGTCTTCTGGCCAATGCAAAGATTAGTGCCGATGCGCTGAAGAAGCTGACTGAGAGCGAAGATTAATGTTCAATGTTCAATCTTCAATGTTCAATCTTCAATGAAAAAAAAGGGCGTCGCGCCAGGTATATGCGTAGTCGCCGATTAATAATAACAATTTAAAAATTAAAAACAATGCCAAAAGTAAAGACAAATTCCGGTGCCAAGAAGAGATTCTCATTCACCGGTACGGGTAAGATCAAGAGACACCATGCTTACCACAGTCACATTCTGACGAAAAAGACCAAGAAGCAAAAGCGTAACCTGGTAGGTTCTACCATCGTTGACGTTTCTAACATGAAGCAGGTTCGTGACCTGTTGTGTCTCCGTTAATTCACCTATTGTCAAACATTAAAAGTATTAGAAAACTATGCCAAGATCAGTCAATCACGTTGCATCACGTGCAAAACGTAAAAGAATTCTGAAACTCACTCGCGGTTACTTTGGTGCCCGCAAGAATGTTTGGACAGTAGCCAAGAACACTTGGGAGAAAGGTCTTACCTACGCCTATCGTGACCGTAAGAACAAGAAGCGCACTTTCCGTGCCCTGTGGATTCAGCGTATTAACGCTGCCGCTCGTCAGGAAGGCATGAGCTATTCGGTGCTGATGGGCAAACTGACCAAGGCTGGAATCGAGATTAACCGTAAGGTGCTCGCCGACCTCGCCCTCAACAACCCTGAGGCTTTCAAGGCCATCGTTGCCAAGGTAAAGTAAAGGCTGGTTACTACACAACAGGAAAGCGTCGCCCGATAGGTCGACAACCTTAAAAGAAAACATTCCCGAAGATTCCGTTAGGAACTTCGGGAATGCTTTTTTGTGATGTGACAGATTCCTTGTTATACCAGCCGAACCATCAACGTTGATGCTTCAGCGCTGATGGCTTGGTAATCGTTAATGCTGGGCCTTCAGCGCAGCCAGTGACTGTTTCAGGGCGGCAATCTTTTCTTCCGAGTCGCTTTGCTTCTTACGCTCCATAGCGACAACGGCCTCAGGAGCATTCTGCACGAAGCGCTCGTTCGACAGTTTCTTCATTACGCCAGCCAGAAAACCTTCCAGGTGCTTCAGCTGGGCTTCCTGCTTCTCTATCTCAGCATCGATGTCAATTAGTTTGCCCAGAGGTACGGCAAATTCTTCCGTTCCCACCATGAATGAAGCTGCCGAAGCATCCTTCTCCTGTACGATGTCGATGGAACTGAGATTACCCATCTTGCTGATGACCGACTCGTAGGCCTGTATGTCAAACGTCTGCAGGTCGGCTTGCTTGTTGATGTGTTGCAGGTCGAGCGGTTCCTTGGGTGCAATATTCTTCTGTGAGCGCACCATGCGGACACCCGAAACGATTTGCTTTACCATCTCAATATCAGCTATCAGCTGCTTGGTTTCGCCAGAGGCAGCCTCCACCGTGAGCTGCTCGCGCATGATGCTCTCGCCGGGCTGTCGGTCGTAGAGAGCCTGCCACAATGCTTCGGTGATGAATGGCATGAAGGGGTGCAGCATCTTGAGCAATACGTCGAAGAAGTGTAGCGTAGCATCGTAGGTGTAGCGGTCTACCGGTTGTGCCTGTCCGTCTTTGTAGGCGGGCTTCACCATCTCCAGATACCACGATGAGAACTCGTCCCAGAAGAGTTTGTATACCACCATGAGTGCCTCTGAGATACGGTACTTTGCAAAGAGATCGTCCAACTCTGCGTTGGCTTCCTTCAGCTTGGCATCAAACCAGTCGATGGCCGTCTTATTGGTGGCAGTGGTGTCGCCGCATGCGTTGCTGTCATCCACTTGCCAGCCTTTTACGAGACGGAAGGCATTCCATATCTTATTGTTGAAGTTACGTCCCTGTTCGCAGAGAGCCTCGTCGAAGAGGATGTCGTTGCCAGCAGGCGCAGAGAGCATCATCCCCATGCGTACGCCGTCGGCACCGAACTTCTCAATCAGTTCGATGGGGTCTGGTGAGTTTCCAAGCGACTTTGACATCTTTCGCCCCAGCTTGTCGCGCACGATACCTGTGAAATAGACGTTTTTGAAGGGGAACTTGCCCATGTATTCTTCCCCGGCCATAATCATGCGAGCCACCCAGAAGAAGATGATGTCAGGGGCCGTCACCAGGTCTGAGGTGGGGTAGTAGTAGTTGATTTCCTCGTTGCCCGGATTGCGAATGCCATCGAAGAGCGATATGGGCCAGAGCCAGCTGCTGAACCACGTGTCGAGCGCATCCTCGTCCTGTCGGAGGTCAGAGGGTTGCAGATTGGCATTGCCGCTTTCCTTGCGAGCAAGCTCAAGAGCCTCTTCGGTGGTTTCGGCTACGACGAACTTCTCGTCAGCGGACGAACCGCCGACAGCAGGGTAGTAATAGGCGGGAATGCGGTGGCCCCACCACAGCTGGCGCGAGATGCACCAGTCCTGTATGTTCTCCAGCCAGTTCTTGTAGGTGTTGACGTACTTCTGCGGATAGAAGTGCATCTCGCCCTCCATCACGGGCTTGAGTGCTATCTCGGCAAAGTGTTCCATCTTCAGGAACCACTGCAGCGAGAGGCGTGGCTCGATGGGCGTGTCGGGGTTACGCTCCGAGTAGCCCACCTTGTTGGTATAGTCTTCCACTTTCTCCATCAGGCCTGCCGCTTCCAGGTCTTTGGCTATCTGCTTGCGGCACTCCATGCGATCCATTCCCACGTAGATGGGGCTCTGCTCGCTGATAGTACCGTCGGGGTTGAAGATGTCGATGGTCTCCAGCTTGTGCGTCTTGCCCAGCATGTAGTCGTTCGTATCGTGAGCGGGTGTCACCTTCAGACAGCCGGTACCGAACTCGATGTCTACGTAGCGGTCTTCGATAACGGGAATCACTCTGCCCACCATCGGCACTATTACTTTTCTGCCCTTAAGCCACTGGTTCTTCGGGTCTTTCGGGTTGATGCACATAGCCGTATCGCCCATGATGGTTTCCGGGCGGGTGGTGGCCACTACTGCATAGTAGCCTTTCGCGTCGTGGTGGATAACGTTCCCTTCTTCTTCCAGTTTCTCTTGTCCGTCTAGTTCTTCTAGACCGTCCACATAATACTTCAGGTGGAACAGGTGGCTTTTCTCTTCCTTGTATATCACCTCCTCTGTCGAGAGGGCCGTGAGTGCCTTCGGATCCCAGTTCACCATGCGGAGTCCGCGATAGATGTATCCTTTGCGATAGAGGTCGACAAATACCTTGATGACACTCTCCGAGCGCACTTCGTCCATCGTGAATGCTGTGCGATCCCAGTCGCAGCTGGCTCCCAGTCGGCGCAGTTGCTTGAGTATGATGCCGCCATGTTCGTGCGTCCAGTCCCATGCATGATTCAGGAACTCCTCGCGCGAAAGGTCACGTTTCTTGATGCCTTCTGCGGCCAGTTTTTTCACCACTTTCGCCTCTGTAGCTATTGAGGCGTGGTCGGTTCCCGGCACCCAGCAGGCGTTCTTTCCTTTCATGCGTGCGCGTCGTATCAAGATGTCTTGAATGGTGTTGTTGAGCATGTGGCCCATGTGCAGCACACCCGTCACGTTGGGCGGCGGAATGACGATGGTATACGGCTCGCGGCCGTCAGGCTTCGAGCTGAACAGTTTGTTATCTACCCAGTATTGATACCATTTCGATTCCACCTCTTGTGGATTGTATTTGCTTGCTAATTCCATATACCTTATTAAATAATGGCTGCAAAGTTACAAATATTTTTTTGAATAATCCCCTCCAAATCATAAAAAAGCACCAAAATCGGGTAATATTCATTTTTATCTTTGATGAGTTGTGACAAAATTCAGCAAAAAGCTAAATTTTTGACCAACTTTTTTACTCTTTCCCCTCCTGGATTCTGGTTTGCTTTACCTCGCTTCGCGAACAGCGACCGTTGGTTCTTCTTCCGTCAAGCCATAGAGTTGATAGGCGAGAATGTCGATTTCGTATTCCAACTTGGATTGACAGAACGTTTTATTTTGCAAGAACAGGATGGAGCGGTGATTCCATCCTGTTCTTCACTCTGTTCTGTTTCT
The DNA here is from genome assembly GCA_946415755.1 of uncultured Prevotella sp. Lineage (GTDB taxonomy): Bacteria > Bacteroidota > Bacteroidia > Bacteroidales > Bacteroidaceae > Prevotella. The sequence continues at coordinate 2,431 of CAMKTS010000047.1, read as the reverse complement.
CTTTAAAGAAAGAATCAGAGAACCGACCTGTAATCACCTGAGAGAACCGTGATCACACAATGTCGTCAACGTCTATATGTCATCATTTAATTCGGTCATGTTTCTTAACCCTTTGATAACATTCTGAACAGCGTTATATTCGGCTTGATAGGATGCTTTTTCAAATTCTATCATCTGTAAGTATTCTTCTCGCTCCTTGCCTTTCTTTGGAGTTTCTTTTGTAAGACTATTCACCCTCTGCCAGTGTATGACGTTTGATTGACCATCGTTTTTGCCTTCTCCAGGGATACGCCGCCGTTTGGTGATGAAGTTGTTAAGAGTGTATCTGTATTTCCCTTCCCTTATAACTATCACCATATCAAAAATCACTTCGCTCTGAGCTCGTTCAAATGCCATGACAGGACCAGCATAGACATTACTTATAACAAAATATTCCTTCCCTACAGGTAGCTTAACATTGCAAGCTAATTTCGTGACACCTTCAAGTTCGATTTCGCACTCCGCTTTGTATTTTTTCTTGATGTCGTATATAAATTCTTTTGCAAGCCCCAATATGGTGTCTGCAGACAAATTGGTTTTGATAACTTCCGTAAAAACAATATCCCCTTCTTCGTTTTGCGGGAACAAGCATTCACCCATCGGGCCGTTGGTGTCAAATGCTTTCCATAAAACATTCTGTGCATGTGTATTTATGAAGAAGCACAGTAATAATGGTAATAAGATCTTTTTCATATTGGTATAAATAAAAAGGCGGGGAACCGTTCGATGCTTATCTGAAGCTCGGTTACCGCCAAGTGACCTGTTACAAAAACAAGCATGAACAGCCCACGCCTATACAGCGTGAGCCTTCCGACTGCTTGTTCTCTTTGTAATTGAATGATTTGGCGGTATTCAGCTTCAAAGAACAAGAGCAAAAGCTCAAATCCATATTTCAATAAGTACGAACAGGAACGCTAACCTGTAAGTTAATAATCTTGTTTGATTAAAATCCCTGTGGGTGGCTGCACCTTGTACTGCCTCATCCCAATGTACTTGCTTTTATTCTCAGCCCATAGGCAGCTCGTTGTTTTAAAGGGTTACACATTGATTATTCACATTATACAGCCTCGTGGGCATAATTCTGATAGTTACCTAAGATCTGCTCAATATGTATGACTTCAGGACAGGAGTCCCATGTCACGCCACCGCCCATCAGATACCAGTTCTCACGTTCTTTTACAGATAGCTTCTTTAGTGAAGGAAAAGCAGAAATTGGCATCGTTACCGAACGGCCATCCTGCAAATCTACTTGAAACTTTCCGCGTTTTGGAAATGACAGGCACTTAATCTTTGGCGTTACATCCCAGTATCCTTCTTTCTTATACATAACTTACTTCTTTTTTGTTTTCTTTACAGTAATCATTCTTACACGTTTGCCTTGCTTGAAGAGGGTCCATTGCTGGAGCAACTTTTCCCGATATTCACTGGCTATTGCCAGGACTTCTTTTGCTTGAGAGTCAGTCAAATCGCCTTGTTGTGCAACTTCTACTGTAGGTTCCAACCATATCTTGCACAAATGCTCAGTACCGCGTTTACCCACATGTACATGAGCACGATTCTCATTGTAATCTGTATTCCAAAACAAGAATTGCCAGATAATCTTTGCTGTAATATATATTAGTATTTTGGGCATTATTATCAAACTATTTTTTTGTCCTTTCGGCCATCTGTTGTGCAATTGGGTGCGTACTCATTGCCTGAGTCTCATAGACCATCTGTAGTTTCTCAGTAGACTCGAATTCCATATTTCAAGATTTGCTGTTTAAACAAGGGATTCATATTCTCTCGCATCCGCACCACATCTACGTCGCATCCAAGTAGTTTCTGCAAATAGATCTTCACGCCAGCGCGATTAAACAGGTTGGGTACCATCTCTACGCAAATGTCCACATCGCTATCCTCTCGCTGTTCGTTGCGAGCCAGCGAACCGAAGAGCGTCATGGAGTGTACGCCGTAGTGCTCGTCAAGATACTGACGAGTAGTCTTCAGCTTTTCTATGGTCTGCGTCCTGTCAAGCATAAGCGAATTCTATTGACGTTTCACAGTGCAAATATACGAATAAGTGATCACAATACAAAACAAAAAGCAATTTTTTTTGGTTTTATTGTCGAATGAGAAGTATATTCGAGTAAAAATCAAAATTTCTTGTTGTTAATTTATAAGGTGCAGATGAAAACTTCCGTGGGAGCCTGATGCAGACTTAGCCGAAGATGGTGCAGATACGATACATGAAGAAAGGTATGTCAGCAATGCCATGCAATTGTGCTCTGAATCCTTTCATTTTGGAGTTTAGCGATTCTGCTGATGCATTGGTTGACCTGTTGATAAAGTTGGGTTAAAAAAATGGTTGGACACCTACCCAGTGACGGCCCAATGCGTGGGGCGCTTCTTC
>CAMKTS010000046.1 GCA_946415755.1 uncultured Prevotella sp. | reverse complement strand
AGGGTCAGAAGGGTCACATAAAAAGACGTTTCGCTATATACATGCGCGTGCGCGAGGGAATGTTACATCAGCGAAAGTAACATTTTGAGAAATGATGACTGGATCGGTAAGGAAAATCCCAGCGTGCGGGATTTCCGTGAGTGAGCCACTCACCGCCGTGAGGAGGCCACTCACGGTCGTGAGGAGGCTCCTCACGGTCGTGAAGAGGCTCCTGGGAAATTCGGGTGGGAAATTCGGGTGGGAAATTCGGGGATAAGGGGCGGCTATAATTCGGGGATAAAAAAGGTAAAAAAGTTTTGTATTGTCCTCGCTTATTCGTACCTTTGCAGGGCGATGAAGAAACTGGTTGCCAGACAGGATTGCCACAATAATCATGGGGCAAATGTGTTTATTGCGGAATATTAAGCCGCATATTTGCGAAGAAAAATTTCTATTTTTTGCCGCATTTGTTTTGTAGTCTCATTTTAAATTGCTATCTTTGTCGCCAAATTCAATAATCTATGAGTATAAAATATATTTGGCAAGATAAAGAGTGGCCACGATTCATTTGGAATAATGAACAGATAGCTCGGCTTCTTGGTGAAGTACATCAAGAACTGGGCAGGCTGACTGGCATCGTCAGTATGTTCGGCTTTGTACAAAAAACCAACACTTTTCTTGATGCAATGACGCAAGAGATAGTTCACTCAGCAGAAATAGAGGGTGAGGTGCTTAACCATGATAGTGTACGCTCGTCTGTGGCCAGGCAGTTGGGTTTGCCTTATGCTGGACTACCACGTATTGATCATTATGTCGAGGGAGTGGTTCAGATTATGCTTGACGCAACTCAACACGCAGAACAGCCTCTGACTGACGAACGCCTCTTCGGATGGCACGCTGCTTTGTTCCCTACAGGATATAGTGGCACATACAAGATTACCGTTGCCAACTGGCGGCAATCAACGGAGGCCATGCAAGTCGTATCAGGTGCAATGGGTCATTATCAAGTACATTTTGAAGCTCCTCCCAGCAAATTTGTGCCTGATATGATGAAGCTGTTTATTAAATGGATTAATTCAAGCACCGAGATGGACCCGCTGATAAAAGCTGCTATCGTACACCTGTGGTTCGTTACCATTCACCCCTTCGATGACGGAAATGGGCGGCTCTGTCGTACATTAACAGAAATGATGTTGGCACGAGCCGACGGAATGGCACAGCGGTATTATAGCCTGTCATCATCCATACTGAACAGCCGCAAGAACTACTACGAGATTCTTGAACATACACAGAAAAGCAGCACCGACATTACTGAATGGGTTGAGTGGTTCCTGCGGACGCTTTATCAGGCAATCACCGCATCTATTGGCAAAATGGATAAGGTGATACAAAAGACAGACTTCTGGAATCGTCATGCAGATCTATCTGTCAACGAGCGTCAGCGAAAAGTTCTCAACCGCCTATGGGATGGCTTCGAAGGGAAGTTGAATACATCGAAATGGGCTAAGATATGCCATTGCTCACAAGACACTGCATTGCGTGACATTCAAGACCTTATAAAGAAAGGCATCCTGCGTGATACTGGTGAGGGGGGACGAAGCAAGAACTACGAATTGATAGAAATGGAGGCATGACATCTTCCTCTAGCTACAAAAGAACACGGAGAAGATAGACACCCTGCTGCTCATTGGCTATTCACCAAAGGCAGTAGCCCGTCCCTACCATCTGCTCACCATCTGTCTCAACACACTGGTACTTGTGTCATCCATCAAAATAAAAAGATAGAATGATATAAGCCTACTCTTCCAGTTTCACTTGTTCTGACCAGTGGCGGACGCTGATGCCCGTGCAAGCAAGGAAGGCACGTGAGAAGGTGTTATAGCTGACGAAGCCGCTGTCTTTTGACAACTGCTGCAGGGTGAAGGTGGTGCTTTCCTCTTTCATGGCTTCGCGGTAGAGCGACTGGAAGTGGTTGATGCGTAACTTGTTAATATAAGTATAGTAGGTAAGACCCTGCGAGGCGAAATAGCGGCCCAGGTAGGTGCGATTGGTATTGCACACCTGGGCCACTGTCTTGAGTGACAGGTCGTGCTGCAGGTAAAGCTGCGCCTCCTCGCAGTGCTTACGCAACAGAGCACCCGTCTTGATGACGATGATGTCATCCTTGGTGGTTTGGTCTGTCAGGGTGTGGGCTGTCTCGTCTGTCTCTGTTTCCTGTTCCTTTGGCAGTTCCTCCACACCGGTCTCCGCCGTCAACGGCTCCAGTACTTGCTGATGGTCAATGTACCAGACAATGATACCGATGAACAGGATGTCGGCAAGGTGGAAAATGTATGATAAGGCTACGCATACCTGCATGTCGCTTTGGAACAGCATCAGCATATAGTTGATGAAGGAGAAGAACATGGAGCTTAGAATTATCCAGCTCCAGGTGACCTCCTTATGCTCCAGGTCTGCGTAGTTGTCGGCCAGAAAGCGGCGGTAGGCTATTGCAGCCCTGATGTACCAGCCGATGAAGAAGGCCACTTCTGCCAGGTACATGCCATATACAGCCCATTTCCACCACGCGTACCCAGTGAGCAGCCACCCCGTCAGGGGCATCACTGCCAGCACGCTGATCAGCAACAGCCGGTTGTCCCAGTGCCGGCGGTCTTGCAGCAGTTCGAGCAAGAAATGCATTACAACGGGACACCATATTGTCATGTCGACTGTGACAGATGCCATCTGCAGGAGCTGCAGGTCATCAGCAAGCCATAGCACCATCGGGATATTAGCCAGATAGATGAGTACGTAGATAAAAATCAGCCTGCCAGCCTTGCGCCGCAGGCATTGGTCGGTGACGAGTTTACTGCCGAAAGCATTACGACTTGATGTCAGCAGATACAAGGCCATCGTTATCAGGATGGTCATCATCACTACAAAGTGAATGAGGTATTGGTAAAACCCTATAGCCGTCATGTTGGTTCTCTCTGTTTAGCTCAATTTCCTGCAAAGGTATAAAAAAAAAAGAATAAAAAAAATGAGACCATTTCTTTTGCATAGAGAACTTGCTTCCGTAAGTTGTCAAACAAACAATTTCCGATTGTCAAAGAAACAATTTTTCTTCATTCAAACAACCTGCCTCCCGATTGTACAATTTATTTTTACGCAAAACACGCAAAAGATACTCCTTTTAAATAGGAAACGATAATTTTGCAAATCGAATTTACACGAAAAATATCTTTTTTGTAACAATTTAACAACAATTAAATTTTAACGACATGAAGAAAAGACATTTACTTTTCACAACGCTTGCCCTCGCGCTGGGCACCTTCACAGGCGGCAGCGGGGCAATGGCGCAGACCAGTTGGGATTATGTCTACACACAGGAGCAGACCACTTCCGACACCTGGACAGCCCTGTCGGAGGGTTCCACTACTGGTAAAACGCTGGGTGGTTCAGGAACCATCTCCTATTATCGGCTGACGAAGTCGCTGAACTTCACCAACACCACTGCCGGTGGCAGCGGACTGACCATCCTGGGTACGGTGTATCTCTATCTGCCTGCAGGCGTGAACATCACCTGTGTGGGAGCCAACGCCAGCGGAGCAACGGGTGCCGGTGCCGGTATCGAGCTGACTGAAGGCAACACGCTCTACATCATCGGCGGCGGCAATGGCGCCACAGTGACTGCCACGGGCGGTAACGCTGCCAACGGTGGCAATGGCGCCAATGGCCAAGACGCATCTATAATAGATGGTTGGGATACATGCTCTGGTGTCGCTGTTGGCGGTGGTGGCGCTGGCGGCGACGGCGGCGGCGGTGCTGGTGCTGGCATCGGCACATGCGGTGGCAATGGCGGTGCTGGTGGTAGTGCCGAAGGCATGGAATGGTTTTATAAAACTTTTGGCGTGAAAGGCGCAGATGGCGGTAGCGGTTCTGCAGGTACCAGCGCCCAATCCATGGGGCAATTGTATGTAGTCAATGGCTTCACAGTGAATGCTACGGGCGGCAGCCAAGGCTCTGCCGGTACTGCAGGAAGTGCTGGAAAAAGTTGTATGCGCTACGGAAGTAATGAATACAGTGTCACCGGTGGCGGTGGCGGCGGTGCTGGTGGCTTCGGTGGCGCAGCTGCTAACATCGGAACGGGTGGCCCCGGCGGCGGCGGCGGTGGCGGCGGTGCCAAAGGCTCACAGGATCGCGAATCTACAGATTACTACGCATTTTATTCAGATGGCGGTCGTGGTGGTGTAAATGCTGACGGCAGTCAAGCTGACGCTGGTGGTGAAGCTCGTGTAAGCTATAATACTTGCAAAGATGGTCGTTGTCTAACTAATGCCGAAAATAGCTGGTTGGAAGATGCTGATCAAGACTGGCGAGATGACCTCTGCAGTGAGGGCGGTTATGGTGGTGGCACCGGCAATGCCAGTGCTGCCGGCATGATGAACTCCGGCGAAAAGACATATACTATTACGTTGCAGCCTACAAAGACAAAGGTGAACGGTTCGAACCTTAATTCTGTCACCGAGACATATACTCCTTCAACCCTTACGACGTTCATCCTCCCGAAGAACAAGAGCGGCTACCAGTGGGCACTGCTCGTCTATGGTAAGAGCTGTAAGGCTGACGGTACGGCAGGCAGTGTCTTCACTACGGCAACAAAGGAATTCTTTGGCGGCGAAGAGACAGACGATGCATTGCGTACAATAGTGCTCAACGACGTCTATGGCGACATGACCTTCGTAGAGGTGGCAACCACCTGTAAGCTCAAGAGTTCTGGCGACAACACCGAGACGCTCACCGACTTCTTCTATAATGAAGAGCTTACGTCGCAGAAGTACCCGATTACCGTTCGTCTGCAGAACCGCACGCTCTACACAGACAACAACTATAACACCCTCTGCCTGCCTTTCGGCATGACACCTTCTCAGTTTGATATTTCTATTCTGCAAGGAGCCACGATATACGAGATGAATACAACCGCTACAGGCTATTATCCCGACGGGACGCTTATACCAGACCCGATGTATAGGAAAGAAGGTCCAGTGCTTTACCTCAAGTTCGATCTTGTAGAAGCCTCTACTAAGGGTCTTGAAGCCGGCAAACCTTATCTGGTGAAGTGGACGTCAGGCTCCAACTTCGTGGATAACACCTCAGATGGCAACACTCGCCATGAAGTAGACTTCTGCAACGTGACGGTAACAAAACTGGCGCCTCAAGCTCCCGCCGCCAATGGCGTCACTTTCCAGGGTACGTTCTCGTCATCGGCAACGCTGACCGCCGGCGACAAGACGAAGTTGATTCTTGGTGCTGACAACAAGCTCTACTATCCCTCTAAGAATATCAACGTGGGTGCCTGCCGTGCTTACTTCATCATCCCTGCAGCAGCAGCCTCCGCACGTGAGGTAGTGATGGACTTCGACGACGAAGAGATAAGCACCAGCATCAATATGGTTAAGGGTTCAGGGGTACAGTCTCAGGATTCTGACACCTTCTTCAACCTGAACGGTCAGCGTCTCAGCGCTCCCCAGAAGGGTATTAACATCGTAAACGGTAAAAAGGTATTGGTAAAATAATCATTTAAACATATTAAGAACAATGAAAAAGAATTATATCGCACCTACCATGCAGGTAGTCCCCGTGCAGACCACTCAGATGCTCTGCGCAAGTATTGAGTCGAATGTTCTCTTTGAGTATGGAGGCGAGACTCCTTCAGGCTTCTCAGAAGTCGATATCCGCTAATATAATATATAGGTAAAAGATATGAAAAAGATATCTATAATGACACTCCTCGCCCTCTTTGCGGCTACCCTGACACCACAGGGAGCCGCCTGGGCGCAGGAGGAAAAGGACGACAACTGGGGTCAGGTGAAGACCATCACCAGTGAGTGGACACACATCACTGAGGGTTCGACCACGGGCTTCGAGCTGAAAGACGCTTACTACTACGTGACGGAAGACCTCACCTTCACCAACACCATCGAAGGTGCCGGACAGGGCAGCGGCATGTATGTGCAGGCTGGCAGAACAGTGAACCTCTACATCCCTGCCGGTGTGACGCTCACCGTAAAGGGTGCTGACGCTTATGGAATCCAAGGTGCTGGTGCCGGCATCCTGCTGCCCGAAGGCTCTACGCTCAACGTCATCGGCAACGGAACGCTGAAAGCCACAGGCGGCAATGCTGCCAATGGTCAGGATGGCAGCAGGGGAACCGACGGCCGTTTAGATGAAGAAAGTGTTGATACATGGTTCTTAGGAAAAAAGATATACTGTGGATACGGCGGAGCAGGTGGCTATGGCGGCGGTGGTGCCGGTGCGGGCATCGGCACAGCCGGCGGCCAGGGTGGTGCTGGCGCTTCAGCACCGGCTACGGCTTCTGAATCTTATGCCGAATGGGAAGGTGGAGACCTCCCCGGAGTAGTCGGAGTTGCCGGTGGAAAAGGCGGTACAGCCGCAGCCATGGGAACGCTCAACATCGAAGCTACCATCACACAGAACATCAACGGTGGTGCCATGGGCACTGGCGGTGCTGCAGGCTGGCCGGGTAACGTTTCCACTACCGGCGGCGAGATTGAATTTGAAGGTTTTGAATTCGTGAATGGTATTCCTATCCCGACCTTTGATATCACTGAAATGCAGGCTGTAGCCGGTGGCGGCGGCGGTGGCGGCGGTGCCGGTGGCGGCAGTGCCCAGGCTATCGGTACCGGTGGTGCCGGCGGCGGCGGTGGTGCCTCGGGTGCCTCTGGTAGCGCTTGTGCCCACGACAGTTGGGTTAACGACAACTGGGGGTCAGTAGGTGCCGGTGGCGGTGCTGGCGGTATCGGTACAGGCGGGAACAATGGAGCAAATGGTTACACCTGCTGGTTCCAGGGTGAAGACAACATCTTCGACGATGAAGAAAATCACAAGCCCGGCGGCGTAGGCGGTAATCCCGGCACAGCCAGCATCGACAAATCGTCAGCAGTTGGTGCAGCTAACGCTCCCACATACAATGTGAAATTCTATGCCGTCGGCGTGACACCCAGCACGAGTAATTCTACGTACCAGGTGGGTAGCACAGCCAAGGTCACCCTGCCTTCTCTGAACCAAGGCGACAGCAAATACAAGTGGATCTTGAGCATCTATGGTAATGTGCTCGGAGAGACCTCTGGTCATTGTGGCGGTCCTAACGGTGATGTCTATGCACCGGGCGATGAGGTTGGCCTCAGCAACATCTATGGCGACATCGAGTTCTGTGCCGTCTATGTAGGCTGTGAGATTGACTGTGCCAGCTGGTACTCAAGCTATGCGGGCTTGGCTTATAGCTCAGAAATGAGCGGTAAATACACCGTTGTCGATCTGAAGGGTCGCAAGCTCTATAAGGACGGCTACTGGAACACGCTGACACTGCCCTTCAGCCTCTCGGATGAGAAGCTGGCTACCACCTGTCTGGCAGGTGCCGACATCCGTTATTTCAAGAATGCATCCTGGGACGCTGAGAACCAGAAGCTGACCATCAACTTCTCTGACTCTAACGAAGGCAAGATTGATGCCGGTGTACCATGCATCATTCGTTGGGGAGAGCCGGGGAACGCTACTGGCGAGGTCATCAACAACCCCAGCTTCACCAATGTCTCAATCACCATTTTCAATCAGGAGGATCTTGACGATGAGGATGAAGAAAACGAGTACGAGACGGTATCCAATGGTCTCCGCTTCCAGGGCTTGATTGCTCCAGTTCAGGTGACCTCTGGCAACGGGACGCTCCTGCTCGGCGCAGAGAACAAGCTCTATAAGCCTAATGATGCATTGTACGTCTATGCCACCCGCGCCTACTTCACCTATACCAGCGGTAGCGGTATCAGTATGGCCCGCGAGATCACGCTTGACTTCGGTGGTGGCGAGCAGATTAGCACGTCTATCGAGAATGTCGAGACGGACGGTCTTCGTCAAAACACCATCGAGGGTATCTTCAACCTGAATGGTCAGCGTCTCTTTGCTCCTCGCAAGGGTCTGAACATCATCAACGGTAAAAAGGTAATTATCAAGTAAGGACTAAGGTCTGAGGATAACAAAACGAAAGAGTCCATTTCTTTGCCCCAAGTGAGGCAGGAAATGGACTCTCTGTTTCTTGACTTCGTCAATATATGACACTACTCAACTACTTTGCCATTCGTCAGTCATGGGACGCTCGACATACTTGTCGTACGTAAACTCTATATTTTGTGGTCAAACCCCCGACAGCGTGTTCCCTACGTGTTCCGTCTGAACAAATTGAAAACAAAAAAAGAGAGTCAAACTTTCGTCTAACTCTCTCATTTCCAGTGCTTTAGCTGGCGCTTCAGGATGGGCTTGAACCAACGACCCCCTGATTAACAGTCACATCCCCTGATCACATGACAAAGAAATGACCACAGAACCGTATGGTCATCAAAAAGGCTCCCAAACGGGAGCCTTTTGTCGTGATTAGTAGTTCTCGGCCTTGACCTGGAAGTAGGACTGCGGGTGGTTGCAGACGGGGCACTCGTCGGGAGCCTGCTTGCCGATGACGATGTGGCCGCAGTTGCTGCATTGCCAGATGACATCGCCATCCTTGGAGAATACGCGGCGGTCTTCGATGTTCTTCAGCAGCTTGCGGTAACGCTCCTCGTGCTCCTTCTCGATGGCTGCCACACCCTCGAACTTCTCGGCAATCTCGGGGAATCCCTCTTCGCGGGCCTCACGGGCCATGCGGGCATACATGTCAGTCCACTCGAAGTTCTCGCCACCGGCGGCATCCTTCAGGTTGGTGGCGGTGTCGCTCACTGAGCCGCCGTTCAGCAGCTTGTACCACATCTTGGCATGCTCCTTTTCGTTGGCTGCCGTCTCTTCGAAGATGGCGGCAATCTGTACGTAGCCGTCCTTCTTGGCCTTCGAGGCAAAGTAGGTGTACTTGTTACGGGCCATGGACTCGCCTGCAAAAGCTTCTTGCAGGTTCTTCTCGGTTTTTGTTCCTTTTAAATCTTTCATAATCGTTGTTTGTTTAGTGGGTTATAATGGGTAATTTTTGGGGGGCAGCGGGGGTGTCAGCGGGTAAACCGCTGACGGCGAGCTATGCGGAGATTTCGCCACGGATGCTGCGGTTCATTAGGTGGCGTATCTCATCGGGGTCGTCGTAGTGGGACTGCAGGAACATCAGCTTGGTGACGGCACTCTCTACGGTGGAGTCGTAGCCGCTTACGACACCGGCTTCCTGCAGGTGATAGCCGCATCCGTAGCGTCCCATCTCTACGCTGCCCTGCATGCACTGGCTGATGTTGACGATGACCTTGCCGTTTTTCGTACCTTCTTTCAGTGCCTGCAGCAGCCACGGATTCTGCGGGGCGTTGCCGCTGCCGAAGGTGCGCATGACGATGGCCTTGAGGTTGGGGGTGTGGATGATATGGCGGATGAGGTCTTCGCGGATGCCTGGAAACAGCGAGAAGATGATAACGTTGTTGTCCAGGCGGAAGTGGGGTGTCATCGGCTTGTTGAAGTCGGGGGTCAGCATGCGATGTCGATGGTAGGTAATGTTGACACCGGCATCAGCGAGATGCGGATAGTTGAACGACTCGAAGGCGTTGAATTCGTCGGCACTCTGCTTGGTGGTACGGTTGCCGCGTAGCAGGCGGCTGTTGAAATAGATGCCTACCTCGGGCACCATCGCATGGCCTTCGGCATCCTTGGCGGCGGCCATCTCGATGGAGGTGATAAGGTTCTCCTTGCCATCGGTGCGCAACTGTCCGATGGGCAGCTGGCTGCCGGTGAAGATGACGGGCTTCGTCAGGTTCTCCAGCATGTAGGAGAGGGCAGAGGCCGTATAGGCCATCGTGTCGGTGCCGTGGAGTACCACAAAGCCGTCGTACTGGTCGTAGCGGGCGGCAATGATGTGGCTCAGTTCCGTCCATAGCTTGGGCGACATGTCGCTGGAATCGATAGGCGGCTGGAACTGACAGGTGTCTATCTGCGTGTCGAACTGTTTCAGCTCCGACACGTTGTTCAGCAGGTGTTCAAAGTCGAAAGGCTCCAATGCCCCGGTGGCTGGATTGCGGTTCATTCCGATGGTGCCACCGGTGTAGATGAGAAGCACTTTGGTGTTGTACGTCATCGTTTTCGTTATTTTTTTTGCAAAGATACAGAAAGTTTCGCAGAAAAGTGTTACCTTTGCAGAAAATTATTTTGAAACAACTTAAAACAACTGGAAACTATGAAGCAATTCAATGACAAAAACTTCGTTTTAGAGACTGAGGTCGCACAGGACTTGTATCACAACCATGCGGCTAAGATGCCCATCATCGACTACCACTGTCACCTGATTCCCGAGATGGTGGCCAACGACCATCGCTTTAAGAGCATCACCGAATTGTGGCTGGGTGGCGACCACTATAAGTGGCGTGCCATGCGTACCAATGGTGTCGACGAGAAATACTGCACAGGCAAGGACACCAGCGACTGGGAGAAGTTCGAGAAGTGGGCTGAGACGGTGCCCTATACGCTGCGCAACCCGCTGTATCACTGGACGCACCTGGAGCTGAAGACCGCCTTCGGTATCGAGAAGATTTTGTCGCCGAAGACTGCCCGTGAGATTTTCGACGAGTGTAACGAGAAGTTGCAGAAGCCTGAGTTCTCGGCCCGTGGTCTGATGAAGCACTACAACGTGGAGTGCGTCTGCACCACCGACGACCCCGTCGATGACCTGCACAACCATATCGAGTATGCCAAGCACAAGGCTGCCGACGATCCCATCATGATTCCCGCCTGGCGTCCCGACAAGGCCATGAACATCGAGAAGCCCGAATTCAGCGCCTACGTCAACCAGCTGGAGCAGGTGAGCGGTGTCACCATTACGAAGTTTGCCGACATGGTGGATGCCCTGAAGAAGCGTCATGAGTTCTTTGAGGCTCAGGGTTCCAAGCTCTCTGACCACGGTATTGAGGAGTTCTACGACGAGGACTACACAGATTCGCAGATTGAGACCATCTTCGAAAAGGCTATGCGCGGTCAGCAGCTCTCCAACCTGGAGATCCGTCAGTTCAAGAACTGCTTCCTCACCGTGATGGCTGAGATGGATGCCGATGCCGGATGGACACAGCAGTTCCACTATGGTGCTATCCGCGACAACAATACCGCTATGTACAACCAGCTGGGTCCTGACACCGGCTTTGACTCTATCGGTGAGTTCAACACCGCCAAGGCCATGTCGAAGTTCCTCAATAAGCTGAACATGAAGGGCAAGCTCACGCGTACCATATTATATACGCTGAATCCCTGCGCCAACGAGGTCATCGCTACGATGCTGGGCAACTTCCAGGGTGGCGAGCCCGGCAAGATCCAGTTCGGTAGCGGCTGGTGGTTCAACGATCAGATGGACGGCATGATTCGTCAGATGAATGCCCTCTCGGTACTGGGTCTGCTCTCACGCTTCGTGGGCATGCTCACCGATAGTCGCTCGTTCCTCTCTTATCCGCGTCACGAATATTTCCGCCGCATCCTCTGCAACCTGCTGGGCAACGATGTGGAGAAGGGCCTGCTGCCTGATGACCGTGAATTGCTGGGCAAGATGGTCGAGGACATCAGCTACAACAATGCTAAGAACTACTTCAAGTTCTATTAAGCAAGAAAAAAAATCGGCTATTCTGATACAGGGTAGCCGATTTTTTTGTAATTTTGCAGCCGAAAGCAACACAAAATGTAGATTTAACAAAGAGAGAACGTATGTGTGGAATAGTAGGATACATCGGAAAGAAAGAGGCTTACCCCATCTTGATTAAAGGTCTGAGACGGCTGGAGTACCGCGGTTACGACTCTGCCGGAGTGGCACTGATTAATGCCGACGGTGAGCTGAATGTCTATAAGACGAAGGGTAAGGTGGATAACCTGACAGAGTATTGCAGTGACAAGAACGTGAGTGGCTGCATCGGTATTGCCCACACCCGTTGGGCGACGCATGGCGAGCCGTCGAGCCGGAATGCCCACCCGCACTACTCGGAAAGCCACAACCTGGCCATCATCCATAACGGCATCATCGAGAACTATGCCGACATCAAGGAGAAACTGAAGGACAAGGGCATACACTTTCAGAGCGATACCGACACGGAGGTGCTGGTACAGCTCATCGAGTATATCATGGTGAAGAAAGACCTCGACCTGCTGGAGGCCGTACAGGTGGCCTTGTATCAGGTGATTGGTGCCTACGCCATTGCAGTGATTGACAAGCGCGACCCCGACCAGATTATCGCTGCCCGCAAGCAGAGTCCGCTGGTGGTGGGTATTGGCGATGATGAGTTCTTCCTGGGGTCGGATGCCAGTCCCATTGTGGAATATACCGACAAGGTGGTGTATCTCGAAGACGGCAACATCGCCGTGATACGTCGCGGACAGGAGATGCACGTGGTGAGCATCCTCGGCGAGGAACAGGAGCTGAAGATAAAGAAGGTGGACATCGACCTCGGACAGATTGAGAAGGGCGGCTTTCCGCACTTTATGCTGAAGGAGATCTTCGAGCAGCCGGAATGCCTGACCAACTGTATGCGTGGCCGTGTGAATGTAGAGGCCGACCACGTGACGCTCTCTGCCCTCATCGACTATAGGCGGCAGATGCTGGATGCCAAGCGCGTCATCATTGTGGCGTGCGGTACTTCCTGGCATGCCGGACTGATTGGAAAACAGCTGATAGAGTCGATTTGCCGCATACCTGTTGAGGTGGAATATGCCTCGGAGTTCAGATACAGGGATCCTGTCGTGGGGAAAGGTGATGTTGTCATTGCCATCTCCCAGAGCGGAGAGACGGCCGATACGTTGGCTGCCGTGCAGCTCGCCAAGGAGAGGGGAGCCTTCATCTATGGAGTATGCAATGCCATCGGCTCGTCAATTCCCCGTGCTACGGATACGGGAACCTATATCCACGTAGGTCCTGAGATTGGTGTGGCTTCGACGAAGGCATTTACGGGGCAGGTGACGGTGCTCACCATGATTGCCCTGGCAATGGGTGAGGCCAAGGGTACCATCGACCGCATTGAATACCTGAAGATTGTGAAGGGACTGAGCGAGATTCCGGAGAAGATTCGTGAGGTATTGAAGACCAATGAGAAGGTGGCCGACCTCGCACGTACCTTTACATACGCGCATAACTTCCTCTATTTGGGACGCGGATTCAGCTTCCCGGTGGCCTTGGAAGGTGCCCTGAAACTGAAGGAGATCTCCTATATCCATGCCGAGGGCTATCCCGCCGCAGAGATGAAGCATGGTCCCATTGCCCTCATCGACTCAGATATGCCGGTAGTGGTCATCGCCACTCATAACGCCATGTACGAGAAGGTGTTGAGTAATATCCAGGAAATCAAGGCCCGCCAGGGTAGGGTGATAGCCCTTGTCTCAAAAGGCGACGACACCATCTCGAAGATTGCCGACGAGGTGATAGAACTGCCAGATGTGCAGGAGTGCCTGGAGCCGTTGGTGGCCACGATACCCCTCCAGCTGTTGGCCTACCATGTGGCCGTCTGCAAGGGCAAGAATGTCGACCAGCCCAGGAACCTGGCAAAGTCGGTAACTGTTGAATAAAAGATAAAAAAGTAGAAAAGTAAAGCGATAAAGAAGGAAAAAGGATAAAAAAGCAAGCAAATATTTGGCATTTCGCCAAATATTTGCTACTTTTGCAACTTGAACGACTAAAGACTTAAGCAGCATGGAGTTGAACGAGACCTTTGAATCGAAGATAAACCGCAGTGACTATAAGATACTGATTGTCGATGATGTCGTCAGTAATGTGCTGTTGCTTAAAATATTACTGACCAACGAGAAGTTTCAGGTGTGTACGGCATCTAATGGAACCACATGTATTGAGCAGGCCAAGAAGGAGAAGCCCGATTTGATTCTGTTGGATGTGATGATGCCCGATATCAGTGGCTTCGATGCTGCCGTTATTCTCAAGAAAGATCCGGAGACACTTGACATCCCCATCATCTTCCTGACGGCACTGAACAATCCCTCAGACCTTGTCAAGGGTTTTCAGGTGGGTGCCAACGACTTCCTGACTAAGCCTTTCAATAAAGAAGAGCTGGTGATGCGTGTGATGCACCAGATTCAGCTGGTGGCCGCCAAACGTATCATTGTGCAGCAGAATGAAGAGCTGAAGCGTACCATCTCTAACCGCGACAAGATGTACTCGGTGATAGCCCACGACCTTCGTTCGCCGATGGCCAGCATCCGTATGGTGCTCAACCTGGCGGTCAACGTGGTATCGCCTGAGGTTGTCGGTGAGGAGATTTTCAATTTGCTTGATAAGGCCAACCGCGAGTCGGAAGAGACCCACGACTTGTTGGATAACCTGCTGAAGTGGACGAAGAGCCAGACGGGACGTCTGAACGTGGTCTATCAGGACATTGAACTTGACGATGTGGTGCCTGGCGTGGTAGATATCTTCCACATGATTGCCGATATGAAGAAGATCAACTTGCGCTATGTTCCCAATGACGAGAAGATGACGGTGCATGGCGACAACGACATGATCAAGACCATCATCCGCAACCTGGTGTCTAACGCCATTAAGTTTACCCCAGAGGGCAAAGGCATTGAGGTGTATTGCAAGCGTGAGGGTGACTTTGCCCGTATCTGTGTGCAAGACCACGGCGTAGGTATTGCAGCAGACCGTATCGACAGCATTTTCCATAAGGGAGAGACCACTTACGGCACAGGCGGTGAGGAAGGCTCGGGTCTGGGCCTGCAGCTCTGTCAGGACTTTGCCCGCAAGAACGGTGGCGATGCCTATGTAGAGTCGGTAGAGGGCGAGGGCTCGACCTTTAGCTTTACCATTCCGCTTAAGAAAGAAAATAATTAATGAGTAATTAGTAATGAGTAATTATGATTAGTTCTTTCGCGTAATTTTGCGAAGACTCATCCAGCCAAAGCTGCACATGATGTAATCATAATTACTCATTACTAATTACTCATTATAAGGTTTTATTCAGACTTGAATAAATCCTTAATGCCTCCGATGCTGCCCAGCAGGTTGGTAGCCTCGTAGGGCAGATAGACGGTTTTCGTCTTGTCGCCCTGAGCGAGTTCCTGCATCATCTGGATGTACTTCTGTGCCAGCAGGTAGTTGGCAGGATTCGTCGACTTGCCGACAGCCTCGGTGATGAGCTCGATGGCCTTGGCCTCGGCCTCGGCCTTGCGGATACGAGCCTGGGCCTCACCTTCAGCATGCAGGATGGCCTGCTGCTTCTGGGCATCGGCACGGTTGATGATGGCGGTCTTCTCACCCTCAGAAGCCAGGATCTCGGCAGCTTTCTCACCCTCGGAGGTCAGGATCTGTGCGCGCTTGTTGCGTTCGGCCTGCATCTGCTTCTCCATGGCGTTGAGCACCGTTGAGGGCGGGATGATGTCCTGCAGCTCTACGCGGTTCACCTTGACACCCCACTTGTCGGTAGCATCGTCGAGCACGGCGCGCAGCTTGGTATTGATGGTGTCGCGCGAGGTCAGCGTCTCGTCGAGCTCCAGTTCACCGATAATGTTACGCAGCGTGGTCTGTGTCAGCTTCTCGATGGCGTTGGGCAGGTTCTGGATTTCATAGACAGCCTTGAAGGGGTCAACAATCTGGAAGTACAGCAGGGCATTGATTTCCATCTGGATATTATCCTTGGTAATCACGTTCTGCGAGGGGAAGTCGTACACCTGTTCGCGCAGGTCGATGCTGTTGGAGTAGGCGTAACGCCCACGTGTGAGCACCACAATCTCCTTGGCTCGGTCGATGAAGGGGATGATGATGTTGATACCGGGATTCAGCGTGGCGTAGTAACGACCCAGACGCTCAATGATACGTGTTTCCGACTGTGGGATAATCACAAGGGCCATCTTGGCGAAGATAATCACCAAGACGATGATAACGGCCAGTACAATAGTCATAATGTCCATACGATTTGGTTGTTTATTAAATGTTTAACGTTTTTATTTGCTTTCGATAGTGGTGTTGGTGATGGTCTTCTGTCCCAGCATGTCGTATGTCGACTCTACTGTGAGGCTGTTTACCCAGTTGTCGTTAGCCATTTTGTAGACGGCCGTCTCCTTCATGTCTATCTTCATCATACCGCTTTTCATCACCATGTCGATGTTCTGCTTGATCATGGAGGCCTGTTCTGGCAGGATCTGTTCCACCTGGGCGATGATAAAGGTCTTCAGCTCGTCTTGCGTCATGTTGATGGCAGAGTTGGTGGTGATGTCCGAGGGGTTGACAAAGTAGAGTCGTCTCATCTTGATGCCTTTGTCGTTGACGTACTCCTCGGCAGCTCCCGTAGCTACGGTCTTTCCGTTGAGGGCCAGCACACTGGTTGATCCCTGCAGGCTGTTGAGGATATTCTCTTCGGTGATGCTCTTCATCATGGTCTCCTTCAGTTTCTCTTTCGACATCACTTGCGACAGGGCTGGCACCTTCTCCATGAACATGTTTGCCAGTTCTTCGCTCTTGGCATCTAACTGTTTGCGCAGCTCGGTATAGTTTGCAATGCTTACCGGCTTGCCGTCCTTGTCGGTAGCCACCGTGATATTCTGGTCGCTCAACAGGTTCATGGTTCCGCTCAGCAGCTGTCCTACGACATCCTCTGGTGTGGCATCCGAGGTGGAGTTGGAGTAGGCGATGTCTATGACGCATCCCTCTTTCTTCACACTTTTCACGGTGAAAGTCTGGTCCAACTTGATGTTGATGTCCTTCTGTCCCGGAATTTTTGTAACAGATGTTACCGAATAGGTCTTTACCTGCCCTTTTTTCATGGCAGGTGTAATCTTCTGCTGTGCTTGTACTGTCAGGATGCTCATCAGCATCAGGCAGCTCATCAATACTTTTTTCATTTTCTTTCTTTGTTATGGTTAATAAAATGTCTTAACGATACGTTGCTGTTAGAGCGTTTCCACCGTAATGATGGTACTCTCGCGACCTATGACGCGAACCGATGTGCCTACGGGAATGTCCGTCTGGCTGACGGCCTTCCATTGGTCACCGTCTATCTGTACATAGCCGTTGCCTCCTACTGAGATGGCTTCCGTCACACGACCTGTGCGCCCCAGCAGGGCGTCGGCATTGCTGGGTTTGTTAGGCTCGTTTTTGTGCAGCCACCGCAAGGCCACTGGTCTGACGAACAGTACACTGAGCAGTGAGAAGATGGCAAAGACGAACAGTTGCCAGTAGAAGTTCAGTCCTATCACCGATGCGATGATGGCGAAAACGGCTCCAATGGAGAAGCAGATGATGAAGAAATCACCCGATGAAAGCTCCAGAATCAGGCAGATGACAGCCACGATGGCCCATACCTGCCACAAGTTTGCTAAAAAGTATTCAATCATATCCTTTTGTTTTTTAGTCGTTATTTTGTTATTTCGAGATGTCGATATTTCGGGATGTCGTTGATTATATCGAGAGGATAAAGTCATCCCAGTCCTTGGTGGAGCCTTTCTTGCCGAATACCTTCTGGTAGAGTCGGCTGCGGGTGGATGCTACGCTCTCTTTGGAGTGGGAGGTCAGGGTGGCAATGTCTTTCGGCTGCATGCGGATCTTGATGAGCAGACTGACGCGGTAGTCCTGCTGACTCATGCGGTAGAGGCTGAATAGTTTCTCGGTAAATCCTGTATAGACCGAATTCACCACGTCGGCCAGCTCCTGCCAGTCGTCATCGGTCACTCCCCGCCCTTCTGCCAGGTTCTGCTTCAGTCGCAGGTAGACGGCCGACGAGAAGATGGTGCTCATGTCCGGTCTCTGCTCTATGACTGCCATCTTCTGCATGGCGTGGATGTTGTCCAGTCGGCTTTGCAGCAGCTGTATCTTGCGGCGGCTGTTCTGTATCACCAATATAAATAAGGTGATGTAGAACACGGTGCAGATGATGAGCAGAAAGAGCTCGCGGTCGGTCAATACCATGGTTGTTTGCTGTTTTGACGATTGACGTTTTCGTTTTTCTAGTGCAAAGTTAGTAAATAATTGTTTTATATGCAAGAAAAAGTGTTTGCAAAAGTGTGCAAACTACATTTTGAGAACTTTTGCAAAGAAATTATTTGGCATTTCGCTCGATTTGCACTACTCTGAGGCTTTGCCTCGAAGGTAGGCTTCATCTCGGAAATCCAAAGAAAAGCGAGCTTTTCTTTGGTATTTCGCTCGATTTGCACTACTCTGAGGCTTTGCCTCGAAGGTAGGCTTCATCTC
>CAMKTS010000045.1 GCA_946415755.1 uncultured Prevotella sp. | reverse complement strand
TGCAGCGTTTTAATAAACAAATGATTGTTTTACAGATTTAAAAAGCTTAGAAAAATGAAAAAATTAGTATTTATGTTCGTAGCTGTTGCAGCTATCTCTTTCGCTTCATGTGGTAACAAGACCGCTCAGGCCGAGGCTGTTGATTCAGACTCTATCGCCGTTGTTGACAGCGCAGAGGTTGACACTGTAGCTGCTGACACAGTTGCTGCCGATAGCACCGCCGCACAGCAGTAAGAAGCAGCTCGAGCTAAATTGAGAGAAGGCCACCGGATGTGAATCCGGTGGCACTTTTGTTTCTATAAGCAATTTTATACAATCACCGTGTTAAACGCCCCCACCATCAACAAACAAAAACACACAACAACAAACAATCCCTCGCCAGCAAGACAAGGGATTGTTCTTTGTATAATCGTTTGCGGATTACTCCTCAACTGCAGCCTGGGCGGCGGCTAACAGATGTTGATATTCTGCACGTTTTTCTTGCAGAACGTGTATGATTTTAATATATATTAAGGTGGAAACGACATTCTGTTACCAAATTTTTGTTTCGATTAAAAGAAAAATGGATGGAATTCAATGCCATAAGTTTAGGTTTAAGTTTAGATATGCTTATATATATAATAAGGTATAGTAAACCTGAAGCAGATGATTGTAGGTTTAATCTTTAAGTTTAGAGGTGCATGTATATATACATGAGTAAACGTAAACCTAAACTTTGCAGAATGAAACGACTTGATGTTTCCCCAAAAACACATTTTTCTTTTTACTGAAGATGAACCGATTTAATCTCTCCCCTTCTCATTCCACTTTCCTTTTAACTAAAAAATGGTATCAGAGATAATAAAGTCACATTTTGAGATAACTGCGGATAATTCAAAAGGAAACTCGCCGAAATGCATATAATCTGCAAATCGACGAGTTATCGTTGTCCTTTTCAATATTTCGAAGCACGTGCAGATGTAAAATACTACCTGCCTTCTTCCTTGGAAAGGTTGAAATGAAGCTGCAACCTCCAGATGTGACGTCCGCCTCCGAAAACAGCTGCTGTTACACGACTGCGACCTGTCAGCGTAGCATGATTACCGCAGACTTTGATCTCCATCTGTTCATGCTCGGATGAACAATGAATATAATAAAAAGAAACTATTTACACAGTGTTCGCAGGAAGCCCCTGCATTAAATACTCAATAAGCGAAGCCATGTGGCCTCGCTTATTCTGTTTGGTAAATTGGAATTTATCTACAAAGAAGTGTCCTTCGGACAGATGCCATTCCTAATAAAGTCTTGCGTTAACGCAACGAGAGTATAAGCCTGACCTGCAATGAATGCAGGCCTGGGTTCTGTCATCATACTTTTTCTCCTTGATTACCATACCTGTCCGAGCATCATCAGAGGGCCGCAAGTGGTGGTGGGGAAGGCATAGATGTAGTAGGCAAACTGTTCGCGGGTCATCTTGTTGAAGATAACGAGCGACAGCACATCGATCCATGCACCGGCATCCGAACCAATGGCGGCAGCACCAACAAGCAGGTTGGTTTCTTTATCGAAGATGAAGGCCAGCTTGGCGGCAGCCTCGTGGTGGGTGTTGAAGAGGAAGGCTTGTCCGTATGGCACATCCACGACACGGTACTTGTCATCCTTGCGGGCAGCATCGAGAGCTATCCCCACTTGGGCAATGCGTGGGAACGTAAAGACGAGATTGGGAACGACAGGATAGCAGATCGGCTCCGTGGTCTTGCCAAGCAGCAGGTCGGCGATATACTGACTCTCGAAGAGGGCTGTAGGTGTCAGCTTCGGTATGCGCTTGTCGATAGCATCACCAGCGGCAAAGATATTCTTCACCGAGGTACGCAGATGGTCGTCCACCTTGATGCCTCGCGGTCCGGCCTCAATGCCGAGAGCCTCGAGTCCCAGTCCTTCGTAGTTCACGGGGCGCCCGGTAGCCTGCAACACGTAGTCGCACTCCACCTCGAAGCCCTTCTCTGTCTTCACGAGCAACCCCGTGGCAGTCTTTTCGATAGCACACACATCCTCACAATACTTGAATTGGGCACCCTTCTTTTCCATGCGGGCCACCACCTCATCGACATACTCGCGCGGATAGCCCTTCAGCGTGTGGTCGCCGTAGTCGATAACCGTCACCTTGCGACCCATATCGACGGCCATCGAGGCAAACTCCATCGAGATGATACCGCCACCGATGAATACGATGCGGGCGGGCATCTGCTCGATGCTGAGCATGTCGCGGCTGCCGTGGATATGCTCCTTGCCGGGGATGTCGAGCGTGTCGTCTCGCTGGCCAGGGCCGAGGATGATGTACTCGGCAGTATATTCCTTGCCATCGACCACCACCGTGTGGGCATCCTTCAGTTTGCCCTCGCCATGAATGCAGACGCAGCCGCTCTGTTCCATGTTGGCCTTTGTCAGCGGCTTGACGGCTTCGAAATACGGCAACTTGTATTGCATCAGTTTCTCCCAGTTCACCTCGGGCACCTTGTCGAACACACCTATCTCGCGATAGTTCTCCATAGCCGTGGTGAGTTCGAAGGGGCCGTCGAGCAGAATCTTGGCATTGCATCCGTAGTTGGTGCAGGTGCCCATCCACAGGTCGCGCTCAATGGCGGCAACCTTCTTGTCGGCACGGGCCAGTATGCGTGCTGCCAAATCACAACCGTGACCACAGCCCACACAGATAACGTCATAATCGTAGTTTGTCATAATTTCCCTGTTTATAATATTCGTTATAGTTATAGGCACAATCTTTCAGCCATCCGCCGTCCGGCATCGTAGGCTCGTTGCAGGTCCTGCTCCCAGTGGACGTCACGGTACAGCCGCTTTTCCTCTTCGGGGAACCCTGCCAACTCGTAGCGGTCGTAGTTCTTCACCTGATAGGTGTTGTAGGCATTGACGTGCTCGGGCTGTCCGAGGGCTCTCGTAATGACACCCTCCATCGTGCCCCAGCAGTTCGTGCCGTCGTATTGCGCCGGGGTGGCATTCATGGTCAGCATCAGCACCACGGGCATGCGTTTCGGGGCTGTCAGGCTGAAGTCTTTGTACGAGAGCCACGGGAAGACGAGCCGTTCCAGGAATGCCCGCATCTGTGCCGTTATCTCGCTGAAATAGTTGGGCGACCCCAGCACAAGGCCGTCGGCCTGCGCGATTTCCTCCAACACGGGTGTCAGTGCATCCTTGAACTTGCAGACGTTCGCCGCCTTACCTTTCACCTTACAGGCCATACACGACATGCAGCCCTTGTAGTCCACACCGTACAGGCGAACTGTCTTCACCTCAATCTCCTTGCCGACAGACGTGGCACCCTCGGCAAACTGCTGTAGCATCGAGGCCGTGTTGAAATTCTTCCTCGGTCCTCCGTCGATAATGATTATTTTCTTCATTGTAGTATTTTGTTATCTGACTTATCTTCCTCGATGATGTATGCAGCAACTATCTCGCCATAATAGCAGTAATGGTCGCGCGTCTCGATGGTGTAGAACTTGCGGGTAATCTCCTCATTGAACTGATCGGACTCCTGTTCTTGGCTATAAACCACACGACACTCCAGTGTCAGCGGAAATTCCTTCAATCCGGGGACACTGATAACTTCGGGTTCTACCAGCGTCAGACCTGCCAATGCTATCTTGTCGGTATCGCGACCGCTCTTGCTACCGCAGATACCCAACGCCTTGCGTGGAAAGTCTCCCACGGGGACGTTGATGGTGAACTCGCGGCACTGGTCAAGCATCTGACGTGTGTAGCGTTGGTGTCGCACGTAAGCAACGAAGAATGGCTTGTCCCAAATGATGCCTACCGTCCCCCAGCCGATGGTCATGCTGTTCACTTTATCACCAACTTTCGTGGTGATAAGTATGCCTCTATGCATGGCGCGAATGATGTCGCCAGCACAGTCGCGAATGTCAATAGGGCGTTTGATCATAAAGTGTGTCTTTAGGGTGAAAAAAAGGAGGCCGAAGCCTCCGTGATTTATTTTACTGGCTCCCACTTGCAGCGGACGGGTGACACGATGGCACCCTCCTTCTTCAGTTCTGCGAAAGCCTTATCTACCTCCTTACGGTCAGCATCCAGTGCCTTCGTCACGTCGCCTGCTGAGACGGGCTTACCAGCCTCGAGCATGGCCTGTAATACCTTTTCTTTCATATCGCTTAGTAGTTTGTTTTAGAATGTTACAGTTTCAACCAGTTCCATCATCTTGAAGAAGTCGGCCTTGGCATCCTTCAGATAGTACATCACACCATTCTCGCAGTTCTCGCCGAGGGCATCCTTCAGTACGGGCATTTTGTCAATCAGAGCCTTGCCCACCTCGGGACGGTTGTCCTCCACCAACTTGCATTCAATGCGCAGCGTCTGACCCTTGAAGGCACAAATCTCTGCTTTCTGGTTCTCTGCAATCTGACGGGTGGCATTGGTCTTGCCGAATGCCATGATGTAGATTTTCTCCTCGTAGAACAACATGGCTCCGTAGGGACGTACTCGGGGCTGGTCGCCCTCTACCGTTGCGAGATAAAACGTTCCAGCTTTCTCCAGGAAATCGTAAACTTTCTTTGCTGCTTCCATAATCTTCAATGTTCAATGTTCAATGAAAATCACATCATTGCGGTCAGGAAATTCTCGTAGCCCAGTTTATCGATATAGTTCAGATACTGTGCCATCCAAGCCACGTGTTCCTTCTCGCCTTCTATCCACTTGTAGATGAGTTTCTGAGTGATGTAGTCGTCAGAAAAGGCATTAGCCATCTCGCTCATCATTCTAATTGCATCTTGTGCTTCTGGCGAGTAGTCTGACTCAATCTGCTGCTTCGGGTCGTCGTAGAAGGGGAACTCCATCGTCTTCATGGCCTCCTGCAGGTCTGCGGGCTTGCAGCCGAGTTCCACCAGACGGTTGAGCACCTCTTCGGCCTCTTCCCACTCTTCCTCCGCCTCTTCCTTCCACTTGTCGGCCAACTTGTTCCAGCCCTGCAGACGGCAGTATGCCGAGAAGGCAAAGTGTTGCTTACTGTTACCAAACCATGCTGCGCCAAGCTCAGCAAACTGTTTCAATGCTTCTTCTTTTGTCATAATTGTCTTATTGATTAGAGTTGTTAAACAATTGTTATTATTTTGATAATATTTCTATCAGATGGTCTAGCGTTGGAATTATACGTGAAAATTCTTCGTCGGCCATACCCTTTTCGCGCAGCACTTCAGCCATGCAGTCAGGAATTACGACCGCCTGTTGTTGTAAGGCTCGTCCGTGTTCTGTCAGCATAACGATGGTCTGTCGAGCATCGTCCTTGTTTTTCTTGCGTAACACCAGTTTCATCGCTTCCATGCGCTTGATGAGCGGAGTGAGAGTGTTACTCTCCAAATATAGGCGGTGTGAGATGGCATTCAGGGGCAGAGCATCTTCTTCCCAGAGTACCATCATCACTAGGTATTGCGTGTAAGTGATACCTAGCTGAGCAAACCAAGGCTGATAGACTTGTATCAGAAGTCGTGATGCCGTGTAAAGACGAAAACAGCCCTGGCGGTTCAGTTTTAGTTTCTCACTGTTCATATTTTTAATCGTTTGCGACGCAAATTTATATATATATTCTTAATATAGCAAGTTATCAGAGCATTATTTAACGATTTTTATATAATCGTGAACGATTTATACCAAATCGCACCCACAAAGACTATGATGTAGCCAAAATCGGGTCAACTGATTGAAAAGAATATGGCAATGTATGTAACATGATTTGTCTTCTGTAGGGGTACATATTTCTACGGTTTTTCCTTCAAAAGCTGTGCCAACTTTTCTTTTCAAAGATTAACCTTGTTGACTGCGTCAATGTATCTGTTATCAATACAAAAGAACCAAATCCCGTTTTGACTTCACGATGAACAACACCTTGAAATACGTTTTTAAGCCCTTTTTTCTTCTTTCCCTATCTTCAATCATGGAACAGCCCCATGAAGAACAAAGGAAGGGAAGAAAAAATGTATTCCTTCACTCAACATTTTTAGGTTACGGAGCATGAACAAACGGCGAAAAGTTGACTATAAAAGTGTAAATTCATTGTTAAAAAGTGTTTAGTGGAAATTGCCGAAAAATGCGTTTTGGAGCATCGAAAACGGACGTTTTTTAAGCCTAAAATATCGGGAACATAGGGCTGGATTTTGGCATATTTCATTGTTTTACCTATTCACTTAAACATCTGTATATAAATTGGTTAGAAGTGATATTTTGCCATTATATTGCGATGACATCGCGCTGAATAATAATTCAGCGTACCACTTGCAGTAGCCCTAATGTACTCTTGCTTTGACTGATGCATCCCAGTCTTGTGGGTCAGCACAAAATCATCTGACTTTCGTCTTCTTTCTCCTTGCAAGGCATAGTGCAAGCAAGCTTGCCCTCTGCTCTTGCTTCGTTCGTCAGTTGTTCTTTGTCCGTCTTTGCTTGCATGATTATTGCCGTCATTCCAAGAAACAGTATCGTAATAAGGCTGTTCAATAATGCGTAGCCTTGAGATACTGTAAATCACCATACCAATAGGAAGCCGTGCAACCGCCATCAATCAGAAAGTCGGCACCGCTGATGAAGCGGCCACGGGAGGACATCAGGAACTCTGCCAAATCGCCCACTTCGTCAGGTGTTCCGGCACGACGGGCTGGCATACCCTCAATCATCTTCAGGTAACCATCCTTGCGCGGGCCATGCAATTCATCGTTTGCCAATGGTGTGATGATGATACCTGGTGAGATTGAGTTAATGGTAGCACCACGACGCCCCCAGCGGGTAGCCTCAAACATCACGCGGAGCACATTGCAGAGCTTCGAGTACTGATAGGCTTTCAGCGTGTCGTTGATTTCCTTCAGGAACGGCAATTCCAGCAGCTTGTCAACAGGAGTTGTGGCTAAAGCCTCGTTCTGTTCCTGCGATAAGGCTGGCAGACGATGACCGCTTTGTGACGAGATAATCACACCCGAACCACCTTCGGCAATCACCTTGCCGAACTCTTCCAATAGAACACTTGTTCCGTAAAGGTCAACGCGAAGGATCTCAGCTATGGGAGCCTGTGAAGGTGACACACCAGCGGCATTCACAACATTCGTTACGTATCCCTTGTTGGTGACAAACTCTACCAACTTCAGGATGTCCTCTTTCGAGCCAAGGTCGCATCGTATGGTTGAACACTCAAAGCCCGCATTCTCCAATGTCTTTGCTGCTCGCTGAGCATTCTCTATGGAGTAGTCTGCCAGCACAATGTGCTTACCAGCCGACACACGACGGATAATAGCCTGTCCGATACTGCCAGCACCTACTAATACTGATACTTGTTTCATTGTTGTAGAATTATTACTTTAGTGCATTGTAGGTGTCATCATCTACTGGTTCGCACCACTCGTTGCTGGCCCCTTCCTGCACATCCTTATGATACGTGAGATGCTGGAACCACGAGTTTTTCTGTGCGCCGTGCCAGTGCTTCACCTCGGCAGGGATGGCGATGACGGTGCCGGGAGTCATCTCTTGCGGCTCTTTGCCCCATTCCTGATACCAGCCGCGACCAGCAACGCAAATCAGTACCTGCACCTGCTTGTGGTGGATGTGCCAGTTGTTACGGCAGCGAGGTTCAAACGTGACATTTATCACACCACCACCAACATCAGCCAGATAGCTCTGGCCTATGAAGTACTTGCCGTAAGGATTAGGATCGCCCTTGGGCCATTTGGTGTCCAGGGTGTAGCCCTCTTTGCAGAGCCATGCGCAGAGTTCATCCACTAGCTGCTGCGAGTTACCCATATTTACGGCACCCTGCTTGTGGGCGGCGAGTTGTGGGGCTACACCTTCGAGACCACTCAGGGCAGCTACGGTAACTATCTCACGATCGGCAGCAGAGAGCTGGTCGCCAGCGAAGATGTCACCAAAGAGGTGGGACTTCATGTAGTAGTCATCCTGCGGGCAGAACTCGTAGTTGAAGGGCTTTCCTGAGAGCTGCGTCTGGTTCTTAGTTCCCAGTTCGTAAGCCTTCTTAGCATCATCCCACTCTGCAGGACGCTTCCAAGGCTTGCCTTCTTGCCATTCCGGCTGCTTGTTGGCTTTGCCTTCGTCCGTCACGACTCGACCATCTTCGAGCAAGCTCGGATGGCTCTCGCTGCTCCGTCCGTTCTCCAACACCTTGCTCAGCACGCCAAGCGCATTCAAACTCCGCGGGAATCCCGTATAGGCATAGAGTTGTGAGAAAGCCTCCTTCAGTTCGTTGATGGTTACGCCGTTGTCGAGCGCCTGTCTTACGGTAGGTTCCAAGCGTTCCAAGTCTCCCTGTGCCATCAGACAGGCACACGCTGCCAATCCCTTTTGACGCTCCGTCAGCGTCATTCCCGACGTACCATCGCCTACCCGTAGCCTTTGTCCGTTTACTGTTGTCATTGTCAGTATTGCTATTAAAAATGTTACTATTCTCTTCATTGCTCTTGTTTTTACTTATTCCTCCTTGCCGTCACCCACACGGGGTCCTCGCTCATCGTAGGCTTGTTCACAAGTTTTACGTATTCCATAATCGTAGTTTGTTTATCGTTTGAATATACTGTTCATTGTTTCTGGTGTCAGTGGCTGCAGGTCTTGCAGCTTCAGGTGCTTCACCATGTGGAGGGTGCCCTGCTTGTACTTTAGGAAGTGGGCGGTTTGTATGTGGTGCTGATAGGCCTGCTGCGAGGCGTAGATTTCGAGAATGCGAATCTGACAGCTATCTTCATTTGTTTGTGTTGGGAAAAGACATACCACTCCGGGTTCTTCAGCAAGGCTTGCCTTCTGAATTTCAGCAGCGGCAGCCAGATATTCCTTCAAGTATTGAGGATGAATCTCGATTTCGGCCAAACGATACAACATCGTATCAGCGTGAGGTACGTCAGCGGTTGGCTTATTGGTGGTTTGACCAAAAAGCCAACGGGCATTCTCCGAAAGAATCATCTTTTGGAATGGCGCAAGGTCGGGCTCTTTCGATAGATAGTCCTTCATGCGAGCGAGGCTCTGGGTGAGCACCTGTGTAGCAACGTAAGGATAGTCGGAACCGTAGAACAGATGGTCGGGCGTGGTGATGGTGAGCATCATGCGGATAGTCTCTGGACTGTGTGCGCCTGCGAGGTCGTAGTACAGGGCGCGAAGGTTGGCCTCCCAGTCTATCTCACCCACCATCTTGTTGGCCTGCATCACGGGTGTCAGCGATTTCATGCGAGGCACGGCAAGCGGTAGATAGGCTCCACAATGGGGCACCACCACCTTTACATTCGGAAAACGGGCCAGCACGTTGCGACTAATCATATTCGTTACGGCACGAGTGGTCTCAGATAGGTATTCCTGCATAGCCAGCGGCGTCCGTATCATTACCTCCTTGTTCACTGGTTCAGGGCGATGCGGATGCAGAATCACCACCGCCTTGCGCTCGTTCAATACAGCAAACAGCGTGTCGAGTTCTGGTGCGCCAAGATACTGCCCATTTACGTTTGTTGCCAACTTAATACCATCGGCCTTCAGCACGTCGAGCGCATACTTTGCCCCCTCGATGGCTTTCTGCACATCCGGCAGTGGCAGGGCGGCACAGAACAGAAATCGCCTAGGGTGCTCGCGCTTTATGCGGGCAGCGGTCTCGTTGGTCTTACGAACCACTTCGGCTGATGTCGGCTGTGGTGCCGCTAATGTCAGCACCGATGTTTCAATGCCAGCTTCGTCCATCCACCGCAGATGCTCCGTCACGTCATACTTCGGCAAGGGGAATCCCTCGTCCATCAGTTTGCCCTCGCTCTCCAAAGCTGACACAAACTCAGAGGTAATCAGATGTGAATGTACATCGATTATGCCCTGAGCCTGTACCATTGCCGCAAACAGCAGCGAGATTAGCGTTATCCTCAGTCTCATACCTTTTTGTTTATTATTCGATTTCAATCTTCTTAATCACTTTGGCAGGGACACCACCGACAATCGTGTTTGCCTCGACATCCTTTGTCACGACGGCACCGGCTGCTACCACTGCACCATCGCCGATGGTAACACCTGCAAGTACAGTAGCGTTTGCGCCAATCCATACGTTCTTGCCGATGTGGATGGGCGCATGTGTCATTCCCGCTCGCATGCTTGGTTCAAGCATGTGGTTGAGCGTGGCCAGCACGACATTATGGCCTATGAGTGCGCCTTCATCGATGATGATGCCGCCTTGATCCTGGAACTTGCAGCCCATGTTGATAAAGACGCGCTCGCCAACCACGGTGTTCTTTCCGCAGTCGGTGTGGAACGGTGGAAACATCCCAACACTCTTCGGCACCTCACGTCCCCAAAGTTGCTCCAACAGGTCATGTAATTCTTCGGGCGTGTGATACTTGCCGTTAATCTCTGCCGTAATCTGCAAAGCCTCTTGGGAAAGTTTATGAAACATCATGTGAACCTCAGACCCGCCTTCAACGGGCTTGTCAGAGGCCATGTGATCCCTGAACTCTTGTATCGTCATTTTATTTCAGATTTGTCTTGAAGAATTCCTCCATCTTGTCGTATGGAACCTTCCCGTTCTTGTCGTCGTAAAGGTCGGTGTGGACAGCATCGGGGATAATCATCAGCTCCTTGTTGCCGATAGTTATGCTTTTGCCGTCTGGATTCTTGCCCGTCATCTTTTCGAAGGCGTACTCAGAGAAGTAGCGGCTGTGGGCCTTCTCGCCGTGAATGAGCAGGACGGGCGACTCAATCTCGTGTGCCCAAGCCAATAGGGGCTGGTTGAGGAACGACTGACAGCCGATGACGTTCCAGCCGTCAGTGGAGTTACCGCTGCGCTCGTGGTAGCCGCGTGGGGTCTTGTAGTAGTCGTAGTAGTCCTTCACAAAGAAAGGTGCATCCTCGGGTAGCGGATCAACCACACCACCTGCACGTTTGTAAGTACCGTTCTTGAAGTCCTCGGTGCGCTGTTGGGCGATGGCCTTGCGCTTCTCCATGCGCTGTGCCTGGGTGTCCTCGCTCTTGAAGTAACCCTCCACATTCACCTTGCTCATGTCGTACATTGTCGAAGCGACGGTGGCCTTGATGCGGGGGTCGATGGCGGCAGCATTCACAGCCATCCCACCGAAGCCGCAGATGCCGATGATGCCAATCTTCTCTGGGTCAACATTGTCCTGATTGCTCAGAAAATCGACGGCAGCGAGGAAGTCCTCGGTGTTGATGTCGGGCGAAGCCATGCGTCGCGGTTCGCCACCGCTCTCGCCAGTAAACGAGGGGTCGAAAGCGATAGTCAGAAAACCACGCTCGGCCATGTGCTGGGCATAGAGACCGCTCGTCTGCTCCTTCACGGCCCCAAACGGTCCTGTAACAGCCAGCGCAGCCAACTTGCCCGTTGCGCCTTTCGGCGTGTACATGTCGGCAGCCAGTTCGATGCCGTAACGGTTCTTGAACGTGACCTTTTTATGGTCTACCTTGTCACTCTGCAGGAACACCTTGTCCCACTCCTGAGTCAATGTCAGCGTTGTATTCATATCTTCTTCGTTTTGATTGTTATCACTCTTCTGATTGCAGCCCGTGAGCATCATTCCCATCAGCACTGCGGCTAATAATACTTTCTTGCCTTTCAGGCGATAATTCTCACGTTCGGCAAACCAAACATGTTTGCTTTGCTCTCTCTTAATCGAATCATTCATACCTTATCGCGCTATTTTTTTGATTCCGTTTTCGATGTATATTCCATGGGCAGGAGCCTGAGCCAGCCGCTGCCCGCTGAGCGAGTAGTATGCGTCATTTTCTGTAGCTACGCTACGGACGCTATTGATGGTGGTTGTCCCAGACGAGAGCGACAGCGTAACGGTGATGTTGCCCTCGCCAGCCTTGAGGAACGTGCGAAGTTCGCTCTCCGACAGACCGTCAATCTTACCTAAACGGGTGTAGCTCCACGAGTTCGTGCCGTAGAAGATGCAGATATTCGAACCGTTGTAGAGGATGACGTCACCCGGTTGCGCGTTAATCTGCTCGTTGCTTGTGGGCAGCGAGAAACCCAGTGCTCCCCAAATCTCAAAGCCTCCGCTGCTGTTCAGCGTCACGGTTACCGCTCCGTCTTTCAGTCTCTCCACAAGTGCCTGAGTGGCGGCATTGTCAACAAGCGTAGCCGGTTGCGTCACGCCGCCAATAGTGATATACATTTTATCCATAGTAGTTTGTTTTTCTGCGAAGTTCAGCGTCGGCAGCCAGTTCTGAATCAGCGAGGCACGGTTATTATGATTGCTGGCATTGATCCACAGTGCATTGCCCATCCAAGTGACGTTCTTCACCAGTCGTTCTGCATCGGCCATCACGCCGTTGATACCGCTGCTGTGGCTCGACACAATCAGCGCCACATGCTTGCCCGCCATTTGCGAACTATAATTAAACAGGTACGTCTGCATGATGGCCGCCATCTGGCTCCACCACAGCGGCGTGACGATGATGATGTTCTGGTACTGCGAGAGGTCTGTGATGCTCACGGGGTCAATGGCTGGATAACTCGCCGCATCGTTGGGCGCAGCCTTGATGGCGTTCAGCAGTGCCGTGCCAATAGCATAGTTGTTTGCCTCGTACTTCTGCGGACGATCGGTGCTCACCATCGTCTTGTCGGCAGGTTCAATACGCATCACGTCAGCCTGTATCTGGCTCGTTAGGGAGGTCACTATCTCGTGACAATTATTTGTATAACTGTAGTACACCACAAGCGTCTTACCCACGTTCTCCACCGTCTGTGCCTGTACCTCACTGTCCTTCGTACAGCAGGTCAGCAGCATCGTCGCCATTAACAATAGTATCTGCTTCATTACAAACTCTTCTTTAGCACGTCAATTACTTCGTCGCGCGACAGGATGTAGTAACCGCCCTGGCAGATGGGGCAGGCATCGGCCATACCCTCGATTTGTTCTAACTTGGCGCCGCAGTCGGTGATGTTCATCGCCAGACCCAGCTCTCGCATCCACTGTTCCATTGTCTCAAGGCCCTCCATAGCTACCTGCTTGTCGGTCTTAGCTTCAGCAGAAACGCCCCAGACATTCATAGCCAGACGCTTGAACTTCTGTACGGCATCGGGTGACTTGCTGATGAGCAGACGGTAGTAAGCACCACTGACAGCAGCGAGTGTGTGACCGTGAGTGGCATCGGTAAAGGCTGCCACAGCCTGTCCCAGCATGTGAACCATCCAGTCGGTAGCCTTAGCGCGGTCGATGAGCGTGTTGAGTGCCCAAGTGGCAGTCCACATAATGTTCGAACGAGCCTCGTAGTCCTCTGGGTTGACATTCGCCTTGCGAGAGCTGACGATGAGTGAGCGCATCAGACCTTCGGCAATGTAGTCGCTGGTGTTGTCGTCTGTGCCCGAGAGATACTGCTCCAGAATATGACTCATGATGTCGTAGATACCAGCCACCATCTGATACTTGGGAACGGTGAAGGTGAAGCGAGGGTTGAGAATGGAGAAATCTGGGTTGCGGAAGTTATAGAACAATTTACGGTTCTCCGAGTGGCTTGAGATGACCGAACAGCTGTCCATCTCAGAGCCTGTGCCAGCCATTGTGAGCACACAACCCACAGGAATCCAACGGCAGGTCATCGGTTGCCAGTTCTTGAAGTAGTACTCCCAAGGATCGCCATCGTACCAAGCACTTCCAGCTACGGCCTTACAATAGTCAACGGTAGAGCCACCGCCCACGCCGAGGATGAAATCCACATTCTCCTGGCGAGCCATGTGGGCACCTTCTAATACCTTTTCTATAGTAGGGTTTGGCATCACACCCGCCATCTCTACCACCTCGCAGCCAGCCTTCTTCAGCTCGGCCATCACCTGATCGTAGATGCCATTGCGCTTAATACTACCACCACCATAGCAGAGCATCACCTTCTTGCCATAGTTTTTCAGTTCTTCACTCAGTTTGCTCAAAGAATCCTCACCGAAGTGCAACTTCGTGGGATTGTGGAATGTAAAATTGCCTAACATGTTTTTTATCGTTTTAAAGTTTCTGGGTGCAAAGGTACGCACATTATTTTATATAGGTGTTACACAAATTGGCTGATTATATACCAATTTCGCAGAAATTGCTTAAAAAACGTGAAAAATATACCATTATTAGACTATTTTATGTATCTTTGCAACCGATATGAGGAATATTTTGAAGGTAGACAGCCCCAACGACTACGCCCGTTTTGTGGATGCACCAGTGTTGCACCCATTAATTAACATCATCCATTACGACGAGCTGGCGCCCTTCCGTCATAGCCTGAACAACTATGGCGTGTATGGCCTGTTCATCCAGCGACAGTTTCCCAATACGCTCTCTTACGGTATGAAGACGCTGCAGGTAAGCGATGCCTCCATCATAGCTGTAGAACCAGGACAGATCGGTGGACTGGAGGACAACGGCGAACGCATCTCGTTATGTGGTTGGGTGCTGCTGTGGTCGCCTGAACTGTTGCACGGCACTGAACTGGAACGCCAGATAGACCGCTATCAGTTCTTCTCGTATTTCTTTGATGGTTCGCTGCGCATGGAGCCCGACGAATGGCTCTGTATCACGCAACTGGTGACCCAGATGCGACAAGAGTTGCAGACACACGAGGACTCCCCGTCTTTGAGAAATGTGCTGCTTGGCTATCTGCACCTGATACTGGAATACTGTAATCGTATCTATCAGCGCCAGCTTTTCGAAGAGGACTGGGGAGAGGCTGACTTGCTGAAGCGCTTTCACAACTTGCTTCAAACCTATTTTCGTGAGAACCGTCAGCTGATGCAGGGTTTGCCTACCGTCGCTTGGTGCGCTTCCGAACTGGCCTATTCGCCTCGTTATTTTGGCGACATCGTCCACAAGGCCACTGGTGGCACGGCTATCGGTTATATACATAATTATATAATCAATCAGGCGAAAAGTCTGTTGATGCAGGGTCACAACATCAGCGAGACCTCCCGCCTGCTCGGATTCGATTTCCCCCACCATTTTACTCGTCTCTTCAAGCGCATCACGGGACTTACTCCCAGCGAGTTTTTAGGGAAATAATGAACGACGGATTGATGCGGGCCTGTTTATCCAAGTTTATACTCGCCTGTACGGATGCTGGCGATGACTCCACCATCGATGAGCAGATCGGTGCCTGTTATATCCTCCTTTCTATCCGTAAGTCTCTATCAAGTACTTCACAAACTGGGGGTCTCCAAAATCTCTGGTACCTGCGTCGTGCTGATTCATCTTGGCTATCTGAGCCATCTCCTCGTTACTCAGCGAGAAGTCGAAGATGTCGATATTCTGCGCCATACGCTCCTTATGACTCGACTTGGGAATGGCAACAATGCCACGCTGGGTGAGCCAACGGAGGGCTACCTGAGCTGCTGTCTTATTGTACTTTGATCCGATAGATGCCAACAGTTCACTCTTCACAATGTCGCCTGTGCCTTGTCCACCGAGTGGATACCAAGCCATCATCTTGGTGTCAAACTCGTTAAGAATCGGCTCGATGCCCGTCTGCTGAGAGAGTGTGTTGCACTCCAACTGGTTCACCATCGGCTTCAGCTCTACATAGTGGGCAAAGTCGAAGAAACGACCTGCCTGGAAGTTGCTCACGCCGATAGCGCGTACCTTACCGTCTCTGTAAGCTTTCTCCATAGCTCTCCAAGTACCAAACACGTCGCCGTAGGTCTGATGGATGAGCAACAGGTCGATATATTCCGTCTGCAACTTGCGCAGGCTCTCGTCGATACTCTTGGCAGCCTTTTCCTCACCAGCATTGGATATCCATACCTTCGTCACAAGGAACAAGTCCTCGCGCTTCAGTCCACTCTTGCGCCAGGCATTACCCACACCCTCTTCATTCTGGTAGGCCTGTGCCGTGTCAATCAGGCGATAGCCTACACTTAATGCATCACTCACGCAACGCTCACACTCTTCAGGGCTTACGAGAAACACACCGTAGCCCAATGTCGGCATCTGAACACCATTGTATAGTTTTATGTATTCCATATTATTCGTCGTTAATATCCTAAACCATTCAACCACTTCTCGACCTTTTTCTTTTCCGTACGCACTTCGTGACCATAGATGCTGAATCCCTTTGTAACATCTGCACCAGGGAATGCATCCTTCACATCCTCTACACAGTTGGCCAATCCAGAACCCTCGTGGGTGGTGAAGGGGATGACGGTCTTGCCCTTCAGGTCGCCAGCATGTTTCTTGAAGAAGGTAAACATCACCTGTGGATAGGTTCCCCACCATACAGGACCGCCGATGAACACGGTGTCGTACGTACTCAAATCTACGTCGCCCTCATACTCAGGCAGTTCGCCGTTCTTAGTCTCTTCCTTTGCCAGATTGATAAGTGGCGTATAAGCCATGCCGTCGTACTTATGCGTAACGATTTCAAACTGGTCGGCACCCGCCAGCTCGCTGATGTAGTCGGCAACAATCTTTGTGTTGCCCACTTCAATGTTTCCTACTGCATAGTTGTCTCCTGCATGCGAGAAGAACACTACAATTGACTTACCTTCTGTCTTCATAACTTTTTCCTGCTTTGTGCCGCCACTGCATGCCGTTGATGCGAGCAGTGCCACTGCGGCTGTGATGATACTTTTGATATTCATATTTGTTTGTAGTTTGTAATTCTGAATCACGGTGCAAAGGTACGACGATTTTTCCATACTGTTGTTTCACAAAAATCATCATAATTTTCACTTTTTGCACAAATCGTTCGTTTTTATATAAAATAATGTGTATTTTTGCGCCGTAGAACCCCAATTGTGGTGCTTATGAAGGTAGATTTCATGTATTCCACCAACTTCCTGGCGATGAATGCGCCTGAGTTGAGTGACACTTGTATGCACCTGCTCTGCACGGCTGGCGAGGGCAGCTTTGTGTTCAACGAGCGGTGCTATCATGTCGTAAAAAACGACCTGGTGGTGATACCCATGCCTGCCCGCGTCAGCAACCTCGCGGCGCATGCCGATATGCAGGTGGAGTGGTTTGCAGCAGACTATAAGTTCCTGCAGAACCTGCTTCCATCGAACAACTACAGCATCGGAGGTAGCATCTCACTGAACCAGGATCCTGTCATCAAACTCACAGACGAGCAGGCCAGCCATCTGCTTGCCGACTTCCACAGACTTCGTGACCGCATGGACGACCGCCATCTACTCTTCTACCGTGAATTGATGGGAAGCCTCTGCCTTACTATGATGTATGATATCTTCGAGGCTCATGCTCAGCGCGACACCACAGACACTCACAGCGACCGCACGGCCTATATCGTGAAACAACTCATGGCACTGCTCGCTACCGGCATTAGCCGCACTGAACGTGATGTGAGCTATTATGCCGAGCGTCTGAACGTGTCGCCCAAGTATCTCTCTGCCACCGTCAAGCGCGTAACGGGCCATAGCGTCACCTCTTACATCGACCGCCACACCGTGCCCATACTGAAAGAGTATCTGAATGACGAACGCCTGTCGCTCACCCAGATTGCCGAACTGATGAATTTCGCCTCCCTCTCGTACTTCAGCCGCTACTGCACCAAGCACCTCGGTCAGTCGCCCAGCGAGTATCGCCAGAGCCTTCAACCGAAATAAAACATGCTTAGAGACTTCATCGCCATTGACTTTGAGACGGCAAATCAGGAACCGTCGAGTGTCTGCTCCGCCGGGGTGGTCATGGTGCGTGACGGGCAGATAGTGGACTCGTTCTATAGTCTGATCCAGCCTGAGCCAAACTACTATAATTATTGGTGTCAGCGGGTACATGGCATATCGGAAAGCGACACTGAGGATGCGCCTGTGTTTTCCAAAGTATGGCAGCAGTTGGAAGAACGTATTGTCGAGGTGTACTTCTCAGACAAAGAACTTGATGACATAAGATACCAGATAGCCACCCTACCCTTCGTTGCTCATAATGCCCGCTTTGACGAAGGTTGTCTGAAAGCCGTATTCAAGGTGTATCAGATGGACTATCCCGACTACCATTTCTACGACACCCTGACAGCATCACGCAGACAGTTCGGCCAGTCGCTGCCCAATCATCAGCTTCACACCGTAGCTGCTGCCTGTGGCTATGATCTGCAAAACCATCATTATGCCTTGGCCGATGCCGAAGCCTGTGCCGCTATAGTTCTATACATATTATAGGGAGCAACTTAAAAGCCGCTCCCTAATTCTCTGTTCTATAACAATTATCGCTTGTCGGGTACGCCG
>CAMKTS010000044.1 GCA_946415755.1 uncultured Prevotella sp. | reverse complement strand
AGTGGAAACTTACACATTCGGAATCTGTCATGACTAAAACTACATGATATAGGTACAACATATAGGTACTACAAAATACAATAGCAGCTACCGTCGAATGTGATTGTAGCTGCTATTACTATAACATGTAGGTATTGCTACCTGTAGATTATCGAATGCTTACAAAACAGGGAACTGCCTGATTGCTATACGAAAGTTGCCTAATCTTACTGCGAGATTAGGCAACTTTCGATTTATAAAGGGTAATGGGGCTGTACATTTACTTCACCATTACCTTACGCCCATTCCTGATGTACAGCCCCTCCTTCATAGGCTTGATGATGCGACGGCCTTGCAGGTCGTACCAGCGTGATGCGCCGTCGGCAGCATCGATGGTCACGGACTTCACGCCCGACACACTCTCCACCGTCAGCGACAGGCCAAACAACTGCGCCACCGTCTCGCCGGGGAAATCCACGGCGCTTCTCCTTGTCGCACTTAAGCGGCGGTTTTCCGCAATGATGTTGTATGCATTTGCCACATATATATAAATGTAGCAGTCCTGTTTCGTCTGGTAGGGCACCACTATCTTCTGTCGGCCATCCGTCTGTATAGCCACCGGCTCCTGCGCGCCCACTTTTACTTTCAGCACATGGCCGGGGCGGGTGGCGCAGTCGATGCTGATGATACCGCTGCCCTGACTCACGTGCACCACCAGACCGTTATAGGTCCGAAACTCGTCGGTGTTTAGGTTGTCGGCAGCAGCAATGGTCTCCATCTGCTCGTCGGTCATCTGCGTGGTCAGGTAGAGTGCACCGTCCTTGTAGTAGTTGACCACCGGGTTCGGGGTATAATCCCACCACAATACATCTTCTTTCTTCACTTCACGGTACAGATGATACAGCACGCCGTCGTACTCGTTGTTGTAGGGTGTCTTGTCTGCTCCCTCCCCACCGAACAGGGTGGCAAAATCCGTCTGGATAGTCACGCCCACCTCGTCCTGCACGGGCGGCTCATAATACTGTATGGTAGCAGAGCCGAGTTCGTACACCTGATTGCGCCACACCTGGAACAGATTGGCCATCGCCCCCGAATCGTGTTCCCACGTGCCAGTGGCCGCAGCAAAGATAACATTCTGCGGCAGCGACACGTTCACCAGATGCAGGTTGGTGAAGCCACGCAGCTTGCCGACATAGAGCACGCTGTTGTCCACGGTCAGGCGGGCTTCCCAGTCATTGTGCCACGGAGCATAGAGTCCGTCTTCTTCGTCGTTCACCTCCACACGCTGGCAGTCCTTCACCGTCATGTCTGAGCGGTCAAGCTTCACGGAGCCTTGCACGGTCAGCCTTCCTTCACTCACCTCATCGCTCATCACCGTCAGCGTACTCCTGTAGGCACTTATCGACTGTAGTTGATTTTCGCCCACGAGCATCACTGTCAGTCCATCAATCAATGTGGTAAAAAGTTCTTCTGCCTCGCATCCCATCAGTGTCAGAGTCCGTGTTCTGGCATTGTAGCGCGCCTTACCGTTGCCCAGTATGTCGCTGCAGTTGGCCGCTGTCACCACCTTTCCGTTCAGCTTCAGTTGGTTCGGAATGTGACCCCCGAAGGAGTTCATCAGGCTTTGGTTGTTCTCTGCATACCAGTACATGAAATTGTCGCCACGCACCATACTGGCACACTCGTCAATGATGCCCTGACACACCTCCAACACGGTCTGCTGTGGCCCGGCAAAGTCATCCTTGTTGCCCACGCCCCACCATATTTCGCTGGGCTGGCTGTGCAGGAAGACGACCCTTGTCACTCCCTTCGTATTCGTAAATGCCTGCATACCGATGCGGTGTATGTTGGCCGGAATTGTCAACATTCCCTGTAACGCACTGCGCTGGAATGCCTGTGTGCCGATTGCCTGCACCGAGTTGCCGAAGTCGATGCCCAGCAATTCGCTGCAGCCGTAGAAGGCGCACGACCCGATGGAGTCCACCGTATAGACTACGCCCGCCTTGTCCTCTATCACGTCTGGCAGAACCAGCACACCCGCCGTGCCTGTCACATTGCTGAAGGCTGGTATGCCTTCGGTCATCACCTCCGCTAAATCCACGTAGTCACGAGGTTTATAGACAATGGCCGAGTTATGGTTGTTGTCATCCGTCGTCAGCAGGAAGTTCACGTCCATTGTGCCGCAAGGCTCACCGTCAGAGCCATACAGATTCAGCGTCTTGACCATCTGCTGTGACTCTTCCGTCGTAAAGATGCCACTCACCTTGTGGTCTTGTCTGACGAGCAAAGCCCCCGTCTCGCCAGTGTCCCACGTCCACCCCGAGAATTTATATCCCTGGGGCACGTCGGGCACCAAGTCCGGCTCGTACTCACGTCCGTATTCCACCGTCACCTGCTGGCATTCCTTGCCGTTCAGCACGTAGGTCAGCGTGCATTTGTCTATATTGTCCAGTTCGTAGATGCCCGGCCAGAATTTGCTCCAGCCCTTCGTTGTCTTGTAAGCCTCCAGACTGCCCTTCGGCACGTACAGACCGGGTGCCTGGTCTTGCATCCAGAACTCCTTCAACTGCTCCGGGGTAATCATCCAAGCGATGGCGTTTTCGGGAATCTCCACCGGTTGCATTGCTGCCGACCGATACTGTATCGTGGCGTAGCCGTCCATGAAGCCGAAGTAAGCCTCCTCGCCCACACTCTTCAGCGTGGCGGGGAAGAACATGTGTCCACCCATGATGTTCCAGAATGCCCGCCGCCCGATGCGCTCCAGCGTGTGGGGCAGGCTGGGCGACCACAGCGACGTGCAGTTGGCGAAACACTCGTCAGGGATGTCCTTCACACCGTCGGGAATAACGGGAACACCCGACATGTTCTGGCAGTCGGCAAATGCCCGCCGTCCTAATTTCGTCAGCGTCGAGGGGAAGTGGATTTCATGAAGCACACT
This sequence comes from uncultured Prevotella sp., assembly GCA_946415755.1. GTDB lineage: Bacteria > Bacteroidota > Bacteroidia > Bacteroidales > Bacteroidaceae > Prevotella. The sequence continues at coordinate 15,873 of CAMKTS010000044.1, read as the reverse complement.
GCCTTGGAACGCCTCCACGCCGATGGAGTCAAGCCCCACAGGCATGTTGATGAACCGCAGGAACTTCTTCCCTTGGAACGCCTTGTCGCTGATAGCCGTTACACGGTAGCCGTTTACCACATCAGGCAGAGTCACCGTGCCCTTAAAGCCCTCAGGCATTATGCCAAAGTCACCTATGGCCGGAAGTCCATATCCGCCCGCAGCAACGGTCTTGGCCTCGGCATCCATCACGCAGTATCTTACCCCTACGCCCTCCACGGTCTTAGCTGTGAACACGTCGCCAGCAAGGAATTCTCCAGTGCCGTCATCCTCAACGAGAAAGTTGTTAAAAAGTTTCTTCCAATTCGAATGTCTGATGTAATTGCCGATGCAACCTTTACGGACAAAAAGCGTATCGATGGCCATTTGGGTGAAGTGCCACCGGTCATAAAAGATGGCTCCAAACAATCCTTTGGAGTATGTGTCAACGAAACTGGGTGGGGTTTCCGAACGGCATGTCATGGTTGTCAGTTTCGGACAGTTTACAAACACCTCCAAGCCGAGGGCCGTCACCGTAGAAGGAAGCTCTATCGAAGTCAGTTCCTCCATGTCTGCAAAAGCATGGTCACCTATGGTCTCAACGCCCTCAGGGACAATGGCAGAGGCTAATAAGACTCCTTGGAATGCATTATCCGCAATAGAGGTGATTCCTTTTGGCATCACCGTTGTTTTGCAGCCTTCAAGCAGGCGGTTCATTTCCGTCGCAATGACAGCATTACAACTGTTGCGCGAATCGATGAAAGGGTTATTATTCGTTATGACAATGGAAGCCAACTTGGGACAGTTGCCAAACCATCTCCTTGATATGGAAGAATACAGGTGTTTGCCGGCAGTGGGAGAGTTAACATGTACTTTCTCTAAATTGGCACAATCGTTAAACACACCCTCTCCGAGGTCTTCCACCGTCTCCGGAATAGTGACTTCAGTCAAGCCGTCACATCCCTGGAAGGAATAGTTAGATATCTCCTTGACCGAGCTGGGTAAGTTAATTGCCTTTAGGCCTTTACACTGAGCGAATCCACCTTTGCCGAATCCGTCACTATAAATGCCATCTGAAATTGTTTCCACACCATCAGGTATAATTGTGCTGGCACAGCCTAACACCAACAACTTCCCGTCCTTACTTATCACAGCATTACAACCGTTAGACGCAGCATATAGTCCATGCCCTTCGTCAACAATGATTGACGGAACATTGGTACAACCGTTAAAGGGAAACCAATAATATGTTGCAGGCATGTCGGCAGTAATATGTATTGGACTTGACAGGTTGTAACAATTCGTAAATGCCTCCCTCTTGATGTCTTTCAGTTTCTCGCAATCGAAGGTGATGTTGGCCTTGTAGCAATTCTCAAAAGCATTCGCACCAACAGACACCGCATTCGTGATATTAATGTTGCTTTCCAAATTGTTGCATTCCCGAAAAGCCAAGGCGCCGATGGTGTCCACCTCTTCCCAATGGAAATTGTCGATGTGCTTCAGACTCCGACAATATGCGAACATTTCATCCGGTATCTTCTTTATGTGGGAAGGCAAAGAGATTCTTTCTACATAGCATAATTCAAAAACCGCCTTACCTAAATGCTCAACGCTATTGGGTATCGAAATGCTTTCTATGGGCTTTTCACTCGTGCTTTGGCTTGAGAAAGCTAAATCTCCAATCCACTTGGTGCCTTCGTCTATCTGCAGAACCTCCAGGTTATCGATGCGCATAAACGCAAAGTCATCAATGGTGTCGCAGCCCTGAATAATAACTTCTCTCAGTTTGGAATCATACGTACAAACTTTTTTGCCGATTCGCTTGATTGTTCTTGGAAAAGTAATCGAAACTACGCTTAAATTGTTGGTAAAAGCTTCGTCGTCTACCTCAACAATGGTATATCCATTGACCGTTTCAGGAATTACCACAGTCAAACCAAACCAAGTGCCCATGTTGTTCTGTGAGTGCCCCACCAGTTTGCAGGTCTTCCCACTCTCGCTAACAATCTTGTAGTACAAATCTCCTTCTTTGAAAGAGAAATCCACAGCGTCATCCACCCAGTTTGCCAAAGCTGTTGAAGCCGAGATGGGCAGCATGGCCATTAGTAATAGTAAAAGTCTCTTCATCATATTTATGTTCTATTTGGTTATCGGATAAAGAAAAGACGCAAACCGTTCCTCTGCTTATCCTTCTTCAAGGCACCGCCAAGTGACCTGCTATGAAAATAAGTTCAGAAAAACTCATGCCTCAACGGCGCGAACTTTCGTCTTCTTATTCTCTCATAGCGTGCAGTCTTTTTACGAAGTCTGCTACACTTGTTGAAATTGGCGGTTTCTGAAGAAGAGAACAAGAGCCAGAAAGCTCTATATCTGAAAAGTGTCGGACGGGGTGTCTCTCTCTGCGCGCTTCTCCGTGTTGTTGTCGCTTGCGTGCTGAAGTGTTCACCCTCTTGGCCGCCGCGCCACCTGGTGGCGCGAATTACTTGTTACGGCATCTGCTGTCTTGTCTGTACTGTCTGTTTCGTCTGTTACCTTTTTATTGTTATTACGGTGCAAAATTACACAAATTCTTCCGAAAAATGGCGATTATAGACAAAAATATTAAATTTTTGTGCATTTATTGGGCGAAGTGAAACGATATTGCAGATAATTTCGTACCTTTGACCTCGAATTGAGAATTGAAATGGGCTATCCTGACGCGGGAAAGAGCCAACGAAAAATTAAAACGGCTGTCCCGACGCGGGAAAGAGCCGACGAAAAATAAAAATGGCTGTCCCGATGCGGGACGGGGTGTTTGAAAATCAAAACACGGTTTCCCTATGCGGGACGGGCGTTTTGAAAACTGAATGGGACTTTCCCGATGCGGGACGGTCGGATTTGAAAAAGAAAACGGAGTAACAACGATTAAAATTGAAAGGGACATCTTGTATCACGGGGTTCTGCCCCCACGATACACTGAGATGAGGATCCTCTTCACGGAGCTGAGTGGCCTTTTCACGACCGTGAGGAGGCTCCTCACGGCGTTGAGTGGCCCACTCACGGAAATTCCACACGCTGGGATTTTCCGTACCAATCCGGTCGTCATTTTTCAGAATGTAACTTTCCCTGGTGTAACATCTCTAGCACGCACGCGCACGTATATATAGCTGAACGTTTTTTTATGTGACCCTTCTGACCCTTCTGCCCCCTAACTCAGCCGCTGTTGAAAGTCTTTTACGGGTCAGAAGGGTCAGAAGGGTCACTTGTTTTTGCGTTTGCCTACTACGTACGCGCGCGTGAAAGAGAAAGGCTCCCCGTTATGGAAGGATGGGGGGTGAATTTGAAAACGTTAACTTAACGGGCATTGAATAAGGATAAATTATGCAAAACGATTTGTGGAAAATTGGAAAGTTTCTTATTTTTGCAGGCGATGAATGCGACGCGGATAACAATGCTTCTTGCAGCTCTGACGTATAGTCTGCTGCTTCCGGCTCAACGCCAGCTCAGAGTGCTGGATGTGGAGACGCTGATGCCTATAGCTGGGGCCAACGTCGCTATGAAGGCTTGTACGGCTCAAACTGACTCGATGGGATGCATCACCGTGTCCGACAGTTGCAGGACCCTTGTTTTCTCGCACGTCAATTACGAAAGCCGCATACTCAATATGGAGGAAGTGAAGGATACGGTATTCCTGATTTCGAAACTGCAGAACCTGAAGGAAGTGGTGGTGTTCGGACAGAAAAAACGCGACGATAAACTGAAGGACATGAAAAGCAGCATGGGCTTAAGTCCGACAGAAGCGCAACTGTTAGCAGCAAACCCAGCCTCAGGCATGAATCTGTTTGGACTCATTGGCAAACTCATTCCCAAGAAGTGGCGCCAAAGCAAAAAAGCCGCCCGCCGCGAGCAACTCAAGCAAATCATCGAAGAATACTGACGTTTCAACGATATCATATAAGGAGGTACAATAATTGTACTTACATGTTGATGGAACGTGAAGGCAAGGAAACTCTATTATTTTTTTATAATTTTGAGGCCGATAGGCCGACCATGGAGGATGACTGAGTAGATACATAGAGTATATAATTTGTTAAATTAAAACAAGATTACCGAAATAATTCCCCAATGTTGGAGTCTTTTTATAATTTTGCCGTATGAAACAGAGATATGCCGTTATCGTGCTATTTGCACTAATTGTCGCTTCAAGCTTTACCAGCTTGGATAGTTACAGGTTTACAAGCAGGCTTGTTAATGAGGATATGGACAGAGCACTGGCTCTGGCCTTGGAGGAGCAGCAGAGTGATGTTATTAATCAGGACACTATCCGGACGTTCAATAGCCACCTTCAGATAGCGGAACTGCGAGGGGAAGCTACTCTGGCAGTTGACACCCGTGGGCAGAAGTTCAAAGCGTATGCTCATTGCTCTGAGGCAACCATCTTCAGTCTGTCCGACCAAAGGCCAGCAACTATTTTGTGGATACTGACGATAGGTTGGGGCATGTTCTGCTTCTATCGCAGAAAGAAGTATGAGCCACTATTGGCGGGCATGACTCATTATGGTGGATTGCGATTCTCTGAATCTGAAAGCCGGTTCTATGGTGCCGATGGCAATTTGGTACAGCTCACTCCTATGCAGCATCAGCTGATGGAGATGTTCTTCCAGTCACCCTCGCACTCGCTGACCAAAGCGGAAATCTGTGATGCCCTTTGGCCCAAGAAACCCGATGCCAGCGAGACACTCTATACGCTGATTCGCAGGCTGAAGCCCGTCATAGAACAACATTCTGACCTCAGAATCGAGTCAGACCGTAGTAGGGCCTACCGACTGACTATCAAATAGAATCATGTAGGCAGGTTGCTTGTTCCGAGTCGGGAACAAGCAACCTGTCACCTCTATGGATATGGGTTATTCCGCTATTTTTCGTAGTGTCTCTGATAGTTCGTCTACCGTCTGCGGAGATGCTATAATGGTGCCGTTCTTGTCGATGACGACGGTCTCGGGCCAGGAGTTTATACCATAGGCTTGGGCTGCTTTGGTAGTCAACTGAGGCCAGGGCAGTTTTTCGTCTCTTACGCGCTTTTTCCAACGCTGGCCGTTATCCATACCATCCGTAGCCAGGCTGACTATCTGTAGCCCATTCGTCGTATGGTATTTGTTATAAAGCGTGCGCAACTGGGGCAGGATGTCATATTCGCCACGATGCCAGCTCTCCCAAAAGTGCAGCACCACATAATCCCGTCCGATGTATTCGTGCAGCTGGTGATACTCGCATAAGGTGTCAGCCAGCAGGATGTCAGTATAACGGGTGTTGGGACGACGCTTCTCCAGTCCTGCTGCATATTCACGCACAGGAGACAAGAGAGGATGTTTGGCATAGCGGTAGTCTGGGCGGAGAAACGGCTTCAGTTCGTCGTAAGTCAGTTCGGTGTAGTTATGGAAGAGCGCATAAATAGCCAGCAGACTATCCTTGCCGGAGAAGATGGCCTGTCGGAAACGCTGGATTCTCTTTTGGGTGGCATCGGCCAATTCTTCTTTGTCATCAAGGCTCAGCATCCACAGGCGTTCTGTCTCTACTTTGTTTACGAAGTCGTTGCGGCGTAGTGACGCCTTAGAGCCTTTTGCAGAACGATGAGGTAGGTCTACCTTTACAGGATGTCCGTCAACCCAGAAGTAGGAGATGTTCAGCGGGTCTGCAGCCAGATAGTAAAGCTCATCCTTTGGCAAGCGACAGGTAAATGAGAATAGTCCATTCTTAACCGGGTATTTCCCTATCGTCTCGCAAGCTACAAGGCGTATTAGAGAGACGCTGTCGGTACTCATGGGAGCAATGCCGCTAATTTGACATTCGACCTGTTGCAGGTTTGGCGATTCATTGACGATCAGGTTGTTATAGCTTACAAACTTGCGCGACTGGGCTACGGTAGCCGTTGATGACTGAATCATTGCAGGGCGTTTCCGTGCCTTGCCTTCTTCCTGATAATACTCGCTCTTCTTGTAGAGCGTATAGCAGGTGTACGCAAACATGTCCTTGTGGCGTTGTCCCTTAGCCTCGTCGACAAAGGGGTTGATGATGCCTATCAGCGTGTTGTACTGCTCGTTGGTCAGCTTGTTGGGGTAGCCCTCGCACATCTTGTGCAGAATGACCACTGCTGCCGTCTTGCCGCCTTCCGTCTCTCGCTGATAGATGTCGCATGTGCTCTTCACTTTGGCTAACAGCTCTTCGAAGGTTTTCGGTGCTGTAGGCTCGGCGGCGTATTCTGCCGTTCCGTTATAGGAAATGGGTGCAATGGGCTGGATAAAAGGTGTACCCTCACGTTTCTTGCCCCAGACTTCGTACACTTTGCCGTTCATCATCCAGTGGTCACCTGTCTGCTCGTCGTGGATGATGCGCTGTTCCCAAACTAAGATGACGGCGTAGGCATAGCCTTTGGACTCGTCGAGGGTTATCAGGCGGACGCGTTGTCGCAGGTCGAACTTGACATTAAAGCTGATGCCGCCATATTTGCTGCCATAGTTGATTTTTACACCACGCATCAACGGCAAACCCTCCGATCCGTTATGGATATAGGTCTCCTTAGCATGAAGAGTCTCTTGGCGCAGGGCCTGTTCCAAAGCACGCAGGTGCTGGAACAAGAGCATAGAGTCGGTGCTGTTCTCAATGGCGAACATCATGCAGAAGCTGTGCAAAGTGGTTTTGCTGCCCGTCACCTCATCGCTGTTGATGACCACACCTTTGCTTACGTTGTACTCACCAGCGGCAACGAAAGCCTCTATTTTCTCGTGAATGCGCTGGGCTGATTCGCTCGTCTGTGCCTGTCCTGTCAGTACCATCAACAGGCAGGCAGCTGTTGTCATTAGTCTATTTTTCATTTTCAGTCGTGTTTACATTGATAGTATTAATTGCCTCCATCGGACGGCCGTCCTTGTCGAGCTGATGAAGCAGATAGTTGTTGACGATGCGCTGCAGTCGCTCGTCGGCGTGTATCAGTTTCTGCATCCGTTCTATATAAAGACTTTCGTCCACTTGGGTCAGTTCGCGTTCTATCTTGGCGATATAATAGTCGAGGCTGTCGGCAGTCGAGGCGGTACGCTGCGTGCTGCCCTCCCGGGCAGGACTCGCAGTATGCTGTACTACTAATTGTCTGTCTGTTTGTTTTTTCCTACGTACCTCTGCGACCTCCAACGGCTCTCGACTGATACCCACGGGTGTTACAGGTGCTTTTCCGTATGGAACGGACTCTTTTTCCGTGCTGAGTGGACTCCTTTTCCGTACAGGGCGGACTTTTTCGCTACTGGATATGGTCTCGTCCTGCCTTATGTCTGGATTCAGATTGAGTGTCAGGAGCAGCAGGACACCGGCAGCAACCGCTATAGCCGAGTAGATGTAGAGTCTGGTTCGTTTGGCAGACTTTCTTTCCGGCCCGTCGTCCATGGGTAGCACATCCATATCGGGCAGACTGTCCATGATGCGGTCTGTCAGCTCGTCGGGGTTGATGACGTCTGGCTGCTGTTGTTGCAGTTGGGTCAATATGTCGTCAATTCTCTTCATATCCTAAATCTTTTAGTCGCTTACGTATGGTTTGCCGGGCCACATACAGGTTGCTTTTCAGTTGTCGGGTGTCCATGTCGGTAATCTCTTCAGCCTCCTGCGGGGAGAGCCCTTCGAGTTGGCAGAGGGAGAAGGCAATGCGCTGTTTCTCGCTCAGTCCCTCAGCCAGCAGTCGCACGATGGCTGCCCATTCAGCGTTTTCCATTTTCCGTTGGCTGTTGTCATCTGAGGCGAAACGATGCAGCGTGCGCTCATCGTCAGGCAGGGGAACAACAGGCTTCTGGCGTTTCAGCCGGTCCAGGCACAGTCGTGTGGCTATGGTGTATAGCCAGGTTTTGAATGGCTTCTGAGGGTCGTAGCTTCTGATACCTCGCCATACTCGGATAAAAGTTTCCTGCACCACGTCTTTTGCCTCTTCCTCGTCAGCCAGCATCTTCAGCGATAGCGAGAAAACCATGCGTTGGTAGCTTTGCACTACCTCGCGGAACGCGGCCTTGTCGCCGCGCTGGCATCGTGTGATGATTTCGCTGTCTGTCTGTATCATACTCTGTTGCTGGTGTCTGCTCTTTAATAAGTATACGATGTTGGAAAGCAAAAGTCGAAAGGCAGGGGCTCTTTTTTGGCGGGAAGCGTCTCGTTTCTTTACTTTTCCAGGGCAAAGATAGCATTTATTTCCGATTGCGTGCCACACTCAGACAGAAATGTCAGACAAATGTCAGACTTCTTTTTCGCCCAATAACGCGATTGTTGGTACCTTTGCCGAAAAATTCAAGCGAAGCATCATGCAACAAACAACATTCCAAAGAATCAACACCTGTACGGCGTGGCTCATGTTTGCCACCAGCACCATTGTCTACGGACTGACCATAGAGCCGACGGCCAGTCTGTGGGATTGTCCTGAATTTATTGCTTGTGGCTACAAGCTGGAAATCGGCCATCCGCCAGGAGCACCTGTTTTCATGCTGGTAGCTAACCTTTTCTCTCAGTTTGCCTGCGACACCGCTCATGTGGCCATGATGGTCAATCTGCTATCTGCCCTTCTGAGCGCGGGCTGCATCTTCTTCCTGTTCCTCACCATTACGCATCTTGCCAAGAAGTTGGTTTGCCATGAAGTGGAGAATCTAACCATACCGAATGTCATTACCATCGAAGCATGTGGTGCGGTGGGAGCTTTAGCCTACACTTTCAGCGATACTTTCTGGTTTTCAGCAGTCGAAGGCGAGGTGTACGCTTTCTCCAGTTTCCTGACAGCTCTGATGTTTTGGCTGATTCTGAAGTGGGAGTCTGAGGCTGACAGTCCAAGCAGCGACCGATGGATGATCCTGATAGCCTATATTACAGGCCTGTCCATCGGTGTTCATCTGCTCTGTCTGCTTTGTCTGCCAGCGATGTCGTTCGTGGTTTATTTTCGTCATGCTAAACGTATTACATCGATGGGCATACTGAAGACATTGGTGGCAGGGGCATTGTTGGTAGGCATCATTCTCTACGGACTTATTCCAGGCGTCGTAACTATTGGGAGCTGGGCAGAGTTGTTGTTTACAAACCTGATGGGATTTCCTTATAACACAGGACTCTTCGTCTATATCATTCTGCTAACAGGGACACTCACAATATTATATTATAAGGTAAAGCGGAGATTGCTCAAATTGTCGCTGGCCTGCATCTTGATGATACTGGCAGGTTACAGCAGTTATGGTGTCATCTTCATTCGAGCGAATGCCAATATGCCTATGTGTGAGAATGCACCAAGCAACATTTTCGCTTTGGGCAGTTATCTGAACCGAGAGCAGTATGGGAACACACCGCTATTCTATGGGCCAGCGTATTGCAGCGAGTTAGACCGTGAACCAAGAGGAGAATATCTGGTTCCAAAACAAGAGGAAGGAAGGGCGATTTATCGTCCTGCGTCGGACTCTACGAAGCAGCAATATGAGGTCATACGGCACGACATCAAATATCTGTATAAGGAGAATATTTATTTCCCTCGTATGCATTCACAGCGACACAGCAAGGCCTACGAAGACTGGATGGGAGGAGTTAAGAAAGAAGGGAATTTGCCCACCTTTGCTGAAAACCTGCGTTTCTTCATTTCTTATCAGGTGAACTTCATGTACTGGCGTTATTTCCTATGGAATTTCGTGGGACGGCAGAACAATATTCAAGGTCATGGCGAAGTGGAACACGGCAACTGGATTACTGGTTTCCGATGGATAGATGACTGGCTGTTGGGCTGTGACACGTCAAAACTGCCATCAGACCTGACACAGAACAAAGGTCGTAATGTATTCTATGCCCTACCGCTTCTGCTTGGGTTAGCTGGCCTCATCTGGCAATGGCGGCGAGGGCGTGAAGGCAGGCAGCAACTTTGGATTGTCACTTTGCTGTTCTTGATGACAGGGCTTGCCATCGTGGTTTACCTCAATCAGACGCCGCTACAGCCTCGTGAACGCGACTATGCCTACGCAGGTTCTTTCTATGCATTTGCCATTTGGATAGGTTTGGGCGCAGCATACCTCCGGAAGTTCGCCCCACTTGCTCTTCTCGTTCCGCTACAGATGGCTTCGCAGACATGGGATGACCACGATCGTTCAGGGCGTTACACCTGTCGCGACTTCGGTGCCAACTACTTGGAGAGCATGCAGCGTGAAGGGCATCCTATCATTCTGACAAATGGCGACAACGATACGTTCCCACTCTGGTACAACCATGAAGTAGAAGGCGTTCGAACCGATACCCGCGACTGCAATATGGAGTATCTGCAAACTGACTGGTATATCGATCAGATGAAGCGTCCAGCCTATGATTCACCTGCACTGCCCATCAGTTGGCAACATAAGGACTATCAGGAGGGCAAGCGTGAGTACATTCCCATCCGTCCAGAACTGAAAGCGGAAGTGGTGCAGTTTATGGTCCAGCATCCTAAAGAAGCAAAAGAACTCCTAGGCGAAAAACCTTTCGAACTGAAAAACATCATCAGCAAATGGGTGCTTAGCGACGAGCCAGATATGCATTGTATACCATCAGACAGCGTTACTATTGGTAACATGGTCATTTCGCTCAAAGGGATACAAGGATTGTATAAGAATGAGTTGATGGTACTAGAGATGTTGTCACACGCAGACTGGAGCCGCCCTGTATATCTTTCCATTAGTATGGGTTCCGAAATGCTTTCATTCCTTCGCGAACACTTGGTTCTCGAAGGTCTTGCTTATCGCGTATCGCCAACGGTAGAAAGCCAGAAGGTCGATGTGGAGCGTCTCTATGAAAACATAATGCATCGCTTCCGCTATGGCGGTCTTAGCACGAAGGGAATCTACGTGGACGAAGACGTAAAACATCTTGCAAATACACACCAGCTTGTCATGGGCGTACTCATTGACTCGCTACTTGGAGCTAATGATACTAAACGCGCGTTGGCCGTATGCCAGAAATGGCAAAAGGAAATGCCACAGGATAATGTACCTTATACTGACGCAGCCCTTTCAATGGCACGTTGTTACTATCAGACGAAACATCCAAAACAAGGTGATGAAATCATCAGTAGCCTGCTGTGCCGTTCAGCAGAATGGCTTTCGTGGATAGAGACCATCAACCCCAAACGTCGTTCTGGCTCTCTATACTCTCAATACACATGGATGAAGACTATGCAGCAGGCTTTGTCTATGGCAGTAGAATTTGAAAGAAACGAAATCTATCATCAATATATCAAGCAATATGAAAAATACATCAATCAGTAGCCGCAGCATCATCGTGATATCATGCCTTTTAATCGTCACAGGTTATCTACTGATGGCTGGCTCAAGAAGTACAGAGCAATTGTTTAATGCTGAAATATTCTCATCACGCAGGATAGTTCTTTCTCCGTTGTTATGCCTTAGTGGTTACCTGCTGATAATCGTTGGTATCTTACGCAGAAGATGATATGTGTTAATCTATGCTAAACTTTGTTTGACTTTGACAGGTATATGTGTCTAATAAGTGAACAGCGCTAAAAAAGATGGATAAAACGGCATTTGAACAGCAGGCCCGCACATGGCGGCAGAAGGCTCTCAGCGTGAGCATGAGTTGTGGAGCGGGCAGGGAAGAGGCAGAAGACATCGCACAGGAAGTGATGCTCCGCCTATGGCAGATGCATGACGAGCTGGAACGCTATGACTCCATTGAGGCGCTGGCGGCACTAATGGCTAGACACCAGTTGATAAACCACCAGCGGCGACGAAAGCCAGAGGCGCTGAACGAGGCGATGATAGTCAGTCTGAATATCAGTCCCCACGAACAGCTGGAAATGAAGGAGGACGACCGATGGCTGACGAAACGTCTGGAGCAACTGCCCACCACACAGCGCACCTTATTATATATGCGACAGGTGGAGCGACGCAGTCACGAAGAGATAGCCCGACTACTAGGCATCGAGACTACATCAGTCAGTACGCTATTGGCAAGGGCACGACGAACATTATTGGAAGAAATAAAACGAAGGAACAACCTATGATACAGTACACAAAGGCATATATCCAATCGCTGCTCGACAAATACATGGACGGCACTTCGACGCTGGAAGAGGAAGATATCCTCACCCAGTTCTTCGCCCACGAGCAAGTTCCTATAGAGTGGGAGCAGTACCGTCTGTTGTTTGCAGAAATCGAGGCGATGAAGCCAACACCACAGCCAAAGCGTCATTGGTTACGCTGGACAGCCATTGCCGCCATCATTGCCAGTGTGATCTATATGGCTGTTCCCTCGCCACAAACGGAACCTTCGCCCATGAAACCTCTGGTGGCACAAGCCGATAGCAGCACAACGCTGACTGTGGCACCTGACACCACGACACAGCAGAAAGAGGAGCCTAAGCCTGCCAGCACCAAGAAAAGACGGATGCGCAAGTTGGAGCCTACCCTTCACGACTACGACAAGGCTTACGTCTTGATGGCTGAAGACAGACAGCAACAGACAGACGTGGAAAGACAGATAGCACAGGCAGAGCAGGAAATCATTGAGGCTCAGCTGGCTGCCTACGGCTATATCCCCGTGATGCAAGAAGATGGTACCATTATCTATATCAACGAACAAACAGAATTAATAGCATATGAAGAGTAAACATTTCCTGGCAGTCAGCATCATGATGCTGAGCCTACAGACTGTCCATGCACAAGGTCACATCAAACATGCCTTCAACGTACTGATAACCGACACCTCTACCAAGGTGGAATCTACTCATAAACTGAACAAAGACCCAGAGACAGGCACCAAAACAGGACAACTGGATGTCTATGAGTTTACAATTCCTGCATCGCATCATGATTTGGTAGAAGACATCAAACGAGCTTTCGACCAGGACAAGGAAAAAGCCTACAGTCTGAGTTCTGTATCTACCGCCAACAAGAAATCATACAATTATACCAGTTTAGCTGTGGGTGGTGAAGATAATGGCTATCCTTTAGGCGATATGAAGAACTCACGCTATATCTATGCGCTTTTCCTTGACCCTGATGATCAAAGCAAAACACATCGATATGCTTACGCCATGGAATGGTGTGAAGGAGCGAAAGAGATGGTAGGCAAGCTCATCATTACCTATGCCACCACACAGGATCATCGTAGAAGCAAAAGACAAACAAGAACTATCAGCGTCAACGGAAAAGACATCAAGATTGACGGCAACAGTTTCTCATTTGGCAGCGGTTTTCCTTTTGATAGCAGTGTTGTTATCGACTCCGATTCCCTCCTTTTCAATCGCGGAAGGAGTTCCGAATCATGGCTCAGCGAGTTTAATACCTACAAGAACCTGTTTCTGAAGAATCCCGGCGGTACTGCCGCCAGCCATTATGCCTCCTACATCTACAAGCTCTGCAAGAATGCCCAGTCGCTGGATGATGCTGAGAAGAAGATGGTGGCTCAAGAGATCGCAAAACTTAAAACGAGTACCAACGACGACTTTATCCAAGAGTTGTTCCTCATGAGTATCAAACGGTTAGGAAAGTAATCTATCTATGAAACTTATTAAGAGCTTATTTCTCTCACTGCTCCTTGCAGCGAGAGCAGGGGTAGCTGCTGCCCAAACACAGACGGATTCTACCAGCGTCAACACCGATTCCATCACATGGAATAAGGAACTGGAAGGTGTGGTCATCAAAGCCCAGAAACAGCTTGTCAAGCAGGAGATTGACCGCATAGGCTATGACGTGCAGGCTGACGGGGAAGCGAAGACGCAGACCATACTCGACATGCTGCGCAAGGTGCCGATGGTGACGGTAGACGGTGAGGATAACATCACGGTGAAGGGCAACAGCAACTATAAAATCTATAAGAACGGACACTATGATTCCAACCTGTCGAAGAATGCCAAGGAGGTGCTGAAGTCGATGCCTGCGTCAATGGTAAAGCGTATAGAAGTCATTACTGACCCAGGAGCCCGCGAGGATGCCGAGGGGGTGGATGCCATCCTGAACATCGTCATGATGGACGGTTCAAAACTCGACGGCATAACAGGTGTGGTATCTGCCAGCTATACCTCGCTAAACAATTCCAATCTCTACACCTCGCTGACAGGACAGATGGGCAAGATGCTACTCTCCGTAGATTATGGCTACGGGGGTATGTCGTCGAAGGGTACTGAGAACAGTCAAGTTACAGAACGAACCTTTCTGCAGACAGGTAATCATTTGTGGACTCAGATTGCAGGCAGTAATCCTGGTAATATCCATTACGCCAATCTCAATGCCAGCTATGACCTCGACTCTCTCAACCTGCTGTCAGCCTCGTTTGGCGGCTATTTCTACAAGCTGAACGTACAAGGCGATAGTCAGCAAAGCCTGAGTGAAGCTGCAGGAGTGCCCATCCATCGTTTCAGCACTCATTATTGGATGCCTGGATACAGTCATCATTCATGGAACGGCAGACTGGACTATGAGCATCGGACGCGTCGGAAGGGCGAGCGATTCACACTCTCTTATATGCTCGCCCTGACGCGTCAACATACCGATCAGGAGAATACCTATTCAGACCTGTGGAATACTCCCTTTCCCTATAGCAGCAGCCTGCAGACGGAGCGTGAACGGTTTACGGAACATACCTTGCAGGCAGACTGGCTGCGACCTCTCGGAAAGGGCCATCAGATAGAGATAGGAGCGAAGTACATAGACCGTAGCAACAACAGTCACAATACGCAGAACTTCCGAGGCAGTCTGCCAGCAACAGACAACTCCTTCGAACACACTACTCGCGTCTTGGCAGGCTATGCCGACTATATCTACAATACCGAAAAATGGTCAGCCCGCGCAGGCTTACGTTATGAATACAGCTATATGCGGGGCAGCTATCCAGACGGAAGCAATCCAGCGTTCAGCCACCGATTGAACGACTGGGTGCCACAGGCCAGCCTGAAGTATCAGCTGACAGAGTCGCAGTCGCTGAAGCTGAACTACACCACCAGCATCAACCGTCCAGGCATATCGTATCTGAATCCTGCCGTTGTCACCTCACCAAGTGTAGTGCAGCAAGGAAACCCTTTGCTGGTCAGTTCCCATTCACAGAGCCTTTCTCTCATCTACATGTACATCGGCAAACGCCTGACCTTGCAGCTCGCTCCAAGTTATCGGTTCGGCAATGGCGGCATCGCTTCCATACAGACAGCACGAGACGACGTGCGCTATCTGACCTTCGACAATATCCAGCGTTACCGTCGCTTTGGCTTCGAGCAGTATATACAATGGCGGCCATTTGACGGAACGACCATTATCATCAACAACAATCTGCGCTATGAGCACTACGAGAACCCCAACTTGGGCTATCAAACCTTTGGATGGTCGGACAATTATTATCTCAATGTGACGCAGAAACTGCCCTGGAAGCTACAACTCTATCTGAGTTCCTACGGTAAGATAGGACGCAGTCCCAGCACTGTCTATTACATGCAGCACTCATGGTTCGGATACTACATCTCGCTGCAGCGCTCATTCCTGAAAGACGACAGGCTGACAGTTCGGTTGGGTGCCAATGCCCCGTTCAACAAACACTGGAAAATGGAGGCTGAGACGGTCAATGGCGACTTCCGTGATCATCAGACATCCTGGAATCGTGCCCAATCGTTTAGCCTCTCATTGACCTGGCGTTTCGGCTCTCTCAAAGCCAGTGTAAAGAAAACCGAGCACAGCATTGACAATGACGATGTAGTAGGAGGTATCATCAAAGGACAATGAGAAAAGCTATCTTCATGGCGAAATACAAAAAACTAACAGATTGACAATCAACCTGTTAGTTTTTCTTCTGTCGGGATTACTGCCCTACTTCGCGCAAAATCCATTTAATTCTATTAAATTCGAG
>CAMKTS010000043.1 GCA_946415755.1 uncultured Prevotella sp. | reverse complement strand
ATTTGGAGTTGTTCAGAAATTGACAAAATGATCACTAGAACCGACCCCATGATCACATGATCAAGCCATTTGCTTCTACTAAAATAGAGGCAAATCTAAAAATTGCCGCAGCATCCGTAAAAAACAGTGCTGCGGCAAATGCATTCACATCGGCAATGGGAATGATATCCCAATGCGCTCAGTTGGATTACTTGGCTATCATTTAATCATTACCTTGCGGCCATTGATGATGTTCAGACCCTTCTGCGGAGCATTCAGGCGCTGACCGGCGAGGTTGTAGATGACGGCCTTGTCGGCATTCAGCTCGATGCGGACATCGCTGATGCCTGTATCGGTGGCATTCTCCAGCCATACAACGTTGGACTTGTGGCACTCGCCGGCACCGTAGTAGATGCTCTGGATACCCACCTTTGTCCAGCTGCTCAGCTCGTCGTCCTCTTCCTCGAAGTAGATGATTTCTCCACCGGAATAGAGGTCATAGCCATCGTATAGGTAAGGAATCTCGGTCATGTCTTCCTCGAAGTCATCAGCATATTTGGCTGCGGTGAAGACGTAGGGCTGCTGCTGGCCGTCCTTCTCAATCCAGACGGTGTAGAAGAGCTTGTGTGCGTTCAGTTCTTCACCATTGGTGCCTACAGTAGGAATAGCGCAATAGATGTTGGGGTAGTTGGAATCGAAGTTGATTTTTTCTAAGACAGGATCGGCAGGAGTGGCGGCCACCTCAACAAACTTGTTGAACGATACCTGCGTGAAAGTCTGATAGGGATCCCATTCTGTCAGCGAGCCGTTGAGCACTACAGTCTGGTCGGTAGTGAGCTTGCCGTTCTCGGCATCGAAGGTAAGCACAACGTCAGTAGCCTTGCCCTCTTCATCCATGGCTGCAAGGAAGTAGTCGAAGACCCATATACCCAAACCTGCAACGTCGTACGTGCCCATGAACTGGTTGGCGGGGATGACGTACTTGCCTTCTGCATTCTTGGTGGCCTTGAGCCACATGTCGGCAGTCTCTGAAGACAGACCATTGATGTAGAGGTCGTCGCCGTCGAAGCCAATCGGTGTCTGGTAGCTGTAGGCTTCAGCTTCATCTTCTCCATTTTCCAGTGCCATAGCAGAGAAAATATAGAGCTCAGTAACGAGATTCTCGGGAGCCACGACGGGAGTGGGAATGAAGTCGGCCGTCTCTACGTCGATGCTGTTGAGCTGGGTGTTGGCAGCGATGGTGACGACAACCTTCTGAGCCTCGCCCATCCATACATTACCTTCAAAGGTGCCAGTATCGGCTGAGTTGCCAGCATTCCACTTGCTGTTGTTGAACGTAATCTTGGTGATGACCTTGTCGGCAGTAGCCTTGAAGGTGAGCGTACCTCCATAGACGCGCAGCTGCGGGCCGTTGTTGGTGCTCCAGAAGCGATTGGCTGTACCTGCGCCACTTGGCGATACTGTCAGCGTGATGCTGCCAGCAGTAAAGTCGGTGTCCTCGTTGATGTCACCGGCACTGCTGGTGCCTGTAGAGCAGACAACGTCCATCGCATTGAAATTGAAGGAGACATTGCCATATTCCTTGATGGTGTACCAGAAGATTTCCGACTTTTTCTCCTCGCCGCCACCAGTATAGATGCTCTGGATACCGATCTTGTTAAAGGTATCGAAGTCATTCATGTTGAGGTATATCTGAGTATCATAGAAATCGTAATCCTCGGTGAATCCGTAGGGAATGACGGTCATATCCTCTTCCAGCTTGCTATAGTCGGCAGCCTTGAAAGTGAGTGGAGAGACTTCCTGCTCTACATCAACGAAGAACTGGTAGCTGAGCTTGGAAGAAAGGATGCCGTTGCCGTCAGTATCAACAGTAGGAATGCTGAAACTTACAACAGGTCCATATTTGCTTTCTTCTACCCCGCTAATGGTAGGAGTGGCAGGAGTGGCAGCCTTCTCAACGATGAGCGTCATAACGGGATTAACGTAGTAGTCGGTATACTGGTTGCCGGTATAGGCATAGACCTCACCGGTGCCCACAAACTGTCCGGCCTGCTCGTTATAGGTTAAGACCATACCCTCGTCCAGGAGGAAAATGTCATACTTGTCTGCATAAGTTCCAAAGAACTGCTTACCGGCAAACGTAACGGTGGTGCCTTCGAGCGTACCCACAATCCATGCCTCGGGCAAGTAGCTGCTGAAGCCCTGGATATAGACCGAAGAACCGGCAAAGCCAATCTTCACAGGACGGGAGCCGTCTGCTTCATTATAGTCTTTGTAGGTCATCACATACTCATCGGTGGTCAACCCTTCAGGAGCTACTACCACTTCGGGCTTGACAGGCTCCGTCTTGCTGAACGTAGGCTTGACCCAATAGCAATAGGAAGCGAGTTCCGTAGTAGAGCCGCTCTCGATAAGATACTCTGTGACGGCCGAAAGGACTCCTTCTGTCGCATCGTAGTTGAAGACAATGCTCTCGGAGAAAGTCTCACCGTCGTCGCTGCCGGAGAGATACTCTAGTCCGTAGCTGTCTTCACCCAACAGCTGGTTGTTGGCGAAGGTAGCCGTAGTGCCGTTGATGGTTCCCTTAACCCAGGCATCCTTGAACCAATAGGCCAGCCCCTGGATGTAGATGTCGGAGCCGTCGATGGCCACTTTGACCGTTTGCATGTCAGTAGTAAAGTCCTGAAAGCCAGAGCTGGTGTTAACATAGAACTTGCCGTCGGCCGTATACCACGTTTCTACTGTAGCCGTTGTAGGCGGCTCTGCGGCCACACGCCTTGACAGGCCGGTGGCGGGCTGTGCTTGGCGGACAAGGCCCAGGAAGCTTACTGACGGAGCAGGCAGATGGCCGCCGAACGGCTGCATCTTCATGCCCTTCTGTGCGAATGCCGTCACGCTGAACAACGCAACAAGCATGGTAAGAATAGTAATTCTTTTCATACGCATTTGTTTTTTGTGTTAGTAATTGTTGATATAAAAAAATAGTTGATTTTTGGTTTGCAAAAGTAAGGAATAAAAATGGAAATGCCAAACAATTAAGATTTTTTTATGAAAAAAACTTTTCACTCTTTTTCTGAAAAGCGTGCGTTGTGTCAGAAAAATAATGTAACTTTGCACCCAAAAAAATAGGAACACGAGTATGGGACTCAAAGTGACAATATCTGACGACAGGCTGCGACAGGCCGCCGGCGAAGGAATGGATGCTTTTGTGGGAGCCTTCGTGGCTGCCGTCAAAAAGGCAATGGGCGGTGAACTGAAGCAAGAGACGCTAGGCGAACTGAATGCCGACCAGGCTACATTGCTGGTGTGGGACGTGCTGCACGAAGAGGTGATGGAGGGCGGCTTTGTACAGCTGATACACAACGGCTACGGCCCCTTTGTCTTCAAGAATCCCTTTGCCAAGGCCGTCAACAAACTATGGGGCATGCGCAAACTGTCGAAACTGGTATACGATGCCCATACACTATATGTCAAGTACCACGAGGCGATAGAGCACGACTGCACAGACGAGGAGTTCATGGCGCTGTTTGAAAAGTATCCGGAGTTTGACGACCTGGACGACGAATTCGTGGAGCACGAAGAGGAGTACACGGAACAGATAGCGCGCTACATCGACGAACACATCGAACGCTTTGCTAAGATTGAAGATTGAAGTCTGCGATTGAGCGAGGGCAGAGCCAAACTCGTTTGAGCTATGCCGAGCGTGAGCAGACTCGCCCGAAAGGGCAACATTGAAGATTGAACATTGAACATTGTTTATGAATAAGGAAGAAGAACTGATCAGGAAGAAGAGTCCTGTCAATATAAAGAACAAGAAGGCCTCGTTTGAGTATTTCTTCATCGAGACCTTTACCGCCGGTATCGTACTGACCGGGACGGAAATCAAGAGCATCCGTCTTGGCAAGGCATCGCTGGTGGATACCTACTGCTTCATCACCAACGGTGAGATGTGGGTGAAGGGGATGAACATCTCGCCCTACTTCTACGGCTCGTACAACAATCACGAGCAGAAGCGCGACCGCAAATTGCTGCTTACCAAGCGTGAAATCCGGAAGCTGGAGAGTGCCACGAAACAGACGGGCTATACCATCGTGCCGCTGCTGGTATTCATCGACGAGAAGGGACGTGCCAAGATGGACATCGCCCTCTGCAAGGGTAAGAAGGAGTTTGACAAGCGGCAGACGCTGAAGGAGAAGGAAGACCGCCGCGAAATGGACAGGGCGATGAAAGTTTACAAATGACAGGTGGGAAATGAAGAAAAAGACGATAGAGGAAGCGATTCGAGAAAGGATACTGATACTCGACGGGGCCATGGGAACCATGATTGGCGACGTGACGGGAAAGACGGGCAACTCTGACGAGCTGAACCTGACGAATCCCAGTGTGATACTCGACATACACCAAAGCTACTTGGAGGCAGGAGCCGACATCATCACCACCAACACCTTCTCGGCACAGCGCATCTCGCAGGCCGACTACCACTTAGAGTTTGAGGCACGCATGATGGCCATCGAAGGGGCACGCATAGCACGCCTGATGGCCGACGAGTTCACAACGCCCGACAAGCCACGCTTTGTGGCGGGCAGCATGGGACCAACCAACAAGACGTGCTCGATGTCGCCCGATGTGAGCAATCCTGCCCTGCGCGATTTGGACTACGACACGCTGCTGGCGGCCTACTACGAGCAAGCCGACGCGCTAATAGAGGGTGGGGTGGATGCCCTGCTCATAGAGACCATCTTCGACACGCTGAATGCCAAGGTGGCTATGGACGCATCGCTGCAGGCGATGGCAAAGCACGGCCGGAGAATTCCGCTGATGCTCAGTATGACGGTGAGCGACCTGGCTGGCCGCACGCTGAGCGGACAGACCATCGATGCCTTCCTGGCGAGTATCAGTTCATATCCGGTATTCTCCGTAGGACTGAACTGCTCGTTCGGTGCCCGCCAGATGTTGCCATTCCTGCGGCAGATGGCACGCCGCGCACCTTATTATATAAGTGCCTATCCCAATGCCGGACTGCCCAATGCGATGGGACTCTACGACGAGACAGCCGTCAGCATGGCTCCGCAGATGGGAGAGATGGTGGACGAAGGGCTGGTGAACATCATCGGCGGTTGCTGTGGAACAACACCCGAATTCATCGAGCAATACGTACACTTAGTAGCTGGAAAGGCGCCCCATCGGCCAGCTGCCAAGTCCAATAGCATGGTGCTCAGCGGACTGGAGATGCTGGAGATACAGGGCGGTACTTTCTACAATATCGGCGAACGCTGCAATGTGGCAGGTTCGCGCAAGTTCCTTCGACTGATCAAGGAACGGCAGTATGACGAGGCCGTGAGCATTGCCCGCAAGCAAGTGGCCGACGGTGCGCTGATTCTGGACATCAATATGGACGATGGACTGCTGGATGCCCGTGGCGAGATGGTGAACTTCCTCAACATGATAGCTTCTGAGCCTGACATAGCTTCCGTGCCAGTGATGATCGACTCGTCTGACTGGAACGTCATCGTGGCTGGCTTGAAGTGCATGCAGGGCAAAAGCATTGTCAACAGCATTTCGCTGAAAGAGGGCGAAGAGGTCTTTGTCAGTCATGCCCGCGATGCCATGCGCTATGGTGCCGCGGTCGTGGTAATGTGTTTCGACGAGGAAGGACAGGCCACCAGCCTTGAGCGTCGAATAGAGATAGCACGACGCTCGTATCGTATTCTTACTGAGCGGGTTGGCATGAATCCGTTGGATATTATCTTCGACCCCAATATACTGGCTGTTGCCACTGGTATAGAGGAGCACGACTGCTATGCTGCCGACTTTATTCGTGCCACACGCTGGATACGTGAGAACCTGCCTGGCGCCCACGTCAGCGGAGGCGTCAGCAATTTGTCGTTCTCGTTTCGCGGCAACAACTACATCCGCGAGGCCATGCATGCCGTATTCCTCTACCACGCCATTCAGGCTGGTATGGACTTCGGCATCGTTAACCCAGCCACAAAGGTGACTTACAGCGACATTCCACACGACCGACTGGAGGTGCTGGAAGACGTCATCCTTCATCGCAAGGCTGGAGTTTCTGAGCGGCTCATCGCCTTGGCGGCCGAGATGAGTGCTGCATCAGATGCTGGTATCTCCGGTAATTCAGGACAATCCAGACAATCTGAGAACCCTGAGGCCGACAGGCAAGCACTCCCCGTGGAAGAGCGACTGCAACAGGCACTCATCAAGGGTATCGGCGATCATCTGCAGACAGACCTGGAAGAAGCCCTGAAGCAGTATCCTCAGGCGGTACAAATCATTGAAGGGCCGCTGATGGCAGGCATGAACACGGTGGGCGAGCTGTTTGGTGCTGGAAAGATGTTTCTGCCGCAAGTTGTCAAGACGGCACGCA
Source organism: uncultured Prevotella sp. (assembly GCA_946415755.1). Taxonomy (GTDB): domain Bacteria; phylum Bacteroidota; class Bacteroidia; order Bacteroidales; family Bacteroidaceae; genus Prevotella. The sequence goes on along the minus strand of CAMKTS010000043.1, from coordinate 12,950 downwards.
CCATGAAGCAGGCCGTATCCATCCTGCAGCCCTATATAGAAAAGGAACGCGCGCAAGGCACTAAAAAGGCCGGTAAGGTATTGCTGGCCACTGTCAAGGGCGACGTCCACGATATCGGCAAGAATATCGTTAGCGTCATTCTCTCGTGCAACAACTACGAGGTCATCGACATGGGGGTGATGGTGCCCGCCGAGCAGATTGTGCGTAAGGCCGTTGAAGAGAACGTAGATATCATTGGACTCTCAGGGCTGATTACCCCCTCGTTGGAGGAGATGGTAAACGTGGCCCATGAGATGCAGCGTGCAGGACTTGACATTCCGATCATGATAGGCGGCGCTACGACTAGCGAACTGCATGTGGCGCTGAAGATAGCCCCCGTCTATGGCGGTCCTGTGGTATGGATGAAAGATGCGTCACAGAATGCCCTCGTTGCTTCCAAGCTGATGAACAGCGAGGAGGAGCAGAAGATGGAACGCGAGTTGGACAACCGCTACCGCCATCTGCGTGACAACTACCAGAACGAACAGCAACAGCTGCTTTCGATAGAAGAAGCAAGGAGGCGAAAGCCCAAACTGTTTTAGAAGAATTTAAAAGTAGAAAAATCAACGTGATATGACAAAAGAGACGATGAAAATATTCAAGGTTGAGAGGTGGGTAAAAAGTCTTTTGCTTTGTTCCCTTATACCTTTAATGATGTATGGACAGCCAAAACGCGAGTTCCGTGGTGCATGGATACAATGCGTGAACGGACAGTTCAAGGGAATGGGCACGGAGAAGATGCAGCAGACGCTGAGCTACCAGCTGGACGAACTGCAGAAGGACGGCTGCAACGTCATCATCTTCCAAGTTCGGCCTGAGTGCGATGCCCTCTACGAGAGTAATTTGGAGCCGTGGAGCTACTACCTTACTGGAGAGCAGGGTAGGGCCCCCATCCCTTATTGGGACCCGCTGGCATGGATGGTGGAACAGTGTCACCAGCGTGGTATGGAGCTGCACGCATGGATCAATCCCTATCGCGCCAAGACCAAAACGCCCCACACCAATGCCTCCAATCATGTGGTGGTGCAGCATCCTGAACGTTGTTTCGAGTACGACGGCCTGACGCTGTTGAACCCTGCATACCGAGAGAACCGCGACTACATCTGCGACGTAGTGCGCGACATAGTGCAGCGCTACGATGTCGACGGCCTTCATATCGATGACTATTTCTATCCCTATCCTGTTCCAGGCGTGCCCATTCCAGATGCAGCACAGCATGCTGCCGACCCTCGTGGTATCAGCGACCGCGGTGACTGGCGTCGCGACAACGTGAACCTCTTTATACAGGAGCTGTCGCAAACCATCCATACCACCAAACCCTGGGTGAAGTTCGGCGTATCGCCCTTTGGTATCTACCGTAATCGCAAAAGTGATCCTGATGGTAGCCGTACCAATGGCCTGCAGAACTATGATGACCTTTATGCCGATGTGCTGTTGTGGGATGCCAACGGATGGATGGACTACTGCGTGCCACAGCTGTATTGGGAGATTGGCAACAAGGCTGCCGACTACGACGAGCTGATACACTGGTGGAGCAGTCATCTGAAGCGTACTCCGCTGGTTATCGGCGAAGATGTGGAGCGCACCGTCAAACATGCCGACCCTCATCATGCCAAGCGCAATCAACAGCCGGCCAAAATGGCTCTTCATGCCCAACTGCCCAACATCCAGGGTACTGTGCTTTGGTATGCCAAGGCTGCCGTTGACAATATCGGCAACTACGGCACATCGCTGCGCACCAACTACTGGCGTTATCCTGCCCTGTTGCCTGTGATGCCAGCCACCGATGGAAAGGTTCCTGGTAAGCCCCGCAAACTGAAGCGCATTGATGTCGATGGTCAGCGTGTCCTATTCTGGACAGCTCCCAAGAGCCGTGACTGGCGTAATGAGGCAGTACGATATGTTGTCTACCATTTCGAGCATTCAGAGCCTGTTGACCTCTCCAATCCGGCAAAAATCGTTGCCATCACTTCTGATACTCACTACGAACTGCCCTCTACACTTACTGGTCGGCACGTCTATATAGTGACTGCCCTCGACCGTACACAGGAAGAAGGGAAGAGCGCGAAGGTTAAGATAAAGATCAAAAATTAGATGATTTAATTTGGAATTTCAATTATAACGTACATGTTTACCATTAAGCGTATTACGTGCAATCAGTTACAGGAGAACTGCTACATCGTGAGCGATGAGACCAGTGAGTGTGTCATCATCGACTGTGGTGCGTACTTTTCCAAAGAGCGTGCTGCCGTAGTAAACTATATCAGAGAGAATGGCTTTACGCCGCGCCATCTGCTGGCCACTCACGGACACTTCGACCATAACTTCGGCAATGAAACACTCTATGCCGAGTTTCAGCTGCAGCCAGAGGTATGCGAAGAAGATGCCCATCTCTTAGACGATATGGCTGGACAGACACTCCAGTTTTTTGGCGTAGAGGCCGCCAGCCGTCAGCAGCCGCCAATCGGTCGTATCCTGCATCACAATGATATCATCACCTTTGGCAGCCATACTCTGCGTGTACTTCACACACCAGGTCACTCCCATGGCTCGTGTCTCTTCTGGTGTGAGGCCGAGCAAACCGTCTTTACTGGCGACACCCTCTTCCGCATGAGCATTGGCCGTACCGACTTCGACGAGGGCAACTGGCAGGAGATGGAACACAGCCTCGTTGCCGTTGTGGCACAACTGCCTCCTCAGACAACGGTGCTATCAGGTCATGGTCTGCAAACTACTATAGCCGATGAGTTGCAGTATAATCCCTATCTGATGCAGCATTAACACCCTAACATGGTTTTTTGTCGCATTTATTTTTGGCGAATTAAGAAATAGTATGTACCTTTGCATGCACGAAAGCACTGTCACGGTCTGCCGCTGGTGCCTGAAGCCCTCGCGGGAAAAAGGGCACGAGAGGAAAGTCCGGGCAGCACAGGACACTCCGCTTCTGAAAATGGAAGCAGTCGGTGACGGCTGGATATGGAAGAAGAAAACAACCGCCCTGCTTTTTTTGAATTGAGACTATAAGACAATGCGAAATGGCGGGGTAAGGGTGAGAAGGTGGTGTAAGAGACTACCAGCTGGCGGGTGATCGCCAGGCTGTTCCATCCGGAGGCTGCAAGTTCGCGTAAACCATCGTCGGAGGGCTGTCCGTCCGAAACGCATGTTACGATGGAGGGTGGAATGCTAGAGCCGTAGGGTGACTTGCGGAGTAGATAAATGGCAGACACTCTGCGCTTAGTGTGGAGTACAGAACCCGGCTTATAGGGACAGTGCTTTCTTTTGGATGTGAGAGTTAACTGACGAAGTAAAAGAATAGAGTAGGGGTGGGCAAGCGCATACAACAAATCAGCCAGTTCTTCACGACAGATGTCTGGAGAATCACCAGAGGTGATATTTCGCCGCTGAAGTATCTGCTTGTGGAAATATTGAAGAAACTGATGCTGGCCGTAAGGTTCTTTACGGCAAAGCGCGTGATGACCAAGGCTGCCGCGCTGACATACTCTACGCTGCTGGCCATCGTACCCATCCTCGCTGTGGTATTTGCTATAGCTCGCGGCTTCGGATACAATAAGTATATAGAGGTGTGGTTTCGAGACTCCCTTTCGTCGCAGCCCCAGGTCGCTGAGGTGATTATCGGTTTCGTGAACAGCTATCTGGTACATACCAAGAGTGGCATATTCCTTGGAATTGGCCTGCTGTTTATGCTCTATACTGTACTGATGCTGGTGAGCAACGTGGAGGATGCCTTCAACGAAATATGGCAGGTGAAGAAGCCGCGTAGCTTTTTCCGTACCTTCACAGACTATCTGGCCATGTTCTTCCTGTTTCCCATCCTGATTGTGCTCACATCGGGTATGTCGATTTTCATGGCCACTGTGGCCGACTCGATGCCCAATTATCTGCTGCTGGGACCTGCTGTCAGGCTGCTGATCGACCTGCTGCCCTACGTTCTGATGTCTGGAACGTTTATTGCGCTATACATCTTCATGCCCAACACACACGTGAAGCCACTCTGTGCCGTGGTGCCAGGCATCCTGGCTGGTATCGCCATGCAGGGGTTGCAGATCTTCTACATCCATTCGCAGCTGTTCCTGTCGGGCTACAATGCCATCTACGGCTCGTTTGCTGCCCTGCCGCTCTTCATGCTGTGGGTACAGATATCGTGGACCATCTGCCTGTTTGGTGCCGAGCTATGCTATACCAATCAGAATCTGGACTACTACGACTACGATGCCAATACGGGCGAGATCAGCCACCGATATAAGATTATGCTGATGGCGCTGCTGATGAGTCGTATCTGCCGCCACTTCGCATCTGGTCAGAAGCCTTATTCTGCAATGGAACTGCGAGAGAAGACCACCATTCCCATCCGCATCGTGAACGACCTGCTGTTCGAACTGATAGATGCCGGACTGGTGATAGAGATATCCAACGACGAGAAAGGCGAGATTTCACACTTTATGCCTGCAGAGGATATCAGCCGACTGACGCTGGGCACCATGGTCGACAGGCTGGAGTCGCGCGGACTGTGGAAGATAGACCTGGACGTGAGCAAGCTGTTCACACAAGAGTGGACAAGGGCGATAGAACTGCGCAGCCACTATTTGCGCGATGCCCGCGAAATACTATTGCAGGACTTGTAAGAGTTATACATCTTTAAAAAAAATGACATGAACTACGAAGAGTTGTTAGCCTCGAAGAGCGACGGAAGACTGAATAAGTCGCAGATGCCCATCGGTCTCTACTATAGAGAGCAGGTAAATGGCAAGTATTGCGGCAGGGTAGACATCAGGCCGGAAATGGGCGAGAGCATCCTGTTCACTGAAGCTCTGAAGACTGAGTGCGAAAAGAACACCAAACTACTCAATTCGCACCAGCTGCATTTTACGCCTGTAATCGATGGAACAGAGATAAAACAACTGGAAGTTGAGAGCGGCAACTACCTCTCGTTCGAACAGCTGTTGGAAGAGGCACCTGCTGTGGTGGCTGAGAAAGACTTTGCCATGAGGGTGCTGACTGCACTGGTTGACATTACCTCGTATCTGCATCAGCAGGGTATGATGCACGTATGCTACTCGCCGCGTACCGTAATGGTGCGCAAGGGCGACAAGTCGCCGATGCTGCTCTCCCACGGCTCATTCTATATGGGATTGGGAAATCTAGAGGAGTTCTATGGTGCTGACAGTAGTTACGTAGCCCCTGAGGTGATGAACCACGGTACCATTGACGAACGATGCGATGTCTATTCCATCGGCAAATTTATGGAGTATCTACTGGAGCCGACCGGCATACCTATTGAGTATCGCAGCATGCTGAAAAAAGCTACCAGCCAAGCTCCAGAAGACCGCTACGAGCGTCCGGAAGACATGCTGAAAGACGTGCGCCGCCGTAAGAGTTTCATCCGATCGGCCGTTACCTTCGTCTTGGCACTGCTGATAGCATCAGTGGCCATCTATGCCTATTTCGATTCGTTCCCAGAATCCAGTGAGGTGGAATTTGTCAAACCGGCTCCACGACAGCCGACAGATGACTTGCTGGACGATGGTTTCGATCCGGCTGAATTGGGAGTTGTCAGCGGCGACTCGCTTACTGAGGATGACTTGCAGGCACAACGTGAATTCGAAGCCAAGGCAGAAGAAATATTCCGCAAGAAATACGAGAAGGAGGCCGATCGCATCCTCTCGAAAATCTACAACAACGAGCATATGAGCAACAGCGAGAAGAAGTTTGCAGCCGACAACCAGTCGACCATTGATGAGCTGATGAAGGCGCAGAGCAAAATTGGTGAAGAGGCTGGCTTAGACCCCACGCGCTCGCAACTCATTGCTACAGAAATCATCGACCGCGTGACGGAAAAGAAGAAAGGCACGCTGGGAGGCACCAACAGTCGTGCGATACAGAAGTGAAATACATTATTTATAATATAGAAAAAATGAGAAGCAGAACAGCTATTTGGTTTGAGTGCAAGATTGCCTACGAGAAGACAATGGAGGACGGCTTGCAGAAAAAGGTTACTGAGAACTATGTAGTAGATGCGCTGAGCTTTACAGAAGCTGAGAAGCGTATCATGGAGGAGATGTCATCCTATATCAGTGGCGAGTTTACTATCAAGGATATCAAGATTGCTCCCTATAAGGAGATATTCTTCAGCGATGAGGAAATGGCTGATCGCTGGTACAAGGCCAAGTTACAGTTTATTACACTCGATGAGAAAACGGAAAAAGAGAAACGCAGCACAGTGAATTATCTGGTGCAGGCAGGAACGCTAAAAGGTGCCGTCGGCAACATTGAGAGCGTGATGGGCACCACGATGATCGACTATGTCATAGCTGCGGTCAACGAGACCGCCTTAATGGATGTATTCGAATATGGCGTGGCATCAAAAAATGACAAGCCTGAAACAGAGCAATGATAGACTACGACGTAAAAGGACATCTGAGGCAGATACTGGATGACATACCACAAGGCGTGCGACTAGTAGCCGTCAGCAAGTATCATCCTGCAGAGTATATTGAGACAGCATACGAAGAAGGACAGCGACTGTTTGGTGAGAGCCACGAGCAGGAACTGAGAAGAAAATACGATTCGCTGCCCAAGGACATCTGCTGGCATTTCATCGGCCATCTGCAGACGAACAAGGTGAAGTATATCGCTCCATATATCAGTATGATTGAGGCTGTTGATTCACTGAAACTGCTTAGGGAGATCGATCGTCAGGCTGCCAAGCATGATCGAGTTATCGATGTGCTGTTGGAGCTGCATATTGCCGAGGAGGAAACCAAGTATGGACTGACTCCAGATGACTGCCGCAGACTTTTGCAAGAGGGAGAATGGCGAGAGATGGAGCATGTACGAATTTGCGGACTGATGATGATGGCCTCGTATGTAGATGATGAGTCACAGATACGTTCGGAATTCCAGATGGCCAACAACTTGTTTGATGAACTGAAAGCTGCCTATTTTGCTGATGCGCCTTATTTCTGCGAGCGTTCATGGGGTATGAGCCACGACTATCCCATTGCTATCGAAGAAGGTAGCACGATGGTACGGATAGGTACAGCCATCTTTGGGCCGCGAGTTTATTAAAGCAAGCTCTTTCTGGCTCATCGCCCTTGGCGCACGCTATTTGTCACGGAAATAATATTGTCCTCGCTTGCGAGTAATCGAACCGTAGTTGATGGCGTGAACAGGACAATGGTGGTAACATGCCAGACAGCAGGTACACTGTTTGTTATGCTGCCAGACGGGCGGCGTTCCTTTCATATTGTGTACAGGACATACCTTCTCGCAGCGACCACACTGAGTGCAGATATCAGCATCTACGACAAATTTGTCATCAGTAATCATGCACTTGTTGAAGTAGTTTCCAATCACGTAAGAATAGAGTAGGGGGACTGCCCCCCTTTCCAGCTCTATGACTCCCCTTTTCCGGCCCTTTATGGTGTCTATGATATGTTTTATCTGTTGGCGCGCATTGGCTATTTTTTCCTTCTCGCGCTCCTCGTTGTCCGTATACATAAACGGCAGGCACACGTATGACTCGGGCATTATAACAGAAAACAGCGTCTCTGCTTGAAAGCCCTTCAAACTCAGTTCCTTGTTTAGAATACTCATCGCATCGCCGACGCTGTCTCCGCAAGTCGTAACGGCATAAACGTAGCTGATGTGCTGAAAAGAAGCACGGCGTATGAATGAGCGTACTATTTTGGGTGGTTGCCAGCCGTGTGTGGGAAAACAGAATCCAAGGCGTTCTCCGTCAGCCAGAGTATATTCTTTGTAGAATCTTGCATCAGCATGTTCACGATTGTCATCCAACATCTCGTCAGCAATCTCCAACATTTCGTCAGCAATATTAACCAGTTGCTCACCAGTCGCTTCGGCCAGCTGCTGAGCAATCCATCTGGTATTACCTGTTCCTGAAAAATAAAAAATCATAGTCTTATTTTTTTTGCAAAGGTACAAATTATTATGTGAACAGGAAAACATCACATTAATTTTTCTTTTATGAATTTGAAAACAATACGCATTATGATAAATAACAATATGTTTTATATAAGAATCCACCCTGGTCGTGATTTTATTCTTCATACCTATTTCCCCAGTAATTAACCATTCGTTCGTACAGTTTTTGTTCTGAAGGAGAATGCTGTCCATGCCACAGTCGCTCGTTCTGTAAGGCATCAGGTAGATACTGTTGTGGGATGAAATGGCCATGAAAATCGTGTGGATATTTGTATCCGTCAGAATAACCAAGTTCTTTCATCAGCGTGGTCGGTGCATTACGCAGATGCAGCGGTACTGGCTGGTTTCCAGTTTGCTTCACCAGGCTTAAGGCATTGTCGATGGCCAGATACGCAGAATTACTCTTCGGCGATGTGGCCAGGTAAACGGCAGCTTCTGCCAGCGCAATACGTGCTTCTGGCCATCCGATTTTCATCACAGTGTCAAAAGCCGCATTGGCCAGCAAGAGTGCGTTGGGATTTGCCAGTCCGATGTCTTCTGAAGCTGAAATGACCAGCCGTCGCGCAATGAATTGTGGGTCTTCTCCTCCTTCTATCATGCGAGCCATCCAATAGAGGGCCGCATCAGGGTCAGAACCACGGATGGACTTGATAAATGCTGAAATGATGTCGTAGTGCATCTCGCCGTCTTTGTCGTAGGCCAAAGGATTCTGCTGTTGACAAGAAACGACCATTTCATCGGTAATTACAATTTCATTGTCGTTTGAAGATTCTGTTAGCAACTCCAAGATATTAAGCAACTTACGTGCATCTCCTCCAGAAAATCTTAACATGGCCGATGTCTCCTTTAGCGTAATTTTCTGTTGCTTCAGTATGACATCTTGCGTCAATGCTCTGTCCAGCAGTTGTAATAAATCGGCTTTCTCAAGAGTTTTCAGCACGTAGAGCTGACATCGCGACAGTAGCGGTCTGATAACTTCAAACGAGGGATTCTCTGTTGTAGCTCCAATCAGCGTTACAATCCCCTTTTCCACAGCGCCTAATAGCGAGTCTTGCTGCGACTTGGAAAAACGATGAATTTCATCGATGAAGAGAATGGGCGAAGCCTCGTTAAAGAATCGTCCTTTCTGAGACTTCTCTATCACCTCGCGCACGTCTTTCACGCCACTGGTTACTGCTGATAGTGTATAGAAGGGAACTTCCAACCTGTGGGCGATTATTTGTGCCAGCGTAGTTTTCCCTACCCCAGGCGGTCCCCATAGGATAAACGATGAGATGCGTCCTGACTCAATCATCTTGCGCAGGACAGCCCCCTCACCAACCAGATGCTTTTGTCCGATGTAGTCATCCAGCGTTCGCGGACGTAGCCGCTCTGCCAATGGTTCTGCCATAAGTGGGGGCAAAGTTAGTACATTTTATGAAATTAACAAAAAATATCGCCCAAAAACTTGTAAAAAGGAAATAAAGTATGTACATTTGCAGTCAAAATAACTTATCATGATATTTTTAAAGGATTATGGCAAAGGAATCAACAACAAAAGACTACAAAGCTCTCAGTCTGAAGGCACTCACCAAAAGCACAGTGTGGGATGTTCAGGAAAATGACATCTTCCGCATGCTTGAAACCGTGGAAAAAGACGCAGATGCACGTGAAGATCTGCGTCACATTGCCGATATCATCCGTAGTGCGTTTATGATAGAGGAGGTGAAAGAAGATGACAAGCATCTGCGCGAGCGATATGTCAAGCAAGGCTACAAGGTGGGCAGCATCAAGCTTGGTGAGGAATCCAAGCTCACATGGGCCATCAAGAAGCGTCCTATCGTTCGCGTAACCGACCTCACCTACGAGAATATACGCCACATCTCTGCTGCCAAGCTCATCGAGGTGCTGGAACGTAACTTTGGAGGAGGCTGGGATTCGTTATCGCAGTCTATCCAAGACATTATCGAGAGTGGATTCGACATTTCCACCACTACCCTCCCCAAAGATCGTTTGCACAAGAAAGGCGGCATGTACGAGAAGAAGGTGGCCGATGGCTATGAGGTTTTAGAAGTAGAGAAAGGAACGTGGGTCGAGGCCATCTTTGCCAAGGTGAAGCCAGAGGTTATCAAACCGCGCCTGAGTTTTGATTCCACGCGCAGTGGTGATGGCGAAGGTGATGATGATGACGATGCCCTGCCCGTAGACGACTACAACTGTCCTGACGAAGACGATGTGGAGTTGGAGGAGCCGAACGACGATGAGATCAATGAAGACAACTACCGCACCACCTTTGCCATTGAGAGTGACGGTGATGAGGATGCCGAGGGACTATCGGATTACATCGCCGACGAATAAATCATCCCCTACCCTCTTGATAGACTACAAAAACTAAATAAACCAAGTAAATAAAATGATTATTCCAAGTGTATTCTGGCTTGTGCCCATAGCTTCTATCGTGGCTCTGGGCATGGCTTTTTTCTTCTTCTCTCAGATGATGAAGGAAGACGAGGGAACGCCCCGTATGAAGGAGATTGCCCTCTATGTTAGAAAAGGTGCTATGGCTTATCTGTGGCAGCAGTACAAGGTTGTTGGCATCGTATTTGCAGTGCTCTGCGCGCTGTTTGCCTTCATGGCCTATGGCCTGAACGTGCAGAACCATTGGGTGCCGTTTGCATTCCTCACGGGTGGTCTCTTCTCTGGCTTGGCAGGCTTCTTCGGCATGAAGACGGCTACCTATGCCTCTGCCCGTACAGCCAATGCCGCTCGCAAGAGCCTGAATGCAGGCCTGAAGGTGGCCTTCCGCTCGGGTGCCGTCATGGGACTCACCGTTGTAGGTTTGGGCTTGCTCGACATTGCCCTATGGTTTGTGGCGTTGAATAGATTTACTGATGACTCGCTCATCACCATCACCACCACCATGCTGACCTTCGGTATGGGCGCTTCTACACAGGCCCTCTTCGCTCGTGTAGGAGGTGGTATCTATACCAAGGCTGCCGACGTCGGTGCCGACATTGTAGGTAAGGTAGAAGCAGATATCCCTGAGGACGACCCACGTAACCCCGCCACCATTGCCGACAACGTAGGCGACAACGTGGGCGACGTAGCCGGTATGGGTGCCGACCTCTACGAGAGCTACTGCGGTTCTGTTCTTTCTACTGCCGCCCTGGGTGCTGCAGCCTTCTCTGTGGCAGGCCTTGAGGTCCAGCTGCGTGCCGTCATCGCCCCTATGCTCATTGCTGCCGTGGGTGTCTTCCTGTCGCTCTTCGGCATCTTCCTCGTTCGTACCAAGGAAGGCGCCACCATGCGCGACCTGCTGAAGTCTTTGTCGCTGGGCACCAATGTCAGCGCCATACTCATTGCCATCGCCACCTTCGGCATCCTCTATTTCATGGGCATCGAAAACTGGCTTGGTCTTTCTTTCTCCGTCATCAGCGGTTTGGCTGCTGGTGTTATCATCGGTCAGGCAACAGAATACTACACCTCACACAGCTATAAGCCCACCCAGCGCATCTCTGAGGCTGGTCTGACGGGTGCTGCCACTGTTATTATAAAAGGTATAGGAACGGGTATGATCTCTACCTGCATCCCCGTCATCACCATTGGTGTGGCTATCATCCTCAGTTTCGGCTTTGCCAACGGCTTCGACCTGTCGATGTCATCTGAGAGCCTGTCACACGGACTCTATGGCATTGGCATCGCTGCCGTAGGTATGCTCTCTACGCTGGGCATCACGCTGGCTACTGATGCCTACGGACCTATTGCTGACAATGCCGGTGGTAATGCCGAAATGTCTGAACTGGGCGAAGAAGTGCGCCATCGTACCGACGCCCTCGACGCACTTGGCAACACCACAGCTGCCACAGGTAAGGGCTTTGCCATCGGTTCTGCAGCCCTCACTGCCCTCGCCCTTCTGGCTTCCTATATCGAGGAAATCAAGATTGCCATGGACCGTGCAGGTGTCATGATGGAGAATGTCAAGGGTGAGATCATCTCAGCTGCTGATGCCACCATCCCCGACTTCATGAACTACTTCCAGGTCAACCTTATGAACCCCAAGGTGCTCGTTGGTGCTTTCATCGGTGCTATGGCAGCCTTCCTGTTCTGCGGACTCACCATGGAGGCAGTAGGCCGTGCCGCCCAGAAGATGGTGGAAGAAGTTCGCCGTCAGTTCCGCGAGATTCCTGGCATTCTGGAAGGTAAGGGAACTCCCGACTATGGCTCTTGCGTTGAGATTTCCACCCGTGCCGCTCAGCGCGAGATGATCTTCCCGTCGCTGCTCGCCATTGCCATCCCTATCATCGTAGGCTGCGTACTTGGTGTAGCAGGCGTACTCGGTCTTCTGGTTGGCGGACTCGCTGGAGGCTTCACGCTGGCAGTCTTTATGGCCAACTCCGGAGGTGCCTGGGATAATGCCAAGAAAATGGTCGAGGAAGGCAACTTTGGCGGCAAAGGCTCCTTCGCTCACAAGGCAACCATCGTTGGTGATACCGTTGGCGATCCCTTCAAGGATACGTCAGGTCCCTCGCTCAACATCCTCATCAAGCTCATGTCGATGGTCAGCATCGTGATGGCAGGACTCACCGTTCTGTTCATCTGAATCCTGAAACCAGACACCTGATATTCAAGAAAAAGGCTCATTTCATCGGAAATCGAGCCTTTTTTCATTTTTTTCTCAAAAAAAGTCCTCAAAATGTTTGGCGGATTCAAAAATACTCCGTACCTTTGCACCCGCAATTCAGAAAGAGCTCTGGATGAAGAACAAAAAATGATGCACCCGTAGCTCAGTTGGTAGAGCACCTGACTCTTAATCAGGGTGTCCAGGGTTCGAGCCCCTGCGGGTGTACAAAGAAGGTGAACGACGAACGTTCACCTTTCTTTTTTTTCATTCGCTCGACAAAATGCAAGAAAATGGGGCGCAGGGGTGATTTTCCGTGGATGGCCCACACAGCCACCCCATCGCCTAACCA
>CAMKTS010000042.1 GCA_946415755.1 uncultured Prevotella sp. | reverse complement strand
TGTTGGAGCACTTCAAGCCTCGTTTGAGGCAGTGTATGGAGTGGGCCTCGCCATGTGGATGGGGATTTGCTGATACCATAGGTGATATTTATTATGAGTATTTCCCTGAAGATGATTGATCGGTAAAATAAATGAGTAACTTTCCCAATATAGCGGAAGCCACTCATTATTATATATAACGCACGAGGACTATTTGCTCAGCGACCGTTTGAGCCTATTACCTGGATAATGTTTGGCATGGGCATATCGCATAGCACGGCGGGCCCAATCGAGAAAGTCTTCATCCTTATCTCGCCACGGCATATCGTTTGATGTGCCGCCACCGCCTGACACCTGGGCTACGCCAGTAGCGCCATCTATTCCGGCAATGAATACTCTCAGACCAGTGCTTAGCACATCCTTCCAACGGAAATTGTTACGGTCATCAATGAATGTGTCCTCTGCCATCGCATCTGCTTCGGGGATTTCTCGGCATATTTTGACTGCGTCATATAGCACTTGATCAAAAATGGAAGCTTTGAGGATAATCTCGGCATCTGTGTTGATATAGTTTATCATGACATTGTCCTTCTTCATGATAGCGTCCAACCCTTTCTGTTTGGCATTGTAGGTAGATTTGAGACTATCCAATTCTTGATTAACTTGGTCAAGTTTTCCTCGCTTTTCTCTCAAATTGATTCTGATTTCAGTCAGCGTTTGATTGAGAAACTTTATCTGGCGCAGAATATCCTCCTTGTTGGAGTCGGATTCCTCCTGTTGCGCTTCAAGTTCTGCTATCTGTGATTGGATTTCCTCTTGCCGACGAGTAAGATTCTCAATCATGGTGGTAAGTCCTTTCACAGCACGACGCTTAGTTTCAAGTTCCTCTTCGAGAGATTTGTTCTCGCGATGCAGCTCACGGTTGTGCTCTTCGAGCGACTTGTGACGTGCGCCTGTCTCATGGATGTCATCGCCACGTTCCAGTCCCCACTTCTCATGAAGAATTGCTCTACAACATTGTTCATTATGCTGTTAAGAAACATCCCGACCAGCATTTCATCGACATACACATCCGTTACACCGATTCCCTCGTTACCTTGCTACTAAAGGACGACGGACGTCCCTTCAACCCCACACTGGGAACATCAGATAGCATGGAGCATTTGGGCTTACGACTGGTAAACGGTATCTGTCAGGATGTGACCTACAAATACATGTACGACCAAAACATGGTCTTTATCAAGTTCCCACTTGTAGCAAGAACCCTTCAGTGATTTTGTTTTTTTGAAGTTGTCATCACTTTTGTCCTAACAAAAAAGTTCGTGCAGTCATTCGACCACACGAACTCATTATCGCTTTTGTGATGTCTTTGCCTATCGGTGTTATTTCACCTCCTCAAAGTCTGCGTCCTGGATGTTGTCATCCTTTGGAGGCTCCTGACTACCAGTCTGCTGGTTGTAGAATGGACCTTGTTCCTGACCTGCACCCTGAGGACCGGCCTGTGCCCCCTGGTACATCTGCTGCGAGGCGGTCTGCCAAGCGGCGTTGAGGGCATTCATGGCATTGTCGATAGCGGCGATATCGCCAGCCTTGTGGGCATCCTTCAGCTGCTGCAGGGCCTGCTCGATGGCGGGCTTGTGCTGGGCAGGAATCTTGTCGCCTATCTCCTTCAACTGGTTCTCCGTCTGGAAAATCATCGAGTCAGCCTGATTCATCTTGTCAACACGCTCACGCTCCTTCTTATCATTCTCAGCGTTCTGCTCTGCCTCGGCCTTCATGCGGTTGATCTCGTCCTGCGACAGACCGGACGAAGCCTCAATGCGGATGGCCTGCTCCTTGCCAGTGGCTTTATCCTTGGCAGAAACCTTCAGGATACCGTTGGCATCGATGTCGAAGGTGACCTCAATCTGAGGAATACCACGGCGGGCGGGAGCGATGCCTGTGAGGTTGAACTGTCCGATACTCTTGTTCTGGGCTGCCATCGGGCGCTCACCCTGCAGCACGTGGATAGTCACTTCGGTCTGATTGTCTGCTGCGGTAGAGAATGTCTCGCTCTTCTTGCAAGGAATGGTCGTATTGGCCTCGATGAGCTTGGTCATCACACCACCCATGGTCTCGATACCCAGTGTCAGCGGGGTCACGTCGAGCAGCACGATGTCGCCTACTCCACCCTCCTTGTTCAGGATAGCACCCTGAATGCAAGCACCTACGGCTACCACCTCGTCGGGATTGACACCCTTTGAAGGCTCTTTGCCGAAGTAGTTCTTCACCAGCTCCTGCACGGCAGGGATACGGCTGGAACCACCCACGAGAATCACCTCGTCGATGTCAGCATTTGACAATTTGGCATCTGCCATTGCTTTCTGACAGGGGGACAGACAAGCCTGGATGAGTCCGTGTGCCAGTTGCTCGAACTTAGCACGAGTCAGGGTCTTCACCAAGTGCTTTGGAACACCGCCTACGGGCATAATGTAGGGCAGGTTGATTTCTGTAGAAGTAGAGCTTGACAGCTCAATCTTAGCCTTCTCGGCAGCCTCCTTCAAGCGCTGCATAGCCATCGGGTCAGCCTTCAGGTCAGCACCCTCGTCGTTACGGAACTCCTGGACGAGCCAGTCGATAATGACTTGGTCAAAGTCGTCACCACCCAGGTGGGTGTCACCATTGGTGGAGAGTACCTCGAAGACACCACCGCCGAACTCCAGAATAGAGATATCGAACGTACCGCCACCGAGGTCGAAGACGGCAATCTTCATATCCTTGTTAGCCTTGTCGACACCGTATGCCAAAGCGGCAGCCGTAGGCTCGTTGACGATACGGCGCACGTTGAGACCTGCAATCTGACCGGCCTCCTTGGTGGCCTGACGCTGAGAGTCAGAGAAGTAGGCAGGAACCGTGATGACAGCGTCCGTCACCTCCTGGCCCAAATAGTCCTCGGCGGTCTTCTTCATCTTCTGCAGCACCATTGCTGAGATTTCCTGCGGTGTGTACTTTCGACCGTCGATGTCGACACGGGGATAGCCCCCCTCGTTGACTACAGAATATGGTACGCGCGAGATTTCCTTCTCGGTCTGTTGCCAGTTCTCACCCATGAAGCGCTTAATGGAGTAAACGGTCTTCTTGGGGTTGGTGATGGCCTGACGCTTGGCGGGGTCGCCAATCTTACGCTCACCGTTGTCTACAAAACCAACGACAGAAGGGGTTGTGCGCTTACCCTCGCTGTTGGCGATGACTACCGGCTCGTTGCCCTCGAAAACGGCAACGCAGCTGTTAGTTGTTCCTAAGTCAATTCCAATAATCTTTCCCATAGTTGTATTGTTTTTAATTGTTATTATTTCTGTTTGTTTTTGGTATGCCAACACTCCCAAAAGAGCCATGCAGCCACCAAATATACAGCAAAGCACGTGCCAAAAACATTTTTTTGCAATATTATGGTGACATTTTGGCACAAGTATCAAAAATTATTTGTAACTTTGTCGCCATAATATTGATTAACAGTTATAGATTTCAACATGAAAAGAGCGATTTTACTGGTCGGAATGGCTTTTGCCATGATGGCTGCAATGGCACAAGACAGTCCCTATATTGTAAAGACCAAGGGAGTAAAGAAGCCCGATCCGAAGACTACTACCAGTCAGCACAAGGAGAGTAGCATTCAAAAAGAGCCTGAGGCCACCGACTTCATGGGTAAAAATTTCCGCTTCTACAGTATGTGCGACTGGAAGGAGGGCATGCGCTTTATGGTTGTTCCCGAAAAGCGTGACTTGCTGATCAACACCTTCCACGATGCTGCCACGAACAAGGAGGTGAGCAGTGCCCGTCTTCGCCACAAAATCATGGTGTACAAGGGTCACCAGGACATGAGCAACGGTCGTGTTCATGTCAACTTCACCTGTGAGGACGACAACAAGAACTATTACTATGAGTTGCCCAACGGTTCGTTCGACGACTACTGCTTTGGCAAGTTGGGCGTTCCCACGCTGGCCTATCTGGGCGATGTAGACAAGGCCCGTGAGTTGCTGATGGGACAGGTGTTGCTGACGCGTACCCAGTTCTTCCGCGTTGACACGGAGTACGACGGTGACGGCTACAAGGATATCACGGTTGACAAGAACAAGCCTGTCATGGTGAAGGCCATCGGTGTCGGCACTCGCTCATTCCCCGTAAAAATTATCGTTGAAGACGAGAACGGCGAACAGTATTACCAGAATGTCGCTATGTCGAAGACCAACAGTGGCATGCGCGATGACGAGTTTATCGTTGACAATGAGAAATACCTTTTCGAAGGCTCTTTTGAGTTTACTGGTGCCAATATGGCAGTAGCCAGTGACGTGAAGGAATACCTAGGCAAGACGGTACATACGAAGTATCCTACCAGCATGAGCAGTAAAGGCTCTGGCAAGACGCGCGACGTGAAGGTGCCTCGCTTCACGGGCTTCATCATCGATGAGATTACCGCCATCAAGGGGTCTACATACTACACGCTGACCCTTCGTGAGTCGGAGAGCCGTCGCGTGTATTACAAGGATGTCACCTTCCGTGAAGAGGATGTCGTAGGCGATGCCAACGGTGCCAAGGAAGACTATTTCGGCTATTTGTTTGCCATGGGCGAGGGTATCTCCCACAGCACCAGCATCGAGACGCGTGCCGCCATTCGTGAGGGACGTGTCATCAGGGGTATGTCAGAGGATGAGGTACAGCTGGCAATGGGTGAGCCGTACAGCAAGATTGTCAACAGCGATGGTATACACCAATGGATGTATGCCCGTTCCAACGGTGTTGTCCTCGACGTGTTCTTCGACGACAAGGGTAAGGTGAAGCAGGCGAAGGCCCGCAAGGCTATCGTTGGGGCCGGCAATGCCGCTGCCGCACCAGCTGCCGGAGAGGGAGGTGCCGCTACTACGGCTCCCAAGCGGTCGTCGTACAAGGCTGCCAGCATGCAAGGGCGCAAGATGGGTACTCCTCTGAAATAGGGAGTAGCGTATCTATCATAGAGAAAGCCGGGACATGTCCCGGCTTTCTACTTTGTATGCTATGTCATTACGCCTTGTCGGCAATGGCCTGCATGATTTTCTCCTCCAGCTCGTCGCAGAGCTCGGGGTTGTCCTTCAGCAGTTCCTTGGTGGCATCGCGACCCTGTGCCAGCTTTGACTCTTCATACGAGAACCACGAGCCACTCTTCTTGATGATGCCGTATTCCACGCCAAGGTCTACAATCTCACCAATCTTCGAGATGCCCTCGCCGAAGGTAATTTCAAACTCTGCCTTACGGAAGGGAGGAGCCACCTTGTTCTTCACCACCTTGACGCGCACTTGATTGCCCACCACCTGGTCGCCGTCCTTGATGCTGGTCACCTTGCGGATGTCCAGGCGTACGGAGGCATAGAACTTCAGGGCATTACCACCCGTCGTGGTTTCGGGATTGCCGAACATGACACCAATCTTCTCGCGCAACTGGTTGATGAAGATGCAGGTCGTATTGGTCTTGGAGATCGTAGACGTAAGCTTACGCAGGGCCTGCGACATCAGACGTGCATGCAGACCTACTGCCGAGTCGCCCATGTCGCCCTCAATCTCCTTCTTCGGTGTCAGGGCTGCCACCGAGTCGACCACCAGAATGTCGATAGCACTGGAGCGTATCAACTGGTCGGCAATCTCCAGAGCTTGCTCACCGTTGTCAGGCTGTGAGATGTAGAGGTTGTTCACATCAACACCCAACTTCTCGGCATAGAAGCGGTCGAAGGCATGCTCGGCATCGATGAAGGCTGCCACCCCACCCGCCTTCTGGGCTTCGGCAATGGCATGGATGGCCAATGTTGTCTTACCACTCGACTCGGGACCATAGATTTCGATGATACGTCCACGAGGATATCCACCCACGCCTAATGCTGCGTTCAGTGCGATACTTCCCGTAGGTATCACATCGACATTCTCTACCTTCTCGTCGCCCAGTTTCATAATACTGCCCTTGCCGAAGTCCTTCTCAATCTTCGACATGGCAGCCTGCAGGGCTTTCATCTTCTCCTGTTGCGGGGTCAAGGCCTCACTTTCGTTTTCTTTTTTTGCCATAATCTGTTTCGTTATTTCGTTATTTCGAGGTTTCGATGTTTCGAAGTTTCGATGTTTCGAGGATTACAGTTCCAAATCTCCGTCATGGATTTCATGCCAGGGGAGGCCCTGCTTATTCAGCTGTTCCATGAAGGGGTCGGGGTCGAACTCCTCGACGTTGTGTACGCCCGGCTTCTTCCACAGGCCCTTGCAGAACATCATGGCACCAATCATGGCAGGCACGCCAGTGGTGTAGGAGACTCCCTGCATGCCCGTCTCTTCGTAAGCTGCACGGTGCGAACAGTTGTTATAGACGTAGTAGGTATGCTCCTTGCCGTCGTTGCCGATACCACGGATGCGACAGCCGATACTGGTCTCACCCTCATAGTTTTCGCCAAGATCCTGCGGGTTGGGCAAAACAGCCTTCAGGAACTGCAGAGGGACAATCTTCACCTTAGCGGTGCCTGTGCCATCAGCCAGAGGTGCCTCGTATTCTACCTCGTCGATACGACTCATGCCGATGTTCTGAATCACCTCGAGGTGTTTCAGATACTGCTGGCCAAAGGTCATCCAGAAACGGGCACGGCGGATGGTGGGATAGTTGATAACCAGCGATTCGATTTCCTCGTGGTGCAACAGGTAGCTGTCGCGTGGTCCGATGTTCGGATAGGTCAAGTCCTTATGGATCTCCAAAGGTTCGGTCTCCACCCATTTGCCGTCTTCCCAGTAGAGGCCTTTCTGCGTAATCTCACGGATATTAATCTCCGGGTTGAAATTGGTGGCGAAGGCCTTATGGTGATCACCGGCATTACAGTCGACGATGTCCAGATACTGTATTTCCGAAAAATGGTGCTTGGCAGCGTATGCCGTATAGATGCTGGTCACGCCCGGGTCGAAGCCACAACCGAGGATAGCCGTCAGTCCGGCCTGTTCGAAACGCTCGCGATAGGCCCACTGCCATGAGTATTCGAAGTGAGCCTCGTCCTTCGGCTCATAGTTGGCGGTGTCGAGATAGCTACATCCGCAGGCCAGACAGGCATCCATAATCGTCAGGTCTTGGTAAGGCAGTGCCAGATTGATGACCAATTCAGGCTTGTAGTCTGAGAAGAGTGCCTTCAACTGCTCCACATCGTCAGCATCTACTTGGGCAGTTTTAATGTCAAGCTTGTAGCCGGCTTTGTGGATATTCTCTACAATCTTGTCGCATTTCGCTTTCCTGCGCGATGCAATCATAAACTCCGTGAACACGTCAGCATTCTGTGCGATTTTGAATGCTGCTACCGTGGCAACGCCACCGGCACCAATCATTAATACTCTTGACATAGTTATACTTTTTTCGTTATTTCGATGTTTCAACACTTCGATGTTACGAGACTCTGTTGATCTCTTCCGACCTAATGCCCAAGGCTGCCATGAGCGAGTAGCCGAGGATTTCCTGCCGGAAAACACCGGCCGGCATAGGTTGCATGGCGAGTACGGTGATATGCTTGTCGGGGTCGGTGTGGCGCAATGCCTCGCGTACCTTATTATATATATGCTCTGCATCAGGCACTACGATGAGACGCTTCACCTCGGCGGCGTTGGCTAACACCTGCAACGAGTCGACAAACAGGTCATCCATCGTCACCAGATTCTCCACCTGTACACAGCTGATAAGAAACTCGCCCAGTTCTCCCGTAAAGGCCTTGCCGTCCAGTTCTGTAAACGAGCCGGGGTTGAAATTCTCCATTTGGGGCTGCCGATGCAAAAGGACTACTTGCGAATCACGGGAACGTGATTCTGGACGGAGTCCACCGTCCAGTGCCACACACTCCAGCCACTTCGCCATATCAGCCTGCGGGATACGCCGTCCTATCATCCTTTCGAAGTTGACAATCAGGTTAAATGCCACCTTGTCGACATAGTCGGCATCGACAAGGATGACATTTGACTTCCATTTCATTTCATTCATACCTGCAAAATTACAATTTTTATGGCAAACAACCAAATGAAAACGTCACGAAATAAACATAATTAGCAAAAAATTTGGAGGTTTCAAATAAATAAACTAAATTTGCACGCAAATACTTAATTACTAATTCAAATTTATACGCGTATGAAGAAATTTTTTACCTTAATCAGTATGGCCTTCGTGGCTATGAGCGTTAATGCGCAGGATGTTTACAACGCTATTGTAGACGGAAAGCTGAACACCGAGTTCGCAACTGTAGCTGGTGAAAATGGCGGTGTGGCAAATAATGCTGCTAATGGCAAGAGCATTATTACGATGACCGCTGGCAAGGCCACTGTTACAGCCGTAGGTGGAACTACCCCTGCTAACGATGCTACAATTGGTGGTGCTGCCCAGCAAATTGTTCCAGGTGCTGCAATTGAGGGTAAAGAGAACACCTATGAGGTTGCTGAGGTGAAAGCTTGGAACGACATTAATTGGGGAAAAAAGAATCAGGGCGATATCGATTTCTGGTATGTTACTGGTACTGGTAATCCTTATGTGAACATGTATTGTGTCCAGAACTCTAAAGACGGTGATCTGGTTCCCAACAGCTTTAAGGCAGATTATGTTTACTATGAGCCCGACGGTTCTTTAGGAATGCCCATCACAGGTTTGTACTACAAGTTTACGGCTTCTGCTGCTGGTGCCTTCAAGGTGAAGGTTTGGGCCAACAAGGGTAACCGCAAGACTTTCGTAGTCAATGCCGCAACCATGAGGGCTGAGCGCCTATTGGCTTCAGGATATATCAATGGTGTCAACGATGCTGCCGGAAAGAAGAAACTGTTGACTGTTGATCAGGTAGACTCTGTACATCATGTTTATATCTATGGTAACTATGAAGCAGAAAAGGCAAAGTTTGATGAAGGAACCAGTGAGAAGACTGCTGAGGAACTGGCTCAGATGAAGGAAGATGCTGATGCTATGGCTATCGAACGTCAGTATGTCATTGGTAATGGTGGCCAGAACTTCTGGGGCTGGCTGACCTTCGATGTTGAGCCAGGTGAGGAATACTGGGTGTTCCAGCACTCCAGCCAGATTGGTTTCGGTGGCTTTGAGTTCCATGAGGGTAAGACGGCAGACGAGCTAATTAATGGTATTGAGGCTGCTTACGTCTACACCACCAACTTCTCTACCTATGAGGATGAAGAAACTGGTGAGCGTGTTTCTTGGAAGGGTGAGAAAGCTATTGGTAATGGTCGCTTTGCTTCTGAAAGTCCAGAACTCGACGAGAACGAGAAGCCCATCAATGTTGTTCCCTTTGGCGACTTCTTCCGTAACGACGGCTCTGCCGCACGCACCAGTTACTGTCTGCTGCCAGAGGATGTATTAGCACACTCTGCCAAAACGCAGGCTCTTACTCTGGCTGTATGGGTACGTGCCCAGGAAGAAGCTGCTGCTTACAAGGATGCTCCTCTCTTCGCTGCCTATGCTCAAGAGGGTACGGACGTGGCCCCATTGTTTGCTACTTTCTGCAAGGGGAACATGCAACTTGACAATAATACTAAGTATGACTATGAGGGCTCAATGGAAACAGACTGGCTGGCTGACAAGAAGTGGCACTATTACACAGCTGTATTCCAGGGTGAGAATGCAATGCTGTATATTGACGGTGCTTTGCAGAAGGAGTGGAATCCGGGCAATGCCCAGGAAGGTTTGTTCAGCAATGGCGAAGCTTTGAAGTATGTATGTCTTGGCGGTAATTCTCCTGTTAAGGGTGTCAACGATGCTCCGTTCGACTTTGCCCGTCTGCTCATCAAGAACAATGCTATGACTGCTGGCGAAGTCAAGGCCCAGATGCTGGCCGACTTCCCTGAATATGAAGAATATCAAGGAGGTACCGAGACTGGTATCAAGACCGTTAATACCGTTCAGGACACCAACGCTACTATCTACAACCTCGCTGGCCAGCAGGTTACCAACAGCTTCAAGGGTATTGTAGTGAAGGATGGCCGCAAGATGATTCAGAAATAGTTCCGATCTAACATCTATACCGTAATTTCGCCACTGCCGTAACAACGGTGGTGGCGATTTTTTTCTACGTATGCATAAAAATGTGCTAAAAGTTTGGCAGTTCGAAAGAAAAGCCGTATCTTTGCACCCGCTAATAGATATCATCTATTCAAACTACTGGAACACCTCATGGTTGTCGCACAACCATGTTGAAGGAAAAGAACAAACGAGAATATCAAATAACTTTTTACTAACATTTTTACAAAACAACAACAAGCGTATGAAAAAGATTTTTACTCTTATTGCTATGGCAGCAATGGCTTTTGGAGCTAATGCACAGGATTGGAATGCCTCAAATGCCGACCAATTACCCAATGGCACAAGAATCCTCAACAACGATTATGCTTCTATTACGACAGCCGTTCAGGATTCAGAGGCCGCCCTTATCAAGGACCAGAACGACAACCCTGACCCCAAAACATTTGGCGGCTACACCTTCACCAAGTATGTCAACATTCGTGTAGATGCTGCTCCTGCCGAGGGGAACAATTGGGAAGGTACTGCTTACGGTGACGCTACTCCGATGGGTATTTCTCTTATTGTGACAGCTAAGAAGAATACTGACGTTACTTTATATTACACTCATGGCGAAGGTAAGGTCTTGTCATGCTACGACCAAACTGCCAAGGGCGAAGTCGCTATCGTTGAGACCGCCGCAGCCGGCGTTGAAAAGTACTATACAGGCGTCTTTAAGTTCATTTCCGGCCACAAATACACTATCTATGCAAAAGGTGGAACCACTGGTCTTTGTGGTATTAAGACTGATGAAGGAACCTATGTGGAGCCCACCACTACGGTGTATGCATACAATGCCAATGCCAACCTCGTTACATATGCAGACGGTGCGACAATGCAAATCACTGGTAACACGGAAAAGAATTTATCAGGTGGTGCTAATATTACTGTTGATGGCGCAACCTACAAAGGTATCAAAAATTCTAACGGCGCAGAGAACACCTTTACTGCTGCCACTGGCAAGAAAATCTATCGCATGACTTTCTATGCTATACCTAATAAAGATACTGAAGCTCCTAATTTCAAAGAGTTCAATGGTATCACACTGGCTGAACCTATTGCCATCACCACAGTAAAGGATGGAACGAACCCCACCCAGATTATCATGTGTGCCAATGGTGTTGAGTCGGCAACTTTCACCTTTGCCGGTAAGCAGGTTAACTTTGTGGTTGCTGTAGACTACTCTGAGTCTGCCTATGATTCCCAATACGACCCAATGACCACTACAGGCATTGACACCGTAAAGGCTGCCGACATGGAGAATGCCGTTATCTTCAACCTGGCCGGTCAGAAGGTCAACAAGAGCTACAAGGGTGTAGTGATCAAGAATGGCAAGAAGATGATTCAGAAGTAATCAAACATTCTATCAGATAAAAACAGGAGCGGCATGAAAGTCGCTCCTGCTTTTTTTTATTTCCCTATACCGTAATCTCACCAGAGCCGTAGCATCGGTGGTGGCGGCTGTCGTAGATGACGCAGAACTGGCCGGGAGCCACTCCGTGGATGGGAGCCTCAGCATGTACCATGTATGCTCCTTCCGTCGTCGCCTCCAGACGGGCTGGTAGGAATTCTGGAGTATGACGAATCTTCAGCGTCACCTCGGCAGGTGGCAACTGACCATTGATGCTGTGGAAGCCGTGGATGGGGAAATCCTGCTTGTAGGCCGTCTGCGGGTCATAGCCGTGAGAGACGTAGATGATATTGCTGTCGATGTCCTTCTTAACGACAAACCATGGCCCACCGCCAAAGCCCATGCCCTTGCGCTGGCCGATGGTGTGGAACCAGTGGCCACGGTGACGGCCGATGATACGGCCGGTCTCCAGTTCCACGACATCACCTGGCAACTCACCTAAGTAGCGACGGATATAGTCGTTGTAGTTCAGCTTTCCCAGGAAGCAGATACCCTGCGAATCCTTGCGACGCGCGCTGACCAGATGCTCACGCTCTGCTATCTGGCGCACCTCGTCCTTCATCAGATGGCCGATAGGGAAGAGAGCTTTCTGCAGCTGCCAGTCGTAGATCTGTGCCAAAAAGTCAGTCTGGTCCTTGACAGGGTCAGGACTGGTACAAAGCCATTTCAGGACCTCTCCCGTCCTCCCCAAAGGGGAGGTGTTACTAGTGTCACCATTCTCCGCCAGGCACTCCCCTCCTTGGGAGGGGTCGGGGGAGGTTTCCGTCGTAGCATAGTGGCCAGTGGCGATGAGGTCGTAGGAGTGGCCGCGCTTCTCGTGGAAGGCTCCGAACTTGATGAGGCGGTTGCACATCACATCGGGATTAGGGGTCAGTCCCGCGCGTACCTTATCCATCGTATAGCGCGTCACCTGGTCCCAGTAGTCGCGGTGACAGTCCACCACCTCAAGACGACAACCGTATTTGCCACTCACGGCAGTGGCCATCTCCAGGTCTTCCTCCATGGAGCAGTCCCATCCTCCGTCCTTTGTCGACGCATCATCGTCCGGTCCTATCTTGATATAGAAGCAGTCCGGCTGTAGCCCCTGGCGCACCAGTTCGTAGAGTACCACCGAGGAGTCGACACCGCCGGAGAGCAGTACCGCTATTCGCTTGTCATCCAGTTTCATGGGTGCAAAGGTACGAATAAGTGAGTACATAGCAAAATAAAACTTGTTTTAATTTTGCTATGTCGAACGGAAGTACCTTCGAGCGCAGCTCAAAGTTAGTGCAAACCGAACGAAAAAACAAATTTATTTGGTTTTTTCTGAGGTGCAGCCTACCTTCAACGTAGTTAAAGGTACGAATTTATTTCGTTTTGTTCCAAATATTCGGGCATATTTTTCGTTATGATAAAGTATGCAGTGGACAGACCGTATCCGTCAGGTAAAGATTCTCCTTGTGGTGGCAGCAGTCATCATCGCTGTGGCCTCCCTGCTGGTGTCGCACTTCCTGGTGCGCGACCTCTCGATAGAGGAGCGTCACCGCATGGAGGTATGGGCACAGGCCCTGCATGCCTTGAACGAAGTTGAAGACGGCCCGTCGCTCTCGCTGGTGCTTAGTGTAATGGAGGGCAACAACACCATCCCCGTTATTGTGCTGAACAGCGAGGGAGGTATCGACGACTACCGCAACATCAAGGACACCACCAATATTGCAGGCTATGCCCGCCAGATGGTAAAGGCCGGCGACACGATACGCGTCGGCCAACAGCTGGTATGCTACGACGAGTCGATTATGCTGAAACGCCTGTCGGCCTGGCCGTATGTACAGCTGGGCATCGTGCTCATCTTCGTGGTGGTGGCCATCTTCGCCCTGCTGTCGTCGAAGCGTGCCGAACAAAACAAGGTATGGGTGGGACTGTCGAAGGAGACCGCCCACCAGTTAGGCACGCCGGTGTCGAGTCTTATGGCATGGTTAGAGATGTTGCGCGAGCAGTATCCTCAAGACGACCTGCTGCCAGAGATGGACAAAGACGTGAAGCGCCTGCAGCTCATTGCCGAGCGTTTCTCGAAGATCGGCTCCCTACCCGAACCCGTAGAGGCTCCGATGAACGAGGTGCTGGAACACGTGGCAGACTACATGGACCGCCGCACGTCAAACCAGGTACAGATGGTGCGCCGCATTCCCGACCACGACGTGATGGTCAGGATGAATGCCTCGCTGTTCGAGTGGGTCGTGGAGAACCTCTGCAAGAATGCCGTGGATGCGATGGAGGGGAAGGGCACCATCACGCTGACCCTCCTTGAGGAGCCGCAGCGCGTGGTCATCGAGGTACAGGACACGGGAAAGGGCATCAAGAAGAAAGACCTGAAAAGCGTCTTCACGCCAGGTTTCACCACCAAGAAGCGCGGCTGGGGCTTGGGGCTTTCACTGGCACGCCGCATCGTGGAAGAGTACCACAAGGGACGCATCTTCGTCAAGCACTCTGAGATTGGCGTGGGTACCACCTTCCGCATCGAAATGCCGAAATAGTGCACACACATCCCCTATGGTGTGCAGACTTTTGTCCGTTTTTCTATGAAAAAAGCAAAAAAATAATAAATTCTAATTTATAATTCATAAATTCTTTGTACCTTTGTCGGCCGAAAAGTGTGAGTATGTGTAGTTTAGAGACTTACAAGATTGACCTGAAGGGACTGAAGGAACAGGAAACACCCCTTGACTTCGACTTGGACGATGATTTCTTCAAGGCTCTGAACGGCTCTCAGTTGGAACACGGAGCATTGCACGTGTCGGCATCTATACGCAAGATGGCCGGTTTTTTCGAAATCCTGTTCCATACCGAGGGTACCGTCATCATCAGCTGCGACCGTTGTCTTGATGACATGGAGCAGCCCATTGAGACCGACAACCGTCTCGTGGTGAAGTTGGGCGACACATACAGCGAGGACGATGATACCGTGACGGTCAACGAGGACGAAGGAATACTCGACCTGTCGTGGTTCATCTACGAGTTTGTCATGCTGGCCATACCCATCAAGCACGTTCATGCACCTGGAAAATGCAATAGTGCGATGACGCAGAAGCTCGAAGAGCTGAGCGGTGCCGTCCGAAGCGGTGAAGAGGAGGTTAAGACGACAGACCCGCGCTGGGATGCACTGAAGAAGTTAAAAGTGAAGAGTGAAAAGTGAACAATTCACTTCCGCTCAAAAATTGTAAATTGTAAATCGTTAAATAGTAAATTGAATTATGGCACATCCTAAAAGAAGACAATCGAACACCCGTACCGCTAAACGTCGTACACATGACAAGGCCGTAGCACCCACACTGGCTGTATGCCCCAACTGTGGTGCCTATCACATCTACCACACCGTGTGCCCCACCTGTGGCTACTATCGTGGCAAGATTGCCATTGTTATGGACGAAGTTGCTGAATAATGAGCAAAATCAATGCGATAATCACCGGCATTGGTGGCTATGTGCCCGACTATGTCCTCAACAACGAGGAGCTGTCGCGCATGGTAGACACCAATGACGAGTGGATTATGACGCGTGTCGGTATCAAGGAACGCCGCATCCTCACCGAAGAGGGTCTCGGTACCAGCTACATGGCCCGCAAGGCCGCCAAGCAGCTGATACAGAAGACCAGCGTAGACCCAGACACCATCGACGCGCTCATCGTCACCACCTCGACGGCTGATTATAAGTTCCCGTCTACGGCCAGCATCGTGCTTGGAAAGCTGGGGCTGAAGAATGCCTTCGCCTTCGACTTCTGGGCAGCTTGCTGTGGATTCCTCTACACGCTCGACGTAGCAGCCTCGATGATTCAGTCGGGCCGTTACAAGAAGATCATCGTGATTGGTGCCGACAAGATGTCCAGCGTGGTCGACTACAAGGACCGCGCCACCTGTCCGCTCTTCGGCGACGGTGCTGCAGCAGTGCTCTTAGAGGCTACCGAGGAGGAGCATATCGGTGTGATAGACTCCTACTTCCGTACCGACGGCAAGGGTCTTCCTTTCCTGCACATGAAGGCAGGAGGCTCCGTCTGCCCGCCCAGCCACTTCACCGTAGACCACCGTCTGCACTACCTCTATCAGGAGGGGCGCACCGTGTTCCGCTACGCCGTGACGAAGATGGGCGAAGACTGCAACCTGATAGCCGAGCGCAACGGTCTGTCGAAAGACAACATCACGTGGGTGGTGCCCCATCAGGCCAACATGCGCATCATCGAGGCCGTGGCCAAGCACCTGGACCTGCCGTTAGAGCAGGTGATGGTCAATATCGAGCATTTAGGCAACACCAGTGCTGCTACCATTCCGTTGGCCCTCTGGGAGAATGAGCACTTGCTGAAGAAGGGTGACAACCTCATCCTCACCGCCTTCGGTGCCGGCTTCGTCCACGGAGCCAGCTACTACAAGTGGGCTTACGACACGAAATGAGGAACGAGGAATGAGGATTTTTAAGAAACAATATGCATAAAGCAGGATTCGTAAATATCGTTGGGAATCCCAATGTAGGTAAGAGTACGCTCATGAACCAGCTGGTTGGTGAGCGTATTTCGATTGCGACGTTCAAGGCGCAGACCACGCGCCATCGCATCATGGGTATCGTCAACACCGATGATGTGCAGATGGTGTTCTCCGACACCCCAGGTGTGCTGAAGCCCAACTACAAGCTGCAGGAGTCGATGCTGGCCTTCTCAGAGTCTGCCCTGCAGGATGCCGACGTGCTGCTCTACGTTACCGACGTGGTGGAGAACCCCGAGAAGAACATGGACTTCCTGGAGAAAGTGCAGAAGATGACGATACCCGTTATTCTGCTCATCAATAAGATTGATGTAACCCCTCCCAGCCTCCCCCAAGGGGAGGAGGGCCTCGCGGGTTCTCAGTCCGGTAGGCACACCCCTCCTTTGGAGGGGCAGGGGGAGGTTCTTGGCCGTATCGTTGAGAAATGGCACACTCTGCTGCCTAACGCAGAGATACTGCCCATCTCTGCCAAGAACAAGTTTGGCACGGACATACTCCTGAAGCGTATCAAGGAACTGCTGCCCGAGAGTCCTGCCTTCTTCGACAAAGACCAGCTGACCGACAAGCCCGCCCGCTTCTTTGTGTCGGAGATCATCCGTGAGAAGATTCTGCTCTACTACGACAAGGAGATTCCCTACTCTGTCGAGGTTCGGGTCGAGCGTTTCAAGGAGACGGAGAAGCACATCCACATCAATGCCATCATCTATGTGGAGCGCGACAGTCAGAAGGGCATCATCATCGGGCATCAGGGTGTCGCCCTCAAGAAGGTCAGCACCGAAGCCCGCAAGGCACTGGAGAAATTCTTCCAGAAGCCCATCTACCTCGAGACCTTCGTGAAGGTTGACAAAGACTGGCGCTCCTCACAGCGCGAGCTAGATGCTTTCGGATATAATCCGGAGTAACCAGAATTACTAGACATACTAGTAATACTAGAAAAAACTAGAAAAAAAACAAAGAAATGGCAAACTTAGTAGCAATCGTAGGACGCCCGAATGTTGGCAAGTCCACCTTATTTAATAGGCTAACCAACTCTCGTCAGGCCATCGTGAGCGACGAGGCTGGCACCACACGCGACCGCCAGTATGGCAAGTGCGAATGGTGCGGCAGGGAGTTCAGCGTCGTGGACACAGGTGGCTGGGTGGTGAACAGCGACGACGTCTTCGAGGAGGAGATTCGCAAGCAGGTCATCGTGGCCACGGAAGAGGCCGACCTGGTGCTGTTCTTGGTAGACATCAAGAACGGCGTGACCGACCTCGACATGGATGTGGCACAGATTCTGCGCCGCAAGGCTTCCCCCCAAGGGGGGACGGAGGGGGGCTTGCCCGTGGTGCTGGTGGCCAACAAGGCCGACGACGGCAAGGACCTCTACGGCCAGTACGAGTTCTACAAGCTGGGACTGGGCGACCCCTTCTGCGTCAGTGCCGCAACAGGCAGTGGTACAGGCGACCTGCTCGACTTCGTGCTCAGCAAATTGCCCGCTCTCGACGGTTCACCCGTCGAGGACAACGTTCCCCGCTTCGCCGTCGTCGGCCGTCCCAATGCCGGCAAGTCGAGCATCATCAATGCCTTCATCGGCGAAGACCGTAACATCGTGACGGAGATTGCCGGTACTACCCGCGACAGCATATATACCAAATACGACAAGTTCGGCTTCGACTTCTACCTGGTCGATACCGCAGGCATCCGCCGCAAGAACAAGGTGACGGAAGACCTGGAGTTCTATAGTGTCATGCGCAGCATCCGTGCCATCGAGAACTCTGACGTCTGCATCCTGATGATTGATGCCACCCGTGGCATCGAGGCACAGGATATGAACATCTTCCAGCTCATCCAGAAGAACAACAAGTCGCTGGTGGTGGTGGTGAACAAGTGGGACCTCGTGGAGGACAAGTCGCAGATTGCCATCAAGACCTTCGAGAATGCCATCCGCGAGCGCATGGCTCCGTTTGTCGACTTCCCTATCATCTTCGCCTCTGCCGTTACCAAACAGCGTATTTTCAAGGTGCTGGAGACTGCCAAGCAGGTGTATCTGAACCGCAAGATTAAGATTGGCACGTCGAAGCTCAACGAGGTGATGCTTCCCATCGTCGAGGCCACTCCCCCACCCTCTATCAAGGGCAAATACATCAAGATCAAGTACGTCTCGCAAGTTCCCGACACGCAGATACCCACCTTCGTATTCTATGCCAACCTGCCGCAGTATGTCAAGGAGGCCTATCGCCGTTTCCTGGAGAACAAGCTGCGTGAGAACTGGACGCTGACGGGTACGCCGATCAACGTGTTCATCCGACAGAAATGATTATTTTACCACAGATTACACGGATTTAACGGATTCATGCGGAGACTGCTGTTTTTATTCCTGGTGCTGATGACGATGGTGGCCTGCTCGGAGAAAACTCCTGAGGAGCGGGCGGCCCATGCGGCACAGTCGTACTATCAGTGCCTGGTGGAGGACAAGCCTGACGGTCTGTTGGCGGCAAAGGCCGGTTACGACAGCCTGCCAGCCGCCTATCGCCACCAGTTGGCACAGGCCTACCGGCAATATCTGGCCGATATCAAGGCGAAGCACCTCGGAGTCAGCGAGGTGCGCATCAGCCCTAACGTAGGACTCCGCGACTCGTCGCTGCATCTCACGTATGCCTTTCTCCTTCTCTGTTTCGCCGATTCCACACAGGAGGAGATCTCCGTACCGATGGTAGAGGTCGACGGAGAGTGGAAACTCAGGTAATCAGTCTTTTTGCTGGTGGGTGACGGCCTGCCGCATCTCCTTCAGCAGGTCGCTGGCGAAGATGAAGTCGGTAAGCCGCTTGTTGGTGCTGCCCATGATGTCTGCCGACACCCCCTGCCACTCCTTTCTTCCTTCATAGATGAAGACGATATTCTCACCAATGCCCATCACGGAATTCATGTCGTGGGTATTGATGATAGTGGTCATGTTGAATTCGCGGGTGATGCTGTGCAGCAGTTCGTCGATGACGAGCGATGTCTTCGGGTCCAGCCCGCTGTTTGGCTCGTCACAGAACAGGTATTTGGGATTCAGGCTGATGGCGCGGGCAATGGCCACACGCTTCTGCATGCCACCCGATATCTCACCGGGGAACTTCTCCTCGGCCCCTACCAGATTGACGCGATCCAGGCATTCCATCGCACGCTGCTGGCGTTCGCGCAACGTCATCGACGAGAACATATCCAGAGGAAACATCACGTTTTCGAGCACCGTCAGCGAGTCGAAGAGGGCGGCGCTCTGGAAGATCATGCCCATCTCGCGGCGCATGCGTACCTTCTCCTGTTTCGACATACCGACAAAGTCGCGCCCGTCGTACAGGATTTGTCCGCTGGTAGGCTCGAAGAGTCCCACGAGGTTCTTCATCAGCACGGTCTTTCCCGAACCGCTCTGTCCGATAATGAGGTTGGTCTTGCCGTCTTCAAACACCGTCGAGATGTCCTTCAGCACCTCAATACTGTCAAAACTCTTATATAGGTTCTTTACTTCAATCATCGCCTTTTCCCTTTTACCTTTTTACTTTTCACGACAGCAGCTGAGTTAAGAATACATCAGAGCAGAGAATCAGTACGCTCGAAGTGACGACGGCATCCGTCGAGGCCTTGCCCACATTGACGGAACCACCCTCTACGGTGTATCCGAAATAAGAGGGAACGGCAGAGATGATAAAGGCGAAGAATTCGCTCTTGATGATGCTCATCCACACAAACCAGGGTACAAAAGAGTGCTGCAGGCCCAGCGTCAGGTCGTCGGGCACGATGATATGTCCGATGTAGGCCGTGCCATAGGCACCGATGATACCCATCGCCGACGAGAAGATAACCAGCAGCGGCATGATGGTTATCATACCGAGAATCTTTGGCAGGATGAGATAGCACGCCGAGTTGACGCCCATGATGTCAAGGGCATCAATCTGCTGGGTGACGCGCATCGTGCCAATCTCCGAGGCAATGTTCGACCCCACCTTTCCGGCCAGGATCAGACACATGATACTGCTCGAGAACTCCAGCAGCATAATCTCACGCGTGGTATAGCCGCTCACCCAGCGAGGCATCCAGGGCGACTGGATGTTCAGCTTCATCTGTATACAGATCACGGCACCGATAAAGAATGATATCAGCAGCACGATACCGATGGAGTTGATGCCCAGCTGCGCCATCTCCTTCACGTACTGTTTCCAGTACATGCGCAGCCGTTCGGGCACGGAGAATGTACGCCCCATCAGCATCATGAAACGGCCCAGCGTTGTCAGCCAATTGTGTAACAGCTTGATCATAACGGCTGCAAAGGTATACAGAATATGTGAGACGGCAAAACTTTTGAGGGATTTTTCAATCTTCCTTCTTTTGTTTCGCGATTTTATGCTACCTTTGAGACGATGTTTCTTAGTTAGGCTGCATCTCGGAAATGCCACCGTGAAACTGGTGGAAATGCAAACTTTTCGGCCAAAATGTGGGTTTATTCTTAGAAAATTTGTAATTTTGCAGCCAGGTTGCTTTGAGCAAATGACTGCTAACTGCAACAACAAGAATGAATACACAGACAAAAGAATAAAGGTCTGAAGCATGGAGGTGAAAGACAAATACAGACGGTTCAGCGAGTGGAAGCAGCAGCCTCACCAGGTGGCTCCGCTCTCAGAGGATGAGCATGAGTGTCCTACCTGCGGCACCCGCTTCGAGGGAAACTACTGTCCCCGGTGCGGGCAGTCGTGTAAGATAGGGCGCTATTCCTTTAAGAATGCGCTGCTGCTGTTTCTCGATGTCTGGGGCGTGGGAAACCGAGGCATGTTCCGCAGCATTCGCGACCTCCTGTTGCGACCCGGTTACATGATCCGCGACTATCTGCGCGGCATGCAGATGGCCTATTTCCCACCGTTCAAGATGCTCTTCCTGCTCTGTACCCTGTCGTTCTTGATAGATTCGGGCCTGAATATCCAGGGCATCAACCGCTACAAGCTGTACATGGAGCAACAAAAGGAATATGCCGAACAAAAAAAGGCTGAAGCCCAGAGCAACAAGACGCTAACTGAAGTGAGCAGAGCGACAACAATGGCGATTCAGGACATCATGTATGAAACAGAGGAAAAGATCAAGGACTACTATCAGTTCGTGATGCTTGGTTCACTACTGGTTTTCTCGCTGCCCCTTTGGCTGCTCATCCGCCGCTGTCCTGCCATACCCGACTTGCGTCTTTCTGAGTGCTTCGTGTCGATGGTCTATATCGCCAACATGATCCTCATCTACTCCCTCATCCCCTCGCTGCTGTGTTTCAGTTTCAAGGCAGAGTCGCGTTTCCATCTTGTGGTCGTGTTGCTGGCAGTCATTCCCATTAAGCAGCTGTCAGGATACAGCTATAGGGGTACCATCTGGCGACTGCTCTTGGCGCTCATCCCCTTCATCTTCATACTCTTTTTGTCGTATCTGGCAGGAGCACTATATGTCATCTTAACAGAACATCCTGAGTTCCTTCAGGAATAATCAGTCGTGTGAAATCTTTTGTAGACCTCACATGGTGACAGGCACGGTGTTATACGTAAAGTATAGAGTTACGAGTAATTACCGCCTGATTTTTTAAATGCGTTTTTATCTGTCAATCTATCATAGAAACGTGCAACAACCTGTAGCACAGACTGTTGCACGATGACAGATGGTATGACAGATTGACAGATTATCGTTCGCGAACATAAGCGTATCCGCTGTAGCATTAGCCTGGTTTGTTGGCCATCTGTTTCTAAAGGAGAAACCATCGGTTTCTACGCAAGAAACCAGTGGTTTCTCCTTTAAAAAACAGCCATCGGATAACAAAAGAGGAGAAAAGCGGAAAAATCGTTGCAAATCAGGGGATTGG
>CAMKTS010000041.1 GCA_946415755.1 uncultured Prevotella sp. | reverse complement strand
CGTTGAGGGTGGTCAGACGGATGCTGCCGGTTACGAGGGCATCTTCAAGCAGATGCGCGAGGAGTTCGGCTTCAAGTATGTTGTTTCTACGCTCCGTGAGTCGTTCAGCGCTACGTTCAACGGCTGGAAGGCCCTGATCTACGACGGCAAGGAGTTCTATCAGTCAAAGCGTTACGAAATCAACCCGATCATCGACCGCGTAGGTGGTGGTGACTCGTTCTCTGGTGGTCTGATCCACGGTCTGCTGACGAAGCCGACTCAGGGTGAGGCTCTTGAGTTTGCAGTGGCTGCTTCTGCCCTGAAGCATACCATCAACGGCGACTTCAACCTGGTAGGTGTCGACGAGGTGGAGAGCCTTGCTGGCGGTAATGCCAATGGCCGTGTTCAGAGATAAAGTTTAATCCTGGGAAATCCTAGGCTGTCCTGGGATTTCTTAGAATCAACAGAAAAAAAGATAATGATGAAACAGTTTGAATATAAAGTATTGACCCGTCTCGTCGGTGTTGAGAAGAAACTGAACCAGTTAGGCTTTGAAGGCTGGGAGTTAGTATCAGCTGAATGTGGTACTTTTATTTTCAAACGTGAATACAAAGGATAATTATGGCAAAGTTTGATAAGTTTCAGGTGATGGCAAAGATTGCCGAAGCACCGATGGTCCCTGTGTTCTACAACAAGGACGTGGAAGTTTGCAAGAACGTCATTAAGGCCTGCTACGAGGGTGGTGTCCGTGCTTTCGAGTTCACCAATCGTGGCGACTTTGCTCACGAGGTATTCGGTGAGTTGTCGAAGTGGGTCAATAAGGAGTGCCCTGAGCTGGCTCTCGGCATTGGTTCTGTCGTTGATGCTCCTACTGCATCGCTGTACATCCAGCTGGGTGCCAACTTCGTGGTAGGTCCGCTGTTCAACCCCGACATCGCTATAGTTTGTAACCGTCGTTGCGTGACCTATTGTCCTGGCTGTCTCACACCGTCTGAGATCGGAAAGGCACAGGAGGTAGGCTGCGACTTCACCAAGGTGTTCCCTGGCGATGTGGTTGGTCCGAACCTCATCAAGGGCCTGATGGCCCCCATGCCTTGGTCGAAGATCATGGTGACTGGTGGCGTAGCTCCCGAGGAGGAGAACCTGACGAAGTGGTTCAAGGCTGGCGTATTCTGCGTGGGTATGGGTTCGAAACTCTTCCCCTCCGACAAGGTGAAGGCCGGCGACTGGCAGTACGTAACCGACAAGTGCAAGGAGGCACTCGGCTACTGTGCTAAGGCTCGCGCTTAACAGCCTCGTAGCACTACTTGTTTTATCAGCTTGTTCGCCGTCCGATAAGGCAGCGGTGGACAAGCTGAATTCTCTTTCCTATGCCTTTCACTATCGTAACATCGACTCTACGGAGTATTATGCCAACGAGGCGTGGAAGAACTCTGAGGCATACTGCGACGGAAGAGCCGAAGCCCTCAACAATCTGGCCTTTGTGCAGATTGTGCGCATGAACTACGAGCAGGCCAGGCACTTGCTGCATGAGGTTATGTCGCTGACCGACAACCAGATAGAGCTGCTGGTTGCAGAGGTGCAGCAGATGCGCCTGTGCCAGCGACGCTCCGAAAATCGCGCCTTCTACGAACATCTGGAGAGAGCCACCACCCACCTGATGCGTATCAACGAGGAGAGGGGCATGCTCTCTGACCGACAGCAGCAGCGCATCATCTATGCAGAGTCGGAGATGGCCATCGTCACCTCCACCTATTATTATTATGTAGGACTGGAGCGACAGTCGATAGAGGCCCTGCTCCAGTTGAACCTTGACGAGGTGCGCCGCGATACGGCACAATACCTGAACTATCTGTATAATGTGGGAGCCGGAGGCATCCTGACAGAGGGGATGCCCGAACAGATCAGACAGGAAGAGACCGAATACCTGGAGCGTTGCCTCACGATAGCCCGCCGCCACCGTTATCCCTATTTCGAGGCGCAGGCCTTGGAGGCCCTGGCCGACCACACCGGCGACTTGCAGCAGGCCGAACAGTCGCTGCAGCTGTTCCAGGAGTACGGCGATGTCTATCAGATAGCAGGAGCCTATCGCACGCTGGCATCGAGCTATCACGCCCTTGGCGATGACCGGCGGGCATTGGAGAACCTGCACCTGGCTCTTTCCGATACGGTCATCCAGCAGGCTCCCGACTTGGTGGCCAGTATTCGCGAACAGCTCTCCGTGGCCTATTCGGCCGTTAACGACAAGCATCACAGCGACTACAACCGCAACATCTATATCGACCTGCAGGAACAGACCCGTCAGGACAGAGAGCTGGAGGCACGTGCCGCCATGCTCGAAACTGCCGTAGGCCAGCTGAACCTGATGATACTGGCCGTGATGGGAGCCATCGTGCTGCTCGTCTTCCTGCTGTGGCTCTTCAACCGGCTGAACCGCAAGCGGAAGGAAGACCATCAGCTGGACGACCTGCTGGAGCAGCGCAATGAAGAGGTGGCCGAGGCGCGCCTTCGCGTGGAGAAAAACGAGCGGCGGCATCTGGAACAGCGCGCCAAGGTGTCGCTGGCCATGAGCATTCTGCCGCTCATCGACCGCATCCTATATACCATTGAACATTTACCATCGAACATTGAACACTTGAACCATCATGGGCCGTCGTCAGATGCCGAAATGGACTATATCCGTGAACTTACCGACCGCATCAACGAGCAGAACGACCTGCTGACGCAGTGGATACAGTTGCGCCAGGGCGAGGTGAGCCTGCATATCGAGAGTTTCCCGCTGCAGGAACTCTTCGACCTCGTAAGCCGTAGCAAGAGGGGATTCATGATGAAGAACGTCGAACTGCAGGTAGAGCCTACCGCCACTGCCGTCAAGGCCGACCGCGTGCTGACACTCTTCATGCTGAATACGCTGGCTGACAATGCACGGAAGTTTACCTCAGAGGGCGGCCGGGTCACCATATCCGCAGCAGAGTCGGATGACTACGTGGAAATCTCAGTCAGAGATACGGGAGCGGGTATGACCGGCGACGAGCTGGCTCATGTCTTCGACAACAAACCCATCCGCGACGAGTCGGATGCTGCGTCGCCCGGCGGCAAGCCGAAACCACAAGGGTCGCATGGCTTCGGGCTGATGAACTGCAAGGGCATCATTGAGAAGTACCGCAAGATGAGCCGCCTGTTCAGCGTTTGTGTCCTTGCTGCCGACAGCCAGCCGGGCCAGGGTAGCCGCTTCTATTTCCGTCTGCCCAAGGGCATCCGGCGTGCCGTCGGGCTGTTATGCCTCGTTGCCACGCTGCCCTCCTTCGGCCAGTCGGCGGCAACCGACTATCTCAGCCGTGCCCATGTCTATGCCGACTCAGCCTACTTCTCCAACATCAACGGCACCTTCGGCCGCACGCTCCAGTTTGCCGACTCCTGCCGCAAGTACCTCAACCTGCAGTATGCCTCGCAGCAGCCGAAGGGCAAGCTGCTGATGGTGCGCGACGGCGACAGCAAGTCGGTGATAGCCGAGATTGTCTGGCTGCACGAAGGGATAGATACCAACTACCAGATCATCCTCGACATCCGCAACGAGAGTGCCGTAGCCGCCCTGGCACTCCACGAATGGTCGCTCTACGAATATAATAATAAGGTATACACCCAGCTCTTCAAGGAGATGAGTGCCGACAATACGCTGGGCGACTACTGTCGCACCATGCAGCAGTCGCAAACCAACAAGCGCATTGCCGTCATCCTGCTGCTCGTGCTGCTCGTACTCATCATGCCCGCCTATTACCTGCTCTACTACCGCCACCGCCTGTACGAGCGGTTCCGCAGGGAGTGCATCGGGCAGACCAATCTCGAAATGGCCGATGACGAGCTGCGGCGGGCAGAGCTGGAATGCTCAAATCTGTATGTCTCCAATGCCGTACTCGACAACTGCCTCTCCACGCTGAAGCACGAGACGATGTACTATCCCAGCCGCATCCGGCAGCTGGTGGATACCGGCGATGTGGCACCCCTGGGCGAGGTGAGCCGCTATTACCGTGAGCTGTACAGCCTCCTGATTCAGCAGGCCATCTCGCAGGTGGAGCGCATCCACCTGCACATCCGTCCCGTGAGTTTCCGCGGCCACGTGCTGCTGTGCGACGAGAACCTGCTGCGCTACCTCTTCGAGCTGCTCAGTGGCGATGTCAGCACAGAGGTAAAAGACAGCCATTATGTGGTGTGCCACGTAACCCTGAAAGCCCCTCTCGCCCCGCTGACCTCCCTGCTGGTGCGTCAGATTGTGCGCGATGTCGGTGAAGCCACCCACCGCAGGGGCTGTGGAGTAGGCGAGGACGAAGTCGGCGTACATGTCGTCCTGCCACTGGCGAGGGGAAATTAAAAATTAGAAATTATAAATTAGAAATTAAGAATTAGAAATTAGAAGATATGAATCCCTTTAAACTGATCATCGTAGAGGACGTGCCCCTCGAACTAAAAGGCACGGAGGGCATCATCCGCAACGACATCCCTGAAGCCGAGATCATCGGCACCGCCGCTGGCGAGGCAGCCTACTGGCGGCTTATCAAGCAGCAGCAGCCCCACCTGGTATTGCTCGACCTGGGCTTGGGCGGCTCCACCACGGTGGGAGTAGAGATATGCCGTCAGACCAAGGAACTCTATCCGCAGGTGAAGATACTCATCTTTACCGGCGAGATACTCAACGAGAAGCTGTGGGTCGACGTCTTGGATGCCGGAGCCGACGGCATCATCCTCAAGAGCGGCGAGCTGCTCACGCGCCACGACGTGCAGTCGGTGATGGAGGGCAAGCAGCTGGTGTTCAACCAGCCCATACTGGAGCGCATCGTCGAGCGTTTCAAGCGTGCCGTATCCTCGCAGCTGGCACGTCAGGAGGCCCTTATCAACTACGAGATCGACGAGTACGACGAGCGTTTCCTCCGTCATCTCGCCCTTGGCTATACCAAGGAGCAGATCACCACCCTTCGCGGCATGCCCTTCGGTGTGAAGAGTCTTGAGAAGCGTCAGAACGAGCTGGTCAGGAAGCTGTTCCGCGAGGGCGAGAGCGTCAATGCCACCCGCTTGGTAGTGCGTGCCATCCAGCTGCGCATCCTCGACACCGACAATCTCGAACCCGACGTGGAGTGACATTGAACATTGAACATTGAACATTGAAACGTTTTCTCCCACATATTGTCCTCACGCTGTTCGTCGCCCAGCTGCTGCTGATGGTCGGCTCGTGGCTGTACAGTGCCGCCTATCCCATGAGCGGAGTCCGCTCGATGCTGTCCGGTGAGGGGCTGCGGTGGTTTCTCGGCCATTTTGCCGATATGCTGGCCACTCCGCAGCTCGTATATATCCTGCTGCTCTCCATGGGCTACGGCACCCTTCGCCACTCCGGCATCCGCAGTGCCCTGTCGCCCCTCCGTGGCGGCGTGCGCAGGCTGCTGGCCTACCGCGAGCAGCGCGCTCTCACCATCACGCTGCTGTTGCTGGCGGTCTACGTCGGCGTGGTGCTGTTGCTCACGGCCGTTCCCCATGCCCTGCTCCTCAGTGCCACCGGCCGTTTGTGGCCGTCGCCCTTCTCAGCCAGCCTGGTGCCCCTCGTTGCTTTCGGTATGGTGGTGGCGGGTGTGGTATACGGCGTGGTGGCAGGCCGCTATGTCACCCTGTCGGATGTGTGCTGCGCCCTCCTGAAAGGCCTTGAGGCAGGCACTCCCTGGCTGCTGCTCTATGTCCTTGCAGCCCAGCTCTATGAATCGTTGCTCTACGTGATTGCGTGAGAATGATGAAACGACCTTACAGGGGGTCTGTCCCCCTGTGAGGTCTACAACAGCCAGCCAGCTTGCGCTTAGAAGTAGAATGGCCCGTATCCTGCGCACGACGTGGTGGTCAGTATCTGTCCCCTGCCACCACTCACTTCCACCACCGCCAAGCGTTATCTGCGCCAACTCACGGAGTTTGGCTACTTGGAGCCACACGGTGGCAATAAGAATAGGACATACAGCAAGAAGTAAAACAAAAATAGAACTTGTAGCAATTTGCTCAGTTTACAAAAAATGTTGAAAAACTGGTTAAGCCTACATAAAACGACTTAACCTGTTGCATAATAGCGTGTTATATTATGTAGGCTGCATGTATAAGCCTACATACAGCCTACATAAAACGGGCAAAAACAGATGTTTTCGCCCTCTTCGCCAACCATCGGTTTGTTGAAATAAAGCGCACACTCACATCGATAAGTAGTCTCTTTATCACGGTAACCCGCATGGTTACTGATAGTAACCCATGCAGTTACTGTCCGTAACCTTCAAAGTAACTGTAGTGGTACAGCTTGATAATCAGAAAGATACATGTATATTAGTAGAACAACATTCGTCATAAATAGCAATTTATGTAGGCTGCATGTAGGCTTACACATGCAGCCTACATAAGATAACACTATGATAATAAGCAAGATAAGTCGTTTTATGTAGGCTTAATCTACTTTTTAGCAATTTTGTCAGAAAATAAATTACTATCACATCTGGGCTGCCAACAGAGTCCCCCCACCACTCTTTTAAGGGATTCCCCTTGGAAGATACAGCGGAGCATGGGTACGTCCCTAGTGGTATGAGCAGACTCGACCGATAGGTCAAGGGAGATGGAAGGGAGAAGCAAGGGGCAAGCATATGCCATCTAAGATGGCTTTATGTAGATAGATGAATGTGGCAGATTTGTACTATTTTGATTGCCAAAAGTGAGAATTTTGCCAATAATGTGATTTTTCTCTAGATTTTTGTGTCGAAAATGTGTTTTTTTGCTTATATTTGCACCCGGAATGTGTAAATCATGTTTTACATATCTGCTAAAATACAGTAAATTCTGTTTTACATATTATGTAGATAGATGCAAACCAGTTTTAACACTTCATGCACCGCATCCATTGGGATTCTCGTCTCGTCATTGTTAAGGGTCCAAAAGGAGTTGGAAAGTCCACACTTCTGTTGCAGTTCATTAAGAAGAACTTTGACCCCGATGACCGTCATGTACTCTATTGTTCTGCCGATACCAGCTATTTCGCTACCCATACCATTGTCGATTTGGCCGATACGTTTGTTAAGCGAGGGGGACAGTGGCTCTTCATCGACGAAGTGCATAAATACGAAGGATGGAGTCGTGAGATCAAGGAGATTTACGACTTGTATCCTAAGTTGCATGTCGTGCTCAGTGGCTCCTCGCTCATACAGATCAATGACGGACAGGTCGACTTGTCTCGGCGTATGCTGCATTACGAGATGCCAGGACTGTCATTCCGCGAATTCCTCAAACTCGACGTTGGCCTTGACTTCGAAGCCGTCACATTAGATACCTTGTTGGAGTCGCCAAACAAGTTTTGTTCGCACGTCCGTACCTTATGCCATCCGTTAGAGCATTTCAGCCGTTATCTGCAGTATGGCTACTATCCGTTCTATTTCGAAGGCAAACGTGCGTATTACAACCATCTGGAAGATGTGATCAACTATGTCATCGACGTGGAACTGACCCAGCATCGCAGTATAGACGTTGGTAACACGCGCAGTTTGAAAGCCCTGCTGCAAGTTCTCTCGCAAATGACGCCATACGAGGTAGATATTGCCAAGTTGTCGAAATCCACAGGCATATCGCGCCCCTCTACACTGAAATACCTAACCCACATGGAGGAGGCATGTCTTATTCGCCGTCTGTTTACAGACTTAAAACGTGTTACAGGCCTTCAGAAGCCCGATAAAATCTATTTGGACAACTCCAACCTGCTCTATGCACTTTGCCCCCAACGTCCAGAGATTGGCACCGTTCGCGAGGCATTCTTTGCCAACCAACTAGCCTCGGCAGGCCACACCGTGGAATATGCAGGCTACAAGAAAGGTGACTTCCGCATCGACGGCAATACCGTGATAGAGGTTGGTGGAGCCGATAAAGGATTTAGCCAGTTGGAGGGACAGGAGCACTCTTTTGTGACAGCCGACGACATTGAGTCTGCCTCCATGAGGAAGATTCCTCTCTGGGCCTTCGGTTTCCTGTATTAACACAGCGAAAAGTCGTTAAGAAAAATGCGGCAGAATAGCTAAAAGAGCGTAAGTACCTTCGACGTAGTCAAGGGTCAGTGGTTCGTGGTGATCTCGCCGCAGTCGTTGGCTCAGGATGTCTTAGCTATTATTGACACTTTGCAAAGTATTCTTACTGTTTTCAACGCAAAGTATCACGAACCAACCCCTCTTTTTCCTACATTTTTTACATTTTGTCACCCCTTCCG
This sequence comes from uncultured Prevotella sp., assembly GCA_946415755.1. GTDB lineage: Bacteria > Bacteroidota > Bacteroidia > Bacteroidales > Bacteroidaceae > Prevotella. The sequence goes on along the minus strand of CAMKTS010000041.1, from coordinate 14,458 downwards.
TTTTTCTTCTAATTATAGAGTTGCCTTACGATATTCCGACGGTGTCATCTTGAAGCGCTCACGGAATAAGGTATTGAAGTGGCTGCGGCTGACAAATCCACTCATCTCCATGACGAGGCCTATTGAGAGGTCTGTCTCGGCCAGCATTTGTGCAGCGTGGCGCAGTCGCCAGTCTTCTATGAAGTCACCGATGGACTGTCCGTTGGCACATTCACGTATGGCCTCAGCCACCAGATTGTAGTTGGTACCCAACATCTGTGCCATACTGTCGCGATTCATTTTGCTGTCAGTATAGGGCTCCCGCTCCTTCATCAGCCTGACAATGCGCTGATACAACTGTTGGACAGCCGACAGTGCTCTTTCAGGAGTCTCTTCCAGTGTCTTTTCTGCTATTTTCTCCTTTTCCAATATCTGTTGAATAGTGTCGTACAGGTCGCGGTTACGTTCGTTCAGACGGCGTTTGTCTACGATGATGCGCCATAGGGCGAGTACACCCAGTACAACGATGATGACGAGGGCTATAATTATAATAAGGTGTATGCGCTCGCTGGCCTCCTTCTCTTTCAGAGCCATCTCAGCCTCCTGCGTCTTAAACTTCGCCTCATACTCTTCTGCCTTGCTGTTGCGTTCACGGACTGTGAGGCTGTCCTGGATGACAGAGGCGCGCGTGGTGGCCTCGAAGGCACGGCGGTAGTCGCCCAGACTGTTGTACAGGTTGGCTCTATTGATGAACAGCGTGCGATATAATTCGCTGATGGTGTCGCCTTGCTGCAGCAATTCCTCCCGTCGCTTGCTTAGCTCTTCCACGCGGGCTTTGTTACCCGTCTTAACATAGTAGGGAAGAATGTTAAACTGTCCTGTGGGCGTCATGGCGTATGATGTTTTTTCAAAATTCTCGGCAGCGCGTCGCGCCTCGTCCATGTGTCCTAATTCCGCCTCCAAGCAGGCCAGCACGCAGTAGGCTCCGCCCCGCTGTTTCTCGAAGTAGCCCTCAGGCATCTTGATACCCTTCTGCTCCATCTCGTCGATGAAGGCCAGCCGCTCGCGGCATACCTGTGTCCCTTCGGCGTATTTCTTGTTCTCGCCAAGCCTTTGGGCCAGCAGACTCATATAGTACGAAGCCTTGGGCTGGGCACCTGCATCGTCCATACTTCTGATGATGTCGATGGCTTTCCTCAAATATGCCTCACCCGAACCATGACGCTGCAGCTCCATGGCCGAGCCTGCTGTAGCGTAGAAGGATGCCTCCTGTCGCTTTAAACCGCGCTGGCGTGCCAGTTCTATGCCTTCCAGTGCTGCGTTCAGTGTCTCTTCCGCCTTCCCTTCCGACATACATATCGTGGTGTAGCCGTCGAGTGCCGACAGGTAGACTTCGCTCGTCTTGTCAATTCCTTCGCGGTCCAGCACCTTTCTCATGTAAAGCCTGCCCTGCTTGCGGTCTTGCATACCCGTGTTATACACATAGCTGCGCATCATGTTACAGCTGTCCTGGGTCATCGTGCCCTTCATCTCGGCAGTATCGATGAGACCCAGACACCGTTCCGGCTCCTTCACAAAGTGCATTTTAATAAAATCATAGGTATAGATGCTGTCGGCATCCGATACCACAGCCGCTGTTTGCTGACTCTTTTCCTGGCAGGCGCCCAGCGCCAGAACCAATGCAAAGATGTAAATAAGTTTTTTCATATTCATTGCGATTTTAATTGCAAAGTTACGAAAATATTCCGATGAAATGCCTGTATTACGCAGAAAATCGCAGTTTATGCGCCATGAGAACATAATTATGCGCCGTGAGAACATGCTTTCAGGCCATTTTCCGTAATTTTGCAGTGAAAGAACAAAAGATTTCACATAAAAAGTAAGAAAATGAATATAAAACTTGGCAGTCCGCGCATTTTTTCCTATATTTGTCGCCAGAATAGTGACATTGTCGCTCTTCACGACATTGTGGGAAACACGGAGCGTTATGCTTGTCTGACTGTTGTAAAGCCTAGGAAACTTTCACACGTTAATCCAGACGACAGCGTAATCAGCCCCATGCTTTGCGTGGACTGCTATTACTATATCTTGGATTATGGGTTTTCCTAGGGCCTTCAACAGAAGATATGGAACGTAACAGTGCCACGCTTTTTATGCAATAACTAACATAAATATATTATTATATGAAACTAACAAAACAATTACTAACAACAAGGCTGTGCATAAGCCTGATGGTCTTGCTGACAGCAACGACACTATGCTCGTGTGGCGATGACGCTGAGAACGCCCCAGAGCCGACTCCACCCACACCTACACAGAAGTATGACGTGTTCTACAACCGTCCTACCTATTTTCCTGACTGGAGCCAGCCCCACGACTGGGCCAACAACATGGTGATGGTATGTCAGGTCTATCAGGGCGACCGCAGGTTGAGCAACTACGAGGTGGCCGTCTATGACCAGGACAACCAGTTGCGCCACTGCAACCGCAGCGTGGCCGATCAGGACGACTGTGCCGTGCTGACCATCATGGGCACCGAAGGCCACAAGTTCCACTTCAAGGTAATCTATGGTAACGACTTTGCCAACCCCGTCATCGCTGATGTGCCTGACATCACCGTTGACTTCGAGACGAATAAACTGATTGGCCTGGACGAGCCTTTCAAACTGAACATCCTTAAATAGCAACACATTATGAAAAAGATGATTAGAATCCATACATGGCTCGTGGCAGCGATGTTGCTCATGGTGAGCCAGAGGGCTGCTGCTGCTGATTTTTACGCAGGCGAAGTTTGGGGCCCTTATATTGAAAATTTCACAACATCAATCGATATCACCGGAAATCTCCACTATTCGTTTGATCTCCTCTATTACGACCATGAAAAGGAAGGCTATTTCTGGGGTGCAAGTACCGGTCTCTATGTCGATGGCACGCTGCTCTTCAAGTTCAGTGAACTGCTTTCTGGCTGGTATCAACCCCATAAGCGTTATCCAGAGGCAGGCTACACAATCAGCGACTTCCACGCAAAATGTGAGGGCAAGAAATATCTCCTTACGAAGAAATACAGCATCTCAGGTACCCTCGTCTATGTCTCCGTACGTGACGAGCGCCACGACCAGCCGGGTCACAATTTCGGTTGCGACCACTGGATTACTATCGACCTGACCTTTGAGCGCAACTATACCGATAAGCAATGGACCATCAAATGGGTTGGTCACTGGTTTGACGCTTACGATAAATACAAATATGAAGAAGTCGATAAGGTGCTTTTCACTACCACCAAGCCTACGGTGACCATGCCCACAATTGAAAAGAATCTCCAATCGAGTAGTTTCCCTTTCAGCAGGTCGAGCAACAATAAGATAAAGTTCACCTTACCCACTACGAACTACTCCGGCTGGAGTACAAAGGCCATGATGTATAAGCAGGACTGCACCAACGAGTATAAGGACCCTACCAAGGCCAGGTATTCTTATGGCGTGCTGACCAGTACCGGTGAGTTCAGTGTCAGCGACAACTATACCCCCGTAACCGTCTATCCGCGCTTTGAACTGTATAAGGATACCAAACCCTCGCCAGCCAGCGACTGTAACGTGACGAAAACGATTCGTTTCGACAAAGACTATGGAGCCATCACCATTCCTGGTCTGCCGCGACCGAAAGAGAAGACCTTCAAGGTTAAATCATTCAATTCCTTTAGCAAGGAGATTACCTGGGAGTGGGAACGCGAAGCCTATGATAACACGACACGCTCCGATGGCGAGTGGGTGCTGTTCCGCAAGGTGACAGGTGCAGATGAGTCAACACAGGAGGAAATAGCTAAAATAGCTGATAATCGCAATCAAACAAAATTCTCTCTCACGGATAAAAAGCACGATCAGAACTACGGCACAACATACACCTATTACATCTGCTACCGCCCCAAAGGCTGGACCATAGGTTATGCGGACGATGAAACTGCAAAAGGACTGTACCAGTGGGAACGATACAACTTCGCGCGTTCCTTCAGTATATCCAACGAGAAAGCTAAGGAAGGTGACGGTGACATTACCTACTCATGGAGTAACACCTCCATTCAGGATGCCACTGCAAGTCATTCCTATACGCTCCATGTGCAACGCAGTGATAACGGCGGGAGTAAGTGGGAAGACCTGACCACCATGAAAATTACCAGCCCCGAAACAACCAGTGGCAGTTATACAGACAAAGCAAGCACTAACCATGAATTGATGGCTCATCATCAGTACAAATATCGCGTACAGGTTGACAACGTGGAGGGAATAGACGTCGTCAGTTCGGGAGCAGAAGCCACGCTGACCAACGGAAACAAGATAACGAATCTCACCGTATCGCGCGGCGACTACAGCAATAGTGTGTTGCTGACGTGGGAGGTTAAGTTAGTGGGCAGTAACGAGTCAACTTTCAGCATTTACCGCCGGCCATTAGGCAGCACAAGCGATGCCGACTGGTCGTCCAATTCTCTCTACACCGTCAAAGGCAATGCGACAAGATACACCTGGACGGACAATACTGCTCAAGCGGGCTGTTACTACGAATACAGGGTAAATATCTCCGACGATTACGAAGGTAAAACATACGAGGGCACTCCCGTGACCTCCGACGGCTTCTGCCGGGCTTCAGGACTGGTGAGTGGTCAAATCACCTATGACTCGGGCACAGCCGTTGAGGGTGCCAAGATCACGCTCAAGCCCAACGAAACCCAAGAAGAGGACCTGTATAACAACTATGCGTTGTACTTCGCTGGCAGCAGTGGTCAAGGCTTGAAATGTGAGACCGCTGAAAACGAATTGAAGAACATCTTTAAGAAGGACTTCACCGTCCAGATGTGGCTGAATCCGCATCAAGAAGATATGGATAGCACGCTGCAATACTTCGTGTTCGACTATTCGTATTTCCTGACCATCCGCCTCACGAAGGAGGTAAAGGATAACCAGACATACTATCTTGTCCACCCCATTGTCAACAACGAAGATTATAAAAAGGACGACGACCTCATTCCTGCTGAAGAGTGGAGTCATCTGACGTTTGCCTATGATGCTACCGCCAAGAAACTACACCGCTATACCATTCAGTACGGCGATAGCATCAAAAGACACGGGGAGATATCGGTGAATGCGAATATTAATAACAAAAATATAAATAGTAACAAAAACGCTTTCGTCATTGGCAACAGTATCGGACGCAACGATGAGGCAAGATTTGGCGGCTGCATCGATGAGTTCCGCATCTTCAACAAGTGTCTGACTGAAACAGACATTCTGAGGAACTATTGCCACATGCTGAGCGGAACGGAGGATGGGTTGCAGGTCTATTACCCGTTTGACGAGGGACTGGCAGCACAGAACGTCGCCTACGACTTCAGTAAGAGGAGCGGAGTGAACAATGACCGTCACGCCAGGGCTAACGTGCCGTCGAAGGGACAGCCCTACATTGTGCCCAGCGACGAGCAACTGAGCCTGATGACCTATACTGATGCCAAGGGTAACTACATACTAAGCGGCATACCCTTCTGGGGCGATGGCGTCAGCTATACCATCACCCCGACCTTGGGCGTACACCAGTTCAACCCTCGCGTTGAGACGCGCTATTTCAGCATGAGTTCGCAGAACCACAGCGGTGTGGACTTCGAGGACGTGTCGTCGTTCAAGGTCAGCGGCACCGTGCGCTATGCCAACACCGACTATCCGGTGGAAGGCTGTATGGTCTATGTTGACGGAACTCCGTCATCCAAGGACGGTGAGATGATAACCACCAACAGCAACGGAGAGTTCACCGTCAGTGTACCCATTGGCGACCACTTTATGCAAATCAAGAAAGACGGACACGTCTTTGCCAGTGCAGGGCGCTATCCGGCAGACACCGACAGCGAGGGTCTCCGCCACACCTTCGACAGAGACATCAGCGGGCTGGAGTTCATCGACGAGACACTTGTCAACTTCACCGGCCGTGTCATTGGCGGCAGCATTCAGGCCGACTCCATTGTGGGCTTCCAGAAGACTACTAACAACATCGGCATAGCCGAGATAGTGCTCTCACCGCAAAACGAGCTCTACCGCATGAATGTGGTGAAGCATGTCACGGCAACCACCTCCAGCCTCGACACCAACGACGAGGTGTTGCCGGTACCGTCGGACACCACTTCCATCCAGAGCCATTCATTCCGTGGTGCCACCGCCGACTTCTGCAGGAAGTTCTATATCCACACCGACTCCACGACGGGCGAGTTCTCCGCCATGCTGCCCCCGCTGGAGTACAAGATAGAGAGCATCAAGGTGAAGAAGAGCGGACTGGTAGTAGGTCAGCCAAGCACCGTCGACCTGTCGAATCCGAAGGTGGAGAACTATGACACCTTGTATCTGGATGCAGATAAGACATCTTGGGAACTCTACAAATACCACTCCAAACTCAACACCGTGTATCACAGCGAGCCCATTTTCAACGTCAGTCAGTTTGATTGTACCGATGGTGCTTTCGGTATCCAAAAATATACGGTGAAAGACGACATTGGAGAGTTCGATGTGGACGTCATCAGCACAGATAGCCAGGGGGAGGTAACCTACAACTATGGTTATCCGCTGTTCAAGATGGGTGACTCCTACGAATTCAACATAGAAGGCTACGAGGAGTATGTTAATAAGGATGGCGCAACTCCTTTGATAGACAGGGTACCGCTGAAGGATGTAGTAGTGACCATTGACAACGAATTGTCGGCCGAGCAAAAGGTGTATGCTGCAGAAACAGAACAAGAGGGACAGTTGGTAGAACTCGAGAGCAACCAACTTCAACTCAACTCACTCGGACAGAATACTTACACGTGGAAGGCGGGACTGCCCAACACGACTTCTCCCTATACACGCACCATCAGCATAAGTTATGACATCGATGGCCGCCAGTATCAGTGGAGTGGCAGCGGCATGAAGGGCATCGTGTTAGGTGAACTGCCCACGGGCAATAACTTTGTGACAGGTGGCCCGGAAATGGTTGATATGGTTCTGCGCGACCCGCCAGGCTCTAACTCTTCGGCATCATGGACGAAGGGTACGGTGAAGAATGAATACCATAGCTTCGTTAAGAAGTTCAAGACTGATACGACTATTAAAACCGTTAGTCATCTGGGCATGAAAAATGAAACTGCATCAGGTACCGCCGCTTTCCAGTTGGTTATCAACTTAGAGAACATGAATGACCTGACTGTCGGTTTTCGCGCTGAAATAGATTATGCATCAGACAATTACTGGTCAAAGCAGACCACGGTCTTGAACACGATCAGCACGTCAGACGATATCCGCTATGTAGGCGCTGATGGTGACCTGTTTATTGGCAATGCCACCAACTTGATTTTCGGCTATGCCCATTCCGTCGGACTTCACCGAGTCGAAACAGACGATAACGCGGAAATAAGTGTCAAAGATGCCATCACCACTGGCATGGAGTTCACCACAGCTTTCGCCTACTCCCAGAAGTACATCAAGGAGACACTGATTCCTAACCTAAGAACCCTGCGTAACAGTTTGTTAACGCAAGTGGCAGACACTGCGAGTTTCACGAATACAAGTTCACGGATTACGTATGTCACATTGCTGCCCGAAGATGATCCTCGCTTTGGAACAGACAACAACGACGTGAAGGTCTGGGGGAATCAGTGGAACAATCAGAATGTCGAGGATCTTTTGGATCAAGGACCGTCCTACAAACTGATACTCCCTGCTGGGTTCAATGAGAGCTATGCTGACAGCGTGGCGTGGTACAACTCTATGATTCGGAATTGGGAAGACAGGTTGGCTGATAACGAAAAAGCGAAAGTAGAAGCCTACAAGGAACGGGCACAATTGGAGAGTAAGAAGAAGGTAACCAACCGCTCCTTCGATGGAGGCTCGTCAATAACCCAGTCGGTTGAAAGGAGTTATACTGACGGTCATAAATCTTCTACTGTAACGATGTTCAGAGGAGTGGTTGGTTTTCTCCATGGATTTACATTCTGCAAATCTGGTGTAGAGGGAAGTATTTTGACAGAAACAGGCGGAGGCCGTGATTGGATAGATGACTATTCTTCATCGGATGTCACAAACTTTACATACACGTTGAAGGACAACAACTACACCGACGCACTCTCGGTTGATGTTTATGACTATGACGACTACGCTCCTATCTTCCGCACCCGTGCCGGACAGACCAGCGCCCCCTATGAGGGCGAGGTGAAGACCGAATACTATGAGCCGGGCACCACCATCATGGAAGCCACCATGAGGGTAGAGCAACCTGAACTGGCAGTCGATGTGCCCCGGGTGAGCGACGTGCCAGCAGGCTCGCCTGCCAACTACACGCTGCGGCTGCGCAACCTCACGGAGGTGGGAGCCGACGTGTACTACCGTCTGTTCCTCCTCGACAAGAGCAACACCGATGGTGCGCTGCTCACCATCGACGGTATGCCGCTTACGGGCGACGGACGCATCATCATGGTGCCTGCCAACCAGGAACTGGTGAAGGCCCTGCAACTGCGACAGACCGATTTAGGTGTGCTCAACTACAAGGACATCGGCATCATCCTGGCCAGCGACAGCGAGCCTTGGAACATTGCCGACACCGTCTATGTATCGGCACAGTTCGTGCCTTCGTCATCGCCTGTCAACCTGGCCATGTCGAACAACCTCATGAACACGCAGACGGGCTCCAAGCTGACGCTGACCTTCTCGGACTTCGACCGCAACTACAAGAACCTGAAGGCCTTCCGACTGCAATACAGGAAACAGGGCAGTACCGACTGGACACTGCTGCATCAGTATGTGCTCAACAAGGCCGACTCGACCGCCAACAGCAGTATGCTGCCTGAACGTGCCGACATCAGCTACGATTTGGATATGTACCAATATACCGACGGCGAATACCTGTTCCGCGTGGTCTCAGTAGCCACGTATGGCGCCAGCGAGGTCTATCGCTACAGCGAGGAACTGCCATTGACGAAGGACATGCAGCGACCGCAGCTCATCGCCCAGCCGTCGCCTTCGAGCGGCATCCTGACCAGCAGCTCCGACCTCACGCTGACCTTCAACGAGGACATCCTGAAAGGCATGCTCACGAAACCGCAGAACTTCCACGTGGAGGGCGTGATGAACGAAAGCCGTGTGGCCCACGACGTGGCACTCAGCGTAAGCGGCAGTGCTGCTACGGCCAAGACCGAGGCTACGATGGACCTGAAAAAGAAACCGTTCTCTATGAGTATGTGGCTGAACTACACATCCAACGGCACACTGCTGCAACACGGCACAGGCGACAATAAATTGGTTGTTAGTATCGGGAACGGCAAACTGGCTGTCGATATTGGTAGCAATAAGGTTTATTCGGAAAAGACGTTGCCTACCGGCAAATGGATGTACCTGAACGTGAGTCTCGACACCATTACAAAGACTGTCAGTGCCGGCTATGCATTGGACGCAGAAACCGTCAGTCTGATTGATAAAGAGAGTATTGGCAGTTACGAAGGCAACGGCCCTATCTTCCTGGGCGGCGACAGCCTGACAGCCAAGATGCAGGAGGTGGCCATCTGGAATACGGCTCGCTCGATGGCTGAGGCCCAGGGCGATATGTACACCACAAAGAGTCAGTACACCAACGGCCTGCTGGGTTACTGGCAGCTGAACGAGGGACGTGGCGAAGTGGCTGCCGACCGTGCCCGCAGCCGCAACCTGACACTGGCCGGACAGAACGCCTGGTGGATAGACGGTGATAACTACGCACTCGTGCTCGACGGCAATAGTACTGCTTCTGTCGATATTGGAGCACTGAACACCTCCGGCTCAGAGGACTACCTCGTGGAGGCGTGGTTCCGTGCCGACAAGACGCAGGCGGGTGTGGCATCGGTGCTGAGCACTCAGAAGATGGACCTGCGACTCGATGCCGAGGGCAGGATGGAAATCGAACTGGTGTCAGCTCAGGATACGACTGTTGCCAATGTGACAAATGAAGACCTGCGCGACGACCTGTGGCACCATGTGGCTGTGAACGTACTGAAGAGTACCAACGGAGGTGGCGTTGTCTATCTGGACGGACAGCAGCGCAAACTGATTGCCGCAACGGCCATGCCTGAACTCTACGGTGCGAAAATGATGCTGGGAAACCACCGTATTATGGATCCGGCAGCTCTGGGCATATTCAGCAACGAACGGCTCAAGGGTGCCATCGACGAGGTGCGCATCTGGAAGGGACGCCGCACGGCCGACGTCATCAAGAAAAAGATGTTCGAGCGCGTAAAGGCCGATGAGCCTGGACTGGCGGCTTACTACCCAATGGAGCGCCTCGCTCTCGACGAGTATAACCAGGTGGTGACGACCGCCAACATCAGCGATGTTGTGAAAAATCAGTCATCGGTAGCATTCTATTCCGATTACGGTGACGAGATAACGGCTCCTGCAGCCAGCAAGGACAACACGGCTGCCCTGAAGATGGCGCCAAGTGCGGAGAACGTGCAGTTTGAGTTCGTGGCCAGCGATCGCCAGATTACCGTGTTGCTGACCGAACAGCCCTACAAGATTGAAGGATGTAACATCTACGTCACAGCCAGGGAAGTGTCAGACCTGAACGGAAACCTGTCGCAGCCCATCACCTGGGGTGTCTATGTACAGCAGAACAACCTGAAGTGGCAGGACGACGCCATTGATGTGAGCAAGCAGGGAGGCAACGAACAGACCTTCACCGCAACCATCGAGAACAAGGGCTCAGAGACCGAGGTATGGAGTCTGAGCGGTCTGCCCACATGGCTCACCGCCAGCACCGAGGCAGGCACACTGCAGCCCCTGGGCAAGCAGACGCTGACCTTCACTGTGGCAGCAGGACTGCCCATCGGCAGCTACGAGACTACCATCTACCTCACTGGTATGCAGAACATCAACGACCCGCTGTTTGTCAATGTGACCAGCGAGGGCGACGTGCCTAACTGGGTGGCTAAAACAGATAAGAACACGATGACCGTCCTGGCCCAGCTGGAGATTGACGGCGTGCTGAGCACCGACCCGAAGGACATGCTGGCCGCCTTCCGTGGCACAGAGTGTGTGGGTGTAGCCAGCCCGATGTACTTCAGCCGCTACGACAGCTACTTCGTGCTGATGAATATCTATGGCGATGACTCATATAATCTGACTTATAAGGCATACGATGCCAGCACGGGCACGGTTTATTCGTCCGTCAGTCCGTCTGATGAGCTTGCCAACAAGTTTGTTCCTGACAGAACTGTTGGTACATCAAGCAATCCGGTCATCATGACGCCTCAGGATAAGATTGAACAGGTTATTGCAGTGGAGGGTGATTCTTGGAAGTGGTTCTCGCTTTATGCACAACCGGAGGGGATTACGCCGGATGAAGTATTCGCGTATGCAATTAATAAAAAAGCTGTCAATACGATTGTCGGCAGAGAACAGACCTGGACTCCTAGGGCTAATAGCCTATCAAGCTTCCAATACGACCAGATGTACAAAGTGTATGCCAATGGGGCCTTCAGCCAACCGATAACGGGTGCCACGATAAATCCTGATACGGTAGACATTAAGCTCTCTAAGGGCTGGAACTGGATAGGCTATCCTGTACAGGCATCGAACTCCCTGAGTGCCGCCTTTGCCGATGCCGACCCGCAGGAGGGCGACCAGGTGAAGAGTCAGTCGGGCTTCTCGCTCTATACGGGAGGCGACTGGATAGGTACGCTGACAGCGCTGGTACCTGGAGAAGGCTATATGTACCAGTCGACCGACTCGAAGGAAAAGACGTTCCACTACCCAACGCCGGCTATGACCAACCGCAGAGGTGCCGTGGCTTCAACTTCTGACGTCCTGAAGCTTACCACACAGAACAACATGACCATGATTGCCGTGGTGATGGATGGCGAGCAACTGGTGGACGATGCCCAGGTGAGCGTCTTTGCCGGTAGCGAACTGCGCGGACGCTCGACAGCGGCTGTAGTGGACGGCAAGCACTTCCTGACCATCGGCGGTAACAGCCAGGCAGAAATGCTGACCTTTGAAGTGACCACGGCTGACGGCACCAACCACCAGTTGGCAGGCAACGGCTTGTTCAACGCCAATGCGCAGCTGGGCTCTATGCAGCATCCTTACGTACTGCAACTCAACGACATCATCGATGTCAACACGCTGGCCGTGAAGCATGTCATGCTCTACGACGGTAGCGGTCGTCTGGTGCGCAGCGGCGACAAGCCCTACACCAAGGCAGACCTGAAGGCGCTGATGCCTGGTGTCTATTATCAGCATATTATCTACACCAACGGACAGAGTCGTGTGGAGAAACTATTGAGATTAGAGTAATATGAAAGCAAAAAAGATGTTTTTCACCTTGTTGGGGCTACTGCTGTTCACGAATGTGAGCGCAGGCCCCACCAAGGTGCTCTATGCAGAATTCAGTGATACTGACAACAATGGTTCCAATGAAACCATGACGCTGAAATGCAGCGACACAGCACCTGATGGGGCTAAGATATATCAGAATACAGACAGCTGGAAAGACGTTGCTAATGAGGTCATTAGTAATATCGTCAACGTTATTGTCGATGGCTCCTGCGCCAACTACGATGGCACGGCGCTGCAATACCTTTTCTGGCAATTCCCCAATCTGATGACGATTACCGGCCTCACCAATCTGAACACAAACAGTGTAGAGAGCATGCGCTCTATGTTTGAAGGTTGTCCGGAACTGACGTCGCTTGACCTCAGTTCGTTCAATACCTCAAACGTGACCGATATGAATAGTATGTTCTCAGGCTGTACAAAACTGGAGACCATCTACGTCAGCAGAGGTTGGACAACCGATAAAGTCTCAGGTACAAATGGTAACAATATGTTTAAAAGCTGCTCAAATCTCCGTGGCAGTCAAGGATCTACTCTCAGTACGTATAATGGATATAATGTGGACTATGCTCACATCGATGCAACCAACTATCCTGGTTACCTGACAGAGAGGAACAGCATCATCAGATTAGGTAATAATATCGACAATAGCAGTATCGTAACAGCTTTTGACGGCCTGATGAACGCCAAGGTGGAACTGATCGGCCGCACGCTGAACAAGGATAAGTGGAACACGCTGTGCGTACCATTCACCATCAGCAACCCCGCAGCTGTCTTCGGTGCAGGTACATTGGTGAAGACACTCAGCGGCTACAGCGTCAGTGGCTCGACTGTCACCATCTCCTTTACTGATGCCAATTCAATAGAGGCTGGTAAACCGTACATCGTGATGCCTACCACCAATATCACAAATCCCGTATTCAATGACGTCACCATCAATAATATTATGCAGGACGTCATCATTAGTAACGCTGCCACCTTCAAGGGCAACTACGCGCCTGTTCCACTGTCTGCCAACGACACCAAGAAGCTGTTCCTGGCCAACAATATGCTGTACTATCCCACGGGCAGTGTGACTGTCAAGCCCTTCCGTGCATACTTCGAACTGACGAGCGATGTGCCGACGGCAAGCGGAGCGCCCAATCTGGTGATAGACTTCGGAGAGACAACAGGAGTAGGGGAATTGAGAATTGAGAATAGGAGAATTGAGAATTCTTTCTACGACCTGCAGGGTCGCCGACTGAACGGCAAGCCGACACAGAAAGGAATATATATACATAATGGCAAATTGGAGGTACTGAAATGAAGAAAAAATATATTCAGCCCGCGATGGAGGTGGTAGACCTCAAGACGGATCAGTATCTACTGACTGTCAGTGACCCCGGATATGGCGGTGGTAACAATGCAGAACCCGAGGCCCCTGAATTCGACTTCGACTGGGTAGAGAAGGCCTACGAGTTCGGTGGCTGGGACATAGAGTAAGACACAGCATATTCCTATCGGATCTGTCAAATATTTATTCCGTTTTTTTCTGCAAATTTGGAATAAATTTCGAATTGGGGCATGGATTTCTTGCCCCATAAGTGCAGTTTGTGCGCCACGAGAACAAAATTGTGCGCCACGAGAACATACCTATCGGCGTTTTTTCGTACTTTTGCCACAAGAAATCAAAATAATGCCACAAAAAATTGAGAAAATGAACAAAAGACTTGGCAGTCCGCGCATTTTTTCCTATATTTGTCGGCAGAATAGTGACATTGTCGCTCTTCACGACATTGTGGGAAACACGGAGCATTATGCTTGTCTGACTGTTGTAAAGCCTAGGAAACTTTCACACGTTAATCCAGACGACAGCGTAATCAGCCCCATGCTTTGCGTGGACTGCTATTACTATATCTTGGATTATGGGTTTTCCTAGGGCCTTCAACAGAAGATATGGAACGTAACAGTGCCACGCTTCTTTTATTTATTTGTACAGATTTCTAAAAACTATATGAAGATGAGAAAACTACTATTTTTATTATCAGCCATGCTCTTCATGGTGCAGGGCGCGAGCGCATGGAGTGGCTCGGGATCATCCGGAGACCCATACCTTATCGCAAGTCCTGCCGACT
>CAMKTS010000040.1 GCA_946415755.1 uncultured Prevotella sp. | reverse complement strand
AAAACAAACTACTTAAAAACTAATCTACTAAAACAAATCAAAAAAATATCTCTTTTTTGCTAAATTTTATACCTTCTTGTCAGCGGCTTTAACCTTTTGACATTGCAAAGGTAGGAAGTTTTACAACACAGCGCAAACTTTTTTGCTCAAAATCGACACCGATTTTGACTTAAATCAATAAGGGTGTCCGACTTTTCTGTCAGACACCCTTTTTTTGTTATCTGTGGTTTGCAAAAACCGCTTACATCATACCGCCCATTCCGGGGTTGCCCATCGGCATGGCAGGCTCCTTTTCGGGCTTGTCGACGATGAGGCATTCCGTGGTCAGGAACATGCCGGCAATCGAGGCAGCATTCTCCAGTGCCACACGGGCCACCTTGGCAGGATCCACGATACCGGCCTTGCGCATGTCCTCGTACTCGTCGGTGCGGGCATTGTAACCGAAGTCACCCTTGCCCTCGCGTACCTTCTGTACCACTACGGCACCTTCGGCACCACCGTTGACGGCAATCTGGCGCAGCGGCTCCTCAATGGCACGCTCCACGATGTTGATACCCGTCTGCTCGTCGGCATTCACTCCCTTGATAGCCTGGAGGGCATCAAGCGCGCGGATATAGGTGGTACCGCCACCGGCCACGACACCTTCCTCAATGGCTGCACGGGTAGCGCACAGGGCATCGTCGACGCGGTCCTTCTTCTCCTTCATCTCCACCTCGCTGTTGGCACCCACGTAGAGCACTGCCACGCCACCTGCCAATTTGGCAAGACGCTCCTGCAGCTTCTCCTTGTCGTAGGAGCTGGTGGTCAGTTCAATCTCCTTCTTGATCTGGGCGATGCGGTCCTTGATGGCCTGCTTGTCACCGGCACCGTTGACGATGGTGGTGTTGTCCTTCGATACGTTCACCTTGTCGCAAGTCCCCAGCATCTCCAGCGTAGCCTGCTCCAGCTTCAGACCCTTCTCCTCGCTGATTACCACGCCGCCAGTCAGGGTAGCGATGTCTTCGAGCATGGCCTTCCGACGGTCTCCAAAGCCAGGAGCCTTGACAGCGCAGATCTTCAGACCGGCACGGATGCGGTTCACCACCAGCGTGGTCAGTGCCTCAGAGTCCACATCCTCGGCAATCACCAGAAGGGGACGTCCACTCTCGGCAGCAGGCTGCAGGATGGGCAGGAAGTCCTTGATGTTCGAAATCTTCTTATCGTAGATGAGGATGTACGGATTCTCCATCACGCACTCCATCTTCTCCGAGTCAGTAACGAAGTAGCCAGAGAGGTAGCCACGGTCGAACTGCATACCTTCTACCACACCGATGTGGGTGTCACGGCTCTTCGACTCCTCGATGGTGATAACACCGTCCTTGCTGACCTTGCGCATCGCGTCGGCCAGCAGTTTGCCGATCTCCTCGTCGTTGTTGGCCGATACGGTAGCCACCTGCTCGATCTTGTCGTAGTTGTCGTCTACCTTCTCAGCGTTCTCCTTGATGAAGTCCACAACGGCCTTCACGGCCTTGTCGACACCACGCTTCAGGTCCATGGGGTTGGCACCGGCGGTCACGTTCTTCAGACCCTCGGTGATGATGGCCTGAGCCAGAATGGTGGCTGTTGTCGTACCGTCACCGGCATCGTCGCCCGTCTTCGAGGCCACACTCTTCACCAGCTGTGCGCCCGTATTCTCAAACTTGTCCTCCAACTCGATTTCCTTGGCAACGGTCACACCGTCCTTGGTAATCTGTGGAGCACCGAACTTCTTCTCAATCACGACGTTACGTCCCTTCGGACCCAGCGTCACCTTCACAGCGTTAGCCAACTGGTCTACACCCTGCTTCATCAGGTCGCGGGCCTCGATATTGAATTTAATGTCTTTTGCCATAGTTCTTTATTTTTTTTCGTTGTTTCGATGTTTCGATATTTCGATGTTTCGAAGTTTCGTTAATTATTTCTCAATGACTGCCAGTACGTCACTCTGGCGCATCATCAGGAATTTCTCACCCTCGAATTCCAGCTCCGTGCCACTGTACTTGCCATACAGCACCTCATCGCCAGCCTTCAGGATCATCTCTTCGTCCTTCGTGCCCTGTCCTACGGCCTTGATGGTGCCGTGCAGGGGCTTCTCCTTAGCGGTGTCGGGAATAATGATTCCACCAATCTTCTCTTCTGCCGGTGCAGGTACTACCAGCACGCGGTCTCCTAATGGTTTGATGTTCATAATCTTTTGTTTTAATTATTTGTTGTTGAATGTTAAATATTCATTTTCTCTGCCCTATCCTCTGCTAAAACCGTGCCAAACCATAAAGACTGACACTTTGGCAGAAAAATAAATGTTTTCACGCGCGCGTATATATATAGGCTAACGTCAAAAAACGTGTCCTATGTGTCCTATCCGTCCATTGACTTGGCAATGTTGAAAAACTTTCACGGGTCGGATAGGACACATAGGACACATAAAAAAACGTTTCGCTATATATACGCTCACGCGCGAGAATGATACATTTGGGAAGTCGGTGAAATCCCCAACTGCGGGATTTTTGTGAAGAGGCCACTCAGCTCCGTGAGTGGCCCACTCATTTCCGTGAAGAGGCTCCTCATTTCAGTGAAGAGCCTCCTCACAGAATTATTCAGCGAAGTATAAACCTCCTGCCTGATCAATATACGGATCTGTTCCCGGATATGATGCAGCAAATGCCATATTGTCACGAAAACGCAGGTGATTATTGTTAATTTCTCTAATTAGAGCATAATTTTAAGAAAATTGTCGTAACTTTGCAAACTGATTGCCAACAAAAACGACATGAAACGGATTGTATACATATTATATATAGTTGTTGTGGCGATGATAGAGAGCTGCGCAGGCTGTGGCAACACGAAGGATGGGGCGGCGGGTAATGCCGGCCATGCAGACTTCGAGCAGACTATGCGTATGGCCGACTCGCTGTACAGAAACATGCAGTTCCGCGATGCCTACGACCTGTACGTGCAACTGTTGGACAGCAAGGAGGCCGAAGCCGACAGCGAGAAGAAGCTCCGCGTGCTCAGCTCGCTCAGTAATGCCAGCGAACTCTCCGGACACAAGGACGAGGAGAACAAGTGGTTGCAGCAGCAGATGGATTTGGCCGAGGAAACGGGCAACGACTACTACCATGCTATGGCCCATGTGTCGATGGGTCAGAACGTCTTCTTCGAGGGTGACCGCGAGAAGGGCATCCAATACGTGAACGAGGCCATCAGCCTCATGGCCAAGACCGACCGCGACGATGCCGACCACCTGACCCACAGCTTCCTGAACTTGCTGACCAGCCTGTATAGCGAGATGAAGGACTACGACAGCGCACTGCAGACCGTCGAGCGCAACCTGCAGCTGACCATGCAGTGTACGCGCTGGGGAGGGGCACAAAGCCAGCAGTTCATCGACCGCCGCATGGCATTGGCAAAGAAGGCTGCCCTGCTGGCCAGGATGGGAATTAACAGTTCCGGCAGCCAGAAGAGTGCCTATTTCCAGCGCGCCGACTCGGCCTACGCTGCTTGGAAGGCCGTGCAGTACGAGGGCAACCACACGCGCGACTATTTCATCGTGGATTACATGAAACGGCGCGGTCTCTATTCCGAGGCCGTCACCATCTACAACGACCTCATTCAGCGCATACGCCAGCAGGAAGTGAGAGATCAAATATTGGCTTTAAATTTCGTCTTCAGATTTCAGATTTCGTCTGAAAAAGTTTAAATTTTGTCTGTAAACGAAAAAAAATAGTCTGTACTTTTGCGGTACAGACTTTTTTTTTGTATCTTTGCTCTCAGAATATGTACTAACGTACTAACTGATGCAATAATTAAAAACAATTAAACAAATGTATTTAAAACGTACTTTTAGGAAAATCTTCGCTTTGTCGGCTGCTATCATGATGATAGCCACGTTTACCGCTTGCTCTAGCGAAGACACACCTATACCAGGGCCTACCGATGATATAGAGGAACAGCTGCGGCATATGACGCTAAGCCAGAAGGTCGGGCAAATGTTCTTTGTCCGCCCCGAGGCACTGGACACTACCATCCACTGGAATGTGTATGACGACCTGATGCCACTGCAACTGCAGACAGTGAACAACTGCATGAAGGATGTAAACCAGAAATACCCTGTGGGTGGCGTTATTCTCTATGCCTGGAACATCAAGGACGAAACACAGTTAGCACAGTTCATGCCACAGCTGAAAGCACTGAACGGGAAACCGCTGATGTGCATAGACGAGGAGGGCGGCCGCGTTGCCCGTATCGCCAACAACGATAACTTTCACGTCAAGAAGTACGAGTCGATGGCAGCCATCGGCGCTACCGGTGACCCTGCCAACGCCTACGAATGCGGAAATACCATCGGTACTTATCTGAATCGCTACGGTTTCGACATCGACTTTGCCCCTGTGGCAGACGTGAACACCAACCCCGAGAATATCGTCATCGGCCCTCGTGCCTTCAGCGCCAATCCTGCCGTTGCTGCACCCATGGTGACCAACTACCTGCAGGGACTGAAGGATGCCGGCATCGTCGGCTGCATCAAGCACTTTCCGGGTCATGGCGATACCAAGGCCGATACGCACTACGGCTATGCGCAGACGCTGAAGACTTGGGACGAGATGCTCAACTGTGAGATTATAACTTTCCGTGCAGGTATCCAGTGGGGCTGTCAGTTGATTATGACGGCTCATATCAGCGCACCCAATGTCACAGGAGAGGACATTCCCTCTACCATGTCGTCTGTCATCCTGCAGGACAAACTGCGTGGCGAACTGGGCTATCAGCACATCATCGTGACCGATGCCATGGATATGGGAGCCATCACCCAACAGTACACCATCGAAGAGGCTGTCGTAGGCTGCATCCAGGCTGGTGCCGATATTGTACTCTGCTCCAAGGACTTCATCCAGGCCTTCAACACCGTTGTCAAGGCTGTAGAGGACGGCACCATCACAGAGGAGCGTATCAATCAGAGTGTCCGCCGTATATTGAAACTAAAAAAACAGTATGAATAAAAAGAGATCTGCCAATAAAGGTTGGTGGGCGCATTTGATGAAGTTCATCAGGACCAACACCGGTCTTGTCGTCATTATCTTAGCAGCATTGCTGCTGGAGCTGACGACGGGCATATTGTACTACTCTGCCCAGAACATCATACAGCAAGATGTGGAGCGGATTATACAACGTGAAATGAATGCCCTCAACCTCTGCATACGCAACAAACTGGGTAAGGTAGAGGTGACACTCGATAACATGTCGTGGGTAGTGGGTCGGGACCTGGAAGGAGACGATTGGATGTTTGAGATAACGGAGATGTTGGTGAAGGATAATCCCGTTATCAAAGCAAGCGGCATAGCCTTCGTTCCCAACTATTATCCCGAAAAGGGACGATGGTTTGAACCCATTACTGTGCGCAGGGCTGACGGCAGCATAGAAAACAAGCAAGTGGGATCGGCCAACCACGATTACACCAAGTCGGAGTTCTACACCGTACCGATGGCTACAGACAGTTGTATCTGGAGTGAACCATACTTGGACAATGACGGCTCCAAGGCCGAGGTGACCACCTATAGCGTACCAGTTCATGATGACAACAGTAGGATTGTGGCTGTAGTCATTGCCGACATTTCGATTGACTGGCTGGACGATATCATGAACGAGGATAAAGTCTATCAATCAACCCAACGATATCTTACTACAGGCAGCTACAATCTGCTGGGAGGTGAGGACACCCCGATGTTCAAGGAAGCTGTCAGGATATTGAAAACCGATAGCGACAAGGAAGGCTATTTCACGGCAAAGGACGAACATGGCGACAAGAAACATGTGTTCTATGCTCCTATTGGCGGAAAAACCGACTGGGTGCTTATCAATATCCTGGACGACAATGACGTATTCGGCAAACTGCGCAGGATTCGTTTCTTCTTGCTGCTGCCAGTGATGATGGGACTGCTTATTGTCGGATTCATCATCTGGCGCAGTTCACGCAATCTGGAGCGTCTGCGGAGAGTCAATGCTGAGAAAGAGCGCATTGGTGGAGAACTGCGTGTGGCCAGTCAGATACAACAGAGCATGCTACCCGAACAACACCTGCATCGTGATGATGTGGATATCCGGGGTTCGCTGGTTCCAGCCCGTGAGGTGGGTGGTGATCTCTATGATTTCTTTATACGTGATGAAAAACTATTCTTCTGCATTGGCGACGTCAGTGGCAAGGGGGCACCTTCGGCCATGCTGATGGCGGTCACTCATGGATTGTTCCGTTCGGCTTCTGCCCACGATAGCAATCCTGCCCATATCATAGAGGCTATCAACGAGGTCGCCTGTCAGAGAAATGAATCGAACATGTTTGTCACAATGTTTGTCGGCGTGCTTGATTTGCCCACAGGACGTCTGCGCTATTGCGATGCGGGTCATGACGCACCCATACTCATTGACCATTCACCATTGACCATTGACCATTCTTCTGATGCGCAGCCAATGTTCAATGTTCAATGTTCAATGTTCAATGTCAATCCCCATCTGCCCATCGGTGTGTTTGACGATACGAAATATACCGTTCAGGAGATATCTATACAGCCTGACAGCACCGTCTTCCTCTATACGGATGGACTGACGGAGGCGAAGAATGCGGAACACAAACAGTTTGGCTTGGAGCGCGTACAGGCTGTGCTTAACACCTGCGCCGATAACGATTCCAAGGAGATCTTGGAGAAAATAACCCAGTCTGTCGATGGTTTCGTGAAGCATGCCGAGCAGAGCGACGACCTGACCATGCTGGCTATCCGGTATACGCCTAAGCAGTTTGAAAGCACGCTGACGGAAACGCTTTTGCTAAAGAATGACATCCACGAAGTGGCACGCTTCAGCAGTTTCATAAAATCGGCCATCGCGAAACTGGGCATCGAGACATCGCTGGCCCGTCAGTTGCGGCTTGCTGTCGAGGAGGCTGTGGTTAATGTGATAGACTATGCCTATCCGGTAGGCACTGACGGCGACATTACGATTAAGATGATGTCTGACGGCCATATCCTACACTTCCAGATTATTGACGCAGGCGTTCCCTTTGATCCAACAAAGAAGGACAAGACGGACACAACGCTTTCTGTCGAAGACCGACAGATTGGCGGTCTTGGTATCCTTTTGGTCCGTGAACTCATGGACTCTATCAACTACGAACGTGTAGACGGAAAGAATATCTTGACTTTAATTAAAAACTTAAAAAAATAATTGATTATGAATACAAAAATTGAAGAAATTGACGGCAAGTATGTTGCCACGTTAGAAGGAGAAATGGATACCGCAGCTGCTGTGGAGGCGGAAGAGGTGTTGAAACCCATCTACAACAGTAATGGCAAGGATGTCATTATCGACTGTACTAACCTTGAATATATCGCATCCAGCGGTCTGCGTATTCTACTGAGCATCCTGAAGGGAGCCAAGGCCAGTGGCAGCAAAGTGGTGATGCGTGGTGTCAATGACGATATCAAGAATGTATTCAAACTGACGGGATTCATCAGCATCTTCGAGTTTGAATAAAGAAACACAACGAAACCTATTATAAATATGAATACTTCAGCACTACCATCAGAAAACCAGACCATTGTTTCGCTATTCAGTCAACAGGTCAAGTCCACGCCGCAGAACATAGCAGTGGTTTATAAAGACAAACGTTATACATATGCCGAGGTTGATGACATCAGCGACCGCATTGCCGGATATATCGCCTCAAAGGGGTTAGGACTTGAGGATGTGGTATCCATTCTGATTCCACGTTGTGAGTGGATGGCCATTGCCTCGCTGGGTGTGCTGAAGGCCGGCTGTGCTTATCAGCCATTGGATCCTACCTATCCGAAGGAGCGGTTGAACTTCATGATGCAGGACGCCAATGCCAAGCTGTTGATAGCCGATGCGGAGTGTCTCCCCGATGTAACGGGGAGAACGGCTTCCGCCGAGAGGGGCGAAATCGAGTATCAAGGCCCTATCCTACTGACCAAGGAACTGACCAGCCTGCCTGCCGTATCGCAGCTCCCCGAAGGACCGAAGCCCGACAGCCTCATCATCCTGCTCTATACCTCCGGCTCAACGGGTGTACCCAAGGGCTGTCAGCTGGAGCATCGCAACTTAGTGACGTTCTGCGACTGGTATCGCCGCTACTACAACTTGCAGCATGGTGACCATGTGGCCGCTTATGCCAGTTATGGCTTCGACGCTTGTATGATGGATATGTACCCAGCCCTGACTACAGGTGCTGCTGTTTATATCATTCCTGAGGAAATACGTCTGGACCTGATAGCTTTGAATGACTATTTCGAGGATAACCAAATTACCCACGCCTTTATGACCACGCAGGTGGGCTGTCAGTTTGCTGAAATGGACAACCATTCGTTGAAGCACCTCTCCGTGGGTGGTGAGAGTTTCATCCCCGTGGAACCGCCTACTAACTTCCAATTATATAATGTATATGGTCCTACGGAATGTACCATCTTCACGACGGCCTACCCTATACGGCAGTTTGAAAAGAACGCACCTATCGGAAAGCCCCTCGATTCCTTCCGCCTCTACGTGGTAGATCAGGAAGGAAAGTTGGTAGAGAACGGACAGGAGGGTGAGCTATGGATCAGTGGCCCGCAGGTGGCTCGTGGCTATCTGAACCGCCCGGAGCAGAACGCCCAGGCATTTACGCCGAACCCCTTCTGTAAGGAACCGTACTATGATCGTGTCTATCATACGGGCGATATCGTGCGCTGGCTACCTGATGGCAACCTGCAGTTCATTGGCCGTCGCGATGGTCAGGTGAAGATTCGCGGCTTCCGCATTGAGATGCGCGAGGTGGAAAGCGTGATCAAGGAATTCCCAGGCATCAAGGATGTTACTGTGCAGGCGTTTGAAGAGGAAGGCGGCGGAAAGTTCATCGCAGCCTATATCGTGAGTGACGAACAGGTAGATGTCGAGGCTCTGAACAATTTTATCATTGAACGGAAACCGCCTTACATGGTGCCGGCTGCAACGATGCAGATTGAACGTATTCCATTAAACCAAAATCAGAAGGTAGACAAACGGGCATTGCCCAAACCCGAGAAGACAGCCTCGGTTGGCATGCAACTGACGCCACCACAAAACGAGCTACAACGGGAGTTGGTGGAAATGATTGGGAAAATTATCCACAATACGGAATTCGGCATCGACACACCATTACGCTATGTCGGTCTGACCTCGATTTCTGCCATCCGTCTGGCTGCCACTGCCTACAAACAGTATGGTGTGGCACTGGATGCCAAGAATCTGGTGAAGGAGGCCACGGTATTGATGATAGAAGAAGCCATCAACGGCACAGCCGCCACGACCCAGAAGCATGTGGAGGAAGTCACGGTGGCACCGCTCTCTTTCTCACAGACAGGTGTCTATGTAGACTGTATCAACAATCCAGAAGATACGCAGTACAACATCCCTTGGGTGTTGGGCTTCCCTGCCGATACGGATACGGAGCAGTTGCGTAAAGCCGTGCAGACAGTCTTAGAGGCACACCAGCATATCTTTGTGCATTTTGAAACTGACGGCGATGACATCGTACAGCGCTATGCACCTACAACTATCGATATACCCGTCTTGAACTATACCGATGCTCAGTTGGCTGAGCACAAGAAGGCCTTTGTGCGTCCGTTTGATTTGAGTAAAGACGTGCTGTGCCGGATGGAAATTGCAAAGACGGAAAGTGGTGTGTTCCTGCTGTTAGACATCCATCATCTGGTGTTCGACGGCAGTTCGCTCGACCTCTTTATCGTCCAGCTCTGCGATGTGATGGAGGGTAGGAGCGTGGAGACGGAGACCTATACCCACCTGAACCACGCTGCCGACGAACAAAAAGGATCCACTGAGGAGCATAAGGCATACTACGACCAGTTGTTGGGAGCATGTGAAGGTGCTACGGAACTGCCCCCCGACCTGCCAACGACCTTTGAGTGTGAGAAGTCGTCAGAGTTGTATCGTCCCATTGATCTGGAAGCTGTGGAGCAGTTCTGCCGCGAACATCCTGTGACACCTGCCCATCTGACGCTGGCTGCCACGCTGTTGGTCTTTGCCCGCTTCACCGGCAACGACGAACTCTTTATCAGCACCGTCAGCAGCGGACGTAGTAACATCCGCATCCAGAACACTTTCGGCATGTTTGTGAACACCTTGCCGCTGACTGCTAAACTGACCGACGGCAGTGTGATGGATTTCATCAAGGAAGTCAGCGAAAGCTTCGATGAGGCCATGCGTCATGAGCAATATCCCTTTGCCCGCATCGCTGCTGACTATGGCTATACACCTGAATTGGCCTTTGCCTACCAGTTGGGAATGGTCACCCGCTATATGCAGAACGGACATGAAGTGAGCATTGAAAGTCTGGAGGCTGGTGCGCCGAAGTTCCCGCTGATTGTACGTCTCGAGATACATGACGGACAACCCAGCATCGTGACGGAGTATGACAACGGCAAGTATAGCGCATCGCTGGTGGCCCAGCTCGCCGAGTCTGTTGTCAACGTGCTGAAGACGTTCATCAACCAGCCGCAGGCCCGACTATTAGACATCACATTGCTTTCCGCTGAGCAAACACAATTATTGGATTCATTCAACGATAACGATGTGCCTTATGATGACACACAGACCATTGTGTCGCTGTTCCGCCAGCAAGTGCAAAAGACACCTGAGAACATTGCAGTGGTCTATAAAGAGACCCGACTGACCTATCGTCAGGTAGATGAGATGAGTGACCGCATTGCAGGCTATGTTGCTTCAAAAGGTCTTGGCTTAGAAGATGTAATTTCTGTGCTGATACCTCGCTGCGAGTGGATGCCTATCGTCTCTTTGGGTGTGATGAAGGCCGGTTGTGCCTATCAACCGCTCGATCCTACCTATCCAAAAGATCGTCTGAACTTCATGATGAAAGATGCCAACGCAAAACTGCTCATAGCCGATGCGGAGTGTCTCCCCGATGTAACGGGGAGAACGGCTTCCGCCGAGAGGGGCGAAATCGAGTTTCAAGGTCCTATCCTACTGACCAAGGAGCTGACCGGACTGCCTGCCATATCGCAGCTCCCCGAAGGTCCTAAACCCGACAGTCTCTTTATCCTTCTCTATACCTCAGGTTCAACAGGCGTGCCCAAGGGCTGCCAACTGATGCACAGTAATCTGGTGGCTTTCATCCACTGGTATCATCGCTACTACGACTTGCAGGAGACAGACAAGGTTACGGCCTATGCCAGCTATGGTTTCGATGCCAATATGTATGACACGTATCCTGCACTTACACGTGGCGCCTCTTTGTATATCATCCCAGAAGAGATCCGTCTGGACCTCATTGCCTTAAATGAGTATTTCGAGCGCGAGGGTATCACCAACGCCTTTATGACGACACAGGTGGCTTACCAGTTTGTGACGACCATCGATAATCACTCGTTGAAGCATTTCTCTACAGGCGGTGAGAAACTGGCTTCGCTGGAACCACCTAAGGGCTATAAACTGCATAATGCCTACGGACCCACAGAAACGACAATTCTTGAGACCATTTATCAGGTGGATGAGAAACAGAAGAACATTCCTATTGGCAAGGCGATTGATAATATGCATCTGTATATCGTCGATGCGCAAGGACACCGTTTGCCGGCTGGTGCCGTAGGCGAACTCTGGGCCAATGGGCCACAGGTTGGTCGAGGCTATCTGAACCGTCCCGATAAAACTGCAGAGTCTTTCGTAGAGACACCTTGGGGGCGCTGCTATCGCACTGGCGATGTGGTGCGCTATCTGCCTGACGGGAACATCCAGTTTGTGGGACGTCAGGACGGACAGGTGAAGATACGTGGTTTCCGTATCGAACTGAAAGAAGTGGAGACCGTCATCCGCGAATTCCCAGGCATCAAGGATGTCACTGTGCAGGCCTTCGATGTGGAAGGCGGTGGCGGCGGTAAGTTTATCACGGCCTATATCGTGAGCGACGAGCAGGTGGACATCGAAGCCCTCAACAACTTCATCCTCGACCAGAAGCCGCCTTATATGGTACCTGCAGTGACGATGCAGATAGATGCTATTCCGCTGAACCAGAACCAAAAGGTGGACAAACGTGCCCTTCCGAAACCTGAAAACAGAGGAGAACGGAATGAGAACAGAGGAGAGTGTGCTCCGATGAATATGCTCGAACAGCAGCTGCACGACATGATTTCCGGCATAGTAAATGGCGGCGATTTCGGTATTACCACCGTACTTGGCTACGCCGGTCTGACATCTATCTCTGCTATCAAGCTGGCTGTTCAGGTGAATAAGCACTTTGGCGTGCAACTTGATGCTAAGTCGTTGGCAAAGACAGCTACTATCCAGAGTATAGAAAATGAAATACTCACCCACCTCTTATCTGCCGAGGGAGAAGTGAAAACACAAAAGAGCCATGAAGCTCCCACAGAGGCTGTAGGAGGAGTCGCCCCGCTTAGTTATGCCCAGTTGGGTGTTTACTACGAGTGCATGAAGCATCCGTTGAATATCACTTATAACATCCCTACAGCAATCCAGCTTCCCGATGGTACTGACGGCGATGCCGTAGAACGTGCCTTGATACAGATTATCAAACTTCACCCTGCATTTAATATTCATTTTGAGACACGGGGTGACGATGTTGTTCAAGTCTGCGACCCCGACCTTGCACCAATGGTGACACGTAGTAAGATGACGGACGAGGAGCTGGCAACTTACAAACAGCATTTCGTTTTGCCTTTCCACTTGGAGCGCGGTCCGCTTTACCGTATGGAACTGGTACAGACGGAAAAGAAGCTGGTGCTTTTGATGGATGTACACCATCTCATCTACGACGGTGCCTCACTTGACTTGGTGCTTCATCAGTTGTGCAGCTTACTTGAGGGACAGACCGTTGAGCCCGAGACGTTGGGTTACCTGCAGTTCGCGCACAATCAGCGTCAGGCAGAAAGCGGCGCAGACTATGAGCAAGCCAAGAGCTATTTCGCTGAAGTGATGAAAGAGAGCGAGGGCTGTACGGAAATTGCAGACGACTTCACGCCCAGTGTGCCTCATGGTCATATTACTCAGCTGGCCCGACCCTTTGATTTTGCGAAGGCGGAGCAGTTCTGTAAATCATTGAATGTCACACCTGCCAGTCTGATGCTTGCCGTAGCTTACTACACCTTGTCGCGCTACACCAACAGCCGTCATGTCTATATCTCCACAATCAGCAACGGACGCTCAGACTTGCGTCTGTCGGATACGACGGGAATGTTCGTCAATACGCTGCCATTAGCCGGTCATATCACAGAGCAGACTGTTGAGGAGTTTGTACGACGCACCAGTCAGGACTTTGAAGAGACGATGCGCCACGAACAATATCCTTTTGCCCGCATTGCTGCTGATTTCGACTTCTCAGCTAGCACGACCTACAGTTATCAGTTGGGCGTTATAGAAGAATATACCATTGGTGGCAGGAAGTTAGAACTCGAGACCTTGGAGCTGGACGTAACGAAACAGAAGCTCGACATCATCATTACCGAGCAGCACGGACAACCCGTTGTCTGCTTGGAGTACGACGATGCCTTCTACAGCGAAAAGACTATGTCTGGCTTGGCAGAGTCGCTGGTCAGTGTCCTGAATCATTTTATGGAGGCGCCGAAGGGCAGTCTGCTCAAGGTGTCGATGCTCAGCGACGAGCAGGAGCGTCTGGTCAATTCGTTCCGTATGGCAGGTACGGCAGAAGTGCCCACCCGTCTTTTCCATGAGGCTATAGAGAACAATGCAGAACGCAAGCCCGATGCCAAGGCACTGGTTGCCTGCGACGGCACATATACGTACAAGGAACTGAATGCCGAGATGAATCGTGTGGCCAATGCCCTCATTGCACACGGCGTGAAACGCGGTGACCGCGTGGCTATGCTTCTGCCACGCACCAGTCGTCTCATCTTCACGATGTTCGGTATCATGAAAGCCGGTGCAGCCTATATCCCCTGCGATCCGCACTATCCTGTAGATCGTATCAAACTCATTCTGGAAGATTCCGAGGCAGCCTATATCGTCAGTGACGAGGAGAATCTGGAAAACTTGAAGGCACAGGCTGGAGAAGGCAGTCTTGAGGTGTTGGAGAAATCCCTGAACATCGAAGAGTTGCTGCAATGTGAGAATACGTCGAATCCCGCTATTCCACAGGACGGCAGCGACCTTGCATATATCATCTACACATCTGGCTCCACCGGAAGACCCAAGGGAGTGATGCTCCACCACAGGGGTGTGTGCAACGAGCTCTTTGCTCATCCGCTGAACTTCCGCAACTGGACGATTGTGCATGAGGTGGAGTGTATTCTTGGACTAGCCACCATCTCGTTTGATGCCTCAGTGGAGGAGATAGGTCTTCCCCTCTACAACGGTCTCACGCTGGCATTAGCCAGTGACGAGATAGCCAACGATCCTATCCTTCTGGCAGAATTCATGATAGAGAACCACGTAGGTATGTTCCAGGGAACGCCTTCACGACTGATGCAACTCTATGAGTCGGATATCTTCCGCAAAGCGCTGGCAGGTTGTCGAAGCATTGAGCTGGGTGGTGAGAAATTCTCTGACAGTCAGCTGCATGAGTTGCAGAAGACCATGGTGAAAAAGGCCGATGGAAGTAAAACTCACATTTTCAACAGCTACGGTCCTACAGAGACGACCGTAGAGAGCAACTGCCACGAAGTGACTAATGAGGAACGTGTCACGATTGGCAGGCCGTTGGTAAACGTGACAGAGTACATTGTCGATGCAGATATGAACCGAGTTCCCGTAGGAGTTGTAGGAGAACTGCTTGTAGGTGGAGCACAGGTCAGCCTGGGCTATAACAAACTGCCCGAGAAGACACGTGAAGCCTTTGTTCCCAATCCGTTCAGCCCCACCCCCGCTGGCGAGGGAGGCATTGAGGACAAGACCCTGTATCGTACCGGTGACTATGCCCGCTGGGACGAGAAGGGCTACATTACCATCCTCGGACGCACCGACAATCAGGTAAAACTGCGCGGTCTGCGTATTGAGTTAGGCGAAATAGAAAGCGTGATAGCCAAGCAGGAAGGCATTGGGCAGGTAGTAGTGATGATTCGTAAGCTCAATGGAAAGGAACATCTCTGTGCTTACTTCACGGCGAATCGTCAAGTAGATATCGAGGCGCTGAAGACTGAGATTGCCAAGAGCCTGACTCAATACATGGTTCCGACAGCCTACCTGCAGCTCGACAAGATGCCGACCACACCCAGTGGCAAGACCGATATGAAGGCCCTGCCAGAGCCCGTTCTTTCTGTAACCACAGCCTACGAGGCTCCTGTGGGTAAGTTAGAGACCGAGCTATGCGATATCTTTGCTCACATCTTAGAGGTAGAACGAGTGGGAGCTACCGACGACTTCTTTGAGTTGGGTGGTACGTCGCTTGTCGTTACCCGTTTGATCATTGAAGTGGACAAGATAGGACATCATCTCGTTTATGGCGATGTCTTCGACCACCCCACCCCTCGTCAGATAGCGGCACTGCTCACGGGAGGTCAGGAAGCAGAAGAAGAGGCGCTGGAGTCGGAAGTGAAAGACTACGACTATACCGCCATAGACAAGATACTGGCTGGTGGAACGCTGGCTGCCTTCCAGGAAGGAGAGTCATTACCCTTGGGACATGTGCTTCTTACGGGAGCGACCGGATATCTCGGCATCCATATACTGCATGAACTCATAGAGTTGGGAGTAGAGCGCATCACCTGTCTGGTACGAGGCAAGGGAAAGACCGAGGCCCGTCAGCGTCTGCAGACAATATTGTACTATTATTTCGCCTCTGCTTACCGCGAACACTTTGATAGCGGTCGGATAAACATCATAAACGGTGATGTGACCGACGACCTCACAGAAATTGTAAATGGTGAATCGTCAAATAGTACATCCATTGACACCGTATTCAACTGTGCCGCCATCGTGAAGCACTTCTCAAAAGACAATGATATAGAGAGAGTCAATGTTGACGGCACTCAGCGCTGTGTTGACTTCTGTCTGAAGACCGGTGCGAAGATGATACAGATATCGACCGTCAGCATAGGAGGTTTGTTAGTTCATGGCGAGAGTGCCGACGAGGCATATCTGACCGAGCAGAATCTGTTTAAGAATCAGTATCTGGGCAACCAGTATATTCTCTCGAAGTTCCTGTCGGAACGTATCGTTCTTGATGCCATAGCCACAAAAGGACTGGTGGGTAAGGTCATGCGTGTGGGTAATCTGGCTGCCCGCAGCACCGACGGTGAGTTCCAGGTGAACTTCCTCACGAACAGCTTTGCAAGCATGATGCGAGCATACGGACTGTTAGGCTGTTGTCCGTATGACAGTTTCGCAGATCCCGTAGAGTTCTCGCCCATCAACGAGGTAGCCCGTGCTATCTGTCTGTTGGCAACTACTCCGCGTGAGTGTTGCATGTTCCATCCCTACAACAACCACAACGTATTCCTTGGTGATGTACTGGAGGAGTTGGCGTCGGTAGGCAAGCCTGTGCGTATGGTAGAACAAGAAGAGTTCGTGAAAGAATTAGAGAAAGTGAAGTCCGACCCGACGAAAGCAGAGCGCCTGCAAAGTCTGATAGCCTATGCCGACATCGCTCATGGCAGGTCAGCCATCGGCGTGAAGGAAGTCAACGACTACACCATGCAAGTGCTCTATAGGCAAGGATTCTTCTGGTCGCCTACCTCATGGGACTATGTTGACCGTTTCTTCCTGGTAATAGCAGGTTTCGGTTTCTTTGAAGATTAAAAGAACAAAGGCATGACAGACAAGCAATCGCTATCCACCAGTTTCTGGCATTATCTATGGGCTTTCACGCTTGTAGCCCTTTCGGGCTGTTTAGGCGAAGTTGTTGATGGTATCATTGTAGGCAACCTGATTTGTGCAGACGGTGTCAGTGCCATAAACCTGACCCGTCCGCTGCTGCAACTGATGTTTACCCTGAGTCTGCTCCTTTCGGCCGGTTCGGGAATGTTGGTTGCCTACGCTTTGGGACAGAAAGACATCGACCGGGCACGGACCATCTATACCCAGTCTATGGCAGGCAGTCTTGTGGCAGGTGTGGTGTTCATGATTATCGGCGTTGCCGCGCCCGAAGCGGTGACTCGTATCCTATGCGACGAGCCGGAGTTGTTTGAGATGACCAACGACTACAGCCGAGTGATGCTCGTGGGTGCCCCTGTCTTTATGCTTTCATGGGGTCTTGCCACGATGGTTGGCGTTGACGGCAGTCCGCGACTAGTTTCGGTATCCGTTATTATTGTGAACGTAGTCAATCTGGTATTAGACCTCTTCTTCATCAAGGTATTGGGATGGGGCATCACGAGTTCCTCTGCAGCTTCTGTGATAGGAAACCTCATGGGTGTTCTCGTTCTGCTTTGGCATTTCCGCACACGCAGCGGTCAATTACAGTTAATAAGACCAAGCCAGGGACTTAACCTGTGGGGACGTATCATCTCTCAGGGAGCTCCTCTTGCCATAGCCTCCGTATGCCTGACCTTGTTGCTGTATGCCGCCAACAGTATCGTCCTGACGACCCTTGGCACGATGGGTATTTACGTCTTTTCCGTCTGTGTTAACCTGTTGACAGTCTATAACCTATTCCTGTCTGGCACGGTAGAGACGCTCCAGTCACTCGGAGCCGTACAGGTAGGCGAGGCCAACAGCGAAGGTCTGCGGCTGGTACTTCGAAAGTCGTTCCTCTTCATCACTGTGAGCATGTTGTTAACATGCCTCTATGTATGGCTGTTCCCCGAGTCGATAGCTCAACTGTTTGGTGCACAAGATACGGCGATCATATCAGAATGCAACTACGCCCTGCGTGTTTTCGCCGTCAGTTTCATTCCTTTCTGCTACATCTACATCATCATGATAGTCTATAAGCTCTATGGCTACGACAACATGGCATTGTTTATATCCCTGGCATTATCGTTGACCGTCATTCCTGTGTTGTGGATCATCGCAAAGTTCGCGCAATCCCTCATTTGGTACAGTTACCTGATAGCCTATGTCATCGAGATACTCGCTATCCTCGTGCTCCACAAAGCAACACATGCCAAGTTCCAACTCCGTGATAACAATAACCCATCCTAATCACTTAGAACTACTATAATATGGAAAAGTCTTTTTCATCGAAAATCGGAGTCCTCTTGGCCGCAGCAGGCAGTGCCGTAGGACTAGGTAGTATCCCAACTGCGGGATTTTTCTGAAGAATTATTCGGCATGTAGGATGATGTTCACCACGGCCACCACGTCGGCTACGTCTACCACACCATCGCCGTTCACGTCGCCAACGTCGCCAACGTTGCCGGCTCCCATCTTGATCTCCTGCGTCACCACGTCAGAGTCTTCGTAGCCTGCCTTTGTGGCATACACGCTAACCTGATAGGTGTTGGCAAGAACTATCTCACTGCCATAATGCGTCTTGACATCTGCATCGCTGATGGTTGTTACGAACTCTACTTCCTCCGTATCGCAGGTAAACGACAATTTGCCATCCTGATAACTGATGACAGGGGCAGCACACTTCTTCGGCTCAGGAGCCGGACCGTCTAAACCTGCTATCGTCATGAAACTACTCCAAGGAGCTTCTGATTTGTAAGCATCGACAGACGTTGCCGGTACGTGCAGCGCAGCATATTCAATGTCAGAGCCATCGAAGGCATTAGTCCAAGATGATGGCACTTTTTCAGCATAGCAGTACACGTCAGTCAGCTCGGGACAATTGGCAAAAGCATAACCGCCGATATTTTTAACACCGCTGCCAATAGAAATGGTGGTTAGTTTCTTGCACCCTTCGAAAACACGCCAATCTATACTCGTCACGCTGTTGGGAATGGTGACGGAGGTCAGACTGGTACATTCTTGGAAAGAAGAGCTACCGATACTCGTAACACCATTGCCGATTGTCATGGAGGTCAGCCCCATACAATAACGGAAGGCATAGTCTCCTATATACGTAACGCTATTAGGAATAGTGACGGTGGTCAGACTGGTACAGGCAGCGAAAGCATATCTCCATATTTCCGTCACGCTGTTGGGAATCGTGATGGAAGTCAGAGCCATACAACCATAGAACACACGTTCTCTTATGTACGTTATGCCGTCTGGAATATTGACGGAGGCCATGCTTTGGCAACCTTCAAAGGCCGCAGTCCCTATGCTCGTCACACTGTTGGGAATCGTAACAGAGGTAAGGCTGCTGCATACGCCGAAAGCAGATTCTCCAATACTCGTCACACCGTTGCCCATCGTGACAGAAGTCATGCTGCTACACTCGTTGAAAGCGTTCGCTTCTATCATTGTCACGTTGTCGGGAATAGTGACGGAGGTCAGACCTTTACAACCCTTGAAAGTAGAATCTATGATGGTCGTCAGGCCGGTGCCTATCGTTACGGTAAGCAAACTGCTACAGCGCTCGAAAACAGAATACCCCATACTCGTCACGCTGTTGGGAATCGTAACCGATTGCAAGCTGCTACATTCATAGAAGGCTCTATCCCCTATGCTCGTCACTCCGTTGCCCATCGTAACAGAGGTCAGTCCGCTACACTCATAGAAAGCATCATTTTCTATCGTTGTCACGTTGTTGGGAATGGTTACTGAGACCAGGTCGCTACAATTAAAGAAAGCAGATTCCCTGATGCCCGTCACGTTACATGTCACACCCTCGTACTCCACCGTTTCAGGAATCACAATGACGCCACTGTACATGACATAGTTCTTATACCGGATGACCTTGGCAACTTTTCCCTTCGGAACCAGTTCATACCAAAGTCCTCCGATTTCTGCTTCAACTGCAAAAGCGCTTGATGCCACTGACAGCATCAGGGCGAGTAATAATAATAGTTTCTTCATTTTTGCTTGTATTATATGATTTTGGGTACAAAGATATAACTTTTTGGACAATTCACCAAATGTTTTGCCTCAAAAGTTATCATTAATTTCCAACCACTTAAAGACTGCAAAAATCCTACATTTCTTACACTGACCACTGAGTATCAGCAGCCAGTGTAGGAAATGCAGGATAATTATAGGACTCATGGGGACCTCAGACTGTTCCCGTGTGGTTTAGACATTTAAAATATAGTTAGGTACTCGCGCGCGAAGAAATACATTTACAGACGTAAACGTTTACGGACTTATTTAACAGAAATTATATCCCCTACCCGATACCACTTTCAATTATTTTTCGTACCTTTGCCTTCTCTAACCAAAACTGATATATCTTTTTTTACTAATCATTTAATATTAACTAAAACCAAACAAGATGAAGTACAAATTGTTACGATTCTCCCTGTTGAGCATGCTTGTCATGTTCTTCGGCGGATTGGCGTTTGCCGACGAGGTTACCATGAAATATTCTGGTACTAATACCGGCAACATGACTGGAGAGAACGATGCTGCTACTTTGGGGCTTAATGCCGACGCATGGTCTGTGATCGGTGACAAAGGAGGCAGTACTAACCTTCCAGGGTTGAACAAAGCGGGTGACATCCGCCTCTATTACAATGCCAATGGTAGTAACACCATTACGGTGTCATCACTCAATGGAGCTACTATCAACACCATCAAAATGACGTTCACGGCCGATTCTTATAGTAATGTGTCCGTGACAGCAGATGACAAGGCTGTTGAAGCAACCGATGGAGTCTACACCATCAATAGTGGCTCATTTGTGCTGGGTAACGCAAACAACACTAACGTACAAGTTCGCATCTCAGAAGTTGTTATTGACTTCACGCCTGCCGGCGGTCAAGCTGACACACGCGTTGCAACGACTGTGACACTGGGCGAGTACCAGACATCGGGCGTTGTGGGCAGTACACTTGACCTGCCCACGGCAACGGTAACGGCTGGTGAGACACCACTCGATGTAATTCCCGAATGGAGCAGCAGCGATGAAACTGTTGCCACCATCAGCAATGGAAAAATCAACCTGCTGGCCATCGGTACAACGACCATCAAGGCCACCTTTGACGGCGACAACAACTGCAAGGGAAGCAGTGCCAGCTATACGCTGACCGTAACGGCAGCTCCCTACACATCGATTGCCGCCATTCTGGCTGACATCACATCAACCAAGACAACGGGAACCTACAAGTTTGAAAACCTGCTGGTAACCTACGTTAACGGCAGCAACACCTACGTCAGCGACGGCACGAACAGCTTCCTGTTCTATGGCTCTAACCTGGGGCTGAATGCTGGCGACAAGATTACGGGTTCCGTAACAGGACAGATCTACAGCTACAACGGTCTGCCGGAAATCGCTCTTACAACTGAAGGCATCTCTGTAGAGACTACCTCTACTGGCAATGAGGTGACATGGGCAACCATTGCTCCTGCCGACCTCCAGAACAACATTAATGTTCCCGTTACCATCGAGGATGCTGTGTTCGTAGCAGCAGGCACCGGCAAGAACCTTACCTTCAAGGTGGGTGATGCCGAGTTTGCCGTTTACAACAACTGGAGCATCGATGTCACCGCTCTTGAAGCTGACAAGACCTACACGCTGACTGGCGTGGGTGCTATCTACTCAAAGGGCGAAACCACTACCTATCAGCTCTATCTCGCTAGCTTCGAGGAGAAGGCTGCAGAGCCAGTATGGGCTTGGGCTGACATCAAGGCCGACTTCACCAACGGTTCGTTCTTCACCGCAGAGGATACTAACATCACCACTGCCGGTCTGAAGATGAACGAAGACGGCACATTCACACGTGTCGCTGCCGACGATGCTACTGCCAATGCTGTCATCACCGGTAAGTATCACAGCGACCAGCACGGACTGGCCAACTTCTCGGCTACTGTTAAGGTGCTGGGTACCGTCAAGGTATCTATGGGCAGCTGCGCATGGGGCGGCGACGTCACCGTGAAGAACGCAGAAGGTCAGACTGTTGCTACGTTCAACACCAACAACGGTGCTTGCTGGAGCAACGCCAAACCTGAGGAGAACGTGCTCTTTGCTTATTATAAGGTGAACGAGCCTACCACGCTGACCATCAGCGGTGGCAGCTACACTCCGTACTTTGCCGTAGAGGCTGTCAGCCCCGAGCAGATTCCCAACGACGTGAAGTTCGTCTTCGACATCGCCAACGCTGGTGCCGAGGGTGTTGCTCCTGAGGCAGAGACAATTGCTATCGGCAAGGACTATACATTGCCGAAGAACTTTACGCTCTACAAGGAAGGCAGCACACTGACTGGCTGGACTGACGGTGAGAATACCTACGCTCCCGGCGAGACCATCAAGGCTCCCGAGGCTGAGGAGATTACACTGACACCGGTATTCACCGAGAATGAGGTGAAGCTGGCTGACCGCACAGAGCCTGTCACACTGAAGTTCAACTTCCGTCGTGACGCTGGTGCTCCTACCGTGGCCTATCAGAATGCTACTGGTATCTGGGTGGCTCAGGCTACTGTCGCTGGCAAGACCATTGACGTGAAGGCCGATTTCGATACCACCGAAGGTAAGTTTGCCAACGGCAACTGGAACGACTGGGCTCAGCTGAACAACGGTACCAAGTGGACCGTTCCTTCTTGCAAGGGTGCCACCGTATCGATGGAGGCTTACAGCGAGATTACCACCACGACTATTGACGGACAGACCGACTACACCAGTGGCAAGACCATCAGCTACACCATCGCCGGTGCTGCCGAGACCGTTGACGTAGTGATTGGCGACGGTAGCTACTATCGCTACATCCAGGTCGTGCTGCCCGTGGTGCAGAGCCAGGGTGGTGGCGAGAGCTACGAGAATGCAGTGGCTACCATCGAGTGGCCTATGGACGAGCCTGTTAATTACAGCAAGTCAACAGCTACACCAGAAGGCGTGTTCTCTACTGTAGCCGTTGATCTCGGTGCAGTGAGACTGATGGATCAGAATGGCAATGAGAATGCCACTGGCACCAGTAACGTGTCAAGCGGTGTTACTTTCACACAGATGCGTCCTACAAACGGTGCTTCAGACTTTGTCACGTGGGTGGTAAAGCCGGCAGCAGGACTCACCTTCACGCCAACAAGGATTACTGCCTCCATCGTACGATTTGGAACAGATGCTCAAAGCGGTGTGACCTTCTCTGCCAAGGCTGGTGAAGGTGACGCTGTCGCGCTTGGTACCTTTACTGCTCCGCGTAACAACAAGAGTCAGGCTGATGACAAGTTCGGCTCAAGTGATGACTATGCTCTAAACGGATATGTAGAGATTCCACTGACTGAGGCACAGCAGGCAGCCCTAACTTCTGGTGAAGGCTTCTCGCTGATGGGAACCATTGGCGTAGGAAGTGCCAAGGCCGGTGGTATAGCTCAAGTTAGTGTCATTGGTCTTATCAACGGCACAAAGGCCGATGTGGCCATGTACACGCTGGCTACTGCCGTGACTCCCGAGGAGGCTGGTAGCATCAACGTCTACCCGAAAGCTGACCAGTATGAGGAGGGCAGTGAGGTAACGCTGACCGCTACCGAGAACTTCGGTTACGACTTCGTGAACTGGACGAACTCTAAGGCTGAGGAAGTGTCTACCGAGGCTAAGTTCAAGTACACCGTAACTGCCGACGAGACGCTTGTTGCCAACTTCAAGAAGGTGGAGACCTACGAGCTGGCTCTGACCGTAGACGGTACCAACGACTACATGGTGACCGTTAGCCCCGAGCCGACCATTGTGGATGGCAAGTGGATGTACGAGGCTGGAACTACCGTTGAACTCACCGCCAACCAGTACGAGGGTCTGGTGACCTTCACCAACTGGAGCGACGGCGAGACCGCTTCCAACAAGATTGTCAAGATGGAAGACAACGTGACACTGACAGCATCATACGCCGAGGCCGACATCATTGCCGGTTGGGACTTCTATAAAGCTGGTGGCAATGGCCGTAAGGCAGACTTTGCCGCACAGGACAACGATGCCGATGCTCTGAACCTGGTGAACACTGAATCAGGCGAGGTCAGCGGCTGGCTCGACAAGTCGACTGTTGCTGGTGGTGGCTACGAGAGCTTCAAGGGTGCTGCCGTCAACTGGCGTCAGGGCTCAGGCAATGGCGACGTAGGTAACTGGCACTGGCAGACCAAGGTCAATGCCGAGGCATTTACCGACATCAACGTGCAGTTCCAGATGCTGTATAACTACAATGCCTACCAGACCTACGATGCAGAATACTCACTGGACGGCGAGAACTGGACCAAGTTTGGCAGCATCACCATGACAGGTGCCAAGGCTGTGGCTTCGTTCAACGAGAAGATGCCTGAGGCTGCCAACAACCAGAAGAAACTCTACATCCGCATGAAGGCCGACAAGACCTCGCAGGTCGACGGTGCTGCATCGGCTAACGACGGTA
>CAMKTS010000039.1 GCA_946415755.1 uncultured Prevotella sp. | reverse complement strand
GTTCTGCCCAGACACTGATTGTTGCCGGTGAGGCTGCAGGCGGTGAGCTTCAGTATAAGCTTGGCGATAACGGCACTTATGCAACAACGCTTCCCTCTGCAACTGCAGCAGGCAAGTATACCGTCTCCTACAAGGTAGTTGGCGATGCCAACCACAACGACGTTGCCGAAGCCTCTGTCGAGGTTACTATCGGCAAGGCTGCCGCAACCATTACGAAGGCTCCTGCTGCAGCCACCGACCTGGTTTATACTGGTTCTGCCCAGACGCTGATTGTAGCCGGTGAGGCCACAGGTGGTGAACTTCAGTACAAGTTGGGTGCCGACGGCACTTATGCAACAACGCTTCCCTCTGCAACTGCAGCAGGCAAGTATACCGTCTCCTACAAGGTAGTTGGCGATGCCAACCACAACGACGTTGCCGAAGCCTCTATAGAGGTAACTATCGGCAAGGCCGCCGCAAGCATTACGAAAGCTCCCGCTGCTGCCACCAACCTGGTATATACTGGTTCTGCCCAGACACTGATTGTTGCCGGTGAGGCTGCAGGCGGTGAGCTTCAGTACAAGCTGGGTGCTGACGGCACCTATGCAACAACGCTTCCCTCTGCAACCGCAGCAAGCAAGTATACCGTCTACTATAGGGTAATCGGCGATGCCAACCACGACGATGTTGCTGAAGCCTCTATAGAGGTAACCATCGGCAAGGCCGCCGCAAGCATTACGAAAGCTCCCGCTGCTGCCACCAACCTGGTATATACTGGTTCTGCCCAGACGCTGATAGTAGCCGGTGAGGCCACAGGCGGTGAGCTTCAGTATAAGCTTGGCGATAACGGCACTTATGCAACAACGCTTCCCTCTGCAACTGCAGCAGGCAAGTATACCGTCTCCTACAAGGTAGTTGGCGATGCCAACCACAACGACGTTGCCGAAGCCTCTATCGACATTACTATCGGCAAGGCCGCCGCAACCATTACGAAGGCTCCTGCTGCTGCCACCGACCTGGTTTATACTGGTTCTGCCCAGACGCTGATAGTAGCCGGTGAGGCCACAGGTGGTGAACTTCAGTATAAGCTTGGCGATAACGGCACCTACGGCACGACTGTTCCCACTGCAACAGCTGCCGGAAGCTACAAGGTATTCTATAAGGTTGTAGCTGATGCCAACCACAACGACGTTGCCGAAGCCTCTGTCGAGGTCACCATCGGCAAGGCCGCCGCTGAGATTACGAAGGCTCCTGCTGCAGCCACCGACCTGGTTTATACTGGTTCTGCCCAGACGCTGATTGTAGCCGGTGAGGCCACAGGTGGTGAACTTCAGTACAAGTTGGGTGCCGACGGCACTTACAGCACGGCTATACCCACCGCTATCGTTGCCAACACCTATACGGTATTCTATAAGGTAGTTGGCGATGCCAACCACAACGACGTTGCTGAGACATCGTTCACGGTATCGTTCGGCAAGGCCGCCGCAACCATTACGAAAGCTCCTGCTGCTGCCACCGACTTGGTTTATACTGGTTCTGCCCAGACGCTGATTGTTGCCGGTGAGGCCACAGGTGGTGAGCTTCAGTACAAGCTGGGTGCCGACGGCACTTATGCAACAACGCTTCCCTCTGCAACTGCAGCAGGCAAGTATTCCGTCTCCTACAAGGTAGTTGGCGATGCCAACCACAACGACGTTGCCGAAGCCTCTGTCGAGGTTACTATCGGCAAGGCTGCCGCTGAGATTACGAAGGCTCCTGCTGCAGCCACCGACCTGGTTTATACTGGTTCTGCCCAGACGCTGATTGTAGCCGGTGAGGCCACAGGTGGTGAACTTCAGTATAAGCTTGGCGATAACGGCATCTACGGCACGACAGTTCCTACGGCAACTGCTGCAGGAACCTACAAGGTATTCTATAAGGTCGTAGCCGCTGCCAACTATACGGATTTAGCAGAAGCTAGTATCGAGGTAAGCGTCGCAAAGGCTGATCCTGATTTGGAGATGGTGAATGAAATCCTGACGCTTGATGCTTTCCAGACCTCTACCACCTATATGAATGACGTCAAAGTGAAGCTGAACGGCAGTGCAATCACCGGCAACTTCACATTCACTTACGAGAGTTCTAATGAGAGCGTCGCAACGGTTAATGCCAACGGTGAGGTGCAAGCCGCAGGTGTCGGCGAGGCTGTCATCGTAGTGAGGGGGCCCATCGGCGATGCCAACCTCAACGAGGCAGAGGTGACCTATAATGTCTCTGTTTACACGACTTACGGAATCACTGTCTATAAAGACGAGAGATTGATAACAATCGACAATACGAACCGTAATGACGTCTTTGGCGACGGTACGGTGAAGTACGATGGCAGACAGACGCTGATACTCGAGAATGCTCATTTCTCCGGAGCGCTTGATGCATATATCACGACATCCAACGAAGACCTGAAAATCTTCCTGAAAGGTGAGAACTCATTTAATGGCGCTGCCCAGGCTATCTTGAATACGAAGGAGAACGGCACCCTGACCTTCACCACCGAGGGTAACTCCCCAGGTACGGTGACGATGAAAAACACTTCTGGAAGTTCAACAGCACAGGTCATCTCAGGTTATTCAAAGATAGTATTCGAACAGAATCTAACCATTCTGTCGGGCGGTGCAGGCCAAAGCGAAATGACCGTTGGTACGCCTATCGCTCCTTTTGTTGACGATAACACAGAGAAGAAGGCTGTGGATGTGGCCGGAGGTGAAGCCCAGGCTACAGCAGACCTGACGAGCACCACCATCAACGACGTGCTCTACACGCTGAAGGAAGAGTCGGACGGCTCGGGCGACAAGGTTGACGCTGTCGAGAACTGTGTTGTGCTGGCCAGCGCAATGGTGGAGGCTGAGGTCGAAGAGGCTGTGACCACTTACAAGCCAGGTACTGAAGGCTTCGCAGAAGCATTCCAGGGTCTGACCTTCATGATACCTGCCGGTACGGGTAATGTGATTGTTGTCGTGAAGACCGGTGCTGAGGGTGTTCTGAACGTGAAGATTGGCAACGACGAGCCTTATGTCATCAAGAATGCATTCGACTTCACAGAATACATCTTCCCCTACGCTTGTACGGAGGCTACCTACGTATATATTTACAATGCCAGTGCCGTCAGGGACGGCAATGCCCCCGGCCATCGCGCCAGCAAGAAGACGTCTATTACCGTCGGCGTGCGCACCATTGGTGTGCAGGCAACGCAGACGCAGCAGTCCAATAATGCCGATGCCGCTCTGGAAATAGCTACCGGCGAGGAGGAAGTGGTGACTGCCGACGACATTCTGGTTACCGTGGATGCTGCTACGAATTCCGTCCAGCTGAACGATGCCAACATCCTGACGTTGCCCGACAACCTGTTCAGCCAGCTGACCAACTTCGTCAATGCCATCGACTTGCGTGGTTCGAGCATCAACGGTCTGGTGGTCAGCCGTTCGAGTGGCGTGTTCAACGGTCTCTCGAAGAATACGTTCATCTTCATGCCTGCCGGCAACAGCAGTGAGGAGTCGAATGTCGTCATCGGCAGCATTTGCTCGCAGGTCGAGCTGGATGCCAACATGCCCAGCGGCGAGTCGTTTGCTCCTGCCGACAAGTTCACCGGCAAGCGTGTGTCACTCGGCCGTACTTTTGCAAAGGATGAGTGGTCTACCGTCTACCTGCCCTTCGACATCGATGCCGCCTCGGCAGCCACGTTTGGCACCTTCTATACCTTCGCACGCTCTGAGAACGGCTATGTGAAGATTGAGGAGGTGACGACAGGTCTTACCGCCCACACACCGTATCTCTTCAAGGCTGCACAGGACAATACTCAGATAGTCATGCGCGCTGTCTTGCTGACTGTCCCCTCAGAGGAGTCGGCTGCTCCCCGCCGGACTTCCCAGACGGAGGGAATGATTGGTTGCTACAGTCATGTGGAAGGTGGCGACGACAATCTCTACCGCTTCGTTCCTGGCGAGAGTCTGAACGACGGAACATTCGTCCGCATGAAGTCTGACGAGAAGATACTGCCCTTCCAGGCTTATCTGCGTGTAAATGGTGCTGGTGAGTCGCTGAAGGTTACTGACAATGAGAGTGTCATTACCGGCATCAGCGTGCTGAGCAGCGAGCAGCCTGCCGAAGGCCAGCCCGTCTACGACCTCAGCGGTCGTCAGGTAGACAAGGGCCAGATGGGCAAGGGTGTCTACATCCGGAATGGTCGTAAGGTAGTGATCAAGTAAACGATGGTTGTGGAAGATTTGCTGAAGCAACTGAACGAAAGTCAACGCGAGGCCGTCACTTATTGTGGCGGCCCGCAGTTGGTAATAGCAGGAGCTGGTTCGGGAAAGACACGTGTGCTGACCTATAAGATTGCCTATCTGCTCGAACAGGGAAAACTGCAACCCTGGAATATTCTTGCACTGACGTTCACCAACAAGGCTGCCCGTGAGATGAAAGAACGAATCGGACAGCTGGTGGGGCAGGAGAGTGCCTCGCGGCTGCAAATGGGTACCTTCCATTCGGTCTTTGCACGTATCCTCCGCACAGAAGCATCACATATCGGCTTTGGTTCCAACTTTACCATCTATGACCAGGCCGACTCTCGTTCGTTGGTGAAAAGCATCGTGAAGGAGATGCAGCTGGACGACAAGATATACAAGGCCAATAGTGTGGCAGACCGTATATCGATGGCCAAAAACCACCTCCTGCTCCCCCAGGCGTATGCTACCAGCTCATGGGCTGCCGATGACGCGCACCATAAACGGCCGCAGGTAGCACTTGTTTACAGCCGTTACGTGGAACGGTGTCGGCAAGCTAATGCGATGGACTTTGACGATTTGTTGGTTCAGACGTATATGTTGTTCAAACAGCATGAAGACATCCGGCAAAAATATGTAGAGCGTTTCCAGTATGTGTTGGTTGATGAGTATCAGGACACCAACTATGCTCAACAGGCTATTGTGCTGCAACTCACACAGCAGCATGGTCGTGTCTGTGTGGTGGGTGACGATGCGCAGAGTATCTATAGTTTCAGGGGAGCTAACATCGACAACATTCTGGATTTTCAGAAAATGTATGACGGCACACGTCTCTTTAAACTGGAACAGAACTATCGTTCAACGCAGCTGATAGTACAGGCAGCAAACAGCCTGATACGCAAAAATGCCCGTCAGATACATAAGGATGTGTTCAGCAAGAACGAACAGGGCGAGCGACTAACGCTGAAGCCTGCCTATAGTGATAAGGAGGAAGCCATCATCGTGTGTAACGACATCAACCGCATCCGTAGGAAGGAGAGATGTGAGTATAGCGACTTTGCCATTCTCTATCGTACCAATGCCCAAAGCCGTTCGTTCGAGGAACAGATGCGCAAGGATGGCATACCCTATCGTATCTACGGTGGATTGTCTTTCTATCAACGTAAGGAAATCAAGGATGTTATAGCCTATTTCCGAGTAGTCGCCAACCCTAACGATGAAGAGGCCTTGCGGCGTATCATCAACTATCCGGCAAGGGGGATTGGAGACACCACAGTAGGGAAAATTGTCGAAGCAGCAAACCTGCATACGGTCAGTCTTTGGACGGTGATTACACAGCCTGCTGTATTTGGCGTGAAACTTTC
Organism: uncultured Prevotella sp.; assembly: GCA_946415755.1. GTDB lineage: Bacteria > Bacteroidota > Bacteroidia > Bacteroidales > Bacteroidaceae > Prevotella. Next base: position 20,791 of record CAMKTS010000039.1, on the reverse strand, counting down.
TACAGCAACGCTTACGAAGATAGAAACTTTCAGGAAACTGATAGAAGGATGGGGTGAACGTCTGACACTGGAGGATGCCTATACACTGGGACATGGCATCATCATGGAAAGCGGTGTCAGCCGTGAGATATACAGCTCCAGTAATCCTGAAGACCTGTCAAGGCAGGAAAATCTGGAGGAGTTCCTGGGAGGAATGCAGGATTTTGTAGAAAGCAGAAAGGAGGAAGACCGAGGCAACGAGATAGCATTGGGCGACTTCCTGCAAGAGGTTGCGCTACTTACGGATCTGGATAGCGATGGTGACGAGGAACAGCCGAAGGTGACGCTGATGACTATTCACGCTGCCAAAGGCCTGGAATTTCCTACGGTATTCGTCGTAGGACTGGAGGAGAATATCTTCCCCTCACCACTATGCACCGACTCTATGCGTGCATTGGAAGAGGAACGTCGCTTGTTGTATGTGGCCATTACCCGTGCTGAGAGGCATTGCATACTGACTTGTGCGCAGAATCGTTTCCGATATGGAAAGATGGAATACGACACTCCGTCGCGATTCATCCGAGATATAGACCCTAACCTGTTGAGGGTAGAGAGCGATGGTAAAGCCGGTCTTTCCGGATTTAGCGGATTCTCTAATCATTCTGGATATTCCAGATTCTCCGGACAGAGTCATCCTGTCAGTCGCCCGGTACAGAATCCTCGTCCAGTGGCAACACAATTTGTCGCAGACCCCAAGCCGCGTCTGATGCCACTACGCCACGAGGCACCGCTTCCGCAGTCGAGTATCGGAAATATCGGGCTGCGTGAAGGTCATGTCATCGAACACCAGCGCTTTGGTGTGGGGACTGTTGTCAAAGTTGAAGGTGCGGGTGAGAACACGAAGGCAACTGTAGACTTCAAGAATGTGGGTACCAAACAGTTGCTGCTGAAGTTTGCAAAATACACAATTGTCGGATAGGAACAAGCACTCCAGGGGGAAATCCCCATCGTCGATAATTATAAGGCATCATCTTCTGGACGAACCGGAAGATGATGTCTTGTTTGGGGTAAGTGGCGCTTCTTTCGAAGGTAGGCTGCCTTTCGGGCTTCGTATTCCTCGTAGTGCTTTTCTAAGAAGTTGTCAGCCATCGCTGTTTGCGTTTCCTTGCTGTTAGTTGTTTCCGGTCTTATTGTATATCACACTAATGCGTACGGGCTTGTGCCTGTTAGCACTACCTCCAATAAGGCGAACACTATTGATGTTCATTTCGTTTGAAACGCTGGTAGTGGTAGAGCCTGACGTGCCGGCAGACGATTCGATATTGACAGGAACAAGCACGGCTTCATTCCAATGGGCAGACTTGTTACGCTTGACCCACATCTTGTTCAACAGCGCAGAAATGTTATTGAATGTATATGTCTTATGCGTACTGTTGAATGTGGCAACAAAGCTGGAGGCATTATCGGCCACGTTTCTGTTTTCAAAGAATGTGTAAAGGCTGTCGCGTTCTACAAGCAACAGGCTGGTGGGTTCTTCCAATACCACCTCGCTGAGTTCGTTGATGGGATTCAGACGACGGAAGGTAATTTTTGCAGATGTGATGCTGTCGTTGACATGTTCACTGTTAAGACTCTTACCCAGTTTGATTTGATCAACCGGCAACCGGACGACAGTGAAGATGCCAGAGGGGGTCTTCAAGTAGGTACAAGTATCGGCTTTCTCCAATTTCTGGATGCTTTCCTTGTCGTTTTCAATATGCGTAGTAGAGAGAACCTCCTCGGTAGAATTAAGGGTACGGGTACCTTTGACTGTATTCCCATTCAGAGAGTAATGGTAGTGGATAACCAATTGTACGTAGGCAACTTCAATCATCAATTCAGCACCATCGGTGGTCTTGAAATTGAATCCAGGGCAGACGTTTTTCCTGAAAGTCAGTGAGTTCTTGAAATATTCAGGATGGTCGTAGTACATCTGCATCACGTAAGTGCCGTAGTTCTTGTACACCCGACCGCTTTTTGCCTTATATTGATGATTCAACGGTATGTGGATGTACTCATAGAAAGTGGATTTGCGGTATTCTGCGCGCAGGCTGTCGCTTAACTCCTGGTCGGCCACACTGTACACCTTGTCCTGTCGGAGTCCTCCGGTATCTTCATCGCGCAGGAAACCGTGCTCTTCAGGATTGAAGTCGGTGTAATATTGTACTCCATCTGGTACGGGCCGATCAAGTTCAGCCACCTGAACCTTCATGGAGGCCAGCGAGTCTCCCTGATAGGCGTTGATTAGTACATTGATGAAGCAGGAATCAGCCACAGGTTTTCCCATGTCATCGAGGTCAGTCATGTAACTCAAGGTGGGGAATATGCCGCTGGCATTGCTCTCCAGAATGTTGAACTGCGTCATGAAATCGCTCGTGATATAGGTACTGGTTTCCGGATCCTTGATGCGTCCCAGATAGGTATAGATGCTACGTGAGAGTACCGAATCGGTATGCATCGACCATGTGTCGACATCAAAAGTGTCCTTGTCAATTACAAAGCGGTCTATACTTTGAGTAAGACTGTTACCTAGTGTTCCTGTGTCTTCTGAACATGAAGCTATCGCAAGCATGAGCAAGGCAAACCCTGTCATTGTCAGTTTTTTCATCATTGAAGTGCTTTTTGTCGTAATGAATCTTGTTTTCTTTTCCTATTAAATCTTTTCATAGAAATCTTCGTAAGCCGCTCCGAAGTCCTCTCCAGGCCACTTTAGGGTGGGGATATTGTTGTCCTTGGCATATTTCAGCAGTTCTTTGTTGACATTCTTGTTGGCGGCAATGACACCATCGCTAAAGTCGATAGCGAGTTTGCCCAATTCCACAAAGTCGAAATGGTCATTGTATTTCTTCAGCAGTGATGCCTTGGCTTCGCGGAATTCCACGCATTTCTTGAAATTGCTGCCGAGGTCTGACTGAAGACTCTTAGTGAAGAGCGACGTGACAACCTTTGTGTTGGCAAACGATGGCTCATCGTGATAGGCTGTTTTAATGTATAGAGGTACTACAGCCCCCATCCATCCTTGTACGTGAATGATATCGGGCACCCAGCGAAGCTTTTTCACAGTCTCTAGTACACCTCGTGCAAAAAAGATGGCGCGTTCACCGTTGTCGGCATAGTCATCACCCTTCTCATCGGTGGTCATCTGACGCTTTGCAAAATAGTCATCGTTGTCAATGAAGTACACTTGAATTCGTGTCCCCACGATAGTTGCCACCTTTATGATAAGTGGATGGTCTGTGTCATCGATAATCAGGTTGATGCCTGAAAGGCGTATCACCTCATGCAACTGGCCGCGACGTTCGTTGATATTGCCCCATTTGGGCATGAAAGTACGAATTTCGTGACCATTGTCCTGCATCACCTGCGGTAGGGCTTTACCCATAAGGGCAAGTTCACTATCAGGTACATATGGGGTGATCTCCTGATTGATGAACAGTATCTTTTTATCCATAACGTGTTGTTTTATCCATGCAAAGGTACGAAAAATTATTCACAAAACCGCAGAAACGTGCACATTTAAGTATTTTTTAGCCCTGTTTTGGCATATTTTTATAATATTTTTTCCTTATTTGGCAAAAATGTTGTTATTTTGCACCCGATTTCGATGATAAGAAAGAAAAGTAATGAAAGTGTTTAATAAGATTGTTGATCTTCAGAATCAGCTGTTTGAAGACCGCAAGCAAGGAAAAGAAATCGGGCTGGTGCCTACTATGGGAGCATTACATGAGGGGCATGCCTCGTTGGTGCGTCGAAGTGTTAAGGAAAACGGGGTAACAGTGGTGTCGGTTTTTGTTAATCCTACCCAGTTCAACGATAAAAACGACTTAAAGAACTATCCGCGTACGCTGGATGCTGATTGTAAGTTGTTGGATGATTGCGGTGCTGACTATGTGTTGGCTCCGTCGGTTGAAGAGATGTATCCTACGCCAGACAATCGTCAGTTTGAATATCCTCCAGTATCGACTGTGATGGAGGGTGCCCATCGTCCTGGTCATTTCAATGGGGTTTGTCAGGTGGTCAGCCGTCTTTTCTATATTGTCAAGCCGCAACGTGCCTATTTCGGTGAGAAAGACTGGCAGCAGATAGCTGTTGTAAAGGCAATGGTACGTCATCTGCAGTTGCCTGTCCAGATTGTGGAATGTGACATCGTCCGAGATGCCGATGGGCTGGCTCGTTCAAGTCGTAACACCCTGCTCTCGAAAGACGAGCGCGCCATAGCTCCCGCTATCTATCAAGCATTGAGGGAGAGTTTGGCTTATGCAAAGAAGCACACGGTAAAGGAAACTCATGATAAGGTGGTAGCCGATATTAATGATGTTGAAGGGCTTGAAGTGGAATATTTCTCCATTGTCGATGGCAATACGTTACAGGATATAGATAACTGGGATGACACTTCCTATGTTGTGGGGTGTATTACAGTTTATTGCGGCAAGACACCTATTCGTCTCATCGACCATATCAAGTACAAATCGTAAATTGTCAAATTGTATTTTAATATGATGATAGAAGTAATGAAGTCCAAGCTTCACTGTGTGACAGTAACGGAAGCAAACCTCAGATACATGGGTAGCATTACCATCGATGAGGACTTGATGGATGCAGCCAATTTGATTGCAGGAGAAAAAGTACAAGTTCTCGATAATAATAATGGAGAGCGCTTTGAGACGTATATTATAAAAGGTGAACGCGGTAGTGGTTGCATCTGTCTGAATGGAGCGGCTGCCCGTCGTGTACAGGTGGGTGACACCATCATCATTATCTCATACGCCTTGATGGATTTTGAAGAGGCCAAGACTTTTCAACCCACCGTTGTGTTCCCAAAGGAGGGGAATGCCCTATAGGCCGTTTGTCGGTAAAACTGATACCATAAAAAAGCCACTCTTTTTTTTGAGTGGCCTTTTTTATTGCTTTTTATTCAATCATTCAATCACAACCAGCGGGTCGTCTTCCATTACGCTCTGGCCTGCTTTCACTAAGATGGCGGCTACCTTGCCGTCTTTCTCAGATTCAATGTTGTTTGCCATTTTCATAGCCTCCAGCACAAGCAGCGTGTCGCCAGCCTTCACCTCATCACCAACTGCCACCTCTATGGAGGTAATTACACCCGGCAATGGAGCCTTTACGGCATTGTTCGTGTTGACATTAGCAGCGGGTTCTCCACTTTCAGAGGATGCTTCAGTAGCAGCAGCAGGTTTGCCAAGTACAGGTTTCTTCTCCTCTTCTGGTTCTGCTTCCCATGCCACTTGATATTCTTCGCCGTTAACAGTGACGATAGCGCTAAGCTCGTTGATGTCGCCAATGGCTACTTCATATTGATTACCATTGATGGTATACTTATACTCTTTTTTCATAATGTTCAATTGATTAAGGATGTGCCGTCATAGTTTGGGCATAGCCGTTCCACTGGGTCTGCTTCTCGGCAATCGTAATGATGCCAGGCTCCTTGTCGTGGACATTGTTGCCTTTAAACTCAAACAGTGCCATTGCAATGGCAGCATACACTTCATTCTTCATACGCGTTCGAGATTTCGTTATTTCTTTCGAGATTTCGAAGTTTTACATCGGAATATTTCCATGCTTCTTAGCGGGCAGCGCATCGCGCTTGGTGGCCAGCTGTGCCAGGGCACGGCAGATGCGGAAACGAGTGTTGCGAGGCTCAATGACATCGTCGATGTAGCCGTACTTGGCAGCCTGATAGGGGTTAGCGAAGAGCTCGTTGTACTCCTCTTCCTTCTCGGCGATGAATGCCTTGACATCCTCACCGGCTTCCTTCTTGGCCTTGGCCTCTTTAGCGTACAGCACGGCGGCAGCACCACTGGCACCCATCACGGCAATCTCGGCAGAAGGCCATGCATAGTTCAGGTCGGTATGCAACTGCTTCGAACCCATCACGATGTGTGAACCGCCATACGACTTACGCAGGGTAACGGTGATCTTGGGAACGGTAGCCTCACCGTAAGCGTAGAGCAGCTGAGCACCGTGCAGGATGACAGCGTTGTACTCCTGACCCGTGCCAGGCAGGAATCCGGGCACGTCTACGAGTGATACGATAGGAATATTGAAGGCATCGCAGAAACGAACGAAACGGGCACCCTTGCGAGAAGCGTTCACGTCGAGCACACCAGCGTAGCATGAGGGCTGGTTGGCTACGATACCGACGCTCTGACCGTTGAAGCGTGCGAAACCAACGATGATGTTCTTGGCGAACTTAGGCTGTACCTCGAAGAACTCGTGGTCGTCGGTGATAGCCGAGATGACCTTGTACATATCGTAAGCCTCGTTGGGGTTCTCAGGAATAATCTCGTTGAGGGAGTCCTCCAAGCGGTCGATGGGGTCGTCGCACTTCTTGCGGGGAGCCAGCTCCATGTTGTTCGAGGGAATATAGCTCAACAGTGTCTTCAACATCTCGACAGCCTCTTCCTCAGTCTTAGCGGTGAAGTGGGTTACACCCGACTTCGAGGCGTGTACCGATGCACCACCGAGGTGCTCCTGGTCGATGTCCTCACCTGTCACGGTCTTCACCACCTTCGGGCCAGTGAGGAACATATAGCTCGTGCCTTCCATCATCAGCGTGAAGTCGGTGAGGGCAGGGCTGTACACGGCACCACCGGCACAAGGACCGAAGATACCAGAAATCTGAGGAATGACACCCGATGCCAGGATGTTACGCTCGAAAATCTCAGCGTAGCCAGCAAGCGCGTTGATACCCTCCTGGATACGTGCACCGCCTGAGTCGTTGATGCCGATAACGGGAGCACCCATCTTCATAGCCATATCCATGACCTTGCAGATTTTCTGCGACATGGTCTCAGAGAGCGAACCGGCATGTACGGTGAAGTCCTGTGCGAAGATGAATACCAGACGACCGTCGATGGTGCCAGAGCCGGCTACCACACCATCGCCCAGGAACTGCTTCTTCTCCATGCCGAAGTTGTGGCAACGGTGCTCCTTGAACATATCGTACTCTTCGAACGAGCCTTTGTCGAGCAACATCTCGACACGCTCTCGAGCAGTGTATTTGCCTTTCTCATGCTGTTTCTGAATGGCTTTTTCACCACCACCGAGACGTGCCTGCTCGCGCTTCTCGATGAGTTTTTTGATTTTTTCTAATTGCTTGCTCATTGTTGTTATTTGTGTTTTATTTCGATATTTCGATGTTTCGATATTTCGTTTTACTCAGGGTGCTCACAAAGTTCTGTCAGGATGCCGCATGTGGATTTCGGATGCAGGAAGGCAATGTTCAGTCCCTCGGCACCCTTGCGCGGAGCCTGATCAATAAGACGTATTCCCTTCTCGCTGACCTCGGCCAACCCTTTGGCAACGCCGTCTTCTACACAGAATGCTACGTGGTGAACACCCTTGTTGCCCTTGTCAAGCCATTTCTGAATGGTGCTTTCAGGCGATGTGGGTTCCAGCAGTTCCAGCTTCACCTCACCACACTTCAGGAAAGCGGTCTTTACCTTCTGGTCTTCTACTACTTCTGTTGCATAACACTCCAGTCCCAGCACGTCCTTAAAGAACGGCAGGCTCTCTTCAATGCTCTGGACGGCGATGCCCAGATGCTCAATGTGGGAAATCTTCATAATCCTTAATGTATTAATTATGTGTAATTTTCCTGCAAAGGTACGAAAAATAATTGAAAATAGACAATTGCCAATTGATAATTAAGCATTATTAGTATTCTGAACATATTCATAAGGAGCCACTTGACGGAAATAAGTAGCTGCTTCACGGAGGTGAATAGCCTCTTTGTGGAGCTGATTAGCCTCTTCATGGAGCTGATTAGCCTCTTCATGGAGCTGAGGATTTCCTTGTCTGCACCATGAGCAGTATGTATGGCCGTTTACTCTTAGAACTCGACAATCACCTTTCCGTTGATTTGTCGACCGGTGAGGTAGTTGGGAACGGCATACTGGTTGTTGGTGACATCGGTAACCCAGTAGTACGAGTTGACATTCGAGATACCGAAGATGTTCAGCCCGTCGATACCTAGCCAGATGCGTGGTTTGCGGAATGATGGTGTCTGATCGGGCTTTCCGAGCAGTCTGAAGCTCATGCCAATGTCTGCGCGCTTATAGGCAGGTGCTCTGAACTGCTGATACTCCAGTCCCCTGTGGGGTGCTCCGAAGGGCAGACCGTCGGCAAATGCCAGTCGGAGCGTCATCTTCCATCGTGTGGTACCTGGGAAGTAGTCGGTAAAATGCAAGTTCACGCCCCATCGTTGGTCAGTAGGCATGGGTACGCTGACACCATTTATCTTCTGTTTGGTAGACATAACGGAGAAGGTAATCCACGAGTCAGTTCCTGGTACGAACTCTCCGTATAGCTTGAGGTCGAGACCGAAGGCATGTCCGCTGGCGCAGTTCTGTCCATAATACACCACCTTCATGTTCTGTACATTATAGGGCACAAGGTTGTTCATGATTTTGTAGTACGCCTCTGCCGAGAAACGGAAGGGGCGATTGATAATGCGGAAACGGTAGTCGAATGCTCCTACGATGTGTATGCTGCGCTGGCTTTTGATATTCCTGTTCAGCGTGACGATAGTCTGTCCGCTGGCTTTCGTCGTGTCTCGCAGTTCTTTGTAGAAGGGTGCCTGATAATATAGTCCGCTGGATAAGCGGAACGTCATGTTCTCATTGAACGACGGTACAGCGGCCAGTGATACGCGAGGCGAAACGATGGTCTCCTTGTTGTAGCTCCAGTTGGCGATTCGCAGGCCATAGTTGAGCGTAAAGTGCCACGGACGTTCGCCCTTGGTTTGGAACCGGTAGGTGTCCTGGGCATAGGCTTCTATGCGTGTGGATGAGATGTTGTTTTGTGATGCCAGTGAGTAGATAAGGTCTAGGCGGTTGGCAGAGTGGGGGATGTTGTATCCGCTGGAGTCGCGCATTTCGTATTCGCGGGCATTCTCTTCGATGCGTTCCCATTTCATGGTAATGCCTGCCTCGATGTCGTGACGACGTGCCTTGTGATTAAACAAGAGTTTGGCACTTATCACGTCGGCAGTAAGGTAGTTGCGGGCATGTTCCATATAGGAACCCACGCCGAGCTGTTGCTGTGTCTGTGTGTCATCCAGCCAGTATTGTCCTTGTATGTCGTAAGTCTCCTGCTCTTTCGTGTGAAATGCCGATGCCAGCAGGCTGACTGTTGTGTTCTGCGTGAAGAGGCGTTGTATGCGTAACGTACCGAAGAGTGTTCGGAAGATGTCGCGCTCCTGTCCGTCGAAGTATACGCGGAATGACTTGACATCGTGCAATGTACCAAAACTGGTCTCGCGGTCTTCTGGCTTGAAGTTGTAGTGGTTTTCTGAGATGTTGCCAATAAAGTCGATGTTCCACCGCTTGTTGGGTTGGAGCGTGATATAAGTCTGATAGTCGAGGAAGTTTGGACGATACTCACCCTTTGTCTCCAGCGACCCCAGTAAATAACGGCTGGTCTTGTAGCGCAGTCCGTGGCTCATAGTAAACTTCTTGTTCTTGGTGGCATAGCCCAGGAAAACACTGCCGCCAAGTAGCGATGCCTGGATATTGGCTTCAAAGTGCTTGGGACGCCTGTATTGGATATCAAGTGCGCTCGACATCTTGTCGCCGTATTTTGCCTCAAAGCCACCTGTTGAGAATCCGATTTTCTCCACCATGTCGGCATTGATGACAGAGAGTCCCTCCTGTTGTCCTGAACGGATGAGCAACGGACGGTAGACCTCTACATTATTGATATAGACGGAGTTTTCGTCGAACGAGCCACCGCGCACGTTGTATTGGCTGCTCAGTTCGTTGTGGGTAGATACGCCAGCTTGCTGCTGCACCAGTTCTTCTACGGCATTTCCTGTGGTGGAAGGTGTTTGGCGCAGGTCTTTTACATCCAACTGTTCTGTTCCTGTTGTCTGTCGGCGGCGCTCTGTAACCACCACCTCGTCGAGGGCTTCCATCGAGCGCAACGTGACGAGCAGTCGCTGGCTGCCTTTAGGACGGCGCAGTACGCGAGTGCGTGTCTGATAGCCCACCATTGAGAATTTGATAACCACCGAGTCGGCTGAATGAAGCTTCAGCGAGTATTCACCTTTGAAGTTGGCCATCGTGACAGCTCCCTGTTCCAGACAGCTGATGGTGGCTAACTCGATGGCGTTGCCGTCATCATCAGTGACTTTTCCTGATAGCGTGAACGACTGGCTCGCAGCAGTGAGCGCTGTGAGTAGTAATAGTAGTGCTACGATGTGTTTCTTGATATCCATTACAAATTAGAAACGTTCCTCGCGTCGATTTATTGCCACGTGTGGTGAAAAAACTGCATATTTGTCCTCTGCTATTTTTATTCCCGCCATAGCCATGAAGCCAGCTTGTTGACCCAGCGGATGTTGATACGGAACCAGCGGTAGGTGCTCACCTCTTTACCACCGAACCGGAGGATAAAGTCGCGGTAGGGGTTGCGGCGGAAGGGTAGTCCTACGTCAAGGAAACGGATGTGCTGGTAGTTCTTATTATACGCATAACGTATAGTTTCCCAGATGGTTACCGCGTTTGGATGCAGTGGAGCATAACTCTTTCTTCGTGATGCCGAATACCATAGGTAGGCATCGCTGCCAGCGTAGATGCAGACGGTGCATCCGATGACTTTCTGGTGGTATTTGGTAATGAAGATGTGGCAGCGGCCATTCTTCATCATGCTTTTGAAGAAGTAGTCGTCAGGAATGTAGCGACGTGGTTTCAGCCAATGGTGTTGATGCAGCAGTTTTGAGAATGCTCTGAACTCTTCATCGGTCTCAACAATGGTAGTGACCGTACCGCGCTGCTGTGCCAATTCTATGCGGTGCAGTAGTTTTTCACTGATACGCTCTTCAGGACTCCGTGAGTGCAGGGAGTTATGTACGCTCATCCAGCGGACGGGGAAGTAGCCGGCAGAGCGCAGTTGGCGGTAGCCGAACATTTTCTGTGAGAGGTTGCTCACCTCCAGATAGAGTGTGCGATTGTTAAGCCGCTCGGTAAGTGCCTTGAGCATGGTTCCGAACTGCTCTGCTGTGCTTCCGTTGTCGCCATATATGCGTACGTGCGTATATAAATATGGTGGAAGCCACGAACGCCGGTAGCGCACGATGGCCAGCAGGTGGGTTACAACCTGACCATCGTCATCGGTGATGACAGCCATGTATGGCTTATGGCGCGGTGTCTGCTCACACAGCTCCATCAGTTCCCTGCTGTGGAAGAAACTTCCATCGTCCAACAGGGGTAGCTCTCCGGGATGGTCGTAAGTCGTCGCAATCATACTGCAAAGGTACAATTTTTTTTTTATTTCTGTTTTTTAATATCCGATTTTTATTTTTTTTCGTACCTTTGTGCGCAAAATCTAGTGAAATCAATATGGAATTTAAGGATTTAGTTCAGTTACGCCGTTCGCATCGTAAGTTTACTGATGAGGAGATTGACGGCGACGACGTGAGATTGATATTGCGTGCAGGGTTGATGGCTCCAACATCCAAGGGCCAGCGAGCATGGCAGTTTGTGGTAGTTGATGACAAGACAGACCTGGAAAAACTTTCCGATGCCAAAGACATGGGTGGACAGTTTCTGAAAGGTGCTCCGCTGGCCATCGTTGTGCTGGGTGATCCGCTACAGAATGACTGTTGGATAGAGGATGGTTCTATCGCCGCCTATTCTATGCAACTCCAGGCTGAGGAGCTGGGGTTAGGGTCATGCTGGATACAAATGCGTGGCCGGGGACTCAGCGACGCTACTACGTCAGATATCGTTATCCGTGGTGTACTCGACATTCCGGATCATCTCTCGTGCCTCTGTATCATTGCCCTTGGTCATAAGGCTGATGAGCGTAAACCCCAGAACGAAGAGAAACTGAAATGGGAAAACGTGCATCTTAATAAGTTCTAACAGGATATAGGCTAAAATAGGGAAGTTGATATGCAGATTGTATTGATAGGTGCTGGAAAGTTGGCAACCAATCTGGCTCATGCCCTTAGACTTGCTGGTCACCGCCTGATATGTGTGTATAGTCGTACCTTGGAGTCGGCACAACAGTTGGCTGACAAGTTGGACTGTCCTGCCGTCAGCGATGTGTCGCTGCTGCCCGCCGAGGCCGACCTCTTTGTCTTTGCAGTAAAAGATGATGCGTTGGCTATGCTAGTGCCTCAGGTGGTGAAGGGTAGGGAAGAACAGTTGTTTGTCCATACGGCGGGTTCTATGCCTATGAGTGTCTTCCAGGACAGTGCCCACCATTATGGCGTGTTCTATCCCATGCAGACATTTTCGAAGGAGCGGCTGGTCGACTTCCGTGAAATACCTGTTTTTATAGAGGGCAGCGACACAGCAACCGTTGATACGCTTCGCCTGTTGGCAGAAAGCATCAGTAGCCGTGTTTGCCAACTGTCTACCGACGAGCGTCGCTATCTGCATCTGGCCGCAGTCTTTGCCTGCAACTTTGCCAATCACTGTTATGCCTTGTCGGCAGCACTGCTCGAGCGTCATGGGCTGTCGTTCGATATCATGCTGCCGCTCATCGACGAGACGGCACGTAAAGTGCATACGCTACATCCCTTTGATGCCCAGACGGGACCTGCCGTACGCTATGATGAGCAGGTCATTGGCAGTCAGATGCAGCTGCTCGCAGACAATCCACTGGTCCGTGACATTTACGCCCTGTTGTCGCGCAGCATCCACGAAATACATCAATCAAAATAAGAGAAACCGAAAAAGTTATCAAGGTGATTAATTACGACTTAAAGAAGATACGAGCCATTGTGTTCGACCTCGATGGAGTGCTCTCTTCGTCCACCATCTCATTAGGAACCGACGGTACTCCTCAGCGTACCGTCAATATCAAAGACGGCTATGCCATCCAGTTGGCAGTAAAGATGGGGCTACGCATCGCCATTATCAGTGGCTGCAAGATAGAGGCCGTTCGCAAGCGTTACGAGGGGCTGGGTATGGAGGATATCTATCTGGGTGCCGCCGTGAAGATGAAGACCTACGGGGAGCTGAAGGCAAAATATGGGCTTAGCGATGAAGAAGTGATGTTTATGGGCGATGATATTCCCGATTTGGAGGTGATGCACCGTGTGGGGTGTCCCGTCTGTCCGAAGGATGCCTGTGCTGAAGTAAAGGCTGCCAGTTGCTATGTTAGTGACTTGGCTGGCGGTCAGGGGTGTGGTCGTGATGTCATTGAGCAGACGCTCCGCGCTCAAGGGAAATGGCTGCTGGACGAACGGGCCTTTGGCTGGTAATAGTCCTGGTTAATGGTTCAGGGTTAATGGTTCAGGGTTAATGGTTCAGGGATTATGTTGAGTGACAGATATCATATTGTATTAGCAAGCAACTCCCCAAGAAGAAAGGAATTGTTGGCGGGGCTGGATGTCGACTTCACAGTTCGTGTCATCGACGGCATTGATGAAAGCTATCCCCATACGCTGCCCACGAAGGACATCGCTGAATATATTTCTCGGAAGAAGGCAGATGCCTACCGTGCAATGATGTCTGCAGATGAACTCGTCATTACTGCCGACACCATAGTGGTTCTTGGCAATGAGGTGATGGGAAAGCCTGCCGATGATGCAGAGGCTTGTCGCATGTTGAGAGCCTTGAGTGGCCGTACCCATCAGGTTATCACTGGCGTGACGCTGACTACGTGCCGTCAGCAGGTGTCGTTTTCCGTAACTACCGATGTCACCTTCAAGGTGCTGAGCGACGAGGAGATAGCCTATTACGTTTCCGTCTACCACCCCATGGATAAGGCAGGAGCCTATGGCATTCAGGAATGGATAGGCCATATCGGCGTGACAGGGATGAGTGGAAGCTACTTCAATGTCATGGGATTCCCTGTTCAACGTGTCTACGAAGCGTTAAAAATGCTTTAATAGAATTCCAATTGTCTAAAAAAAACTCAAGATTGTCGATTCCTATAAAAATAATTGGCAGAATGCTTGTAAAATCCACAATTATTAGCTAATTTTGCATTCGCACACAACTAGTAATTTTAATCTATATTTATCATTTTCCTCGGAAAGAAACTGTCTGTGAAGATGGTTTCTTTTTTTCGAATTAAAAATTACCCTATTTTGTTTTGTATTCTACTCACTTATTCGTACCTTTGCAAGCAGTATGCGCAAAACCGGATTCCTATTCATTGTTGCAGCACTCCTGTTAGTAGCATGCTCGGAAACGAAATATGTTCCCGAGCAGAAGTATCTGTTGGACAGGGTGAAAGTGAGGGCTGACAGCAAGGCAAGGGGCATCAATCCTACAGAGCTACGCTCCTTTGTGAGGCAACGCGGCAATTCGCGATGGTTCTCGGCAGCAAAAATCCCATTGCACACCTACTCGCTGTCAGGACGTGACACGACGAAATGGATCAACAGGGTGCTTCGCTCTATCGGTGAACCTCCGCAAATATACGATACCGCCCTGACGAGACAGTCGATGATGGCCCTGCAGCTACAGATGCAGAACCTGGGATATCTGCGTGCCACGGTAGACGTATATAATAAGGTGAAAGGACGAAAGGTAGTGTGTACCTATCAGTTGCATCCTGACAAGCCCTTTTTCCTGCGGCGAGTGGATTACGACATTCAGGACGATACGATAGCTGCCCTGATAGGTATAGAAGATGTTCAACGGCGAGGACTGAAGTCAGGCATGATGTTCAGCGTGGACAATCTGGACGGTGAGCGCAAACGTATTGCACAACAGCTGGCCAACCTGGGGTACTACCGTTTTAATAAAGATCACATCACCTACAGAGCCGACTCAGTAGCGGGTACCAATCTGATAGACTTGACACTGGTGCTGCACCCTTATAGAAATGGCGAGGGAAAAACCAGTGCTCATCAGATTTATACGATAGGCGACATTGCCTATCATAGTGGAAATATGGAGGACTCCGTGATTCCACTTCGTCGGAAAGTGCTGGAGAGCAATACCTTCATGGCAAAAGGTGACCGCTACTCGGCAAGAGACCTGCAGAATACCTATAACCACTTCGGACGACTTGGGGCTGTGCGATATACCAACATCACTTTCCATGAACGTCAGGATGAACCAGTGCTCGACTGCGACATACAGCTCAGTACCAACAAGCCGTCGACCATATCTTTCCAGCCGGAAGGTACCAATACCTCTGGTGACCTGGGAGCAGCGGCATCGCTGACCTATCAGAATCGCAACATCTTCCACGGCTCGGAAAATCTCAGTATTGAACTGCGAGGTGCCTACGAGGCTATCAGGGGACTGGAGAACTACTACGACTCGAACTATATGGAGTACAGCCTGGAGACCAAGCTCACCTTCCCGCGATTCATCGCACCTTTCCTCTCGTCAAACTTCCGTCGGCGCGTTAATGCCACGTCGGAGGTGTCGCTGCTCTACGACCTGCAGAATCGTCCAGAGTTCAGAAGGCGTGTGTTCACGGTAGCATGGAAATACCGCTGGAACGATGTGCATCGCCACGACCGCTACCAGATAGACATGGTAGACCTGAACTATATCTCGATGCCCTGGGTTAGCGAGACGTTCCGACGTGAGTATCTCGATGACACGAGTTCTCGTAATGCCATCCTGCGATACAACTACGAGAATCTGTTTATTATGAAATTCGGCGTGGGATACAGCTACAATAATACGCTGTGGGCTATCAGGGCCAGTGTGGAGACGGCGGGTAACGTGCTTGACCTGGCATCTAGGGCTTTCCGATTTAGCAAGAATTCCGAAGGACAGTACACGCTGATGGGAGTGGCCTACGCACAGTATGTCAGGGGAAACTTCGACTTTACGCGCAATATTACCTTCAATGTGAACAACCAGCTGGTGTTCCACGTAGGCTTTGGCATCGCCTACCCATACGGAAACAGTCGTATCCTGCCGTTTGAAAAGCGATATTTCGCAGGGGGTGCCAACAGCGTCAGAGGGTGGAGCGTGAGAAGCCTCGGACCGGGAAAGTTCGTGGGAACGGACGGGAGAATAGACTTCATCAACCAGACGGGCGACATGAAGTTAGACCTGAACGTGGAATATCGGGCCAACCTGTTCTGGAAATTCAGCGGAGCACTATTCGTGGACGCAGGAAATATATGGACGCTGCGGAAATATGATGAGCAGCCAGGCGGACAGTTCCGGCTTGGGGAGTTCTGGAAACAGCTGGCTGTCAGCTACGGAATGGGTCTCCGACTGAACTTCGGATTCTTTATCGTTCGGTTCGATATGGGTATGAAGGCCGTCAATCCTGCCTATGAGAACAGCTACGACCATTTCCCCCTGGTACATCCCAAACTCAGTCGCGACTTTGCCTTTCACTTCGCGGTAGGCCTTCCATTCTGACGCGCCAGTTTCCATTGTGCCTGACGAGCGGAATACGGAAGATGCCATCCTCCTCTGCTATGGACGACGGTTGGGAGAAGGTGGCAGGCACCACATAGTCAGAGACGCGGACAATGGCGACAGCCGAAGTGTCACCAGTAACGAGCAGTTGCTCCACCTCTGCCGCAGCCTGCCGTCCTTGTAGCAGCTCCAGGTCGTGGGAGGTAGCGTTGCTGGCGGCAAAGCGCAGCCAGCGCTCACTCTCAGGAGTGCAGTAGTCGGCAGCCTCATGGAAGTCGTAGTTGAAGTAGGCCGTTGCCCATTGCAAGGCTGTGCTGCGGGCTGCTTCGTTGTTGTCACCGCTGTTGCGGCAGCCGAAAAATAGCAGCAGCATGGCTGATAGTATTGCTGTTTTTCTCATGTTTTCCGTTACTCTTGAATAAAACTTGCAGCAAAGATACGAAATAAGTGAGAGAAAAGCAAAAGATTAAGAATTATTTTGTACCTTTGCACCAAATTTTCGAAAACGACGATGCTTAAGTTCATATCCTTTGGCAGTGGCAGCAGTGGTAACTGCTATATGCTGGCAACACCAGGCGATGCGCTGCTGATAGACATAGGGGTGGGTATCAGAGGCCTGAAGAAAGCCTGTAGAGACTACGGTGTCAGCCTCTCGCAGGTACACCAGGTACTGGTCACCCACGACCATGCCGACCATATCAAGTCGGTGGGTTCTTTCAGTACCGACTTTAACGTGCCCGTCTATGCCACACAGCAGGTACATGACGGTATCAACCGTAATTACTGTGTGGCACAAAAGGTGGCAAGCGACAAGGCCTGCATCATAGAGAAAGGTGTAACGGCAAAAATCGGTGACTTCATGGTGACACCCTTCAACGTTCCCCATGACAGTAGCGACAACGTGGGCTATTTCATCGAGGCTGAGGGAGTACACTTCTGCATCATCACCGATGCTGGCGAGGTGACCGATGAGATGAAGTCGTTTATCCATCGTGCCGACTATCTGGTAATAGAAGCCAACCACGATGTGGAGATGGTGAAGGACGGTCCCTATCCCCAGTTCCTGAAGCAGAGGATACTCTCCGTAACGGGGCATCTTAACAATCACGACTGCGGGGTGGCTATTGCAGAGAACATGTCCGAACACCTGCGGTATGTCTGGCTCTGCCATTTGAGTGAAGAGAACAACCATCCAGAGCTGGCGCGCAAGACGGTGGAGAGTGTGCTCCGCAGCTATGGTATCATTGTTGGTACCGATGTGCAGCTAGAAGTGCTGAAACGAACAACCCCCTCAGAAGTCTATGAATTATAAAACGATTGCCCTGTTCCTGCTACTGCCGCTGACAGCAACAGCCCAGGACCGCTATTGTACCGGTTTTGAGCAATACAAAGCCGGCGAATGGCATAGCGTTGGTGAGTCGGTAACCCTCAAGCCCTCTTCTCGGCAAGACATGCTGGCATTTACTGTCAGGGCTTCCGACAAGAAGATGTCTCACGTTCTGCGGCGGCGCACCTTTGCATTGCTGCATGATGACTCGCTCTACATCAGTTTGCGACCCTTCAACCGCTTCGGAGATGTCTATGTGCGTGCCTGGAAGCTGCCTGATGGCAATCTTATCTTTGCACGTCAGGAAATCTCCTCCTCGTCAAGATTCGGCATTGTCAACGGCGACACAGGGCAGCCCCTCTCTTCTCGCTCCTTCCGGAGTCTGAACAGCATGGAGAATCTGGTATGCTACATCGTTACGTGGGATGAACGACGTGTCGAGATGCGACTGGCCAGGCTGATGCCTGACGGCGTTATGTCGCTGTTGAAGAATCATCCAGAACAGCTGGCCAGGTATCAGGCTCTGTCTTCATCTCGCCGCATGTCTGCCGATGTCATCATCGACGTATTAAGGGAGGCAGGACAGCTACGCTGATTTTTTTTGTAGAAAACTTGGTGGTGTTACTTTTTTTTCGTACCTTTGCACGCCGAAAAGGGTTCCGTAGCTCAGCTGGATAGAGCAACAGCCTTCTAAGCTGTGGGTCTTGGGTTCGAATCCCAACGGAATCACAAGGTGGCCGGAGAGGCCACCTTTTACAAATCAATAAAACTGGAATAGGAATATGAAACTGAAAATTGCCGTGTTGCCTGGTGACGGAATCGGGCCAGAGATTATGAAGCAAGGTGTGGCAGTGTTGGATGCTATCGCCCGTAAGTGTGGACACGAGTTCTCATACGAGGAGGCTCTGGTGGGTGCCACTGCCATCGACGAGGTGGGCGACCCCTATCCTGAGGCCACCCACGATGTCTGCATGCGTGCCGATGCCGTTCTGTTTGCCGCTGTCGGCGACCTGAAATACGACAACAATCCTACTGCCAAGGTGCGTCCCGAACAGGGTTTGCTGGCCATGCGCAAGAAGTTGGGTCTCTTTGCCAACGTTCGTCCCGTAGCCACGTTCGACTGCCTGCTGCATAAGTCGCCGCTCAAGGATGAGCTGCTGCGTGGTGCCGACTTTGTGGTGATTCGCGAGCTGACCGGTGGCATGTATTTCGGCGAGAAGTACCAGGACAACGACAAAGCATACGATACCGACATCTATACCCGTCCGGAAATTGAGCGCATTCTGAAGATAGCCTTCGAGACTGCCCAGAAGCGCAAGAAGCACCTTACTGTAGTTGACAAGGCCAATGTGCTGGCCAGTTCTCGCCTGTGGCGACAGATTGCCAAGGAGATGGAACCCCAGTATCCCGATGTCCATACCGATTATATGTTTATCGACAACGCCTCGATGCGTGTGCTCACGGAGCCTCGCTTCTTCGATGTCATCGTGACGGAGAATACCTTCGGCGACATCCTTACCGACGAGACATCCTGCATCACGGGGTCAATGGGTTTGCAACCCTCTGCATCACTTGGCGAGCACACACCGCTCTTCGAGCCAGTACACGGTTCTTGGCCACAGGCCAAAGGACAGAATCTGGCTAATCCTCTGGCCGAGATCCTTTCGGCAGCCATGTTGCTTGAGCATTTCGGACTGACGAGAGAGGGTACACTCGTGCGTGAGGCCGTCAATGCCTCGCTCGATGCCAATGTTCGCACTCCTGAGATACAGGTGGAGGGTGGTCAGCACTACGGTACGAAAGAAGTGGGTGCTTGGATTGTCGACTACATTGAGAGGAAATGAGAAATTTCGGAAATGAGACGATGAGAGAGGACTGGCACCGCCTTGGGGTGGTGTCGGTCATGCTATTTCATTTTCTCCTTTTTTCTTATTCTCAAACCAACCAGCAGTGGCGCGACTCGCTGAATGTGCTGAACAAGCAGATAGCGAAGTCGGCATGGTCTACCGACCTGCATCTGCGAAAAGCTGCCGTCAACATGGAACTCCATCAGTGGGAATACGCTGCAACGGAGTACAGCCAGATACTGGAACACGAGCCGCAGCACCTGTCGGCACGCTATTATCGGGCTTATGCCAATAGCCGCCTCAGACGCTACGACCTGGCACGCCGTGACTACGAAGATGTGCTGCGCGAGGCACCCCAGAATCTGAGTGTTCGTCTCGGACTGTCGAATGTGCTGCAGCAGCTGGGGCACAAGCAGGAAGCCATCGACCAGCTCAACCTGGCCGTCGAGCAGCATCCCGACAGTGCGGTGACCTATGCCTCACGCGCCGCCCTGGAGCGCGATATGCAGCAGTTCGATGCTGCGCTATACGACTGGGAGCAGGCAATGGAGCGCGACGGCAGGAATACCGACTACGTGGCATCATGTGTGGATTTGTATCTCACCCTCGGACTGCGCGACGAAGCCCGCCGGGCACTCGACAAGGCCGTAGAGAGAGGCATTCCCAGAGGCATGCTGCGCGAATGGTATCGCAAGTGTGGGAAGAAGTAGGCTAAAAAATCATAATTCTTTTGGTTTTTTGTGCATTAAATTGTACCTTTGCAGCCAATTATGATAGTTAACCCCCTCGTCGGTGCTTCGGGTAGGCACTGAGCGGATCGCAAGAGGACGGCTCTCGGGTAGGGCTGGCATGGTACGCAAGGGATATGTATAACATTTTAAAAACAAATTTGCAATTATGGCAGAAATGAATTTTGGTGGCGTAATCGAAACTGTAGTCACCAGCAAGGAGTTCTCACTCGAGAAAGCACGTGAAGTATTAAAGGATGAAGTTATCGCCGTCATTGGTTACGGTGTGCAGGGTCCCGGACAGGCCTGCAACCTGCGCGACAATGGTTTCAACGTGATTGTTGGCCAGCGTCAGGGCAAGACCTACGACAAGGCAGTGGCCGACGGTTGGGTGCCTGGCAAGACGCTCTTCAGCATTGAGGAGGCCGCCGAGAAGGGTACCATCCTCTGCATGCTTCTGAGCGATGCTGGTCAGATGCAGCAGTGGCCCACCATCAAGCAATATCTGAAGCCCGGCAAGACGCTGTACTACAGCCACGGCTTCGCTATCAACTG
>CAMKTS010000038.1 GCA_946415755.1 uncultured Prevotella sp. | reverse complement strand
CTGCTTCCGACGTTCCAGAGAACATGATTTTCAGCGGATTTGATGCGCTGACTACCTGACTGCCCTCAAAGGTTGCAGAATGAAGGCTAAAATCAGAGTCCCCCGAGAAGTCATAGTCTGTGGCGTTCCCCGCAAGGTGCAGGAGCGTAGAATTGTTGTTTTTGTTAAGTCCTACATACATTTGCACCCCAGCATATGCTAAGATAAAGTTTGTAAATGCCACGCTCTTCACGGTTCCCTCTAAATTGGGGAACTCGAAGGAGCCGTTGCATTGAAGAATTTGGCTGCCTAATGTTGTCTGATTATTGTCTGGAAACAAAAAGATTGTATTGGACGATGGGGCGTTATTATTGTAGTGCAGCCTTATGCCGCCGCTAACCAAGGTCCATCCTCCATCGGCCAAAGTCGTGCTACCTGATGTGCCGCCGTTCAAGTAGAACGTCACGGTTCTCGTCTCGATTTTCGTTCCTGCCCACGCCGTCGCAGTCGTGAGCATCATCACAAGCAGCAGCATGGCTGCCCGTCGCGTTGCGCCCAGCCCCGAGGCCAAGGGCGCGAAAATGTTTTTCTTAATGGTCTTACTCATTGTTGTTTATTGTTTAATTAATATTGTTTGCCTGATATATAGTCACAAAAAGCCTTACGGCCTCGCCTGCCCCAAGGGCAAGCGAAGCCGTATATGCCGTCTGTCGCGTCGCCCTCGTTCGGGCGTCGCTCCATTCTGATGTTTAGAGTATTGAGTGAGTGAGTGAGTGAGTGAGTTAACGAATTATTTGACATGGCCAAACAATTCGCGTTAAACAATGTTATCACTTCAATCCTTCTCATGCCTAAATTCTCAAAAAAACGCTACAAAGTTACACTTTTTCTTTCAATTATTGTTCATTTCCATCGACAAATTGACAAAAAGCGGTCGAATTCCTGACATTTTGCTATCTTTGTACACCAAAATTGTAACCATCAGCCACACACTATCACCATTTTCATAGTTCCTCAGTAGTCCGTATAGGCCAACACTCGCAGCTCTTTCTTACTGCAATATTCTCTGATACAATTGAGTCTGCTTCTTGTCCATATTAGTAATCCTTATCTGTACCTTGATTGGACGTTCGACATCCTCAGGGAAGGCCGAAAGGAGTCTCGTGATTACCTGCTCAACATTGGTAAATCCTGAGTTCTCGATTACAGATACACACTCACCACTGACGAACGCCTCTCCGCGGATAAGATTATACTTCGACATCCTCTCAAAGGATTTACCGGAATCTTCGCGTTTGGTTATATCCTCGTTACTAAAGAAAATATAGTCAATAACTTTTTCGTTTAATTCCCATGCCGGAGAGTAATCTATCTTGGTATATACTCTTGCCATCTTGTATGTAGAGTGGTTGAGTGCAAAGTCAATGTCACCAAGGGACGCACCGCATCCGTTCTGTGCTATCGTTGCCCATGAATGACGGAAGGAATACAGGCTGGCATGGAAGTCTGGCGATACTTTCTTGCAGATTTGGCTGATGCCTGCATTTACATTGGCATTGAATGAGTCTGATGTGCTTAGGCGGTCTTGAAAGTCAAACAGCCAAGGAGATTCCATATCTTTGGACAAGTACTTCTCGAATGTGGGCTTTATAAATTGTGGCACCCTTATCTCAAAGTATGCATTATCGGAACGGGATTTACTTGTCTTTCTTCTGTTATAGTGGAAGATGCCATTGTGATACTGACTCTTCTTCGCAAAGAATAAATCCATGCTATTGATACCACACATGCAGAAACTTATCAACGCAACATCCTGACCAAGTTCCTGGAGCGGATGGATAAATCTGCTGAAATCGGGAACAACTGCGAAGAACCTGCGAAGCATATTGGGGCTTATCGCTCTTTTGTTCGGTGTATCTTCTTTGGGGATTGTAATCTTGGGCCAAGGGTTTGTGATTATCTGAATACCTCTTTCTTCATCGTTGTATTCCAACACAGCAGCTTTGTGAATCTGCCTGATGTTGATTGGGTATTTATTCTTCGACCTTGCCGTCTGGGAAAGAGATTCTATCCATCGGGAAAGAAATGAGAAAGTTAGTTGTGAAAACATCACTTCGTTACCACCAGCGAACTTTTCCAGATTATAAAGTGCCCACTTGTAATCACGTGAAGTCCTTTCCTGACCTCTAGCTTTTATCTTCTCTATATGCTTACGAGCGTAGTCTGAGAACGAGATGCCATCCTTACCTTTCTGAATATAGTCCACAATTTCCTTGACCGTCCAGTCTTGTGTGTCAATCCTATTCAGAGTGTTGTAGTATTGATCAATCAATTTAGAGGTTTGTTGAATAACGTAAGGATCAAGAATATCCTTTTTGTTCCGACTCAACCCCTTATCGTTAACCATCCATGAAGTCCTTAGATAAGAGACTTTACGATTGTGGGCAAAACGTATGTATACGACATACATTCCATCTTTTCTCTTTGATTTTACCGTAGCTTTTAATGTTGCCATATTAAATTTATGTTATATGATTACACGCAATAGTGCGCATTCATATAATATTATTGCTGTCCGATAAAAATCGGAATTGATTAATATTCGTTTGAAACTGCCTTTAAAACAGGCAGATTTGGTTTTCATTTCAAAAAGTAACCCCTCCTATGTGGGAAATAGCTCCAATTGTCGGATATTCTGACTTGCTACCCATCTCGCTCGCTGTTGTTCCAGCAGGTCCCAGTCGAGTTTCGGACAGTTGAGCAGCGTAACAAGGTCGATGTACGCGCCCAATGTCGCCCTTGTAAGCATCACGATATTCGAGAAAGCCAGTTTGCTCATTGATTTGGCCTGCATAACTCTCAATAAGAGGTAGGCAATCATGGTTACCCATATTTGTATCTCAATGGCATTGGCATTGTCACCCAGGAAGTATTTCAACGGGAAATTTTGCTTTAAACGCTTAAAGAGACTTTCTATGGTCCAGCGTCTGCGATAAGTCTCGCATATTTGCTCTGCCGACATTTCTTTAGGATCAAGCACATTTGTGACGAACTCGACAATATCCTTACCATCATCTGTACGCCTGACTATACGTCGGCATCGGTATGTGCCTTGTATACGCTCTTTCACAGTCACTACACCAGACCTGGGTCTTCTGCCGCGACGATGCTTCAGTTCTTCGTCAGTTATAGGACGACTGATATATTTGTCATACGTGAACTCTATGACCTGGTCGGCAATGATGTCTTTCTCTGGACACTTTCGCTGCTCGATGATCTTGAATTTGGCATTATCCTTCAGGCGACAGACAAACTTGTAGCCGGCTTCATCAAGCCGTTTCCATAGCTGATAGTCGGTATAGCCCATGTCGAAGGTTATGAATGAACCATAGGGAAGATCGAACAGGCGCTCCATAACCTCATGGTCATGCACTATGCCTTCTGTATAGTCGACGAAAACAGGAAGGTCGATGTTCTCCTCAATAATGGTATGAGCCTTGATGCCGCCTTTTTTCTTTCCATTATTCGGATTGCGTCCAACTCCCCTAAGTATCTGAGAGAAAAGGCTTATCGTGGTCGAGTCCATTACGTAAAGCTTCGTAGAAACCTCTCTTTTCGTCAGGCTGTCCGATAAAACAGGTGCATAACGCTTGTAGAGCATGCGATAGATGGAGCCAAAGAAGCTGGACTTGCGCCGTTTATTGGCATCGGACAGCGTACTGCGACATATCATGTGGTCGATGCCCAAATGATTCATACGGGTAGCATTGGCTGCAAAACCAAGGCAGGTCTCACGCAGGGAACGCAGATTGCTAAGCACGGCATAGAGCATCACAACCAGATGTGAGTACCCGTCGAGATGCTTCGTGTAGTAGTTTGCACCCGATTTTGACGCTAAAGTGTTAATTTTTGACCTGTCCATCAATTTTATTAGTTGACTTAGTACCGGCTGTCCGGAGAAATTTGTACCTTTGCCCATAGATTTGAAATTTGAGTTGTAGCAAACGCAAAATTACAAATCTTTGGGGACTTGCCGAAAGGTTTGTCCCCTTTTCTGTCGGCTCAGTTTAATTTTTTTATCGGACACCAATAAAAAAAAATAGAGATGGGTGTCAAAAATGACAGATTGTGAGTATATCCAACAAAAAAACGACGTAGGTAGCACTGCTTACACTGACCGCTGAAAAACAGATACTTACATGCCAGATACCCTACACTGGAGCCTACACCTGAGCCTACACTGGAAAAAACTTCAACAAACACCTCCGTAAGTGGGCTACTTATTCCCGTGAAGAGGCTCCTCACGGTCGTGAGTGGCCTCCTCATTTCCGTGAGTGGCCTCCTCACAAAAATCCCAACGCATGGGACAAATTCATGGGGACTGGTTGGAGTATGAAAACATCTTTCACCATCCACAATTTAGTGTAGGCTCCAGTGTAGCCTCCAGTGTAGGGTAACCTAATCGTAACCTGCTGATACTCAGCGGTCAGTGTAGGCAGTGCAGGGTAGCTGTTTTTAATGCCTTGGACGGCCCGAAAACATAGCCCAAAAGCATGGCAAAACAGAGCGATTTGAATTTAGGTTTATCCTGACCCCACCGGTTTTCTTGCACAGTCCAAAATAACTTCGTACCTTTGCAGCCACAAATGGGTTCTTGCAGTCTTGTAAGTCATGAGGGCTGTCGTTGGGGTACACCGCCGGCAACTTTAGGCAGGCCAGCCAGTTCGTCATGCGCAGGAAAGCAACAAAGGAACCGTTATTAATGAGCTCACATTTGTGGTTGATGCGAAATCAAGATGAAACTGCCTGATGGCAGATGTGTTCTTGGACATGTCACATACAACCTCATAGGGGTTTCGCTGTGTACTTTTTTAATACGCTTCGCGGTATTTGTTCTCGTCCTTGTCGTCGAGCATCGACAGGTACGACTGGTAGCGGCTGGGGGCGATGAGGTGATCGTCGAGGGCCTGCAGCACGGCACAGCCAGGCTCGTGGGTGTGGGTGCAGTCGGAGAAGCGGCACTGCCGCGAGAACTCGAAAAGCTCCTTGAAATAGCTGGTCAGCTCTTCGCGCTCCATGTCGAAGGTGCCGAAGCCCTTGATGCCAGGGGTGTCAATAAGAAACCCCTCCTTGCCTCCCCCAAGGGGAGGAATGCCTGCGGAGGGTGTTCCCTCTCCTTGGGGGAGGGCTGGGGAGAGCGGTATCATTTCAGAGAATGTCGTGGTGTGCATGCCCGTCTGGTGGGCATCGCTGATGTCGGCCACGCGCTGGCAGGCATCGGGCACGAGGCGGTTGATGAGCGTGGACTTGCCGACACCGCTGTTGCCGCTGAGCAGCGTGATCTTGCCAGCTAACAGGGGGCGCAGCGCATCGATGCCGTCGCCGGTCTCGGCAGAGACGGCACGGCACTCGTAGCCGATGGAGCGGTAGAGGAGAAGAAGGTCGGACTGCCGCTGCGCCAGAGGGCCACTGAGCAGGTCGCTCTTGTTGAAAAGCAGGATGACCGGTACGCGGTAGGCCTCGGCAGAGGCCAGGAAACGGTCGATGAAGGTGGTGGAGGTCTCGGGCTTGCTGACGGTGACTACCAGCATGGCCTGGTCGACGTTGGCAGCCAGGATGTGGCTCTGCTTGGAGAGGTTGATGCTCTTGCGGATGATGTAGTTCTTGCGGTCTTCAATGGCGGTAATCCAGTTCTCGTCGTTAATGGTGACGCGGTCGCCCACGGCCACGGGATTGGTGGAGCGGATTCCCTTGATGCGGAAATTGCCCTTCACCTTACAATCGACAGTCGGCCCATCGTCTGTCAGGACGGTGTACCAACTGCCGGTATTCTTGATGACGAGACCTCTCATTACCTTATACGGTCATGATCTCCTTGTTCTTGGCTTCAATCAGCTCGTCGAGCTTCTTGATGAACTTGTCGTGCAGCTTCTGAAGCTCCAGCTCGGCATCCTTCTCGTTGTCCTCGGAGAGACCGTCCTTGATGGCCTTCTTCAGCTTCTCCTTGATGTCGCCACGAACGTTGCGCACCTCTACCTTGGCCTTCTCGGCTATCTTGTTGCACTGCTTCACCAGGTCGCGGCGGCGCTCCTCGGTGGGCTGGGGGATGCCCAGACGGATAATCTCGCCGTTGTTCTCGGGCGTGATGCCTACGTCAGAGTCCATGATGGCCTTCTCGATGTCGCGGATCTGCTTCTTGTCCCACGGCTTGATGGCGATGGTGCGGGCATCGGGGGTGGACACGTTGGCTACCTGGTTCAGGGGAACCTTCTGACCGTACGACTCTACGCGCACACCACTGAGGATGGCCACGTTGGCACGGCCGGCACGGATGCGGTTCAGCTCTTCTTCGAGGAACATGGCTGCCATCTCCATGCGCTCCTCGGCTGATGCTAATGTTTGCTTTACGTCGATCATAATATAATGGTTTTAGAAAAATAACTACTTCACTTTCATTCCCGTATGGTACATGATGAAGCCGTAGATGTCGGCCTGCTCTTCCAGCACCTTGGCCAGCGGCTTGCCGCCACCGTGACCGGCCTTGGTGTCGATGCGGATGAGGACGGGGTTGGGGCCGGTGTGGCACTCCTGCAGGGTGGCTGCAAACTTGAACGAGTGGGCGGGCACCACACGGTCGTCGTGGTCGGCGGTGGTGACGAGCGTGGCGGGATAGGACGTGCCGGGCTTCAGGTTGTGCAGCGGCGAATAGCCGTACAGGTAGTCGAACATCTCCTTAGAGTCTTCGCTGGTGCCATAGTCGCTGGCCCAGTTCCAGCCGATGGTGAACTTGTGGTAGCGCAGCATGTCCATCACACCCACCTCGGGGATGGCCACGCGGAAGAGGTCGGGGCGCTGCGTCATGCAGGCTCCGACGAGCAGGCCGCCGTTGGAGCCGCCCACGATGGCGAGCTTCGACTTGGAGGTGTACTGCTGGCTGATGAGCCACTCGGCGGCACCGATGAAGTCGTCGAAGACGTTCTGCTTCTGCATCTTCGTACCGGCCACATGCCACTCTTCGCCGTACTCGCCGCCGCCGCGAAGGCTTACCTGGGCGTAGATGCCTCCGCTCTCAAGGAACGGGATGCGCGTGGAGGAGAAGCCGGGACCCAGCGAGATGTTGAAGCCGCCGTAGCCATAGAGGTAGACGGGATTCTGGCCGTTGCGCTTCAGTCCCTTCTTATAGGTAAGGAACATGGGGATGCGCGTGCCATCCTTGCTCTGGAAGAACACCTGCTCGCTGACATAGTCGTCTTGGCGGAACTTCACATTGGGAGTAGAGTAGAGCGTGTACTCGTTGCGGGAGATGTCGTAGCGGTAGACGGTGCCGGGCTGGGTGAACGAGGTGAAGGTGAAGAAGCACTCAGGCTCCTTCTTGTCGCCCGTAAAGCCCACGCTGCCCACCATGGGCAGCTTGACCTCGTGGCGCAGCTTGCCGTCGAGACCATAGACGAAGGAGTGGTCGCTGGCATCCTGGTTGTAGGTCAGGATGAGCTGGCGGTTGATGACATCGACACCGGCCAGCGTGTGCTGCTGTTCGGGAATCAGCTCCTGCCAGTCTTGCAAGCCCGGCTTGCGGAGGTTGGCCGTCATGACGCGCCCTTTGGGAGCACCATAGTTGGTGAAGAGATAAATACGGTCGCCCTCGTTGTAGACGGGAACATACTGGTAGTCCATATTGTCGGTGAGCTGGATGAGCTGCGAACCCTGCTGGCGCAAGTCCCTGGCAAACAGGTTGTTGCCTGCTCCGGCACCGGCCTCGAAGAGGTACATGATGGTTTCCTCTTCATTGACGGTGATCTCGTAGAATCGCTTGGGCTGAGTGGGGTTCTGATAGAACAGCACGTCCTGCGACTGCGGCGTGCCTATCTTGTGGTAGTAGATCTTCATGCCCTCGTTGACGTTGGAAAACTCCTTGCCCTCGTCGGGACGGTCGTAAGAGCTATAGTAGAAACCGTCGCCCTGCCAGGCGGCTCCGGAGAACTTGGCCCACTCGATGTGGTCGCTGGTGAGCTGGCCCGTCTTCAGGTCGATGACGAAGAACTCCTCCCAGTCGGAGCCGGAGCGTGAGATGGCGTAGGCTGCCCAGCGGCCGTTGTGGGAGAAGTAGACTCCCTTCAGGGCCACCGTGCCGTCGGTGCTCAGCGTGTTGGGGTCGAGGAAGACGCGCGGCGTGCCGCCCAACTCGTCCATGACATACATCACGTACTGGTTCTGCAGGCCGTCGTTCTTGTAGAAGTACCACTTGCCGTGGCGCTTGCGCGGGGCAGTGACTTTCTCGTAGTTGGCCAGCTCGGTAAGGCGCTTCAGCAATTGCTTGCGCTGTGGAATCTTCTGGAGGAAGGCGTTGGTAACCTGGTTCTCGGCAGCTACCCACGCTGCCGTCTGGGCGCTGGTGTCATTCTCCAGCCAGCGGTAGGGGTCGGCCACACGGGTGCCGAAATATTCGTCGACCGTATGGTCCTTGGCGGCCTTGGGATACTGGATGCCCTGTGCGTTCAGGGCGGTGGCGGCAGTAAGCGTCGTTAGTGTCATCAGGAGTTTTCTCATGTGATAATCAGTTTTTTTAGAAAGTGATACGGAATATGTAGCGGATGCCCCACTTCTGACTGGTGGGCAAGTCCAGGTAGTTGAGGCGTCGGACGTACTCCACCTGTATGAGCTTGAAGATGTTGTGGATGCCGACGATGACCTCAACGTAAGGACGGTGGGGATTCATGGCATAGCAGCCCTCGGGGAAGTACATCAGGCGGGGGTTGCCGGCATTCTGCGGCAGGAAGGGGTTGTTCTTGTCGGACAGCCCTCCCCAGAGCACGTTGACGGCGAAGTATTCTCGGCACTTGAGCTTCTTGATGAGGGGGATGCGGTTGAACAGCTTGCCGTTCATATCCCACGACAGCATCATCGAGGCGTAGCGGTCGTTGAGGAACTCCATGTTGTTGATGAGGCTGAACATCTCTTCCTCGATGACGTACGACTGGTTGGCCATGGGGTGGATGAGCAGCAGGTAGGGCACCTGGTTCCACTGGATGCCACCCTTCAGGAACAGGTCGACCTTGCCCCAGCTGTTCAGCCAGAAGCGATGGTACAGCTGCGCCTCGGTAAAGTTGGTGGTGTACTCGCCTCCCAGCACGCCCTTCATGCCGATGGTGTGGCTGAGCGTGAAGATGGGTACGTCGTGATTGATGGTGATACGGCGCTGCTTGTTGTTGATGTAGGTCTCGCCGGGAGCATAGCGCAGCTCTGCCCTCAGTTCGGTGGTGCGCAGGAACTCGCGGTGGTTGTCCATGCGGTCGTTGTACACGGGGGCAGGCTGGTTCAGGTGGCGGAACGACATGGCTCCGCAGGCCTCGTATTCCTCGGCCTTGAAGCGCAGGCTGGTCTTCAGGCCGCCGTACATCTCGTACTCGAAGTTGATTTGCTGACGGTTGAAGAGCATCATCTTGTCAATGGTAGACCACTTGAAGGCCAGCAGGAAGTTATCCTTGTCGGTAGGCAGGAACTTGTCACTGGGCGTACAGACATCGTAGGTGCTGCTGATTGACAGGATGCGCTTGGGGTATTCCCACGGCATGTACTCCTTGTCGATGAACGAGTAGGTGAGTTCGGCATTATAGTAGTTCTTGCGGCTCTGCCAGCCGTGGGCATAGTAGGCCGAGGCGAAGAGACGCTTGTGGAGGTTGGCGGTGGTGGCGGCACTGAGGCGCGTGCGCCAGCCGTCGAACTTGTTGTTGCTGATGAGCGTGTTGATGGGCGTGATGTCTATCTTGTTGGGATTGCCCGTCTCAACGGAGTTCTCGATGAGGGCCTTCAGCGCAAGGATGATGTACTTGAAGCCCTTGATGTTCTGGAGATTCTTGACGAAGCGGTCCATGCCGCTCTCGCTCTTCGACAGCTCCACCTGCCGGTACTTCGACCAGAAGGTGTCGTCGCGCATGTCGGCATCGGGATCGCGTACCTCGTCGCGCTTTCCCTTGAACAGGCGCTTGGGCAGCTCGTCGAAAGAATAGTCAGAAAGTCTGGTGGTACGGATGACGATGGCCTTCGACAGGAACTTGGCAAACTTCATCTCCGTAATCATGTCATCCTTGGTCAGCACCCACTCGCCATTGTCGAGCTTGGTGAACTCCTGCTCGATGCGAAGATTCTCGACGAAGTTGACACCAGTCTTTTTGGGGAGCGTCAGCTCGCAGCGGCGCACGTGGTACGACGAGTCTTTCAGGATGTAGAGGTCGCCACGGAAGCCAAAGTCCTGCTGGTTGTTAGGCAGGAAGTGCAGATGGATGACGCTGTCGCGCTCGATGGCCAGCGTGTCCATGATATAGAAGCGGTAGAAGCTGATGGCATCCTTGCCGATGGGCGACGTAAAGGGATACTGCAGCAGGCGAATCTGGTTGTCGTAGAGGTCGACGTCGGTAAAGACGTCTTTCAGCACGACGTTGATGATGTCGCCGGTCTGGAAGATGTCGTTGACACCAGACGACTGCTGCCCCTGGATGATGGTTTTCTCCGTATGCGGCGAGCGGCGGTAGATTTTCTGCGACACCGTCTCGTCGATGCTAACGGGCAGTATCAGCTTGTTATTGTAGGGGCATAGCTCCACCTGGTCCAACAGCCATTCAGCCTTGGAGAACGGCTTCTTCTGCAGCTGTTCGTTGGTCAGGTCGTTAGCTGCCAGCGTGATCTTCTCGTACTTCGTGTACTGATAGTAGTCGTAGCGCGACAGGTCGGTCTGCTTCTTGGCGGCAATGACCTTCTTCATCAGCTCGACGGCAGGATTGTCCTTGCGAGTGTACTTTTGCCGCTTGGCCTTGATAGTGACATTGCTTAACTGCTGCGTGCGGTTGAACCATTTGGTCGTGTCGGTATCTACGTCAGGGTTCAACTGTGCCTGCAGCGACAGGGGCGATAGCATCAGCAGGAGAAATGGCAGGAGCCATCTCGCTAGCCTCGGAGCCTTGTATGTTGTTGCATGCATCCTCACTGATCGTATGTCTTGAGAGTCCTGAATTCTATTTGAATACGTATTCCGTGTAGCCGCCGTTGCGCTCATTCATGCGCAACAGACGGAAAGTGCTGCTTTTCGAATCGATGGTCAGCACGAAGGAGGTGAACATCTGACGCTTCTTCCCGGTGGCAGGCGTGATGGTGACAATCTGCTGCCCTCCTTTCGTCACGGTGCTGATGTCGTCGCCGGCAGGGATGGGCTGGCCATTGATGACTGCCGTGAGTACGGCCTGGAAGGTGGCAAACTGGGCGTTCTTCTTGCTGTCGGTGACGTGCTTGCGACCGCCGCGTGTCATCGTGAACTGCGTGCCGTCCATGATGAGCTGGTCTTGGTCTCCGTCGGTGGAGATACACACGTATGACGGTTTGCGGATGGTCAGCGTGCCGGTAGAGACTTGGTCGGTCTTTACGGCTTTAGAGTGGTGGGTCTTTGTCACTGTCTGTGCGTTGCACACTGACAGCTGTGCCAGGCACAGCAAAAGTATTACTAACAGTCTGATCATTTCTTTTCTTTCTTATAAATGGTTTGCATTTGTCATTTTCTGTAGGGTGTCAACGGCCGTCATGGCCACTCCCTCCAAACCGTGAAGCATCAGGCTCTGGCCTGTCAGGAAGAGGTTGGGAACGGGAGTGCTGGGCGACAGCAGGGTCATCATCGACTGGCGGCAGTCCTTGCGGATGCCGTAGGCCGACCCATCGGGAGTGAGGGTGTAGTCGTGCCACGTCAGCGGTGTGCTGGTGTAGCAGTCCTCCACCATCTCCGAGAGTCCGGGAATCACCCGTTCTGCCAGCCGGATGCACTGCGCTGCCCATTCAGCCTTCATGGCCTTGTAGTCGTTGCCCCGATGGCCTACCGAAGTGCCAAGCCACTGGCGGCACTGCTCCCACATCATGGGAGTCAGCAGGTCTACCTGTCGGGTATAGGTGCCGTTGTCAGGGATGCGGCAGCTGACCATCACGCGGTCCATAGCGGGCTGTTCCCAGACACGGGGTTCTTCGTATACGAACTTGTTGTGGTTGAAGTAGGGGAGTGCCTGTGCTTTCAGCACCAGGGAAACGGTGAACATGCCGAAGGTGTTTTCCAACGTCTGGATGCGACGGCGGAAGAGGGGCTTGACTACTCCCGGTGTCTTGATCCAGTCGAAGGTCAGGGCAGGGTGTACATCGCTGATGAAGGTGTCAGCCTCATACGCTGTACCGTTCTGACAGCAGGCTGCCACGATGCGACCGTCCTCTACCGACAGCGATTCCACTTCGGCATTACAGACAAGGTTGCCGCCCTGACTGCGCAGGTTGTCGACCAACGCCTGGACGAGCAGGTTGCCGTCACCTCTCAGTCGCCAGCTGCTCTGTATGTAGCTGTTCTGGCCGTGGGCGAAGGTAAACAGCGGCAGCGACTCCCGTCTCAGCTCCATCTTCAGGGCCGTACCCCCCAGCACATTGATGAGCAGCGGGTCGTGGAAGGTGTCGCAGAGCCACTGGTAGGCATTGGTGTCGATCAGCTGTGCCCTGTTTTCCGGGAGTGCCGTGGCCTGTAGCATCTCCACGTAGGTCTGCAGGGCCTGGCGCTCATGGGGGAAATAGGCAGACATCTGGTCGACAAAAGCGGTATAGCCCTCTGCGAAACAGAAGGTCTGCCCACCGATGGTCACCTGGTCGAAACCGTTGGCATCCAGCCGTTGCCACGGCAGGTGCAACAGTCCGAGTTGGCAGAAGAGTTCGTTCAACGGCTGTCCGTCGCCCAGGCCGCCGATGTAGTGCAGGCCAGTGTCGAACGAGATGCCCTTGCGACGGTAGCTTTGCAGGCATCCTCCCGGTTGGGCTTGGCGCTCCAGTATCAGGATGCGCTTTCCTGTCCGTGCCAGTTGACAGCCACAGGCCAGTCCGCCGAATCCGCTTCCTATGATGACCACGTCGTATCTCATACTTTCTTACGGTTGAGCCATCGGTAGACGGCGGGTTGCATTACATACGACAATACCACGGCAGAGAGCAGGCCCACCAGTGTGGAGAAGCCTACCGACCGGATGGCGGGATGATTGGCGAGCAGCATGCTGCTGACGGTGATGATGAGGGTGACAGCACTGAAGAGGATGGCGGTCTTGTGACAGGCCAGCATGTGGCGGTCTTCTCCCGTCAGTCCGTTCATCACGAAGATGCTGTAGTCTACGCCGATGCCGAAGATGAATGTCGAAATGATGATGCTGATGAGGTTGAAACGCACATCGGCCAGCACCATGGCTCCCAGCACAATCATCCAGCTGAGCAGGATAGGCAGGAAGCCCAGCAGCGTGTTCCTGATGTTGAATCGGAAACTGACGAGCAGCACCACGAAGACGAAGAGCATCGACAGCCACTGCAGCACGTTGAAGTCTTCACTCATCTGCAGCAGCGTGTCGGTAGTATAGTAGTAGGTGTCGAGCACCAGCAGTTGCGGGTGCCGTGCAATGGCATCGCAGATGCGGACATAGTCGCTCTCGCTGCTGCGCACGGAGTCGTTCTGACAGCGCACAGAGGTGAAACACAGATATTCGCCGCCATACGACTGTTCCATCATCGTCGACTGGAAACCGGCAGGTATGATGCCTGCTTCATAGAGGGCATCAGGCTCATAATCTGCCGTAGCAGCCTCGAAGAAGGGTTCGAAAGCCTCTGGACGCAGGTCGGCCTGTGGTGCCGTCTCGCTGATAAGGCGGCGCACCAGGGAGAGACGTTCGGGTGTCCAATAGTTTCTCCAGGCATCGATGCGCTCCTGTTGCTGCTCTCTGGTGACAAAGAGCAGGTTGGTATGGGTGTAATCCTTGACCAGTCCGAGCCGCTGCAGCGAGTCCAGCTTGTGGGCGAGGATGGCGAAGTTTCCGATGGCTTCCTCCATCGTCTTGCCCTGACTGGCAAAGTATTTCTGCTTGTCGCCGGTATAGGTCTTGTCGCGGAGCAACCGTTCTGAGCGCTCTGTCCTCTTCTCTATATAGCCGAGGTTGCGCATGTCGGCATCGAAGCGGGTGCCCTTCAGCAGGTAAGCCCCCATGCATACCACTGCTATCACCGTGATTCCAATCAAGAGGGGCTTGCTGCGGTCGAACTGGACGTTCGTCATGCGCTCCACAAACTGTGGGAAGGCTTTCCTCTTCCAGCTGATCAACTGGGGAAGGTAGGTGAGGGAGAACAGGGTCGTTCCGAGGATGGCAAAGGCGGCAAACAGACCGAAGTCACGGAGCAGGTCGGTCTTGATGAACAGCAAACCCGCGAAGGAACCAATGGTGGTCAGACAGCCCAGCCAGATAGGTTTTACCTGGTGGCGCAGCACTTGTTCGGGGTCTCCGTCGTATTGCTGCTGTGTCAGGACGTGCAGCACGTAGCTCAACGCCACACCGAGCACTATGCCGCCGATGCCCAGGGCCAGCAGGGAGAATTCCCCCTTGATCCAGTACATCATACTGAGGGCGAACAGGGTGCCGAAAGCGACGGGCAACAGCAATAGCGGGATGGCATCCCAGCGTCTGAAAGTCAGCAGCAGCAGGAGCAGTACCAGTAGCAGTGCCCCGCTGATGGTTGTCATCAGGTCGTGCTTGATCTCACGTGCATTATAGTAGCCGGTGGCGGGTGCTCCGTGGTAGCTGATGCTGACCTCCGGACGGTTTTCGGCAAACGTTTCGACGAGCGTATTCAGCCGTTGGAAGAGTGCCGAACCCTCTCCTGTATTTGTCGATGAGAAGCGGGGGGTGAGGAAGGCCACCAGTACGGTGGAGTCGGGGACGAAGAAATGGCCGTTGATGGTGCGGTAGTTGCCCGTGCTCATCAGCGGCCCCAGTTCATCGGCCAGGACGTTGCGCATACCCATGGGGTCTGTCTCGATAAGCTCTGGGAAAGCCATCCCGAATTCTCCTGTCAGGTCGTCACGGTTCTGCTGCATCTGCCTGAGGAAGTGCTCACGGGTCAGCAGCGTGTCAAAGCGGGCATAGGCCGTCGTGTCGATATATGCCGGCAGGTGTGCTGTCAGATAGTCGATGCCATCGGCTGGCAGGTCATCGCTGACGTAGTAGAAGAAGTCTTCCACCAGTGCTGAGTCCTGCCGGAGCGAGTCGATAAAGGCATCGCATGTCTCTGTCAGCTGTGCTATCGACGTACCTTCGAACAAGAGGAATGTCTTGTCCTTGATCTTCAGGTCGGCAAATGCCAGTTTCGTGCTGCCGTCTTCATTCTTCGACGAAGGCATGAGTTTGTCAAGGTCTTCCTCGAGATGGATGCAGGCAGCAAAGTATCCGAAAAAGACGAAAAGTGCCACCATGGACAGCCAGCAGACTGTCCTGTGGTGACGAAAGTATGAGGAAATCCTAATAAAAAGATTTGTCATTCTTGTGGCATGTGCTGCTCGATGTAGTCGTACAGGTCGTTAAAGGTCTGTAGCTTGGGAAGGTCGGCAGCGGGGATAACGATTTTATAGGTAAACTTCACCAGTGCTACCAGGTCTACCAGGTTGATACTGTCCAGCTCAAGCACCTCTTTCATCAGTGCGTTGGGTTCAAACAGACTTTCTTCGGTTTCAAACTCTTCTGCCAGCAGACTGTTCACCTGCTTGATAATGTCATTTCGTGTCATATTTTCCAATTATAATGATTAGTTTTGTTCTTTTTTTTCTCTATGTTGTTTCTTCATGCTATCGTCTTGTAGTAGCACCTTCTGCGCTTGACCGTCTTGGGCTTCAGCGGCTTCCATTGTGTCAGCTCCCGCATGTTGTCTTCCAGTTGCGGACCGGTCTCTGCCCAACGGAACCCATACTTATTATAAATAGGTATAAGGTCGTCGAAGAACAAAGCGTTGACACCCATGCCCTGATAGTCGGGGCGTACTGCCACCAGCAGCATGTCGGCATGGTCTTCGTGCTGTAAGAAGCGGCTCTTCAGCAGATGCCACCATCCCAAGGGCCACAGTCTTCCGTGACTGCGCTGCATGGCTTGTGTGAGACTGCCCATGGTGACGGCGACACCTACCATGTCTCCCTTTTCATCGAATACAACGGGAATGAGCTGTAAGTCTATCAGTTTGAGGTATTTCTCCACAAACTCGTCAATCTGCTCCGAGGTCAGTTCACAGAATCCGAAAATAGGCTGGTATGCCTCGTTGAGCAGTTGGAACATCTGCCGGCCATAGCCTCCCTTTGCGATTTCGCGGTTGGTCAATTTGACCACTCGCATACCCATCTCCTCCTTCACGTACTGTGCCGTGCGTGCATAGCGATCTGGCACTTTCTGCGGGATATCGATGCGTATCTGTATCCAGTCCACCTCTTTCTGGAATCCTAAGGCTTCCAGATGGCGGGGGTAGTAGTCATGGTTGTAGATGGTGTTTGTCGAACTGGCGAGGTCGAAGTCCTCAACCAGCATGCCTTCCTTGTCGAAGTCGGTTATGCCCATCGGCCCCTGCAGACGGTTCATGCCCTTTTCTGCTCCCCATTGTGCCACGGTGTCAAGCAGTGCTGCCGGCACCTCCTTGTCATCGATAAATTCTATCATCGAGAAGCGTGCCGCCTTCGTGTCCCATCGCTCATTGGCACGGTGGTTAATCAGTCCTACGATGCGCCCTACAGGTTTGTTGCCGATATAGGCCACCCACGCCTTGATGTCGGTAAAAGCCAGTCCGGAATTCTTCTTGGGGTCAAACAGTTCATATATGTCCTTCTCTAAGTCGGGTACATACTGCGGACAGTCACGGTAGATGCTGTCCACCACCCTGATGAAGTCCTGCATCTCCCGCTTGTTTGATATCTCTTTGACGCTGATTAGAGCCATGATTTCCTGTCGCCGTTCCGTGACTTGTAGTTTTTTGGGTGCAAAAGTAGCCATTTCTATCCGATTATTGATGTTTTATTTCACGCATAAAATGTTCTTTTTGTATTTTTATCAGTGAAAGGGATAGATTATGGAAAAATAATGACTACCTTTGAAGCGGAAAATAGCAATAAAACGACCGCATATATGGAACAAATCAAGCGAATAGTGCTGACCGGTGGACCGTGTGCTGGTAAGACGACGGCATTGGTGCGCATCATTGAGCACTTCTCCAGTCTGGGATTCAAGGTTTTTACCGTTCCAGAAGTTCCCACGCTCTACAGCCAGGGCGGATGGAACTACCTGACACCCAACCATAACCTGTATTACGAGGGTGAGAAGGCCATCTTGGAGACACAGTTGGCGTTGGAAGACTCCTTCATGCGACTGGCAGCAACCTGTACCAAGCCCACCTTTGTCGTCTGCGACCGTGGCACCATGGACATCTCGGCCTATATCTCTCCTGAGATGTGGGAAGAGCTGACACAAAAGTGCGGCACCAATTCCAATGAGTTGCGCCGCCGCTACGATGCCGTACTCCATCTGGTCTCTGCCGCCGACGGTGCTGAGCAGTATTATACTGTGGCCACCAACTCCACCCGCTATGAGCAGGCCAATGAGGAGGGGTTGCGGCTGGCTCGCAGCTTAGACAAGAAGGTGAACCGTGCCTGGATGGGGCATCCGCATCTGCGGGTCATCAACAATCATGATGATTTCGATGCCAAGCTGCGCCGCGTGCTGAAGGAGATTTCCAATGTCCTTGGCATTCCACAGCCCATCGAGGAGGAACGTAAGTACATCGTAGAGGTTACGGGGCCGTTGCCCGAGAGCATCGAAAGCGACATCATGCAGACCTATCTTGTCTGCGACCCCGACTGCGAGGTGCGGTTGCGCCGTCGTGGATGGCAGGGCGAGTACGTCAATGTTCACAAGACTAAGAAGCGCGTATCACCCACCGAGGTACTTGAGACTGAGCGTCAGGTGAGCAATGCCCTCTATGAGTCGCTGCTGCAGCAGGCCGACCCCTATCGCTCCACCATCCACAAGACGCGTCGAAGTTTCATCTGGCGTGGTCAGTATTTCGAACTTGACACCTACCATGCCCCTGTCAGCAACCTGGTCATCCTTGAGACCAAGGGCATTGCCCGTCAGGAGGCGGTCAATTTCCCGCCGTTCCTCCGTGTGGTCGAGGACGTTACGGGCAATCCCCAGTATTACAACTATAATATCGCCCTTCGCAGGGCATAACGACTTATTATTCATACATTTTTTAAAAAGACAAGAGAACAATGAACATTGCAATTGTAGGAACAGGCTATGTAGGCCTGGTGAGCGGAACGTGTTTCGCAGAGATGGGTGCCCATGTGACGTGTGTCGATGTGGATGCCGCCAAGATTGAGAAGTTGAAGAATGGCATCATGCCCATCTATGAACCAGGTCTTGAGGAATTGGTCAAACGGAATGTGGAATACGGGCGTCTGCAGTTTACCACCGATCTTACCGAGGTGCTCGACGATGTCGAGGTGGTGTTCAGCGCAGTAGGCACACCGCCCGACGAGGACGGCTCTGCCGATCTGAAATACGTGTTGGCTGTGGCCCGCCAGTTTGGTCAGCATATCAATAAGTACACCATTCTTGTCACCAAGTCCACTGTTCCGGTAGGTACTGCCCGGAAGGTGAAGGCCGCCATTCAGGATGAGCTGGACAAACGTGGCATAGAGGTACCCTTCGATGTGGCCTCGAATCCTGAGTTCCTCAAGGAGGGTGCTGCCATCAAGGACTTTATGTCGCCCGACCGGGTGGTGGTGGGTACAGAGTCAGAGAAGGCCCGCGAGGTGATGACGCGCCTGTACAAGCCTTTCCTCATCAACAATTTCCGTGTCATCTTCATGGATATCCCCTCTGCCGAGATGACGAAGTATGCCGCCAATGCCATGCTGGCCACGCGTATCTCGTTTATGAACGACATTGCCAACCTCTGCGAACGTGTAGGTGCCAATGTGGACCATGTCCGCAAGGGTATAGGCACTGATGCCCGTATCGGCACCAAATTCCTCTATGCCGGCTGTGGCTACGGTGGCTCGTGCTTCCCGAAGGATGTGAAGGCACTGGTGCATACCGGTCTGGAGAACGGCTACCACATGGAGGTCATCGAGGCAGTGGAGCGTGTCAACGAGAAGCAGAAGAGCATTGTCTACGATAAGATTATCCAGATGGCAGGCGATGTCAAGGGGAAGACCGTGGCCATCATCGGCCTGGCCTTTAAGCCTGAGACCGACGATATGCGTGAGGCTCCCGCCCTCGTTGTCATCGGCAAACTGCTGGCCGACGGAGCCACTGTCCGCGTCTTCGACCCGGTGGCTATGGACGAGTGCCGCCGTCGTATTGGCGACAGCGTTACTTACTGTAAGAACATGTACGATGCCGCTGATGGTGCCGATGTCTTTGCCCTGCTGACCGAGTGGCGTCAGTTCCGCATGCCGTCGTGGAATGTCATCAAGAAAGTGATGACGGGCAATGTCATCGTCGATGGCCGAAACATCTACGACCGTCAGGAACTGGAGGAGCAGGGCTTCACCTACACGCGCATCGGTGAACGATAGTATATGAGAAAAAACAGTCTTGTGATGCTGCTGCTGGCTCTCGGTATGGCTGTTACGGTCATAGCCGGTGAGCGGTACAACTTCAATGCAGCATGGAGAGTGCAGATGGGCGAGGAGCCGAAGGCTTCGGAACCCCGCTTCGATGACAGTTCGTGGCAGACGGTGACGCTGCCGTGGTCGTACAACCAGACAGAGGCTTTTGCTCGGCAGATAGCCCTGCTAAGCGACACGGTGGCCTGGTATCGGAAGCACTTTGTGCTGACCGACAAGATGAAGCAGGGCTGCCGCTTCTTCATCGAGTTCGAGGGCGTGCGCTTCGGTGCCCGCGTGTTCCTCAACGGTCAAGAGCTGGGGTGGGGCGAGAATGGCGTGATGGCCTTCGGCTTCGACCTCACTCCTTATATCAAGAGGAGTGGCGAGAATGTCCTGGCAGTCTACATTGACAATAGCTGGAACTACAGGGAGCATCGCCAGACGAGGAGCGAGCAACAGCAGAAGGAGGTGGGAAGCGGCTTCCAGTGGAACGACAAGAACTTCTTCTGCAACTACGGTGGCATTAACAAGAATGTGTGGCTGCACGTGATGTACAGCGATGTCTACCAGACACTGCCCCTCTATTCGAACCTGCAGACCACGGGTGTCTACATCTATGCTACCGACCACGATGTTCCCAGCCGCAAGGCCACCATTCATGCCGAGTCGGAAGTGAAGAATGAGTCACAGCATGCACAGACTGTTGGTTATCAGGTGTTGGTCAACAGTGCTGTCGATGGCAGGCCTGTGGCCGGTTTTTCAGGGCCTGACGTGACCGTAGAGCCAGGCAAGACGGCAGTTTGCCGTGCCGAGGCGCGTGTAGACGGTCTGCACTTCTGGTCGTGGGGATATGGATACCTGTATGATGTCACGACAAGCCTTGTTGTCGATGGGAAAGCCATCGACAGCGTTACAACGCGGACTGGTTTCCGCAAGACGGAGTATAAGGATGGTATGGTGTGGCTCAACGACCGTGTGCTGCAGATGAAGGGCTTCGCCCAGCGCTCTACCAATGAGTGGCCTGCCGTGGGCATCAGCGTTCCAGCGTGGATGAGCGACTATAGCAACCGCCTGGTATTAGGATGCAACGGCAACTTCTTCCGTTGGATGCACGTCACGCCGATGAAGCAGGATGTCGAGTCGTTCGACCGCCTGGGACTTATCCAGGCCATGCCTGCCGGTGATGCCGAGAAAGATGTGGGCGGCCGCCGCTGGGAGCAGCGCACTGAGGTGATGCGCGATGCCATCATCTACAACCGCAACAATCCCAGCATCCTGTTCTACGAGTGTGGCAACAACCAGATCTCTGAGGAGCACATGGCCGAGATGAAGCAGATACGCGACCAGTACGACCCCAATGGGGGGCGTGCCATCGGCTCGCGCAACATGCTCGACAGCAAGGTGGCCGAGTATGGCGGCGAGATGCTGTATGTGAACAAGAGTGCCGGTAAGCCGATGTTGATGATGGAGTACAATCGCGACGAGGGCATACGCCGCTACTGGGACGAGTGGTCGTATCCTTATCACAAAGAGGGGGAGGGGCCGCTCTATCGTGGCGAGCGTGCCGTGGCCTACAATCATAACCAAGACGGACTGGCCGTCGAGAACGTCATCCGCTGGAACGAATACTGGGTGGCGCGTCCCGGTCAGGGCCGTCGTGTCAACAGCGGTGCCGCGAAGATTATCTTCAGCGACTCCAATACCCATGCCCGTGGTGAGAAGAACTACCGCACCAGCGGCGATGTCGATGCCATGCGCATCGCCAAGGACAGCTGGTATGTGCATCAGACCATCTGGGACGGCTGGGTGGATACGGAGAAAGACCATACGTATATCATCGGCCATTGGAATTACGAGACCTCACCCAACCCCTCGCAAGGAGGGGTGACCAAGCCGGTGTATGTCGTATCTACAGAGGATGAGGTGGAACTCTTCCTCAATGGCAAGTCACTGGGCAAGGGCGAGCGCACGCATACCTTCCTGTTTACCTTCAAGGACGTGAAGTGGGAGGCCGGCAAGCTGGAGGCTATCGGGAAGACCAATGGCAGCGAGCATAGCCGCTATGCCATAGAGACCGTGGGCCAGCCCGTAGCCCTGAAGATGCACTGGGTAGAGGCTCCTGAAGCGTTCCGTGCCGACGGCAGCGACATCCGCATCGCAGAGGTCGAGGCTGTAGATAAAGACGGTCGCCGTCATCCGCTGGCTCACGATATGGTGACCTTCGATGTGACGGGCAATGGCGAGTACCTTGGGGGTGTCAGCGGTGTGGTCAGCGAAGAGGAGAAAGCCTTGAATGCTGCTGCCAAGCCTGCCACCGAGGGTGAGATTACTGCCGAAGGCGGCCACAGCATGGATACCAACGGCGTGCTTTCTAAGCAGCTGATGCTCGAAGCTGGTGTCATCCGTGTGATGGTGCGCTCCACGCTGACGGCAGGTGATATTACGCTGACGGCCCGTGCCAAGGGCTACAAGGCTGTTTCGCTCACCACCACTACGGTGGCCTGTCCGCAGAAGGACGGCTTCTACATCGACCCGCAGGGACAGCCCATTGAGGCCGACTGGTCGTCAGTCCTGCCGCTCTACCTGCAGCGTGGTGAAACGCCCGCTGCTCCGTCCTACCGTCAGCACTATGCTGCCATCGGCGTGAAGCACGTCGAAGTGCCCGTCAATCAAGACCTGGCTCCCTTGATGTTTGATGACAACGAGAGCAACGCAAAGGAGAATGCCTCTTTGTGGAAGAGCGACGGCAAGCTGGAGAATGCCTGGGTGAAGGTGACGCTGGACCGTCCGGCAGCCATCAGCCGTATCGCCCTGCGCATGGACGGCTTCCGCCGTACCAGCTATCCCCTGCAGGTCTATGCCGATGGCAAGCTGGTATGGGAGGGCTATACCGACAAGACGCTGGGCGACTGCTACCTTCATATTGCCGAACCTGTGCTGACCGACCGTTACGAGATTCGCATGATAGGCCCCGCTACCGTCAAGGAGGCTTTCGGTTCCATGACTGAGCTGGCTGCCAAGAAGAACGTTTCTACCAAGGCATCGAAATCGAACACGCTACGCATCATCCAGATGGAATTCGCTATAACACTAGACAAAAGTAGGAAAGTAGGAAAGTGGACATAAAGGTATTTTGGAGGGAGAGATAATAGGGTGGTAATTTAAAAATTATAATATTATATATAATATATTATATATAATATTATAAAATTAATAATTATAAATTAAAGCTTATACTATAAAAATCCCTTCTTCCACATTCACACCCCCTCCTTCGCGCACCCCTGAAATACCTTTATGTCCACTTTCCTACTTTCCTACTTTCCGCTTTTCTGAGAGTTAAGACAAACTGTCGGAAACAAAGAACCCTGTTGACGACGCTAAAATGGTTCGATATTCAGACAAGGAGGTACTTTGCAGAATTAAAGTGGCACTTGGCGGAGATAATGTGGCACTTTGCAGGGCGGGGCAATGGGAATAGAACAAAAGATAAGAAAATTATAGTTTTTTGAACAAAAAAACAATGAATTCTGAAAAAAAGTTTGTATATTTGCATGCTGAAAACTAATCTTAAAGACAATGAGGAAGATCATTTGGCTGCTGCTGATGGCATTGCCACTGATGGCAACGGCAAAGAAGGCGAAAAAGGCGCAGACGGAGACGTGGCCCGACGGCACACCGATGGATGCATGGTTTATGAATACCGAAAAGGTGGATGTGGCGACACTGGGCCGACAGTACGTCATCACCGACTACGGCGTGGTGCCCGGCAGTAAGCTGGTGCAGACGGAGAAGATTCAGGCCGTCATCGACCGCTGCGCCCAGGAGGGCGGCGGTGTAGTGGTGGTGCCCGAGGGTGAGTTCCTTACCGGCGCGCTGTTCTTCCGTCAGGGCACACATCTGCATGTGCGCGAATGCGGCGTGCTGAAAGGCTCGGAGCGCATCAGCGACTTCCCCATCGCCACAACACGCATTGAGGGAGAGACATGCAAATACTTCGTGGCACTGGTCAATGCCGATGGGCTGGACGGTTTCACCATCAGCGGAAAGGGCACCATCGACGGCAACGGACTGCCATACTGGCAGGAGTTCTGGATACGCCGCAAGTGGAACCCGCAGTGTACGAACAAGGACGCCCAGCGGCCGAGGCTGACCTATGTATCAAACTCACGGAACGTCACCATACAGGACGTACATCTCATCAACTCGCCCTTCTGGACGAACCACGTATACAAGAGCGACCACGTGCGCTATCTGGGATGCTACATCTACGCCCCGACGGAAAACATCTGGGCACCGGAGCCGAAGCGCGGAGGCCCGTCGACGGATGCCATCGACATCGATGCCTGTAGCGACGTCATCGTAGACGGCTGCTTCATGCACGTCAACGACGATGCCGTAGTGCTCAAGGGCGGCAAGGGTACGTGGGCCGACAAGGACTCTACCAACGGTCCATGCGAGCGTATCCTGATACAGAACTGCCGATACGGAAGGGTGCATGGCTGCCTGACACTGGGTTCGGAATCGCTGCACGAC
The DNA here is from genome assembly GCA_946415755.1 of uncultured Prevotella sp. Lineage (GTDB taxonomy): Bacteria > Bacteroidota > Bacteroidia > Bacteroidales > Bacteroidaceae > Prevotella. Next base: position 2,558 of record CAMKTS010000038.1, on the reverse strand, counting down.
CGTAACATCATCCTGCGCAACTGTGAGGCAGAGAGTGCCAACCGAGTGCTGTGGCTGAAGATGCGAACCGACACGCCCCAGCATTATGAATATATCCTGGTTGACGGCATCAAGGGACAGTGCGGCTCGTTCCTCTACATCTATCCCTGGTCGCAGTTCTACAAGGGCGGCGACCGGCCGGACATGCCGAAGTCGCGCTGTAACAACGTCACCATGCGGAACATCACCGTGACCAGCAAGAACAAGTGGAACGTGAAGCCCTCCGACAAGTACATCCTGGAGGATTTCTACATCGACGGAGAGAAACTGGAGTTTTAAAAGTAAATAGGTAAGATATGAAGAAGTATTATTTCGCCGTAGACTTAGGGGCTACGAGCGGGCGCACCATCTTAGGGTCACTGGCCGACGGAAGGCTGGAACAGGAGGAACTGACACGTTTCCCCAACAATCTGATAGAGACGGGCGGGCATGTCTATTGGGACATCTATGCACTCTATCTGGAGATGATCAAGGGCCTGCAAGTGGTGGGCAAGCGAGGACTGGAACTGACATCGATAGGTATCGACACATGGGGCGTGGACTTTGTGTTCATTGGTGAGGATGATGCCATCCTGCGCAATCCCGTGGCCTATCGCGACCCGCATACCTTTGCGGCCATCGACGACTACCTGCAGCACGTCGTTTCCCAACGTGAAGTCTACGACATCACCGGCATACAGCTGATGAACTTCAACTCGCTGTTCCAGCTGCATGCCATGCGAAAGGCAGGCAATGCGGCGATGAAGCACTGTAAGAAGGTGCTCTTCATGCCAGATGCACTGTCGTGGATGCTCACGGGCGAGGCTGTGTGTGAATATACCATCGCATCGACATCGCAGATGCTCGACCCCCGCACGGGCTACCTCTCGGAGAGGCTGATAGAGAGCGTGGGTCTGACACGCAGCCACTTCGGACGCATGGTGCAGCCGGGAACGAAGATAGGTGTGCTGACTCCTGAGGTACAGAAGATGACGGGACTGGGAGCCGTACCAGTGATAGCCGTGGCCGGTCACGACACGGGTGCTGCTGTGGCAGCTGTGCCCGCCAAGGATGAGCAGTTTGCCTACCTCTCCAGCGGAACGTGGAGCCTTATGGGTATCGAGACGAAGCAGGCCATCATCAACGACCGCTCGTACGAACTGAACTTCACCAATGAGGGAGGTGTAGAGGGAACCACGCGCTTCTTGAAGAATATCTGCGGCATGTGGCTCTACGAGCGTTGCCGAAAGGAATGGCCGGAGGAGGTGCGCAAGTTGAGCCATCCGGAACTGCAGGGGTCGGCGATGCAGGTCGAATCATTCCGTTCGATCATCAATCCCGATGACAAGGCTTTTGCCAATCCGTCTTCTATGATAGAGGCAATACAGGGCTATTGCCGAAGGACGGGGCAGCCGGTGCCGGAAACACCGGCAGAGCTGTGCCGCTGCATCTTCGACTCGCTGGCACTGAGATACCGCCAGGTATTTGGGTGGCTGAAGGAGTTTAAGGACCCCACGGTAAACCGTGGGGAACAGGGACGAATGGGACGAATGGGACGAATCAATGTGCTGCACGTTATTGGCGGCGGCTCGCTGAACAAGTATCTGACGCAGTTTACGGCTGATGCCTGTGGCGTAGAGGTGCTGGCTGGGCCGCAGGAGTGTACCGCCATCGGCAACATCATGTTGCAGGCCAAGGCCAGTGGTGATGTCAGCGATATCTGGCAGATGCGCGAGATAATTGCCAACTCAGTGGAGATGGTGGCTTATCACCCGTCAGGCGACCAGGCCGCATGGGATGCCGCTTACCAGCGTTATCTTGAAATAGCTAAATAGCTTGAATAGAACAATAAATCGTAAATTGTAAATTGTTAAATTGTAAATATAAAAAGTTATGGCAAAACCATTAGTAGAAACCAAAGCAAGGGTAGGGGTCTTCAGTATTGCATTGCAGGCCTATCTGCCACAGTTCCCACAACTTGTACCAGAGTTCGAAGCACAGTATGAGGCATTCAAGAAGACACTGCCTGAGACGATTGAAATCGTAGATGGCGGAATGGTGACCACCAAGGAACAGTCGATGGCGGCTGGCGACAAGTTCCGCGCTGCTGACGTAGACCTCGTCATCCTGCAGATGCTGACCTACTGTACATCTTATAATATGCTGCCAGCCGTGCGCGACCTTGACGTTCCCGTGGTGATTGTCAATGTGCAGAAGAAGCTGGCTCCCGACTATGCGAAGACCGACATCCCCACCTGGCTGGGCGAGCTGTATGCCTGTGGTGCCATCGGTGAGATGGTGGCCGACCTGAATCGTGCCGGCAAGCGCTCGGCAGTGATAACAGGTGTTGTAGAGGGTGGCGACCCTGAGGTGAAGGCCGAGATAGAGGACTGGTGCCGTGCCGCACAGGTGCGCCGTCGTTTCCGTGATACCAATATCGCCCAAATCGGTCGTCCGTACCCTGGCATGATGGATCTCTACATCGACGAGACCAACCTCTACCACCGTATGTTTGTCTATACCAAGCAGTTCGACTGGGA
>CAMKTS010000037.1 GCA_946415755.1 uncultured Prevotella sp. | reverse complement strand
AAAGTTCCGGCACTTGACTTACATCAAGCACCGGAAACCTTTCACCTTATTATATTATATACTATTTCATCACTACCTTTACGGTATATACATTACTTCACTACCACCTTTACGGTACGGCCATCGCTCATGCGCAAGATGTTCAGTCCACGCTGCATCTGGCTCATGCGGCGGCCGTCGACGGTGTACACGGCTTCAGCCTTTACGTCGGCAGCAGCCTGCGAGAGGTTACGGATGCCGGTAGACACGGTAGCCTCGGCCTTCTGGCTCAGTCCGCCATTCTCGTTGACGGCCTGTACCTGCCACTTGTCGCCAGCGGTATATCCCTCGAACGATGTCTCGGTGGTGAATCCGGCCACCTTGCCATTCTTCGTCACGACGTAGCAGATGGCATAGGGCACGGCATCCCATGTGATGGCACTGCCGTTGACGGTAGCCGTAGGAGCGTCGCAAGCCTCGCAGAGCAGGTCGGGCTGCCAGCCGTCGTCACCGCCCATCACGTTCTTGATGGTGTACTGTGCAGCCTCCTCATCGGTGAGGTAGTTCTTGGCCTCGCCATAGATGCGTTCACCGTTCTCCGTCCTATAGTAGGTATGGCGGCGTTGTGAGAGGTCTACGGGGTTGCCGTTGGCATCCACCGTGTTGTAGTCAGCCCACAATACGGGCAGTCCACCCATGGTCTCATACCAGCCGGCAGCGGGGATATTGATGAAGGTCTGCAGGTTGATAAACACGGTCTTGGGCTGATTGTGCCAGGGACGGCCCAACCACACGTCGGTGACGTTCACGCCAGGATGTGCGCGCAGGATGTTGTTCTGGAACACATAGCCCCACTTTGTATCAGCGGTGTGCGAGGGAGCCACGATGTAGCCGCCGCTGGGACGGTTGATCTCAATGGTGTCGCCGTCGAGATAGACGTTACCACTATTGTAGATGAAGTCAACAGCACCCTCGATAAGCGAGTTCTTGATGTAGTGGCGTCCGTTAGCCTTTGAGGTGGTAATCCAGGTGTCCTGATAGGAAAGCAGTGCCACGTTGTTGAGCACGACGCGGTCGGCGACAGTGTTCAGGGCCAAAGCCTGCGGGCCAGCCTGCTTCTCATGTCCCCAGCTATTCTCTAAAGTGATATTCTCGAAGAAGGTGTTCTCGCCCTTCACGACGACGGTGGCACCCGGATCTACGCTGTAGGCATTGTCACCGCCACTGAGACGGTTGTCGAGCACAACGGCCTTGTCGCGGTCCTGTCCGATGATGTGTATGTAGGGCTTAGAGGCCGGTATGTCGATATGCTCATTGTACTGTCCGTTCTTCACAAAGATCAGCCAGGGCTTGGCGCGTCCCTCGGGAGCACGGTCGATGGCCATCTGCAGGGTCTCATAGTCACCGCTGCCGTCCTGTGCCACCACGGCATCATAGAGGCGCTTCTCCGGCTGCTGGCGTTCCATGGTAGTGAAGTGGAGCGTCAGGGCTGCCACAGGTTCACCGCTGCGACTCAAGAGCAGACCCTCGGGCATCTGGAAGGTATAGTCGGTACCATACTTCAGACCCGCATACTTGAATACGGCGCTCTTGCCGCTGATAATAGGACTCATCTCCTCGCCGTCAAGTGTAGCCACGCCCTCACCGGCCTTGATCTTATTGTCGAAGTTCAGGATGATGCTGCCGTTGGCACTCACGTCGTTGGCACCCTCGGCGGGATTGCTGCTGACGAGTGTTGCCGTCTGCTGCTGTCCACCCAAGACATCGGCCAGCACGAAAATCTCAGCAATCGAAGTACCGTCGTAGTCGCTCTGCACGCCAACCAGCTCACTCTCGCGGTCGGGCATCCAGCGAATCCATACGCGCTGCTGGTCGTTGGCCTCAGCAGGCAGGGTGAACTCCTTCGGACCGTCCCATCCGCGTGCGGGAGGATTGAAGGTGCCGATGGTGGTGAAGTTCTCACCGTCGATGGAATACTGCACGTTGTTGACAGAGTAGGTGTTGTAGTCGTCACCGAGGCAGCTGCTGATGACGAGGTTCTCATAGCCCTTGGACGAGAAGCTGATTTCGAAGTACCACTTCTCAGAGAGATATTTCCAGATGCGTGCGGCATACTTACCGTTCTCCTGTCCGTTGCCGATGCCGCGTGTCAGCCAGCCTGTGGTGCTGCCCTCGGCGTTGCGCAGACTGAGCATGCCGGCATTGTCGCTCTCTGCCTTGTAGTCACCGGCGCGGTCCTTGGCGGGCTGATCGTAGTAGAGGTCCCATCCAACGATGTAGTCGGCAGCCGAGAAGTTGGCAGTGACGCTCTTCTCAGCACTCATCTTGATTTCGCACTCGGCATTAGTGCCGGCGGCATCGCCCTCCCAGCCAACGAAGGTCAGGATGCGGTTGTTCACGGCGGTGAGCTTCACGTCGGTACCCTCCTCATAGTAGTGGATGCCATCGACATAGTTGCCTGTGGGCTGCACCTGCACCAGATTGGTGGCAGCACCATTGGTGAGCGTGAGGTTCAAGGCATAGACATTACTCTTCGAGTAAGTGGCTACCAGGGCTGTGTTCTCACTGATTCCGAAGCTGTAGGGGTTCTTGGTCGACACCTCGTTGCCCTCGGCATCGAACCATCCTAAGAAGTGATAGCCGAAGTTCTCGCTGGCCGTTACAGTGACCTTCGTGCCCTCGTCGAACTCATTGCCGGCAGGACTGGTCGTCACGGTGCCAGCACCATCCATGTTAGATGTCACGCTGAAGGTGTATACCGGCACTGACTCTATCTCGCCAGTTACGTCGCCAGTGAGCACCACGCTGCCGAAGCCGTATTCCTTGTTGGCAGCGAGGTTGTAGACGCGGATGCGCATCATGATGCCCTCGTCGCCCACACTGAGTCCCGACAAGTCATAGCTGCACTCAGTGAACAGTCCGCTGTTGCCGTAGTTGGGGTTGAGAGCGGTCTCCAGCACGGTCTCCTCTCCGTTATGGATGGCTACCACGTCAATCTTACCGCCACCGGTACCCCAGCGGCTGGTGTTGAACGAGAATTTCTTCGGGGTGAATGTCAGCCCCTTCTTGGGAATGACGGTAAAGGTCAGTGCATCGTCGTCGTTGGCTGCCGCACCGCCGTTGGCAGGGTTGAAGAGCGTCTGCTTTGACGTGCCTGCCGAGCGTACCGTGGTGACTTTGAGCGTACCGTGGTCATACTCAGCCACGCTGAATAGTCCGGGCTTGGCCACCTGGGCGGCAGTGACATCGTCGTTGCCCTCGCCAAGAGGCCAGCTCAGCGTGAAGTTCTTCTCGTTAGCCGAGGTGGGAGCAGCCACCACAGCATTCACCTTAATATAATTCAGGTTCCAGTTCGACACGAAACCGTTGCCGCAGATGAGGCGCATGATAACCTGCTCCTTGTTGTTCACCGAGAGGTTGAAGGTCTGGTCGTTGTAGGTCCACCATGTACCGGCTGTCTTGTAGGTACCGGCTGATACCCACGTCTGTCCGCCGTCTGTAGAGACGACAGCCTCGAGCGTTGCCTCGGCATTGCCGCCATAGGCGCAGGCCATGTCGACGGTGATGTCACGGTAGCCCTTCGTGGGGAACTGTATCTCGTAGTAGTTCTGGTGCTGCGTGCCGTCTGTAAAGTCGCTGATGGCGTTGGTGGCACTGTTGTAGAAACGCAGCACATGGTTGTTATAGCCGGAGCAGAGCTGCCAGCGGTTGTCGCTCATGGCAGTGAGGGTATAGCTGTCAAGGCTGCCAAGCTTGGCATCGGGGCGGATGACGGGCACAGCCTGGTTGAACCAGCCGCTGTACTCAGCCCACTCGCTGCCATCGGGAGTGTAAATATTGTTGCTGACGCTGTAGCCATTCTCTATATCCCAGTTGGCCAGCACCACGGCTGTGCCTTCGGGCAATTCGGCCTCCTCAAACTGTGCCACAACAGAAGTGGCAGCACTAATGGTGATGGTGTAGGGGTTGTCCTCTGAGAGCTGCGTGCCTGCGGCATCGAACCATCCCAGGAACTTGAAGCCCTGGTTGGCGGTGGCTGTCAGCGTCAGCTGCGTGCCAGCCTCGTAGAGCTCGCCCTGCGGCGACACGCTGACGGTGCCTGCCTCGGCGGGCGTGACGCTGGTGGTCAGGGCATACATGTCAGCCTGAGAGAAGGCGGCCGTCAGGGCGGTGTTGTCCGTGATGGCGAAGGTGTAGGGATTGGCTGTGGAGACGGTCTGCCCGCCCTGCTGCCAGGAGTTAAACTTATAGCCAAGGAACTTGGTGGCCTCGACGGTGAGCTGTGTGCCGCTCTCGTAGACACCACCGGCAGGACTGATGACAGCATAGCCATGTGTGGCATCATCAGCTGCAACGCTTCCGTTGAAGAAGGTCTCCGTGCCGTCAAGAGGCTCGGCTGTCACTTTGAAGCCGTTCATATACATGTCGCTGGTGGCCCCCTTATGGTAGCCTATCACGGCACGGGCGATGACCTGCTGACAGCCGGCCACGGAGAGACTCACGCTGCTCTCGGCAAAGCTGCTCCAGCTGGCACCGGTGTTGAAAGCCCCGGCGTTCATCCAAGTCTGTCCTCCGTCGGTGGAGACTACCACCATACTGGGCACTACCTGTCCGTTGTTTCCCGACATCTTGAACGACAGCTGTACGTTCTTATAGCCCGTGGCGGGGAACGTCACCTCTGCGTAGTTGTACTGCTGCGCGGGGTCCATGAAGTTGCTAATCTCCTTCGGAGCGGCGGTGTACATACGCAAGGCACCGCTGTTGAAGTCGGAGATGTACCACTTCTTACTCGTATCGGCAGACCAGATGGAGAGGGTGTAGGCCGTCTGCGTTCCAGTGAACGATGTGGGGTAGAAGTAGGGACGGTTGGAGCTGAAAGCGTACTCCATGTTACTCTTTGCCCCTTCCTCCGGGGTGTAGTAGGTCACATTGTCGGCCGTCGTGCCCGAATACTTCACGTTCGAGGTGAAGTCCCAGGAAGCCAACGTCACCTGGTCGGCACTGGCGGGCAATACGCCCATGAGGAGTGCCAGCAGGCTCAGTAGAAAAAATCTGTTACTTTTCATAAATTTGTTATTAGTAGATTAGTTTTTAGTAAACTACTTTCTTGATGGTTCCGTCGCTGGTGCGCACGATGTTGAGGCCGGGACGAAAGGAAGGCTGGCGACGACCCTGCAGGTCGTAGCACTGTTGCGCTTGTTGCGACCGAGTAGCAACAGACTGCACGGCGGTGGTGCCGGCATCGACGGCCATGCCGTGGATGGTGAGGTCAGAGAGGCAGATGGTCTTGCCCGTGGCAGCACCATTATACCAAGGGTACACGCGGACGAGCAGTTCCTGTCCCTCGCTCAGCGATACGACGGGTTTCGACTCTACATATTGCATGTTGTTGGCGGGCATCTTCTTCATTTCGAAGATGGTGGTGCGCGTCTCAAAGTTGTCGGTAGAGTAGTATATATGACAGCACATGCCGTTGCCGCCGCATCCACATGCGAAGAGACTGATGGCATCGATCTTCAGCTCCGTACCGGCGGCAGGCTTGATGCCCCACTGGATGTAACGGTCGGGATTATCGTCGATTTCATCGGCAGGCCATGCGTCGCCGGTCAGCAGGTTACGCTGCGTCTTGCGCGAGGCTTCATAACCCGTCCACTCCGGCCATGTGGTATTGGCGCTAGGATTCGAGTAGCGCTGTACATACATGCCTTGATGCGACTGTGCGATGACGGTGGCGGGACCTGTCAGCTCGTAGCTGTCGTCCTTCTCCAGTCGCCAGTAGGCGTTGACCTCCACGCCGCCTTCGAGCACCACGGCCTTGGCGGTGACGGGTATCTCAACAGAAGAACCGTTGCTCACGCTGACGGTGATAGTACCGTTGAAGGTACCGTTGTCGGTCAGCTTCACCTGTGCATAGAAGGTCCGCACGAGGGTCGATGCGGCATAGTCGGTGGTCAGTGCGTTGCTCCACTCCATCTTGTTGGTAGAGAGGGTGATGCCCTCCGTGGCAGAAATGGTAACGGTGCCCTGTTCGGGAGAGAGGCCGAAGCCGTTCAGCGTAAACTCCTTGGTGAGTGTCTGTCCCTTGTACGCCTCTCCGAAGTCGCCGGTAGCGGGAGTGACGGTGAGGTCGGTAGGCAGGATGATGTCGTCGGCCATGACACCTTGTGCTTTCATCAGACGGGCGCACTCACGGGCCACCAGCAGCGCACCAGTGGTATTGAAGTGAGTAGAGCCCTCGCCGTCGAAGAGGTACTCGTGGCACTTGGTATCGCCATAGCTCTCGTAGAGTTCTGCGGTGGCAGTAGTCAGGTCGATGAATGCCACGCCCTTCTCCTTGGCCAGTTGCTCAGAATGGTAGGCATAGTTCATGGTATGGTCGTCGGCAGCGAGTTTGGTGCCGGCTTTCGGTCCTTCAGCCGTCAGCACCTTATAGTCATCGCCCAGGTCGTGGCGACCGTTGCGTCTGATTTTGCTTCCCGTAAAATAGGAACGACACACGGGCGAGCATATAATAGGTGTAGCACCCAGTGCCTTTGCCTCGTCGACCATCTTGCCGAGCCACTCCTTATAGGTCGTCGAGGGCACGGTGCCTCGCTTGTCCACGGCAGCAGCTGCCGTCTGGTCGCCAATGCTTACATAATAGTCGTAGAGGGCATAGCCGTCCATGCCACTGTTCTTCTCGTCGTTGTGTCCGAAGGTGATGATGACATAGTCGCCAGCCTCCACGTTCTTCTTGGCCGTCTGCCACAGTTCGGTATAGCCTCCACGGCTGTCACGCCCACCCTTGGCATAGTTGATGCTGGTCCATCCGTTGGTCAGGAAGTTTCCGAAATACATTCCCCAGCCACGTGTCACCGTAGCTGATTCGTCATAGGGTGCCATGGTAGAGTCACCCAGTGTGTGTACCTTCTTGGCTCCTGTGGCTGCCATGCAGACCATCAGTGCCATGGAAAGAAAAGCGATGATTTTTGTTTTCATTTTGCAGTTTTTACTTTGATGAGTTATTGATTTCTGCTGCAAAATTACAACAAAGCCCCGTTGAAATGGGGGGAAATTTGCGTCAAAGGGGTATGAAAAATGCGTCAATCTCGCATCGTCACCCCATTATGACGCATTTTTATACTCTGTAGGCGACAGTCCGACACCCTGTTTGAAGGTACGGCTGAAATACTTCGGGTCGCTGAATCCGCAGGCGTATGCCACCTCGCTGACCGACTTGTCGGTGGAGCGCAGCAGCTGGCAGGCATGCTTGATGCGTGCCTCGCGCAGCAGGTCGAGCGGGGTGATACCCATGGCGTATTTCAGTTTGCGCTGCAGACCGCTGCGACTGGTAGCCGCTGCTGCCGCCATGTCGCCCACGCCGACATCGCTGTTGCCGATGTTTTCCTCGATATAGGCCATCACCCGCTTCAGCATCGGGTCGAGGTCGTTGGCAGGCTGTGCATCTGCCGGTGGATCCCCTGCGTCGGGTGTCGTTTCCGTCTGTTCCTGTTGCGGTTGGGTGCTCCCTTCTATCAGTGCGAGGTATTTCTCCAGGGTTTCTCGGTGCCTGCGGTTGATGCGGCGTATATACAACAAGGTATAGACGATGACTGCCAGGGTGCCGAGTATGAGCAGTGCCGCCAGTATGCGTCCGATGGCCGACTCCCAGAAGGTTGGTTTGACGATGAGCGTCAAACGGCGGGCATTGTCAGTCCACTGCCCCTCGGCATCGGTAGAGCGCATCTCCACCACGTAGGTGCCGGGAGTCAGGTCGAGGAATGTTGCCGAGCGGTCGTGGCCGATATAGTTCCACGGGCCGTCCTCGTTTCCCTTCTCTCTCATGCGGAAGGCATAGCTGATACGTCCCGGATCACTATAGTCAAGGGCAGCGAAGTGCAGGGTGATGCTCCGTTCACGGGGTTGCAGCAGCAGGGTGTCGGTCTCTGCCACGCTCCAGTCGTCGGCTCCCCCCTGTATGCTCACGCCCGTCAGCACCATGCGGGGCTGGTAGGTCTTGCGGTACATCTCCTTTGCGGAGGTGACAAAGGCTCCATCGGTCAGTCCGAAGAGCCAGCGGTTGCCGTTGAGCCGTAAGGGGTGTGCATCGCTGAAGCGGTAGTCGCTGCTGAAATATCGGGCATCGAGCACCCGCACATGCTCCGTAGTATCGATGATGCTGACCAGGTGGTTGCTGACCACCATCATGCGCCCGTCGCCCATCGGTGTCAGCGACAGTGCCACGTCGGTAGGCAACTGGTGACCGTCGGCCGAGAGGTGGTGGAAGTCAAGTGCCGGTGCATCCAGTTGGTCGTAGGCTGCCAGCAGTCTGTTCACGCCACCACTCTCCGTACTCACATAGATGCTCTTGTCCATCTCCATGATGTCCATCGTGGCACTGCTGCTCAGACTGGTGGCCCTGTCGGGCTCGCGAAAATGCCGTTGAAACCGCATCTTTTCTGCATTTTGCTCCACCTTGGCCACTATCAGTCCGTCGGTAGCGGTAACCATCAGGATGTTGCCTCCTGCCGTCAGGTGCAGGTAGCGCAGCCGTTGTGTTCCTTCCTGCGGAAAGCCCTGCGGCACGGTGAATCGCGGATTGTCAGCCTGCGGCTGTACCGTATAGCACAGTCCACCGCCCAGTGTGGCCACCCATAAGCGGTTGTAGCGGTCTTCGATGATGCCGTAGACGTTGGTATTCGGTAGTGCGGTGATATGAGTGACGTGGAACTGTCCGGGAGCCGTCTCGCGTAGCCGGTAGAGGCCGTCGGGCTTGGTGCCGAGCCATAGCGTACCGTCTTTCGACTCATACATACAATAGACGGCAGCCCCGAACGGGGTGTACTGCGGATGCAGCCGTCCGTCGGCTCCCAGGTATCCTAACAGACGGTCGTCGTCTTTGCTATACACGCGTAGAGTCTGGTCGCCCTTCGTGGCTATCCAGTAGCGGCTGCGACTGTCGGCAAACAGACATTTCACCTCTGTCTCCGGTTGTATGGGCAACCGCTGTGTGCGCCGCAGGTCGGTACACAGCTTATAGATGCAGCCGGAGCCGATTACCCAGAGGTTGCCCTGCTGGTCGGTACAGGCAAAGGTTAGTTTTCCCAGCGGCTTGTCCAGCGGATAGTCTACCGTCTGTCCCTGTTGTCCGGTATATGCCAGTCGTCCGTTGCCGTCGAGCATCCAGTTGGTGCCGTAGGCATCCTTCCATGTCATCCCCTTACCGTCCTGCAATGAGATGCTCTTGCGGTATTGCTTGATATCCTGTACGGCCTGTTCTGCCTCCTGTTCCGTCATGTCGCGGAATTTACAGCTTCGTGTATTGAACAGGAAGTAGTCCTCGTCCACGCGGCAAACCATCTCCCCGTCGGGTCGCATCACGATGTCGCGCAAACGGTCTACCGCCATGTGGCAACCGTCGCCCACCGAGGGTTTGAAGGTACGGAACTCATAGCCGTCGTACCGGCACAGTCCATTCCATGTTGCCAGCCACATCAGTCCCTGCCGGTCTTGCAGTATCTGTGTCACATGGCCATGTGGCAGTCCGTCCTCTTCGTCATAGCATGTCACGCGGCACAGCGGCTGTCCGACGAGGGACAGTGCGCAGCACCAAAGCACCGTGAGCAATACACTTTTCTTCTTCATCGCCTGCAAAGGTACGATTAAGCGAGGACAATACAAAACAAAAAGCCATTTTTTTTGTTTTTATTGTCAAGCGTGAGTACCTAAGAGCGCAGCTCAGAGGTACGAATAAGTGAGCAAAATGCCAAAATAATAGAGGAAAAATATTAATATATTTTTGTAGTTCGATATTTATTTGTACCTTTGCAAAATACAACACGCATAAATATAAAAGGACATGGAGAAATACCATACGACAAAACGAATAGCCAGCACTTTGTTGTTCCTTGTGTTGCTATCACTCACTGCAACAGCTCAAGACTTCAAACTCTTCTATGCGAAGAACGTGACCGATGCCACCAACTTCAGGAATCTGTCGGAGTTGGACAAACAGTTGCATTGGCGCGAGGTCAGCAACGGTTCCATCGACGGCAACCTGGATGATGTCATGCAGGTGAAGAACATGCTGGCTTCGACCCGCATGAAGGGATTGGACGACCAGCGCCTGTTCTGGAAGATGCGCGACGAGATGCTGCTGTGCTTCCGCATCGATGACCCCTCCAATGCTGGCGGCACTTTCCGCGTGGAGGTCAACTATGGCCCGAATGGCAATGGCAAGGATATCAAGAAGACGCTGACCACGCGCAAGTATTTCTTCGCCAATATGCCTCTGGCGAGTGATTCCATAGCCATCAACGTGTGGCGTGTCAAAGACCCGGAGCAGCGCATCAACTTCCGCTACTGGGTGTACGACTGGGACGATGAGAACGTTTACATCTTCCAGCTCGACCAGAAGCGACAGTCGACGGGCGACACCTATAAGATGGAGTACGTCACGTCGTATATGGACGCAGAGGGCGAGCGTCACTCGCAGGCCAACACGCTGGAGCTGAAGGAGACCAAGTTCCAGAGTTTCTACGTCCCCGAGGGCCATTCGCTGACCGATGTCTATTTCCTGACAGGCAACAGCCAAGAGGGCGATGTCAAGCTGCGCCTCGACATGGAAGACATCCACGCCGGCATTGACATCGACAACCAGCTGGAAGTGCCTTCGCTCCTGCCGACCTTCAAGCTCTCGAAACACGAGAACCGCGAACTGATGAACTTCAACTGGGTTGGCACGGGCCTCTTCGAGAAGTACGACACGCTGTTCATCAAGCTGTTCAACGAGAAGGGCAAGACGATCAGCAAAGCCCGCATGAACGTTCACCGCGTGGATGACGACGGCAATCTGGTGGCCGACAACACGCTGCAATACTTAGGCTACGATGCCAACAGCAAATACTACAAGGTGCTCACCTACGGTCATCCTGCCTACGTGGAAATCCTTGCCGACGGCTATCTGCCTCTGGTCTATCGCTACAAGGGTGCTGCCGACAGGACGTCGCACATCGTCAGTTCCGACCTCTGCTCTGCCAAGATCACGCTGCAGCCAGGCAATGTCTCGGATAGTGAGATAGCCATCAGCGACCAGTATTTCCGGTTCCTGTATGACGAAGCCGTTGCCGTCAACCGCACCAATGCGTCGGGCGAAAGCGTTTCATACGCAGTGGTGTCCGTCAAGGAGTTCAACATCTCCGGCAATATTCCGTCGGACATTGTATCATTCATGGATAATGCCGGCAACGACTATCCCAAGCTGCTCAACAACAGTCCCATCGAGAAAATGGCCGAATTTGAGATTGTCTTCTCTGCACCGGCAGGCGGCGGCAATCCGCAGGCCCGAATGATTGTGACGGAGCTGAAGAGCAAAAAGACCCATGAGGCCGAGGTTGCCGAGACACAGGTGGTGTCGGCAGCAGCGTTCACCAATTTTACGCGCGACTACTACTTCATTCGCTACGATATGTCGAAGGCCTTGCCCTACAACGAGCAATGCAGCCTGGCGCTAACCACCCCCAATGCTTCCTACAACAAGTTCCCTACGTTTGTCAATGTCTATAAGAACAACGAGGAGGAGAAGAAGAAAGGCGACGAGAAAGCCAAGGAAATCCTCTCGCCTCCCGACGGGCGCAAGGCGACAGCCGACTTTAACGGAGCCTTTGACTTGGGAATACAAATCCCGTTTGATGTCAAGGGCACGTTCGGTAACCTGACCATTAAAAGCGGTACCAACATTGACTTCTTGAAACAGACGTTCAATATGTATATCAATGCCACCTATGGCAGGAATTTTAAGAAGAGCAAAGGAGGCCAAGGCGGTCAAGGCGGTCAAGGCGGCGGAGGCGAAGGCCAAGGCGGTCAAGGCGGTCAAGGCGGCGGAGGCGAAGGCCAAGGCGGCGAAGGAGGAGAAGGCGGCGAAGGCGAAGGTCAAGGCGGCCAAGGCGGAGAAGGCCAAGGCGGCCAAGGCGGAGAAGGAGAAGGTCAGGTGCAGCCAGAGCCACAACCGGAACCTGTTGACAAGCTGAAACAAGCCCAAGCGAATGCTAGAGAACTTCAGAACTGGAGGTACATGACGCTGTACGAGGACGAGGACAATAAGAAAAAAGGCAGTTTCTCGATGGCCGAGCCCTCCTACAAATACGAGGACTGGGTACTGCAAGAGATGGAGAGTATGTTCCAAGTGCAGTCCAAACACGTAGGAAAATACTTCCAGGGAGGTGGGAAACTCATGTTCAAAATGCCGTTATTCTATGTGCTTCCCGATGTGACCGATATACAGCTTGCCGAAGCTTCTGGCTTTTTCCAGATAGGCTGGGGCATGTTTTTCAACTTCGAGCCGCAAAATGAAAAGCTGAAGAAGATCTTTGATGCTGTCAGAGAGAAAATGAAATGCAAAATCGACCTCGGCGCACAATTCGATGTGAACTTAAAAGCCGAATTAGGCGTCAAATCGTATGGCAAGAGGGATCAATACGAGTGGGACGCCGAGGACAAAGGGGTCTATTTCAACATTATCATCACGGGGCTCATTGCCGCTTGGGCAGATTTCAAAACGCCGCAATTCCCCTTCCTCAGTGTTGACCTCGGATTGCGTGCCGGTGCAAAAGCGCAGGCAGCTTTTGGATTAATGAAATCGTTCGGCGACTATCCTCTTTGCTTAGGTGCACGTATCATGGGTGTTGGCGGTGTAGAGGCACACTTAAACCTCCGCTCTTGTATCTTGCAGATTAATACATGCTGGGGCTTCCGTGCAGGTAAACAGTTATTGGTTCCCGACAACAATACCAATCCCTTCCACAAGAAGTTCCCTTATTGGTTGCCTGATAACACCTCGAAGGGTATCATCGGCAATCAGTTCCGTACACTGGCTCTTCCCGAGGCCAACAGCTTAGGTCGTCCGTTGGTGAATAACCTGTACTTCGATGCCAACCCGCACTTCTTCGATGGCCGCCGCATTGTGTATAACGACCTTGGAGCCCCCAAGGACTACAATGACGATCATGTCGTCATGGCCTCTCTCGGCGACGAGGATACCGTGACCGACAGCGAGACGCTCTCCATCCCCGGAACCTTTGCCGGCCAGCACATGCGCTCGAAGCGCGGCGCGGCTGAAGTGGTGGCCTACCAGCAGGTCACGAAGGCCATCGACAATGCCGCTGTCAACGACGAAACGGCCACGGCTCTGGACAACGAGATGCTGGCCAGCAGCCGGATCATGGCAGCCTTCCGTCAGAGCGACGGCACGTGGAAGCAGACCGTGGCGGCTCCTGTGGACGGCTTCACCAACAAGGAGCCCGTCGTGACCATTCAGGAGGACGGCAAGGCCGCCGTCGTCTATCAGCACGGCAAGTTGAAAGCCATTGACGAGACGGTCTCCGTCGATTCCGTCTGGAACCAGCGCTTCGAAGGTGAACTGCAACTACGCACCTACGACCCTGCCTCCGGTTGGAGCGAGCCGAAGTCCCTCTGGGGATACAGCGACATCAGCTGGCCGCTGAAGTATGACCTCATTATGCGCAACGATACGGTGCTCGTGGGAACGATGCTTGAGGAACCCAGCAACCCCATGATCGGTAACTTTGCCGGTAAGTACACCCGCTACGGATGGACTACCACGAAGAAGGACCAGGTGCTCTATACCCACGAAGACCTGCGGTGCGTTGATTTCTTCATGAACCGCGTCGGTGAGCACGCCGTCGTCGCGCTGCTCTATGAGCGTCCCGACACCACCCGCGAGGTATACATCAAGACGGTGAACATGGACGGCACCGACGACGGACTGGCAGGCTGTGACCTGGGCGTAGGACGTAGTATGCCGGGCAAGGTGAAGATTATCTGCGACCGCAGCGACAACGACACCGACGACTTTGCCGTGCTGTGGACCGAAGAGAGCAGCACTGCCTATGATGCCGAGAATGGCAACAAGTCGCTGAAAGACTACTACACCGTCATCAATGCCACCCGCGTCCACCTGTCCGATGCACCACGGATGACCTATCCTCTCACCGTGGGTGCCGAGCGCGACAGCCTGCAACTGTCTGGCTTCGACGGCTATTTAGACGATGCCAGCATCAAGGTGGTCTATGCACTGGCTCACCCCGTCACTGGCACCTCCGTCGTCATGTATAACGAGAAGGAGTTCACCAACAGCTTCGAGAGCGACGTCACCTACAGCCGCGAAGCTTTGCTGGGAAGCAGTACCCTGCCCGTCAACGTCTATATTCGCAATACAGGTACATCAGCCATCCAGGGAGCCACGGTCACTATCAACGGTGATGCGATGGTCATCCCTGATGTCCATGTACTGCCGTTGCACGAGGAGAAATACGTAGTACAATACCCCATTCCCAGTGATTTCGACGGCTATATGCAAAGCACTGTAGAGGTAGAGTATGCCAACGTCTTCAAGGCCAGGCAGCAGACCGGCCGCCGTGCCGCCCCGCGCAACCTGTTGCGCCAGAGAAGAGCCATGGCTCGCGAGCGTGTCGCTACAGGAGAGATTGACTTCAATGTGGTCAGCCGCCATGTGGAAAACGGTGTCAACACGTTTGTCGTCGAGGTCACCGACTACTCTTCGCGCGGTCTCCTGCCCGGTACTGCCGTGCAGGTGGGAGCCTACGTACACCCTAGCGCGATGGAGACCGTGACGGCAGAAGCAAAGACCATCGTACATGCCGAGGACTTCACCCGCATCGGCGGTGTGCGCAAGGCATACGCCGAGCTCACCGTCAGCGGCATCATGGAGGCCATCGATGGCTACATCGCTGCCCACATCGTCGATTTGAACTACACCGACGTCACGGAAAGTGAAGATGCCGAGGCTGGACGCATCGACAACTCTTCACCCATCGCCAGTGCCGCGTATGTCCTGTTCCATCCGACCGGCGAGACGACCAACATCTACGCTCCCGTCAAGAACCTTGCCAAGGAGCATCGTATCGGTGTCACCATCCAGGACGGCGGCATCCTGCTCAGCAACCTGGAGCCCAATGAGGACATCCGCCTCTTCAACGCCGCAGGCTTGACCGTTTATATGGATCATGCCGCCACTACCACACACTTCGTTCCCCTGAAGCACCACGGTGTCTATATCATCAGCGCCGGCAATGAAGTGTTTAAGTTCAGTTATTGAGATAAGAGACAATAAATAAGAAGATGAAGACGATATTGCTTAAATGGACTCTGTGCCTTGTGGCACTGCTGTTACCGCTGAGCAACAGTGTTTACGCTCAGACAGATACTCCCGACGGATTCAACGGCCCTACGTGGTATAAGTTCCGCGACACGTCGTTCAGCACCGACGGCAAGGGCAGTTTCGACAACCCCATCGTCGTAAGCAGCCCCGAACAACTGGCGCAACTGGCGTGGATGGTCAACGAGGAAGGCAACAAATTTGAAGGCCAGGTGGTGGTGCTCGATGCCGACATCGACCTGAAGAAGGAAGACGCAGGGCAACGGGTGTCATGGATTCCTATCGGCAGGGACTTGAACCGCAGTTTCAACGGCATCTTCATGGGTGTCAACCCCCACAAGGACGGCTGGGAGAAAGGCACCCACAAGATTTCCAACATGTACCTGTCGGCCAGCAACTCCACCTACACCGACCATTATGGTCTGTTCGGCATCAGTTGGGGCTTTATAGGCTATCTCGCCATGGACAATGTCACCATCAACGTCGCAGGCCGTACCTCCAGCGACGTTGGCTGCCTGTGTGGCAGGCTGTCCGGATATGAAGACAGGAGTCTTGTGTCCGCTTATGAATCCGGGAAGCGTCTGACGGCACCTCGTGCCATCTATGCAGTCACTGTGACGAATGCCACCATGAACGTCAGCCAAATGGCGGATGCTGGCGGCATCGTAGGCACCATTACCTCCTATGGCGTAGCCCGCTCGGCCTTTGAGGGAGAGATGACCGCGTCGTCTGTTCAGCAAATAGGAGGTATCGCCGGATTCTTGAATACCAGTGTTGAAGCCTTCGACTGTGCCGCAAAAGTCAACATCAAGGGTGGCACGAACATGGGTGGTATTGTTGGAAAGACCGCTCAAAGAGCCGTCATCGAGGCTTGCGCGTCGGCGGGCAACCTGACAGACGGCTCCAGGGTCGGCGGCATCTGCGGACAGCTGGCAGCGAACGGACATATCAGATGCTGCAGCAGTTCCGCCAGCGTCTCCGGCAGTGAGCGGATAGGTGGTATCGTAGGCTTCGGTGGCGAGTCGGACGCAGCGGTAAGCGGTACCTATGCCGAGATCGCCGAATGCCTCTTCACCGGGCATATCCGTCCTACGGGCAACAGCTACTTTGCAGGTGGCATCTGCGGCGCCCTGCAGTGGACGGCAACCCAGTACATCGACGACTGTCTCTTCGCAGGCCGGATAGACGACCCCGCAAAGCGGAAAGACACCGAATACTTCGGCCTTATTCTGGGAAAGAACGACGAACCCAAAACGACGGTCGCCTCCTGCTATATCGACCAGTCCATTGCTGGCACTGGTAAGGTGTCGGGTAAAGCAGATAGTATCGCTAGCGTAGAGTTCCTGACCACCCAGCAGCTGATTACCGGCGACGCGAAGGACACGCCGCTACTGGCGAAGGCCCAACAGGGCAACAGAGGATTCCAGTATCAGCCGGGCTTCTATCCGAGGGTCTGCAGCAATGCCAGTTGGACCGGCTTAGGACAGTTCCGTGCCAGCGGCTGCAGCGAGCCGTGCAGGAAACTGTTCCACGCTCCCGACTGGACAGACGTCAACACGGTCTATCTGGCACAGTCATGGCTCTGCAGTGTACCTATTGTCATCAGGAAGGGCGACTGCGCCCTGGACTTCGTATCGACCGCCGAAGTGAAGCGCACCAGCGCCACCTTCGACCTGCCCGATGCTGGCCAGGCGAAGCTGAGAACCAACTGCCTGTTCCCTGAGAGTCCGCTTGTCAGCGTCAAGGATGATGTTGTCACTGCCCTTGAGAAAGGCCAATATACGCTGACCCTCACCGCCACGGAGACACTGCCCGCCAGTTTCAAGCTTCCGAAAGCTCCGCAGGCCGTCAAGGAACTGCAGCTGGACATCATCCTCAGTGAGTGGGATGGCACCGTCGCCACAGCCTGTGCCGCCGGTACGGGCAAGGCCGAAGACCCTTATGTCATCAAGAACGGGGCACAGCTGGCATACGCCGTGAAGAACAACAAAGCCTCCGAGTTCTACGAGCAGATCTGCGACATCACGCTCCTTGAGAACCTCCACGACAAGATAGGACATACTGTAGAAATACGGGTGTGGCTTGATGAGAAGGATGACGCACCATCGTGGAAAGCCAACTACGACGGTACGGGGCATTTCGTCAAGGGAGCTTGCATCAACAAACAAGGTTGCGGACTCTTTGGCAACATCGATGTGACGGGTAGCGTCAGCAACCTGGGCATCATCGACGCTCGCGCTGGCTACCAAGGAGGCGTGTTTGCCGGAACGATGGACGGCACCATCACCAATTGTATTGTCCAGGGTGAGGTGAGCGGCGCGACCATTAATGGCAGTGCGTATTATCAGGCTGGAGGCATCTGCTCCATCGTAGGCAAGGACAACGATGAGGCCCTTGTCGAGGACTGCATCACGGCTGTCACCAACGGCATGTACACCTACGCTGACTACACGCCCTTTGTCAGGCTCTCCAACGACCACAAGGGTGTGGTGCGCAATTGTCTGACCGTTGTCCCCATCACCCACTTGGATGCCAACTATAGGAACAGCGACATTACCGCCTCTGGCAAAAGCTATATCAAGGACTGCTACTGGCTGAAGGGCTACGAGGAAGTTCCCAGCGGCTACACGCTGGAGGAAATCTCAGAGCAGTTAGGCAAGCGCAGTCTGTGGAAGACCACGCAGGGCTACTTCCCCACACTGAAGACCTTTGCCGAGACAGACATCGCCAAACTGCTGATGGTGCCTTTCCGTACCGACATCGACTACGTGTATGACGACGACAAGCAGGAGTCCGACAACTATCTCCTTGCCATGGGCCGTCAGATTCTGTTCGAACCGGGCACTGCCGTATGGACGACCACCAACCTTATAGGAACTTTCCTGGAGGCCGACACCGATATGGGTGTCGTCGTGCCAGTGCGCGAGAGCTATGACTATAACAATCCTCATGAGGATTTATTCAGTCGTATCATGCCCGGAATAGCCTACCTAACTGGTCAGTTAGGCAACGCCAAGCACTATGTTCCCGTCAGGTCGCGCAGGGGCAACGTCAACGCCGGCTTCTCCTTCGAGGACGAGAATGCCCGTGCAGTCTGTCTCGCCGCCTTCGACACCAATCACGACAATGTGCTGTCGCTGGCCGAGCTGAAGGCAGCCACCAACGAACAGATGGCTGCAGCCTTACAGACCGAGACCGCCCGCAAGATCAAGACCTTCCCCGAGTTCCGTTTCTTCAAGAACGTCACCGAACTGACTTCCCAGCTCAACGGACTCAGCAATTTGGAGAAGGTGAAGTTGCCCTACGCCCTGCAGACCATCGGTGCCGAGGCTTTCAAAGGCTGCACGGTTCTGAAGGAGGTCACGGTGCCATCGAGGCTGACGACCGTCAAGCCGGGAGCCTTCTACCAATCGTCGGTAAAAGATATCCTCGTCGACCCCTTCAACGAGAACTTTGTCTCTCGCGACGGCGTGCTCTTCACCAAGACGGACGGTCTTGTGGCCTATCCTAACGGGCGTACTGGCGAGGAGGCCACCGTTGGCGGCACCATCAGCAGCATCGCCGCCGGTGCTTTCTACAAGGTGCCTGACCTCCAGAAACTCTTCTTCGACACCACTGACTACACCACCGTGCCTCAACTCTCGGAGGGAGGCCTCGTCACCGACGACGGCTCGCTCATGGATGTCTATGTCAGCGACGCTACCTACGACCGCGTGTTGCTCAACGGATATTTGGATGAGCCGTCGTGGGCACCATACGTCAATGCCAAGAAGCTGCACCAGTATTTCCCGCTGAAGATTACTACCGATGTCGTGGCCGAGCCATACGGTGACAGGACAGAATACTACGTCGGAACCTTCTACATCGGCTTCCCCACACAACTGCCACAGGAGCTGACACCTTTCGTCGTCAACAGCATCAAGGAGTACGAATACAAGGCCTACTACCACGATAAAAGCCGACTGGTGCCCGCCTTGCAACCAGTCATTGTGATAGCCAAGGAGCCTGGTACCTACCGTCTGACGCCTGTCGAAGGTGAGTTGGAACGCTGGCCCGCCTTCGCCAATCAATTGATTGGTGTCGGTCGCGACGGTATGCCTGTCAACCAGGGCAACTCTGAACAGGGCAGCATCATGACGCTTCAGATGGATGCCGACGACAATGCTGCTTTCCTCTACGAGAAGAAGAGTGAGATAGCGCCCTACCATTGCTACCTGCCCTTCCCCACGATTGACCGACCTGCCGAGCTCGTCAAGAATGCCCATTACGACCTGGTGTATGCTGGGAACACATCTTCTGAGACAGTTGAAAAGGACGGCTTCTTGTTCCTTGTCAAGACACTGCTGCCTGACAATGAACGCTTTGCCACGCTGTGGTCATACTCAGGCTCAGGTGGCAACATCAAAGTTCCCGGTATGTTGGATGACGGAACCCCTGTCACTCAGATAAGGCCCAATGTCTTCTTCAGTGGAAATAGTGTCATAACGAGCATTGACATGACTGAAATGGACAACCTTGAGGCTTTCGACGGCGACCGCAATGTAAACGAAGACAAGCCCTTGAGTGGTCTCAGTAGCCAAGTATACGTTTACCTGCAGGCAGGCAAGACCACACCCGCTCCCAACACCATTCTGACCGACGAGTGCTCCGAACTGCAGCTCTACGACGGCTGGGACTTCTGTCCGCCCTACGACTTCCATGCCGACAAAGTCACCTACGACCGTGTGCTCCGCGCCATCGACAATGGCGACGGCACCTGGACCAGCAAGGCAAGCACTATCTGTCTGCCTTACGACCTCGACCTCACCGAACAGCGCGATGCAGGTAAGATTCGCGTCTGCGAACTCTATTTCATCAAGGACAACAAGGAGTTTATCTTCTCCAATACCGACCCCCATCTCAAGGCCGGACACCCCTATCTCATCGTCGTGGAAGAAGGCGAACTCTCGCTCAATGCCGAAGACGTCATTGCCGTCAGTGAAGCCGACGAGGGCCGTGAAGTCTACGACTGGGACGACGGAAACGAGAGCGCCGTCTTAGGCACTTGGAAGGGAACGCTGAGGAAGATAGAGAGCGCAGATGCTGCTGCGTTGTTCGCCTATAGTCTCCAGACAGATGGTTACTTCAAACGCATTCGCCCTGATACACCTTGGGCATGGTGGGGTGCTTTCCGTGCTATGTTCAGTGCCAACGAGTTCACAGGCAACAACGTCTATAAGGCCGTATTCAAGCAATGGATTGCAGGCGACGAAGAAGATCCCATTGTTAACTTCCCCTCTGGTGGCTTTGAGGGCGATACTGACATTCCAGATGATGAAACAGGCATCATGCATGTCATTAACAATGACGGGACACACCAGTACTTCGACCTTCAGGGTCGCAACCTCGGGGAGTCCAAGCCAACCCAAACTGGCGTGTATATATATAATGGTAAGAAGATTGTCATCAGATAAACATTCAGCAATATGAGAAAGATTTATAATAAACCCACCCTGAAAGTAGTCGAGTTAGCGCAGCGTTATTATCTGCTAAGTTCCAGCGACCCAGAGCACAGTGGTGGAGAAGCCCGCGAATACAGGGGAGACTTCTTGGATAATTAAGTCTCTATGGAATGAAGCACCATCACAGTATGAGGGACGAACTTTTTTCGTAACTGGCTAAAAAATCAACGAGGTGTGCAAAATTCTATTTTTGCACACCTCGTTTTTGTATGCTTTTTGGCTCAAAACAGTGCTACGGTTCTGACCCGTTATCTGACGATAGCCTTTGCGGCTGCGCTGAATCCGCTGTCGCCCGTCACCTTCAGCAGCACCATGCCGTTGGCCCCACGGGGCATGCGGACGGCTGTGGTCTGACCCCTGAAGGCGTGCGTGCCCAGCGTGCGCCCTGCAGCATCGCAGAGCACGGCGGTATAGCAGCCGCTGGCCGGTGCATCGACGGTGATGACCACCATGCCACCCTGTGTCTGGAAGAGACGCACGCCACCCGTTGCCGACTCCTGACTGACGATGCGGATGGCAGAGCTTATCTCGTCTTCGTACTCAAAGGCACCCAAGTCGGGAGCCTCACCCTCGTAGGAGATACCCTCCACCTCGATGCCACGATACGTGGTGGCAGCCACCGGCGTACCCTTGTCGATAAGGGCAGAGCCTTGCTTCAGGTGGGCAAAGGTCATGGCAGGCAGGTTGCCGTTTTCGTCACGGTCGGCAATCAGCTCTTCGTCGTTGGTGATATCTACGAACTGTGTCGGGTCGGCCTTCTGGAACTCACTCGTCACGATGGTCAGTCCGTTGAGCGTCTCGTCCACCTCGAAGCGTCCGTACTGTCCGTACTTGCCATGCTCGCCGGGCTTGGGCAGTCCGGTATTCTTGTCGCGCTTGTCAGTAGCATCGTTGTCGTTGATGGCGATACAGTTGGTGAGCCGTACCTCATGTCCTGATGCGATGGCCTCATAGATGCGGTAGCTGTAGGTCTTCTCGCTGATACTGGTCAGCGTCATACCCGTACAGTTGTTCATGATGATGTCGCCGGCGTTGTGGTTCTGGTCGAAGCCCTTCGCCTTGTTGTGGATGGCCAGGCAGCGGTTCATGTACACATTCATGGCACCCTGGTTCGAGCCGCACTTGAATCCGTTGCCGTTACCGTCGGGAGCGATGGTATTCAGGTCGAGGAATCCGTTCTTGTAGCTGATGCAGTTCTCCATGATGATGGTCATGTTGTCGCCGAATCCACCGTCTTTCTTGAAGAACACGTCCCAGCCGTCGTCGCTGTTGGCCCATGCGCGGCATCCGTAGAAATAGTTGCCGTCGCCCACGGAGATCTTGGGTGCGAAGCCGTCGGCATCGCCCTCTCCCTCGTCACAGTTCAGGTAGCTGTCGCAGTTGATGATTTTGTTGAAGGCTCCGAGGTTCTTGATTTGCAGTCCCGTATCGCCGTTCTTATAGAAGTTACACTCCTCAATCAGGTTATCGTGTCCGTCCTGCGTGCGTGCCACGATGTCGCTGGCCGAGCCGCCGGTAGGCTTGTTGCGCTCGATGAGCAGTCCGTTGTCGCTGGCGTTGCAGATATCGATATGGTAGAAGTGCCAGTAGGAGCTGGTGAGTCGCACACCCTGATAGGGGTTGTTGGAATGGCTATGGTACGGCATGCCCGAGAAGTCGAGCACGGCCCTTCCCTGGTATCCGAACAGCTCAATCATCTTGTCGGGTTCACCGTTGCGGTCGTCGATGTTGATGCGCTTGTCATACACGTAGGTACCGGCCTTCATCCAGATACGGTCGCCGGGCTGTGCCAGGTCGATGGCTTTCTGCACGTCGAAGAAGGGCTTGCTCTCCGAGCCGTCGGCCATGGTATCGTCGCCGTCGGGGGCACACCAGATGATGTCACCCTTGATGATGTCGGGCTGCTCCTCCACCTCGTCGGTCTTGAACGACTTCTCGTCGCCCATCGCCGTACCCTTTGCCGTGATGGCGTAGGCACGCACATAATATACGGTAGACTCCTCCAGGGCCACGCTGGTAGAGAACTTGCCCGACGGGCGCGACATGGTCACCTTTGTGCCGTTGTCGATGGTCAGTCCGGCTGTGGTGCCGTATACGATGCCCACCTCCTGCAATTCCAGGCCGCCATCGTCGGTCACCATACCGCCCAGGCGGTACTTGCTGCCGCTCTTCGTGACCTCGCTGGTCACCACCACGGCCGGTGTAGCCTCTTCCGTATTAAAGCTCATCACCTCGCCGTAGGCATAGCCTGCATTCGAGAGGGCGTAGGCACGGTAGTACACCGTCTGACTGGCCTTCAGTCCTGTGATGAGCAGCGAGAACTCTCCCGTTGCCGGCACTTCGGTCTCGATGGTGTTGTCGGCCATGGTGGGCTGACTGTTGAGTGCCCATACGAAGCCTGTCTCGGTGATGGGCTGGTCGCCGGCATCCACGATGTTTCCGCTCACCTCTGCCGAGTTCTTGGTGATGTTGGTCGCAGCCCCCGTAGCCACGGTGGCAGGCGTGCCGAAAGCCTCGGCATATACTGTCAGGTTGTCGATGTCGGCATCACCGCTGGAGTTGTTGGCAATCCTCACGCGGTTGGCGGTCATGTCGTGTACCTCGAACGAGGCATTGTTACCGTCGAGCGTGATGGCCACGTCGCTCCACGCTCCGCCTTTCATGATGCTGGCCGTGAGCTTGTCGCCCTTTCGTCCGGCATAGAACGTCACCCTCTTCACGCCACTGTTCAGGACGGGTGTGATGACATACGAGCCATTCTTCGGCAGTCGCAGGTTCATCGTCGAGCCATCGACGTTATAGCTGCTGTTGTTCGACATGAAGGCATTGGTGTATATCCACGTGCCCTGGCCTGCCACATAGAACTCGGCATCCTGTGCCCCCTTCTCCTGCGGGTATGTCGAAGCGTCCTCGAAGTCCTGTACGAAGTAGCGGCCTTCGGCATCCACCTGTTGCGCCTGTTCGTCGATGAGCGTCTTGAAGCTCTTCACCTCGCCGTAAGCCTGCGTGTCGGCATACTTGGCGTAGGCACGGTAGTAGACGGTAGTTCCCTCGCGCAGGCCGTCCAGCGTGCGTGTGAAGAAAAAGTAATCGTCGGCAGTCGTCACCACCAGGATGTTGTCGCTGATGGTTGGCTCTTTGCTGATGGTGCTCCATACGAAGCCCCACTCAGTGATATGCTCACCGCCAGTGGCCAGCAGGCGTCCGTTCAGTACGCCACTGCTGGTCGTGACCAGGGTGGCATCCTGGGTAGCCAGCTTTACCGGTGTCTCAAACGTCTGTGCATAGACCGCCAGGTTGTCGATATCGGCATCCTTCGAGGTATCATTGGCCACCTTGATGCGGTTCACGCCGTCCGAGGCCACGTTTACCGTCACCTTCTTGCCGCTGATGCTTTGCGTAGCCTCCGTCCAGGTCTGTCCGCCATCGGTAGAGGTATACACCTTCACGCTGCTGCGCCCGATGTCGAAGGTCACCTTGCCCACGCCGTTGGTCAGCAGCGGGGTCACCACATACGAGCCGTTCTTCGGCAGTCGCAGGTTATGTGCCGAACCGTCAGGGATGTAGCTGGTGTTGGTAGCCTGAAAGGCATTCAGGTAGAGCCATGTGCCCTGCCCTTCCACGTTGTACGCCTGTTCCTCGCCCAGTTTGGTTTCAGGATACTGCGTCAGGTCTTCAAAATCTTGTACGAAATACAGTCCGTCTCCACCGATAGCCTTCGCGGCCACGGAGCAGACAGTCATCAACATCAACAGTGATGCACGGCGAAATAGTTTGGTTATCATTGTTCAGTAGTTTGGTTTAACGCCACAAAGGTAGCCTTTTCTTCGCATTCGTTGTATCGTCAAGGGCGAAGTTTCCCACGCAATCGTTTACGAAGATTCTTACCATTCATTCACCTTGTCTTTGCTTCGACCACGAACTACACGAATTACCCGAATGGTTTCTTTTTAGTCACTCACGCGCGCGTATGTAGTAGGCAAACACAAAAACAAGTGACCCTTCTGACCCTTCTGACCCGTAAAAGACTTTCAACAGCGGCTGAGTTAGGGGTCAGAAGGGTCAGAAGGGTCACATAAAAAAACGTTCAGCAATATATATGAGCGCGTGCGTGCGAGAGATGTTATACCAGGAAAAGTTACATTCTGAAAAATGACGATCGGATTGGTGCGGAACATCCCAACGCACGGAATTTCCGTGAGTGGGCCACTCACCGCCGTGAAGAGCCTCCTCACGGTCGTGAAGAGGCCACTCAGCTCCATGAGTAGCCTACTCATGAAGAAAGGCTCCGGCACTCACGTGGCGGAACGTTGCGTGGGTCATTATTCTAAATACTTTGCGTTTTATTTTGCCAAATAATCCCTATCTTTGCAGCGAGAAATAACGAATGGTACACAAAAACCAAAAACTATCAGTCTATGAAAAGAAAAACCTACAAGAAACCTACGACGCAAGTCGTCTTCCTGTGACCGTCAAGCCGAGACTGCCGAAGATATGTTCCAATACTGCACGGGCTTACTCACCGCACCCTCTTCGTTGCCGGCTGCAACGTTGACCGAGTTTTGTTATTCCAGTATGTTTTATGGTTGCACGAGCCTGACAGCAGCGCCATCGTTACCAGCAACTACGATGAAAAGTTCAAGCTACCAGAGTATGTTCTCTGGCTGCACCAACTTGACAACAGCTCCCGCATTACCAGCTACAACGCTGGCTAATTTCTGTTACGATGGGATGTTCAGCGGATGCACAAGTCTGACCACATCCCCCGTATTGTCTGCCACGACATTGAGCCCGTATTGCTACCAATATATGTAACCATAGTATTTGTATTTCATTTTATATCAATAAATTACGTGTTAAACGGTAGAAAAGTGAAACCATAGATTCTATGAACAACAAAGATGACGAGCCATTAATGCAACGGACTGTCGAGGCTTTCTTTAGGGATATACTGGATTTGATGTAAAAATTCGGGGACGAAGCATACGAAAGTGCTCCGTCCCCGAATGATGGTTGCTAATGTTCAGGATTTTACATCGCGTCGTCCCATGGGGTTCCGGACAGGCCACCAGGTGGCAACAGCAGTTCATCTTCCATGTCAAGGCCTGTGGTCTTAACGCTCGTTACAGACCCGGCCAGAATCTGGCTCTTGTGCTGCAACTCCAGGACCTCCATCACGGGCTTCTGATATTCTTTCTTTGTCATAGTTGTATCCTCCATTTATTTGATTATAGTTTTCTTACCATTCACGATGTACACACCCTTCTGGGCGGTGCCACTGACGCGGCGGCCCTGCAGGTCGTAGACCTCATTGTCAATTGTCAATTGTCCATTGTCAATTGCCTTGATGCCAGTGGTCTCGCCGTCGCCGAAGTCAATGTTGAAGCGGGCAGCACTGACAGCGTCACCCTTCAGCTGGAAGTAGGCACGGAAGCCCTTGATGTCGGCGGGCAGAGTGGCGGGATTCTTCAGCTTGTTCTCAGCTCCGAGGAAGAGCACGGCCTTCGTGTCGCCGTCGGGAATGGTCGTTGCACCCAGCGTCGGGATGAAATCGACGTCGGTCGAAGTGAAGGGCACAGGGGTCTTGCTCACGATGGCACTGGGGAATGTGTTGGTAGATAGATTGAAGTCCGACGTTACCTTCACCAGATAGGGCTTACCGGCCTCGATGCTTGCGGCGTCGGCGAAGGTCAACGTCAGCGTGCCAGCGTCGAACGAAGCACTGCTCAGTTCCTTCACCGTCACACCCTTCAATGCTTTTAGGGCTGCAAGTTTCGTAGCATCCACGCCGAACGGCACGGCGAAGGTGTTCCATGAGCCTGCGCTGAGCGTGCGCGTCAGGGTGACGTCGGCCTCGTAGCCGTTCCACTCTGTCAGTGCGGCGCTGTTGTCCGTTGTCTCAGAGAGGGCCAATTCGGTCTCGTATTCCACTTCCAGTTCGACGTCGTAGTCAGGCATCGAGGCGAGCGTCCAAGTC
>CAMKTS010000036.1 GCA_946415755.1 uncultured Prevotella sp. | reverse complement strand
GGCATTGTATAGAGCTCGGCGATAGCCAAGGTCTATATGATGCCATGATGGCACAAGGAATCGTATGATTCCAAATGAGGAATGAGGAATGAGAAATGATTTATACACATATAACAGGCTTGAAAAAGACACCTTTCCAAGGCGCCTTTTCACCGTTGTGTTGCTGCTTCACTTCTCATTGCTCATTTCTCATTGCTCATTTCTGAACGCGCAAGGTGCCCAGAAAGGGAAGGCATCGTTCTACGCCAAGCATTTCAACGGCCGCAGGACGGCCAGCGGCGAAAAACTTCATAAGGACAGCCTGACATGCGCCCACCGCACCTATCCCTTCGGCACCTTGCTGAAGGTGTATAATCCCGCTAACGGACGGAGCGTCGTAGTAAGGGTTACCGACAGGGGACCGTTTGTCAGGAGCCGTATCATCGACCTCTCGTGGAGAGCCGCCAAGGAACTGGACATCATCTCGCAGGGCGTTGCCATGGTGGTAGTTCAGAAGGCCAACACAACCATCATTCCCTTCCGTCCGGACGATGAGATTGAGATTCCGGAACTGGAACTGGAAACCAATGACGGCGCACCGGCTTTGGTACCCTTCTGGAAAGACATGAAAAAGAATCAACAGCATTAATTCCAGTAAGGCAGCCTTCTTATCAAAAGATTTTTAGCGAATCTGTTTTTTAAGCCAGTGCATCTGCCCCTGGTTGGTGTCCGTAGTCGTCCAATGCTCGTTGACAGGTGTAATAAGCGGATCTTTGGGAGCGGTGATAAGGTTCCACACGATATAGCTCGTGGTGGGAGGACAGACATTGTCGTTATAGCCCCACGTCATATAGACCGGACACTTGATGCGGCGGGCAAAGTTGACTACGTCGTAATACTGCAACACCTGAATCTTTTCGGGTGTCAGCATCTGGTTCTCGCGGTGGAAGTGCGGATAGCCACCGGTACGTCCCTTTTCGGCATAGCCGGCCATGTCGCTGAGGGCGGGATGGTTGGCCACACAGCCCGTCACACGAGAATCCAGACCTGCCGTGATGAGTGAAAGGGCACCGCCCTGGCTGCCTCCTTGTACAAAGACATTCTTGCCATCCCAGTCGGGCAGCGCACAGAGGTAGTCGAGAGCACGGATGCAGGCCACGTAAACGTGTTTCATATAATAGTTGTCGCGGTTGTCAAGGCCATTCTCCAGGTAGCCATTCTCGCCTGAGAAAGCACTCGATATCTCCCCGAACTGCTCCGATGTCATCTCAGGGTGCAGGCCGTGGATTTCCATCTCCATACGGATAAAGCCGTTTTTGGCATAGTAGTGGTTGCGCATGGGTTCCTTGATGGTCTTGATGCCAGCTCCCGGTGGGCACAGTACCACAGGATATTTGCCAGCCTTCTTGGGCTTGGTCAGATAGGCGTAGATGCTGTGGTGGCGGTCGGTATGTAACTTCAGCAGGTAGCAGTCGACATCGGGGGTGGAATACTTATCCACTTTCTCGCATTTCACCGTCAGCCGGTCGTTCTTCACTTGTTGGCGAGCCTCCTCGAGGTTCTTTTTCCAGAAGTCATCGAAGTCGGCGGGATTCTTCGTATAGGGAGTCAGCTGCTCCGGCGAGAAGCCTACCTTGACATGGTGCTCATAGGTCTTCCCGTCGATAGTGGCTTTCATCCTCAGGTCCAGGAAACCCGGTTTCTTCATCGTACCCATGTCAATGACGGCCCTTCCGTTCTTGAGCATCACCTTGCCATTGGCAGTAGCAGGCAACATATCCTGGCCAATCTCATAGCTGACTTCTGTATCCCGCGGAATACCGTATTTACATAGTGTCACTTCCACTTTGGCCTTCTCACCAGTCTTATAGAGCCAGTTGGCATGGTCGGGAACTGTTAGCCACAGATAGTCGCTACGATAGGGATAGTTCTCAGAAAAAATGAGAGAGGGAGACATGAAGAATATAAAGAGTGTTACGGTCAGCCTCATCATCCATTTGCAGTTGTTTTGTTTCATCTTATTAATCTATTAGTAGTTTGTATTAATTCCATTCGGGATGCAAAGGTACAAATAAAATCACAGCATAAGGTGGAAAATTACGTCATTTATGAGGAGAAAATGTTCAAATTAATTTGGTACTTTGCTCACTTATTCGTAATTTTGCACTCAAAAGATAAAAACAGACTTATAAAAGCTTATGAACAAGAAGGCATTTCTGGCCGCGACACTGCTTCTGTCGCTGACTGCCAACCTACAGGCAAAAGTGAGGCTACCCCATTTGGTGAGTGACAACATGGTCATACAACAGCAGACCGATGTGCGGCTGTGGGGCTGGGCAAAGCCCGGCAAGAAAGTCATAGCCACGACCTCCTGGTCGGACGAACGTGCCGAGGCCAAAACCGACCAGCAAGGCCGCTGGCTCCTGACGGTAAAGTCTCCACAGGCTTCGTACACACCGCTGAGCATCACTTTCGACGATGGTGACGGCAAGGTTACTATTAATAATGTACTCGCGGGCGAGGTTTGGGTTTGTGCCGGACAGTCTAACATGGAGATGCCCGTAAAAGGCTTCGGACAATGTCCTGTAGAAAACTACAACCTGGAGGTCATCAATGCTGCAGGCCCCCGACAGGTACGGTCGGCCAAGATTCCCAGCATCATGCGCATGACTCCCCAGGAGGATGCCGACACCCAATGGCGCGAATGCAGCCCGCAGACGGTGGGCGACTTCTCTGCTACAGGCTACTTCTTCGCACAACTGGTAAATAAGGCACTCGACATCCCCATCGGACTCATCGAGGCCAACAAGGGCGGCAGCCGCGTGGAGAGTTGGCTGACAAAGGAGAACCTGGAGAAGTATACACAAGAGCCTACAGATACCATGGGCATCGTGAACCATAAGAAAGAATGGGACTACCACCGTGCACTGGTATGGGGCAATGGTACCTTTAACCCTATCTTGAACTATACCGTAAAGGGTATCCTCTTCTATCAGGGCTGCTCCAACGTAGGCGACCCCGGCGATCAGTATTCGCAACGGCTGAAACTGCTGGTAGACCAGTGGCGGGAACAGTTTAAACTGGGCGAGATACCGTTCTACTTCGTACAAATAGCCCCCTACGACAGCGGCGACAAGCAGGGAACGTGGAATGCCTTGCTGCAGGAACAGCAGTACAAGGCATCGAAAATCATTCCCAACAGCGGACTGGTATGTACCAACGACTGTGTCTATCCCTACGAGGGCACGCAGATACACCCCACCCAGAAACAGAAGGTGGGACAGCGGCTGGCCTTTCTGGCTCTGAACAAGACCTACGGCATGGACAAGGTGATTTGTGAGAGTCCGTCGTACAGAGACATGTTGGTGAGAAACGACTCCGTATTCATCCACCTGGACAATGAGTTCGGCGGCATCAGCCGCTTCAATGGAATAGAAGGCTTCGAGGTGGCAGGAGCTGACCGTGTGTTCCACCCCGCCAAGGCACAGCACTTCTGGAAACCCGGTGGCGGCTACTGGAATGAGGCCGTATTGATTATCTCTCCAGAGGTGAAACAGCCAGTGGCCATACGCTATTGCTTCCGCAACTGGCTGTTGGGCAACCTGGGCAATATCGCAGGGTTACCGCTCTTCCCCTTCCGCACGGATGACTGGTAAAGGGAAAAAAGTAAAAAAACAAAAGGGTAAAACTGGCCAAGAATGGAGCATCCTTTAGAGAAATTCCAATACTGCCCCGTTTGCGGCAGCACTCATTTTGAGGAGCATAATTTCAAGAGCAAGAAGTGCAGGGAATGCGGTTTCACCTACTACGCCAATCCCTGCTCGGCAACGGCGGCCTTCATTGTCAACGACCTGGATGAGATGTTGGTGGTGCGCCGCGCCAAGGAACCTGCCAAAGGAACCCTCGACCTTCCGGGCGGTTTTGTCGACATGTATGAGACGGTAGAAGAGGGGATGCGCCGTGAAATCAAGGAGGAGACTGGTCTGGAGGTTGACGAGATACAGTACCTCTTTTCTTCGCCCAACGTCTACCAGTACAGCGGCATGGGCGTACATACCCTCGACATGGATTTCCTCGTCCACCTTCACGGCGACCCCGACAGGGCAAAAGCCATTGTACGGGCTGCCGACGATGCTGCCGAAGCCCTCTGGATTCCCATCAACGAAGTGAATCCTGCAGCATTCGGCCTCACCAGTATCCGCAACGCCGTCATTCGCTTTCTGCAAGAGTACGAAGTGTTAAGAAAATAAAAAAACTACTATATATATAAGGTGTAACCAAAACTTTTGCCTACTTTTGCAGCCCGTAATTCAATAAAACAAAAAGTTTAGAGGTTAAAAAGTACAATATGCAAAAGAATCTGGTGATAGTTGAGTCGCCTGCAAAGGCCAAGACAATAGAAAAGTTCCTTGGCAATGACTTCAAGGTTATGTCAAGCTATGGCCACATCCGTGACCTGAAGAAAAAGGAGATGAGTGTCAACGAAAAGTCGCTCACGCCAGAATATGAGATTCCCGAAGAAAAGGAGAAGTTGGTCAAGGAACTGAAAAGCAATGCACAGAAGGCAGAGAAGATCTGGCTCGCATCCGATGAAGACCGTGAGGGAGAAGCCATCTCATGGCACCTTTGCGAGGTGCTGGGTCTGGATGAGGAAAAGACCAACCGCATCGTTTTTCACGAAATTACCAAGCCTGCCATCCTTAAGGCCATTGAGAATCCACGTCATATTGACATGAACCTGGTGAATGCCCAGCAGGCCCGCCGCGTGCTGGACCGTATCGTAGGTTTCAAACTGTCGCCGGTACTGTGGCGCAAGGTGAAGCCCGCCCTGTCGGCTGGCCGTGTGCAGAGTGTTGCCGTGCGCCTCATCGTAGAACGCGAACGGGAGATACAAAACTTCAAGAGCGAGTCGTTCTACAACATCAGCGGCATCTTTGCCATCACCAATGCCGACGGTTCACAATCGGAAGTAAAGGCCTCACTGGCACAACGTATGAAAACCCATGAGGAGGTAGAGCAGTTCCTGGAACAGTGTAAAGAGGCTACGTTCACCGTGGCATCGGTTACCAAGAAACCGACAAAGCGCACACCGGCTCCCCCTTTCACCACTTCTACCCTGCAACAGGAAGCCGCCCGTAAACTGGGCTTTACTGTCAGCCAGACCATGATGGTGGCCCAGCACCTGTATGAGCACGGACAGATTACCTATATGCGTACCGACTCGGTGAATCTCTCCAGCCTGTGCATCAATGCCAGCAAGGAAGAGATTACCCATCTCTATGGTGCCGACTATAGCAAGGTGCGTCAGTATCATACCAACTCAAAAGGTGCCCAGGAAGCCCACGAAGCCATTCGCCCCACCTACATGGATCGTTCAGATATAGAGGGTACGGCCCAGGAGCGTCGGCTGTATGAGCTGATCTGGAAGCGCACGATCGCCAGCCAGATGGCTGATGCCGAACTGGAGAAAACCACCGTAGAGATTAATGTCAGCACCATTCCCACTTCCACCTTTACAGCCAATGGCGAGGTCGTCAAGTTCGATGGTTTCCTAAAAGTATATCGTGAGTCATCAGATGATGACGAGCAGCAAGAGGAGGAGAGCCATCTGCTGCCCCCATTGAAGAAAGGACAGGAGCTGACACGCCGCGAGATACAGGCCACCGAACGTTTCACCATGGGTCCGCAGCGTTATACAGAAGCCTCACTGGTACACAAGCTGGAAGAACTGGGCATCGGACGCCCCTCCACCTACGCTCCCACCATCTCCACCATCCAGCAGCGTGAATATGTACACAAGGGAGACAAAAAGGGAGAAGAACGGATCTACACCATCGACACCCTCAAGGGAAAGGTGGTCAAACAGAGCCACCGTAAGGAAATGGTCGGCTCAGAAAAGGGAAAGCTGCTGCCTACCGACATTGGTATGGTGGTCAACGACTTCCTGATGAAGTATTTCCCCGGCATCATGGACTATCACTTCACGGCCAAGGTGGAGCAGGACTTCGACAAGATTGCCGAAGGCGGAGAGAAATGGACCGACATGCTGAAGAGTTTCTACAAGAAATTTGAGCCTACCGTTGAGAAGACCATGAATGCCCGACAGGAGCGCAAGGCCGGTGAGCGACAGTTAGGCAAAGACCCCAAGACCGGCAAGCCCGTCTTCGTCAAGATTGGCCGCTTCGGTCCCGTGGTACAGATCGGCTCTGCCGAGGACACGGAGAAACCGATGTTTGCACAGCTGCCTGCCGACAAGAGCATGGATGCGCTGACTCTTGAAGAGGCCATGGAACTGTTCAAGCTGCCGCGTACCGTCGGAGACTTTGAAGGACATCCCGTCGTCATCGGAACAGGTCGTTTCGGTCCCTACGTACTACACCAGAAGAAGTACACCTCCATGCCGAAGGATGCCGACCCCATGACCATCACGCTTGACGAAGCCGTTGCCCTGATTAACGAGAAGCGGCACCAAGAGGAAAAGAAGCATTTGAAAGCCTTCGATGCCGATGGCAAGCTCCAGATTCTCAACGGCCGCTATGGTCCCTACATCGCCTATGACGGCAAGAACTTCCGTCTCCCCAAGGCCCTGCAGGCCCGCGCTGCCGAACTGACCTATGATGAGTGCATGAAGATCATTAATAAAAATAATGAGTAATACTCATTGGATATTATGCGAAGAATCATTTTAATCGGTTACATGGGTTCGGGTAAGACCACCGTGGGCAAGGCCCTCTCGAAAGAGACGGGTATGATGTTCTACGACATGGACTGGTATATCGAAAGCCGCATGCGCAAGTCGATACCACAGATCTTTTCCGAACGCGGTGAGGAGGGGTTCCGCAAAATGGAATACAACATGCTGCACGAGGTGGCCGAGTTCGAGGATGTCATCATCAGCTGTGGTGGTGGCACCCCCTGTTTCTTCGACAACATGGACTACCTGAACCAACAAGGTGATGTCGTCTACCTGAAGGCTACTCCTGAAGTGCTCTACAAACACCTGCTGATGGCTAAGGTAGAGCGCCCCCTGCTGAAGGGAAAGAGTCCTGATGAGCTGATTGCCTATATCACGGAACATCTGAAAGAGCGCGAACCATTCTACAACAAGGCTCGCTACACCCTCGATGTCAGCCTACTCGACAACTACGACAAGATACAGGTCAGCGTAGCCAACCTGCGCAGCCTCCTCTCCTTTTAATTCCTATTAACCACATTATCCCCATCAGAAAGAACTATGAAAAAGTGGACTATCGACGACTCTAAGGAGCTTTACAACATCAACGGTTGGGGTACCAGCTATTTCGGTATCAACGACGAAGGCAATGTCTACGTGACTCCGTGTAAGGACGGTACGCAAATCGACCTCCGTGAGGTGATGGACGAATTGTCGCTGCGTGACGTACAGTCACCGGTGCTGCTGCGCTTTCCCGACATCCTCGACAACCGCATCGAAAAAACATGGAGCT
Organism: uncultured Prevotella sp.; assembly: GCA_946415755.1. Taxonomy (GTDB): domain Bacteria; phylum Bacteroidota; class Bacteroidia; order Bacteroidales; family Bacteroidaceae; genus Prevotella. The sequence continues at coordinate 20,145 of CAMKTS010000036.1, read as the reverse complement.
GTTTCAAGAAAGCCGCCAAGGAGTACGACTATAAGGGCGAGAACTATGTCGTCTATCCCATCAAGGTCAACCAGATGCAACCCGTTGTAGAGGAGATTATCTCGCACGGCCGTAAGTTCAATCTGGGGGTTGAGGCTGGTTCCAAGCCAGAATTGCATGCCGTCATCGCCGTACAGTGTCAGAGCGACTCTATCATTGTCTGCAACGGCTACAAGGACCAGTCGTATATCGAGCTGGCACTGTTGGCACAGAAGATGGGCAAGCGCATCTTCATTGTCGTCGAGAAACTCAACGAACTGGAAATCATAGCCAAAGAGGCTAAGAAATTGGGTGTAAAGCCCAATATCGGCATCCGTATCAAGCTGGCCAGCAGTGGTGCCGGCAAGTGGGAAGAAAGCGGTGGCGATGCCTCGAAATTCGGACTGACCAGCGCAGAGCTTCTTGAAGCCTTGGAACTGCTTGACAAGAAGGATATGCGCGACTGTCTGCGCCTGATCCATTTCCATATCGGTTCGCAAATTACGAAGATTCGTCGTATCCAGACGGCTCTTCGCGAGGCTTCTCAGTTCTATGTGCAGTTGCACAAGATGGGCTATAATGTCGACTTCGTAGACTGTGGCGGTGGTCTGGGTGTCGACTACGATGGAACACGCTCGCCATCGAGCGAGAGCAGTGTCAACTACTCCATCCAGGAGTATGTCAACGACTGTATCTATACTTTCGTTGATGCCGCCAACCGTAACGAAATTCCTCATCCCAACATCATCACTGAGAGCGGACGCTCGCTGGCCGCCCACCACTCAGTATTGGTTATCGATGTGCTGGAGACCGCCTCGCTGCCTGAGATGCCCGAGGAATTCGAACCCGATGAGAACAGCCATCAACTGGTAAAGGACCTCTACGAGATTTGGGACAACCTCTCGCCTCGTAATGTGCTCGAAGACTGGCACGATGCTGAACAAATCCGTGAGGAGGTGCTCGACCTCTTTGCCCACGGCATTGTCGACCTGAAGACACGTGCAGAGATTGAGGCCATGTACTGGAGTGTGTGTCACGAGATTCATGCCTTGGCCAAAAACCTGAAGCACGTTCCAGAGGAACTGATGAATATCGATAAGTTGTTGGCCGACAAGTATTTCTGCAACTTCTCGCTGTTCCAGTCGTTGCCTGACTCGTGGGCCATCGACCAGATTTTTCCCATCATGCCTATCCAGCGACTCAACGAGCGTCCCACCCGTAATGCCACCATTCAGGATATTACGTGCGACTCGGACGGCAAGATCGCCAACTTCGCCACCAACCGCCACAACTCACATTCCCTGCCTGTTCATACGCTGAAGAAGAATGAGAACTACTATCTGGGCGTGTTCCTTGTGGGTGCCTATCAGGAAATCCTGGGCGACATGCACAACCTGTTTGGCGACACGACGGCAGTACACATCTCCGTCAAGGACGGCCACTACCACATCGACCAGATCTTCGATGGCGAGACGGTAGAAGAGGTGCTGGAGTATGTACAGTATAATCCCAAGAAACTGGTGCGCCAGCTGGAGATCTGGGTGTCCAAGAGTGTCAAGCAAGGAAAAATCTCCCTCGAAGAGGGGAAAGAGTTCCTCAGCAACTATCGCTCCGGACTCTACGGATACACCTATCTGGAATAAACTGCCAAAGACTCATCATCATCATGTCTGCTATGCCTTTCCCTTGCGGAAGCGGTAGAGCAGCAGGCCGATGGCTGCACCTAACAGCACTCCTACGGAGTCGGCCCAGAAGTCGAGCCACTCACCTGAACGGTTGGTGGTACAATAGGCCTGCAGCAGCTCGATGACTCCACCAAGCAGGATCATGCCCACAACGGCAAACAGCAGCAGGCGGGCATAGTCAGGGCGGTCGTGGCAGCGCAGGTGTTCCCACCAGATGACGGAGCAGGTGCCGCCATACATGACGAGGTGCGTCCACTTATCGATAAAAGCCACGTCATCGAAGGGTGTCTCTGGCATATCCACGATGAGGGAGAGATACCAGATGAGTCCGATACAGAGCAGCGAAAGGGGGTATTTTTTTACAAAAAGAATGAAAAACTGCATATTCTCTGTTTTTTAGGTTGCAAAAATAAGAATTATTTTATACTTTTGCAAGCGTTATGACAAATAATGTGAACGAGAGGGCCAATTTTGGCAGTAAGCTGGGGGTCATCCTGGCCACAGCAGGCTCGGCTGTGGGACTGGGAAATGTGTGGAGGTTCCCCTATATGACCGGACAGAACGGTGGAGCCATATTTATCATCATCTATGTGATATGTGTACTGCTGCTGGGAATCCCTTGCATGATCAGTGAGTTTATCGTGGGCCGTCACGGCCAGTCCAACACGGCGCGTGCCTACCACAAACTGTCGGGAGGGTCGCCGTGGACTGTCATCGGCTATATGGGTGTGCTGACAGGATTCCTCATCAGCGGCTACTATGCCGTGGTCAGCGGCTGGTGCCTGCAATATATCTTTGCCTCGCTGGCAGAACATCTACAGGGCGACCCGGAATACTTCAAGACCTATTTTACCGAGCTGTCGGCCGACCCTGTGAAACCTGTAGTGTGGACGGTTGTCATCCTGGGCATCACCTATCTTATTATAGAACATGGCGTGCGCGACGGCATTGAACGGGCTTCGAAGCTACTCATGCCCACCCTCTTTATCCTGCTGCTCATTATCGTGGGAGCATCCTGTATGCTGCCGGATGCCTACAAGGGCATCGAGTTCCTCTTCAAGCCTGACCTGACGAAAATCAACAGCGACGTGTTCCTCGGAGCATTAGGACAGAGCTTCTATTCATTGAGTATCGCCATGGGGTGCCTGTGTACATACGCCAGCTATTTTTCCAAATATACCGACCTGACGAAGTCGGCCACACAGATTGCCGTCATCGACTGTTTCGTAGCCATCCTGGCCGGACTGATGATTTTCCCTGCCGCCTTTTCCGTAGGAGTCAATCCCGACAGCGGCCCGTCACTGATTTTCATCACGCTGCCCAACGTGTTCCAGCAGGCCTTTGCGGCCATGCCACTATTAGGATATCTCATCTCGCTGCTGTTCTTCGTACTGCTGTCGCTGGCGGCCCTGACATCACTGATGTCACTGCATGAGGTGAGTACGGCATTCTTCCAAGAGGAGTTGCACACCACCCGCAAACGGGCGGCACTAATCGTCACGGTGGCAGCGGCTGTCATCGGTACCTTCTGCTCGCTGTCGTTGGGAGCCGTCGACGGGCTGGTGATTTTCGGCAAGAGCCTCTTCGACTGGTTCGACTTCATCACCGGTCAGATCTTCCTGCCGGTGGTGGGTTTCCTCACCTGTATCTTCCTGGGATGGTTCGTACCTCACAAGGTGGTACGCGACGAGTTCACCAACTGGGGCACCCTTCGCGGACGCTTTTTCCACTTCTACCTCTTCCTCGTGAAGTACGTCTGTCCGCTGGCCATCCTCTTCATTTTCCTGCATCAGCTGGACCTGGTATAAAAAACCGTCTGTCAGCATATCCTCATTACTTATTACTCACTACTAATTGATCATTAATAAATGAAGGAACGTGGTAACTTCGGTAGCAAGATAGGCATCGTACTAGCAACGGCAGGGTCGGCAGTAGGCCTGGGCAACGTATGGCGGTTCCCCTACATGGCTGGTGAGAACGGCGGGGCAGCCTTTATCTTGATTTATATCGGATGTATCGTGCTGCTCGGCATACCAGGGATGATCAGCGAGTTTATCGTAGGACGCCACGCACAGGCCAATGCTGCCCGTGCCTATGACAAGCTGTCGGGAGGAAGGCCGTGGAAGTACGTAGGCTATCTGGGCATCCTCACCGCCACCATTATCCTCGGCTTCTATGCCGTGGTAGCCGGTTGGTGCCTGCAATATCTCTTTGCCTCTGTCGCCGGTCACCTGCAGGGCGATGCCGACTATGTACAGCGTTATTTTTCCGACTTTTCCAGTCACCCCGTCAAGCCCACCCTCTGGGGGGTGTCCTTTGTGCTGATTACCCATCTGGTGGTGGTACGTGGCGTTCGACACGGCATTGAGCGGGCTTCAAAGCTCCTCATGCCCGTACTTTTCCTACTGCTGCTGGTACTGGTTGCGGCCTCATGCATGCTGCCGGGTGCCGGAAAGGGCATCGAGTTCCTGCTAAAGCCCGACTTCTCCAAGCTCTCCGGCAATGTGCTGCTGGAGGCATTAGGCCAGGCATTCTTCTCTATCTCACTGGGTACGGCATGTCTGTGTACCTACGCCAGCTATTTCACCCGCACCACACGGCTGTTGCCTGCCGCCGGACAGATTGTGGCCATCGACACCCTCATCGCCATCCTGTCGGGACTGATGATATTCCCGGCAGCCTTCTCCGTGGGTGTCAACCCCGACAGCGGACCGGCACTCATCTTCATCACCCTGCCCAACGTATTCCAGCAGGCTTTCAGCTCTATCCCCGCAGTGGGCTATGTGGTCAGCATCCTGTTCTATGCCCTGCTGGTATTTGCCGCACTGACGAGTACGATATCCATGCACGAGATTGGCACGGCCTTCTTCACTGAAGAACGCTCCCTGCCCCGTCGCAAGTCGGCATGGGTCATTACCGTGGTAGCCTCCGTCATCTGTATCTTCTGTTCACTGTCAGTAGGTGCCTGTCCGGAGATACAGCTGATGGGCAACTCCCTGATGGACTTCTGCGACAAGCTGACGGCCAACTTCATGCTGCCCACGGGAGCCATCCTGACCTGTCTGTTCGTCGGATGGTATATTCCCAAACAGGTGGTACACGACGAGTTTACCAACTACGGCACCACAGGCACACGGCTCTTTGCCGTATTCCTCTTTGCCGTCCGCTACGTCTGTCCACTGTGCGTATCACTTATTTTCCTTCACCAGTTGGGTGTGCTATGAACCGCCACGACCGTCATATTGCCCTGGCAGCCATCATCGTTGCCCTGCTTGCCCTGACAGCCCTGGTGCTGTACGATAGCGACAAGCCTGCGACGGCCATCCCGCAGCAGTCCCACTATTCCCAGCCTTCCCACCCCTCCTCATATTCCCATGGTTCCCAGCATTCCCCTTCCCCCCGCGAATCTGCTGGCAACTACAGTGCATATACCGCTCACAGCCCCCAGGAATTCCCCTTCGACCCCAACACCGCCGACAGCACCCAACTGCTACGCCTCGGTCTGCAACCCTGGCAAGTTCGCAACATCTATAAATACCGTATGCGTGGCGGCATCTACCGGCGGAAGGAAGACTTTGCCCGTCTCTACGGCCTTACCGTCAAAGACTACCGCCGACTGGAACCCTATATCCGTATCTCGTCCGACTACCTGCCAGCCGCCACACTGGTTGGCAGCAACGACAGCGGCGAGCGCGACACCACGCGCTTTCCTCAGAAACTGCATGCCGGTGAGCATGTCATTCTCAATACCGCCGATACCACCATGCTGAAACGTGTTCCTGGCATCGGCTCCTATTACGCCCGCGAGATTGTCCGCCACGGCGAACGACTGGGAGGCTATGTCAGCATCGACCAACTCGACGAGATAGACCATTTCCCACAGACTGCCAAGCAATACCTCGTTATCAGTCAGCCTGTAACCCGCAAGCTGAACATCAACAAGCTCTCCATCAACGACCTGCGACGCCATCCGTACCTCAACTACTATCAGGCCAAGGCCATTGCCGACTACCGGCGACTGCACGGACGCATCAACAGCCTTGACGAGCTGCGCCTGTCACGCGATTTCCCAGAAGAGGTCATTAAACGGCTGGAACCCTATATTGAATTCTGACACCTGTTGACCTACGTCAAGAAGTAGTACACTTGCGCAAGAAAAAGGGTGAAAAAGTTGGCTGTGTGCGAACACATGCGTACCTTTGCAGTGCAAAAAGCGAGAAAAAGGGCCAAGCCCCCACATCGCAAAAAGCAAAAGATAGTTTCAGGATTTAACAGTTTTAATGGTTTTAGGTTATGATTATTTTTAATTATGTAGTAGTTTCGCTCGCCCACAAGGCTATCTCGATGATGAAGAAATAAAGCCGGGCGACCATTTCCGAGGAAAGTGAAAGACATCAAAATGCTCATTCGTGAGCATTTTTTTTATTTTTTCTTCCAACAGGCCGGTATTTCAATTTTTTTAGCTATATTTGCCGTCTGCAAATGCTATAGTACCACTACACGCCGGCAAAAAGAATGGAAGACCATCAGACATACGACCAGGAAATCGTTGACGACCTGTATGCACAACTACAGGAAAGCGACAGCCTGCTGCCCGATTACAGGAGGGCATACCTGCTGCTCAACAGGGTGCTGCAACAGTGCCTGAACCACTACACCGACTTTTCCGGTGTCAGATTTGGCGGCCCCTTTGCCAAGACCGACTATCTGCTGAAAGAGTACCATGCCTCGCAGCAACTACAGAGAAGTGTACACGATGCCCGTGTGCGCATGCGCAACATCAGCCAACTGACGGCCAGTGACGTGGAGGTGGACTACCGCTATGACTTCAAGGCGATATGCCAGCTGGTGGAATTGGTAAGCGGCACGCCTGTTCCTGAGTCCCTGGCAGCACACTTTCCCGCCAACAGGATAAGAAAACAGGCCGTGATGAAGGCCGACTACCTGCGCATCATCGTTGACCGTTGGGACGACACATTCCTGTATGGTCATGCCGATGCCGAGGATACCAGGGAGATAACGGTTTTCTACGGAGGGAAAAGCAATGTCGCCACCTATCACGACTGGGACTGGAGCTACCTGAGGGAGCTGCTCTGCGAGGGATGTCAGCTGAATATCATCCGGCCAAGGGAACAGGACGGAGTGTGCTATCCGGAACTGGTGGTCTGGGAACCCGACTACCTGATAGACATCTCGGCCGTGGCAGCATGTTTCGAAAACTATGCCGCCTCAGCTGTCAACCACCTGTTAGGGAAGCTGAAACCGATGACGGCGACACAGCATACGCTATTGGGTAATCTGGCCGGACAGCTGCTGGACGAGAGTCTGTATCTCCTTCCCGACGACCAGCCATACAACGTGAGCGCGCGGAGATTCTTCAAGGACAACGCCCTCCATCTGCTGACCACAGAACTGAGCGGCGACTTCCATGCAAAAGCCAGGGTGCAGAAGCAGCACATCAGGGAGGTGCTGGAGTGTACCCTGCCACAGCTGCTGCGCAACGACGGCATGCACTTCGATGCCTCAGAGATGATGGTAGAACCCTCGTTCTTCTCGGAGATGCTGGGACTGCAGGGGCGCATGGACCTGTTGCAACTGGACGGGATGGCTGTCGTGGAACAGAAAGCCGGAAAGGGAGGGTTCCCCGAAAGCGACCCGCCCAAGATGCTGGAGAAGCATTACGTGCAGCTGCTGCTGTATATGCTGCTCATCCGCTATAATTTCCACGACCGGTACAGGAAAAACGGCAACAGACTGTTTGCCTTCCTGCTCTATTCGAAATATCAGAACGGACTGCTGCCCTTAGGCTTTGCCCCCGACCTGGTGTTTGCCGCCATGAAGCTGCGCAACGAGATAGCCGCCAACGAATACGACTATTGCCGCAACGGCCTGGACATCCTGACCCGTCTCACGGCCGACAGCCTCAACATGAACCATGTAGAGGGTGTGCTGTGGGAACAGTACCAGAAGCCACAAATCGACGCATTGCTGTCACCCATCAGAACGGCCTCGCCATTGGAGCGCGCCTACTACCTGCGCTTCCTGAAATTCATCTCTACCGAACACCTGCTGTCGAAGGTGGGCAGCCAGACCAAGGAGAATTCCGGCTTTGCCAACAAATGGTACTGTTCCTTGGAAGACAAGCTGACGGCGGGCAACATCTGTTACAACCTGGAACTGCGCTCGCCCAGTGCCGACGAGAAAGAAAGGACAGAACGGGTGGTGCTGGGCATCACGGCAAAGAACGACTATGAGGTGTCGAACTTCAGGAATGGCGATATCGTCATCCTCTATTCCTACCCTGACGGTGAGGAGCCGGACGCACGGCGTACCATCGTGTTCCGCGCCACGATAGAACACATCACGGCAGACACCATCACCCTGGGACTGAGGGCGGCACAGGTCAACGGCAGCCTGTTCTGGTATCATGGCAACAGGAAATGGGCCATCGAACACGACTTCTTCGAGTCGTCGTCGGCCTCGCTCTTCCGGGGAATGCACGCCCTGCTGGCTGCTCCCAAGGAACGCAGAGACCTGCTATTGCTGCAAAGGCCGCCGAAAACCGACAAGACCAAGACGCTGCAGGGCGACTACGGAGATTTCAACGAGCTGGCACTGAAGGTGAAACAGGCCGAAGAGCTGTTCCTCATCATCGGACCTCCGGGAACGGGAAAGACCTCCTACGGGCTGTTGACCACCCTACAGGAAGAACTGGCTTCCACCACCGACTCGGTGCTGCTGCTGGCCTATACCAACCGCGCCGTCGACGAGATCTGCGGGAAACTGACCGACAGCGACATCGACTTCATACGCATTGGCAGCAAGTTCTCGTGCGAGGAGGCCTACCGTCCCTATCTGCTGGATGCCAAGGCCAACCAGTGTGTACACATCAGTCAACTGCACGACCTCATCGGCAAGACACGGGTCTTCACCGGCACCACCGCATCGCTCACTACCCACCTCTCCCTGTTCAACCTGAAGTCGTTCAGCCTGGCCATCATCGACGAAGCCTCCCAGATCCTGGAGCCTCAACTGATGGGACTGCTGAGTGCCACGACGGCAGACGGCTCCTGTGCCATCCGCAAGGTGGTACTCATCGGCGACCACAAGCAACTGCCTGCCGTCGTACAGCAAAAAGAGGAGGAATCGGCAGTCACCGACCCCATGCTGCATGCCATCCACCTGACCAACTGCCGGCTCTCGCTCTTCGAGCGACTGCTGAAACAATACCGTGACCAGGCCGATGTGACATATATGCTCACCCGACAAGGTCGCATGCATCACGACATTGCCCAATTCCCCAACGAGGCCTTCTATCAGGGAAAACTGTGCGAGGTACCCCTGCAACACCAGTGTGCCACGCTGCCCGAGAGCTGCGAGGGAGAACACGGCATCGACGAGATCCTACAGACCCGCCGCATCGCCTTTGTGGCCATTCCTGCCACCGAGCGACGTACCAGCGATGTGGTAAACAGCCATGAGGCCATCGCCATCGCCGCCACCGTGGCCAGGATCTATGCGCTGAACAAGGAGCATTTCTCACCCCTGCAGACGGTAGGGGTTATCGTACCGTATCGCAACCAGATTGCCGAAATCAGGCATCACCTGGCAACCTACGGCATCCCCGTCCTGAACGACATCACCATCGACACCGTGGAACGCTATCAGGGCAGTCAGCGCGACTATATCATCTATGGGTTTACCATCCAGCGGCATTACCAGCTGACTTTCCTCACCGCCAATGAGTTCAGTGAAGAGGGGGCTGTCATCGACCGGAAACTGAATGTTGCCATGACACGTGCCAGAGAGCATCTGCTGCTGTTTGGCAACCCCACCCTATTGGCTTCCGACCCCGTCTTCCGTCGGTTGCTGGACTTTACGAAGAGTCGGCAGAGCTATTTTTCGTTTAGGGGGCTGGAAATTCCAGAAATTCCGGAAGAAGTTAAAGAATGTCCTTCAGCTGTAACAGCGACGTGACCTCATAGTCCACAGGCTCTGGAGCCGGGTATTCGGGATACCGGTTAAAATAGGCCGTAGCCAGTCCTGCCCTTTTTGCTCCGAGGATGTCGGTATGGAAGTTGTCGCCAATCATCAGCGTGCTGTCACGATGTGTACCTGTTTGCTGCAGGGCATAGTCAAAGAAGAGGGGTGACGGCTTGTTGGCACCGGCATCCTCACTGAGTATTATGGTATCGAAATAGTCTTTCAGTCCACAGGACTGTAATTTCCTGTACTGCACCTCATGGAAGCCGTTGCTGCACAGATGCATGCGATAGCCCTTTCCCCGCAGGTTGTCCATCAGCTCGCGGGCACCGTCTACCAACCCAGGCTTTGACGCACACAGGTCAAGGAACAGGTCACTGGTCTTGCGACAGAAATCGGCAGTAGGCTCCAAGCCGTTGCCGGCACTCAGCGGACGGCGGAAACGCTCTACAATCAGGTAGTCACGGCTGATCTCCCCCTTCGAATAGCGTGTCCACAGGTCGATGTTGGCCTTCCAGTATTCGTCATAGAACACGGCAGGGTCGGCAAACCACCGTTGTAGCTGCAGTTCGTCAAACAACTCCCGCAACGCGATGACGGCATTGCCATGCGTATCGTAGAGCGTATCGTCGAAGTCGACAAAAAGGTCGGTATATTTCCTCACTGCTTACTTGGCTCCTGCCTTCAGTCCACGGATCACACTGGAGGTGAAACCGGCATGCTCCATCTCGTTCAAGCCCTTGATGGTGACCCCACCGGGAGTTGTCACCAGGTCGATGGCGGCTTCAGGGTGCAGACCGGTGGCCTGCAGCAGTTCCACGGCACCGCGCATGGTCTGCATCACTATCTGCTTGGCAGTATCGGCCTTGAAGCCCAGTTCCACTCCACCTTCTGATGCGGCACGGATGTAGCGCATGGCGTAGGCTATGCCGCAGGAGGCCAGCGTAGTACCTGCTGCCAAATGACTTTCCTCGGTGATGATGCTCTGCCCCATCTTGTCGAACAGTTCCTTGACCTGCTCGGTATGCTGAGGCTGTACATCGTCAAAGGGAACGATAAACGTCATCGACTGCAGCTGCGCAATGGCAATGTTGGGGATGACCAGGAAAGAGGGAATCATCTTGCCATCCTTGACGAGCCACTCACAGATGCTGGCAGACGACACACCGGCTGCCACGACTACCAACAGCTGGTGGTCGTAGTCGAGCACGTCCTTGATGCTTTTCAGCACCTGCTCTACCAGCCAGGGCTTGACGACAACACAGACGATGTCGGCACCCTGTGCAGCCAACTGGTTGCTGGGGGTGGCAGTGATGCCCTGATTGGCAAAACGGTCACGACTGATACGCGAGGGGTCGCTGACGCAGAGGTCGTCAAGGCTGACGATACCTCCCTTGATAATACCTTCGGCGATGGCACCGCCCATGGCGCCGGCTCCTATGATAGAAATTTTCATTTGTTATTTCGTTATTTCGATGATACGTTATTTCGATGTTGAGGGATTTCAATGCAAGACGGCCTTCAGCTTTTCGATAAACTCGTCGGCATCAGCCTTCGTCAGACAGAGTGGCGGCAACAGACGTAGCATGTTCTGGCCAGCGCAACCCGTAAAGCAGTGCTCCTCATAGATCAGCGGCTGCCGCACGTCCTTATGGGGTACGTCCAGTTCGATACCGATCATCAGGCCACGCCCGCGCACATCCTTGATATGAGGACTGTCGATGGCTTTCAACTGCTCCATCAGATAGTCGCCCACCTCACGTGCATTCTCCACCAGATGCTCTTCCTCAAACACGTCGAGCACGGCCAGCGCTGCCGCACAGGCCAGATGGTTGCCGCCGAAGGTGGTACCCAACTGTCCGTAGACCGGCTGGAAGTCGGGCGAGATCAGCACACCGCCCATGGGGAAACCGTTGGCAATACCCTTTGCCACGGTGATGATGTCGGGCTTGATGCCCAGCCACTGGTGGGCGAAGAACTTTCCGCTACGGCCATAGCCGCACTGTATCTCATCACAGATTAGTGTCACGCCGAAGCGCTTGCAGGCGTATGCCAGGTCTTGCGCAAACTTGGGCGTGGCCATCTGGATGCCCCCCACCCCCTGGATGCACTCCAGGATGACGGCAGCCACTCCGCCCCGCGACATCTCGCGCACCCATGGCTCGATGTCGTTCAGCGGCAGGAAGCGCACATGGTGGTTGTCGTTCAGCGGCGACACAATCTTCGGGTTGTTGGTCACCTCCACAGCCAGCGATGTACGGCCATGGAAAGCTTTCTCACACGAGAGGATACGCGTGGCGGTAGGGTTCTTAAACGAGGCCAGCTTCAGCGCATTCTCATTAGCCTCGGCACCACTGTTGATCAGGAACAGCTGGTAGTCCTCATAGCCGCTGATCTTTCCCAGACGCTCGGCCAGCTCTACCTGCAGCTTGTTGATCACCGAGTTAGAGTAGAAGCCAATCTTGCCGAGCTGCTCCGTAACCTTCTCAATATAATGGGGATGCGAGTGGCCGATGCTGATAACGGCATGCCCGCCATACAGGTCCAGATACTCCTGACCCTTGTCATCCCAAACCTTACAGCCCTGTCCCTTCACGATATTCACGTCGAACAGAGGATACACGTCGAATAGTTTCATGTTGTTAAGCCTTATAATAAACCGCTGCAAAGGTACAAAACTTTTCCGACTTTCACATACATATTAAAAGAAAAAGTCACATCTTGGCAGAATTAAAAGCGACAAGTACACTTTTCTTGCCTCATTCATATTCGATGAACTCGAAATGCTGATAGTCCTTGCACGTCGTCCAGTCGCCGCCCCACCTGAAGCCTGCCTCAGTGAAGAGACGGAAGCACAAGTCCTGATGGTCTATCTTGTAGGGAAAGTCGCCTGTGCGGTCGCAATATCTGGCTGCCGTGGCAGGCTGGACGTAGCGAGTACCGTTGGCACGGTCCTTGTAGTAAGGGTTATAGAGCGTGTTGATGTCAACGGCCAATCCTCGGGCGTGCTTCGACAACTTTTTGCTGCCGCCAATGGCACGATAGCAGAAGGATGACGAGTTGTTGTCGCGCATCTGCGTCTCGTCGTCGGCACCATACACATCGGGCAGCAGCATCCGCTGGATAGGGTACTTGGCATCGTAGAGCCGGCGCAGGATCCTGACCACACGCCCTGCTATCTGCTTGTTGCACACCATCTCACCGATGTGAATCTGGTTGTCGTAGTCCCAGTGCAGGGCGCGGATATGGCGCAGGTCGTTGCGTCCGACGTAGGGGTTCTTCTTATAGCTCTTGCCCTGCATCCTTGCCCACACACCATCGGGAATCGGTTCGGCAGCAAAGCACTTGTCAACACCGCCAAAGGCCGCCACAGCCTCGGCAGTCACCGTCTTTCCGGCCTGCCACTCCACAAGGGCCACATACGTCGTATCACCGCCTGTGGCCGCTGCAGCCCTGCTACCCCAGCCCGTGAGGGTCAGGGCCGCCAACAGCACGGCCAGCATCCATCGTTTCATCTTTTTCATTTCAAACACGCTCGTATGTGGGAGGAAAAACCGGAGGAACGTTGGCAGTATAGATTTCCTCTGGTGCGAAAAGCATCTGTTGCTCTTTACTGGTATAAGTAATCTGTTTCTTTCCTTGCAGCACATCAATCACCATTTGGACAACGGCTTTTGCCATATTGCAAGGTACGGCATTGCCTATCTGCGTGTATTTCATTGACTGCGAGCCTTGGAACTGATAGCCACGCGGGAATGTCTGGATGAGGGCGGCCTCGGCTACGGTGAGGCGGCGCAGGTATGCGGGCACGGCGGTCGTTTCCGGAGCTTGGGGATGACGTAGCAAATCATCGAAATAGGTATCCACCCAAGGCTTAGCACCCTCATAAAGTTCCCGCTCATCAATGATTGGGGTCTTATTGCCTCCCATAGAGGCGGGGAGCGTAGCCGAATAGCTGTCAAGACGTATCGGACGTCCGAGACCGTTGAATATCATACCCGCGTATGGTGTTTTACGCAGTACAGGATGATGCGCCAAGGTAATTTTGGCGCGACACACATCTTGGTTATTACCCGTACCAGCCCTGTCAAGCGTCAACAACACTTCGCGAACAGTCTTGGCAGGCTTGCGATACGATTTGACCATTCGCTGCAAATCGGGAACGAGACTTGCATCGCCCTGGAAGCCGATAACGAAGATTCGCTCACGGGCTTGTGGCACATCAAAGTCCTTGGCATTCAGAACTATAAAATTAACAGAATAGCCGAGGTCGCGCATCGACTTGATTAGCAGGTTGCGGGTTCCTTCCCATTTCTGTAACGTGCCGAGTGCCTTCACGTTTTCCATAACAAAGGCACGGGGTCTCAACATGGCCAGAACTGAGAGGTAGCTCCAGATAAGTTGGCTGCGCCGGTCATTGGCATCCATTTTTCCGGCAACTGAAAAGCCTTGGCACGGGGGACCGCCAATAACCAGCGAGATATCGTTCATTCCGTCCAGCTCCTTCATCTTCTCGTTGATGTCACCACAGACAATATGCTCACCAATATTTACCCTATATGTCTGACAGGCCTCTTTCATCATGTCATTGGCCCATATCACATTGGCACCAGCTTCGATTGCACCGATGTCCAAGCCGCCTGCACCAGAGAAAACCGATACGGTGCGCATGTCTTTGGGATAGTCTGCTGTCATCATATTGGAATGATTTTCGATGCAAAGTTACAAATAATTTCCGGATTATTGTAATAATATCCCAAAAACATAAGTCATCCATCAGGATTTGCCGCTGAACCTTTCTGGCTATTTTTATTCAGGCTTACCTTCTTCTATCTTTAGTCCCAGGTGATAGCGGTCGGAGATGCGCTTGAGGCCTTCGGCTTTTGTACTATTACATATCACTACTGAGGGCAGGAAGGATCTCTTCTTTGATGATCCCTTCTTCCAGCTCTTCTACCTGCTGGAGCACACCTTTAGGCAGTTTTACTCCCACATCGCGAGATTTCTCAATGATGCGATTTAGCGAATGCAGAATGGAACTTGTTCCAATTTTGCTGAGCGTGAGCATCTTCGGCAAAGCCAATAATGCTGTATAGCTTTTCCAGTTTCGTCATATTGATTGTTTTATGATTCTTCAACGATTTTGATTTCATCTTCCGTTAGGTTATAGAGGTGATAGACAAGACGGTCGATTTCAGATTCTAAGGCAGAGGTGTCATTCACCTGTCCCCTGAGATCACTGCCGGGGTCGCAGATTTTGACATTCTTCAAGGCTTCATCTACCTGTTGACGGAATCTATCGTTGGCACCAAGAGTAGCAATATCGTGGGTAGTTACGAACTGACGGATGGCTTCTTTGGTGGTCTCGTCTTCAATGCCTGTCTGGAGATAGGCTATCAGGCTTTCACGGCACATATAGCTGACGATTTCCTTGGGCGTATAGAAGGCTCCTTTGTCTTTGTTGTCCTCCAGCAAGTTCTCAAAGATGCGGCCAAGCATCTCTGGGTCAACACCAACTTCTGCATCATCAGGATCGTTCTCGTCGATAGTGAAGTTATAGGAGGCAAAGAAGTCGAGCAGGCTCTGCATATATTTGGCTGGCAGCGGGAACTCAGTCTCATCAGTTGCATCACGTTCAAACAATCCACCATTCAGGTAAGGGGTTTTACATTGAACATTGAACGTTGAACATTGAACATTAAGTGTAGACTGGTCATTATCGCGTTCAGTATTGAGGTCGTTGAAAAGAACTTCGAGGACATTATCTACAAAGTGGTCTTTATTCTGGCATTGGGCAAAGAGAGTTTGGATGAACTCAGTATCACCTGTTCCCCATTCTGCACCAGCTGGCACACCCAGCCAGCCTTTCTTCTGTAGAAACTGAAGGAACACAAGGCGGCCCATCAGTTTCTTCACATAGTCGCGCACAGCCTTTTCCACCATCGGGGATTGCAAATCCCCTCCAACAGCTCGGGCAAACTCCTGCATGATTTCCTCGCGGGGGTCGTTCTTGATTTGCTCTTCCCACTTGTTGGCAACCTTCACCATCCGCTTACCCGTGATGTATTGGATGATGTCCTCGTACTGCTTCTTGTAGCCATCAAAGAACATATCGCTGACAGCATCCACAGAGAAGGCTTTGGTCAGGTCTTTCAAAGTGAGGCTACTGTCACGCAGTTTCTCGAACTGCTGAAATCACTATTGATTGAATCCACTTTGAATAGTCGGAAATTCCGATTATTAAAGTGGATTCACAAATGGTAATGTATAAGTCTACTGCCTTACTATTTCAACCCAGTCATCTGAATAGTCAATTTGTTCTAACGTTTTATTAACATCTAATAAAGGTGGTATCCTTATCTTGAATTTGAATGCATTCTTGGGAATGTGAGTATATATTGAAAATTGAGAACCGCTGGGTTGCCATGTAAAACGATGTTGTTGCGTTTCAATTTCATATCCTTCAAAATTACCTCCATCATTCTCTTCCCATTCATACTCGCTAGGTACATACCGTCTTGTGTCTTCTTCAAACAAAGTAAAAGTGAGATTGTCGAAGTTTCGTATAAGTACACCAGTTCTTACTGAGGTGTAATCCTGATAAGCAATGTCAACTCTCTTATTCCATATTTGCAAAACCGCATCACCCGTCGCTTGAACATCCTTGTGTGGATCTGGAATACCCAAAGAAAAGTCGGTCGAATTTCTTCCCATAATCAAACGCGGCTTAGATTTTGTTGTATGAGGATTACTGTTCTTTATCGTTTTCATTGACCACGCCATCTTATCATAAATAACATCTGCAATCCCCACTGGAGATTTCAAATGAGTACCTCCAACGGCATCCGCAAAAATATCCCCCCAATCATCACCAGAAATGTCTTTCCGTCCAACACACTTCAGGTAGACGATTTGCCTGCCAATTCGTTTTATTATCTCTTCTAGAAATTGATTTATGGGGTATATTTCTTGCAATTTTAGTTTACTCGAATCTCTTAATCTCAGTTTTTTCATATCCAATGTGTTGAAGCATAAGTTAATGTTAATACCACCTATAGGATTTCCACCCAATCGTCCGAGTAGTTTATCTGCTTAAGAGTTTCCTCCACGTCAAGCTTTGGCGGCTGCTTAATCTTGAACTTCACAGCATTCTGTGGCACTCGTGTATGGATAGTGAACTGTGAACCATGAGGCTGCCAGGTGAAGCAGGTCTCGCCGCTCTCAATGTCAATGCCAATAAGATTACCGTTGCGGTTTTCTTCCCAACGGTATTGGTTGGCTACATAGCGGTGGTTCTCTTCCTCGAAAAGTGTATAAGTCAGCAGGTCGTTCGAGCGGACAAGAATAGATGTGCGCAAAGGATTGTAATAGTCCTGAGCAATATTGACGCGCTCATTCCAAATGTTCAGCACGGCACGGCCAGTCTTCTCAATATCCTCGTGTGGGTCGGTGATGCCATAGGAGTAGTCTGGAGAACATCGACCGCTAATGAGACGGATAGAAGCCTCGTTTCGGTGTGGGTTTGGTGTCTTGACGGTCTTCATCGACCAAGCCATCTTGTCAAATACGACATCGGCTATTCCAACGGGCGATTGCAGATGCTCACCGCCGATGGCCTCGGCGAATACGTTGCCCCAGTCATCGCCAGTCAAGTCCTTATGACCTACACAGAGCATATAGATGAACTTGCGGCCAATTTTCCTAATGACCTCCTCTGGAATTTCGTTGATGGGGTAAGGTTCACGCGTTAACAGTCGCTTTGAGTCTCTGAGTTTCGGATGTTCCATATTCTCGGTTTTTGATTATTTCGTTTATCTTCTGTGCAACCATTCTAATCATCGGGACGGCCACGCTGTTGCCAGTCTGTCGGCGAATGTCCTGATTTGAGACGGCTATCAAGTATTTCTCAGGGAATCCTTGCAATCGGAGCAACTCGCGAGAAGTTGGTCGGCGCACTCCGTTTACGAGCAAATAATTGTAAGAGGCTCCTGTGCGCAATGCACAAGAATAGTCAAGCACAGAAATATTGCCCGCCTTGTTCTCATGCCAGATAGAAGGATAGAACAATTTCTTGCCCTCAGTCTTTTCGCGTCGCCTTGCTATAATATGGTCTGAAGCAAAAAGCGTCGGGTCAACATTCTCGTCAGGTTCCAGAATATCAGCGAGGTTGTATGGCGTATGCGGAATATCGAAGGTGAAAGCATCGCAATCTTCCTTGTGTTTGAATCCGACGATGATAACTCGTTCACGTTTCTGCGGAAGTCCGAAATCGAGGGCATTCATTACCTTCCATTTTATATAATATCCCAATTGTTCGAGTTTTTCTTTTATTACTTCAAAAGTTCGTCCGCCATCATGAGTAACCAACTGCTTGACATTTTCTAACAGGATATAGGGTGTCTGATGATGTTTCAGAATACGCTCAATTTCAAAGAACATCGTGCCGCGAGTATCAGCGAACCCCTGCATTTTACCCATGATGCTAAATGCCTGACAAGGGAAGCCTGCTAAAAGCACGTCGTGCTTGGGAATCTTTGTGGCAGGAATCTTCGTAATGTCGCCGAAGGGTACGGTGCCAAAATTGGCGAAATAAGTCTGACAGGCCTTTGCGTCCCATTCGCTGCTGAACACGCAATGATAACCCATTTCATCGAATGGTATGCGGATGCCGCCTATACCAGCGAACAAATCAATAAATGTATGGTCGTAAGTCTTCGGACTGGGGAATGGAACTTGATAGAATTCACGGAACAAGTCAAACTCCAGCGGACACTCAGCAGCGCGGGCAATGTCCTCGTCTGTATAGTTCTGCAATTGTTCTTTATGCTCCAGAAACTCACGGATAAGGGCCATCATTTCATTGCGCCGTTCCTGTACTTCAACCTGCGTACCTTCAAAATCAGTATTATGCAGATAGTGGCTCAGCGTCGCAATCTGGTTCTCGTATGAAGTTTCACCATATATCTTGATGCCGTCCTCAGTAACATCCTCGGGGAAGGCTTCAAGTTTCAGGTCATCGCTTATCTTCTTTTCTGTCATAACTGATAATTTTTGCAAAGATACAACTTTTAACCAAATTATCAGTACCTTTATTTCTTTAATTAGCAAACTTTATTATTTTGCCATTCTCAATCAGGAACTTCTTGGCAATCATCGTGGCGATGACCGTCTTGCCGAGACCCACCACATCTGCGAGGAAGAATCCGTCGTAGCGTATCAGCTTCTGATATCCCTCTACCACAGCATCTGCCTGATAGTCAAACTTGCTATAGCCCTCTGGCATATCGAAGGGATTGTCTTGGTCGATGGCCAGCACGCGGTCGCTGAAGTATTCCATCAACATCTTGATGTATAGCTCGTAGGGGGTGACGTCACCTTTCAAGTAGGTCTTGTCGAGTGTGGCCTGATAGTCCTCAGCATTGATGGGTACGTTCTTGGCTTCTTCCCACAACAGTTCAAACTCATTCTTGGCAAACTGCACATCGTCGTACTGCGTCAGTTTGACGTTTAACTCATATTGCCGCTCTTCTGTGATGCCCAAGCCGTTGCCGCTCAGATTGCTACTGCCAGTAATAGCTGCACCAAAGCAATGCTGGTTGTAATTATCGGGATAGAGAATGTAGAATTTGGCATGAATCTTCTTTGAGGGATGGGCACGCAGTTCCAACTTGCCGTCAATCAAGTCTTGCACCATCTGGAGCATACCTTCCTCAACTTGTTTCGAATAATTTGAGCTTTCAATGTCCGCCTTTATTTGCTGTAGACATTCTTCTTTTACTTCTTCCTCTGCGCCAACAAATAACTCTCTGTGCTGCGCTGCACGGGCGATGTATTTATCTACATCAATACCTATAAGCACACGAACTCTGTTAATACTGTCAAGAAATGGGCGTAGAGCAAAGTAACCTGATGCTCGTAAAAATCCAACTACAGCATCAAAGTTTTTCACAGAGTCGTTTTGTTCCAAAACACCTTGAAACTGTTTCATCAAAGTGTTCCCATCTCTATTGGTAAAAAAGAGGGAATTAGTTGTGTTGTTGTCTGTCATATTTTAGATTGATAGTTATTGTTCTTATGATTTGCATTCAACTATCAATCACGCCAAGACGCAAAAAGGGCGTGATGCACCTAATTGCGTATAGCTAGAGGCGAGCCTAGGAAATGGTACCTCTGTCCCGTTTTCAATGCACCACGCTTTAACGTGTGCATCACTATTAAAAACGGGAACAGAACCATATACTGGCTCTGGTCACTTATCATTTCGGTGCTTGTTATACCAATAGTTTCCTAGGCTCTTGGCTATACGCGAAATAATAGTGAATGCTGTTTTGTTTTACCCTCAAAATCATACCGCCACCCTGCACTCAGGGACCATGCTGAAGCATGCGCCGTTTACGACGCATCGGCGATACTTGAGGGCAAAGATACAAAAAAACTTTGGAAAGAAATACTCTTAGAG
>CAMKTS010000035.1 GCA_946415755.1 uncultured Prevotella sp. | reverse complement strand
AACACCGATATGGAGGGTAAGAACACCGCTATCTTCTTCGGTCTGTCTGGTACAGGTAAGACCACGCTGTCTACCGATCCTAAGCGTCTGCTGATTGGTGACGACGAGCACGGATGGGACGACGAGGGTGTGTTCAACTTCGAGGGTGGTTGCTACGCTAAGGTTATCAACCTCTCTAAGGAGAACGAGCCTGACATCTATGGTGCCATCAAGCGCGACGCTCTGCTCGAGAACGTAACTGTTGACGAGGCTGGTAAGATTGACTTCGCTGACAAGAGCGTAACTGAGAACACCCGTGTCAGCTATCCTATCAACCACATCGAGAAGATTGCCCAGAAGGTCAACGGCAAGAGCGCAGGTCCTGAGGCTAAGAACGTTATCTTCCTCTCAGCCGATGCATTCGGCGTGCTGCCTCCCGTATCTATCCTGACTCCTGAGCAGACCAAGTACTACTTCCTCTCTGGTTTCACAGCTAAGCTGGCTGGTACAGAGCGTGGTATCACTGAGCCCACTCCTACCTTCTCTGCTTGCTTCGGCCAGGCATTCCTCGAGCTGCACCCCACCAAGTATGCTGAGGAGCTGGTGAAGAAGATGGAGAAGAGCGGTGCTAAAGCTTATCTCGTGAACACGGGTTGGAACGGTACTGGCAAGCGTATCTCTATCCCCGACACACGTGGTATCATCGACGCTATCCTGGATGGTAGCATCCTGAAGGCTGAGACCAAGAAGATTCCTTACTTCGACTTCGAGGTTCCCACAGCGCTGCCCAACGTAAATCCTGCTATCCTCGATCCTCGCGACACTTATGCAAACGCAGCTGAGTGGGAGGAGAAGGCTAAGGATCTGGCTGCTCGCTTCATCAAGAACTTCGGCAAGTACACCACCAACGAGGCTGGTAAGGCACTGGTTGCTGCTGGTCCGAAGCTCTAATTCAGTTAAGAATTAAGAGTTAAGAATTAAGAGTTAAGAATTAAGAGTTAAGAATTAAGAAAATTAGTTCTAAAAACAATAGGGTTGGTTGTTCCGAAAGGGGCAACCAATCTTTTTTGATATAGGTCAAAAAGGAGCCAACAGAAGGACTTTTTTCTTAATTCTTAACTCTTAATTCTTAATTTCTCACTACCTTTGCATCTGATAATCGAGAAGATTAGTTGTTTTCATTAGGTTAGTAGTTAATGTTTTAAGGTAAAGATGATGTTATTAGATTATCACACAACGATGATGTTGGCTTTTGTGGCAATAGCCACTCTGCTGAGTGTTATAACACTGATGCATACCGACATCCGTTAGCGGGAAGTGTACGGGGTGAGCGATTCATACCGTACACTTTTTTTTGTTTAAAAACCTAAAATATCGCCTTTTATAATATATTTAACTTAATAAAAGGTAGAAAAATGCTCAAAATTGCAGAATTGTGCGTAAATTTGCACCGCCAAATGTCCTAACGGCATTGGCACGACAAGAAAACAAAGGAATAAGTATCGACTCATGAGACAGATAAAGACCCTATGCTTGCTGACGGCAGCCATCATGGCGATGACCTCTTGCAAGAAAACCGACTCATACGAAGAGACGCTGTATGGCGACACAGCCATTACGGCGTTTACGCTGGGTACGCTGAACCGCTATACGACGGTGACAACGACGGCCACGGCATCGGATGGCTCGACTACCACGACGACCGCGACCAAGAAGACTACGCTGACTGGCAGCAACTACGTTTTCCATATCGACCATGTGAACCGTCTGATTTTCAACACCGACTCACTGCCCGTAGGAACTGATGTGGCCCATGTCATTTGCAGCATATCGACCATGAACAACGGCTCACTGTGGTTGCAAGACCTCGACTCCAAAGACTCCTACACCTATTTCAGCTCTAGTGACAGCATCGACTTTACGACACCACGTACCTTTTTGGTACGTGCCAGCGATAACTCCGGCTTTACAGAATACACCGTCAAGGTCAACGTACACAAGGAGGAGGGCGAGCAGTTCGTATGGAAAAAGATGGGCACCAACAGCGACTTTGCCGACATGCAGGGACTGAAACTCATCAACTGTCAAGGCATCAAGTACGTGTTGGGCAACAAAGGCGGAAACACCGTGATGTACACCACGACAGACGATGTGAACTGGACTGCCGTAGCATCGAACGTCAACACCATGTTTGCCGCCGATGCATGGAAGAGTGCCGTCGAGAAGAACGACACCATCTTCATGGTGAGCAATGCCATGCTGTTCAAATGTACCAACGGTACCGACTGGGAACAGATCAGCATCAGCAACACCAACGTCACACTCAAGCAACTGGTCGGTGCCAGCACTATGGAACTTTATGCACTGGCAGACGACAACACACTGTGGGTGTCACACAACAATGGACGGCTATGGAACGGGGAGGCACTCGACGAAGCTGACAGCTCGCTGCCGACACAGGACATCGCCTTCATCAGATATCCTGCACGACTGGCTGTCCACACCTGCTATGCCCTGATGGCTGGCAACCGCTCGGAGAGCATATATCCCAGCGATGCGACGGCTGTGGTATGGCGCAAGACTGTGGACGAAGAGGACAACATGCCATCTGGACACTGGACCTTCATGACACGTGAGAGTGACAGCAAATACACATTGCCGCGCCTGAGGAACCTGCAATTGCTGCGCTACGACGAGAGCATCCTTGCCTTCGGAAGTGTAGAAATCGGAGGCAGTAACACGCAGACACCCTACTCGAAGGTTTACCAGAGCCGTGACAATGGCATCACCTGGAAAACGAACAGTTCCTACATACTGCCAAAAGAGTTGAACACTGCAGCGACCACCCTTGCTGCCGAAGTGGATGGCGACTGGTACATCTGGCTCGTTGCTG
Source organism: uncultured Prevotella sp. (assembly GCA_946415755.1). Lineage (GTDB taxonomy): Bacteria > Bacteroidota > Bacteroidia > Bacteroidales > Bacteroidaceae > Prevotella. The sequence goes on along the minus strand of CAMKTS010000035.1, from coordinate 25,137 downwards.
CCGGAACAGGAGAAATCTGGCGCGGACGACTGAACCGTCTGGGATGGGAGTATCAATAGGCAAACAGCTATGACAAGCGACACCATGACAGAGATAAAAAATAACAATACCAGAAGGGTGGCAGCACTGGTCGTGCTGGCCATCATTCAGCTATCGTTGTTCCATGTGAGATGTATGGCACAGACCGCATCAGAATACCGCATGGAAATAGGTGGCGGCCTGGGACTGGCAACCTATCTTGGTGACTTCAACGGCAGTATTGTGAAAGGCATGAAGCCTATGTTCTCTGCAGTGGCGAAATACCGCTTCAATCCCCGAACGGCGGTAGCACTGAACATCAACTACGGACGAATCAAAGGAGAGGCGAAAAATGCCAACACCTACTACCCCCTGGGGCTGAACAGCTATAGCTTCGAACACGGGCTGATGGACATCGGTGCTCGCTACGAATTCAACTTCTGGCCTTTCGGCACAGGACAGGAATATCGGGGGGCACAACGGTTTACACCTTATATATATATAGGACTGGGTATGGTTATTGCACAACCCGACAAGACAGAATTGGGACTGAGCATGCCTATCGGCGGCGGTGTGAAGTACAAAGCTGCCGACCGTGTGAACCTGGCACTGGAATGGACGATGCACTTTACGACCAACGACCGGTTGGACGGTACGAAGGATGCATACGGCATCAAGAGTTCAGGACTATTCAAGAATACCGACTGCTATAGCTATCTGCGACTGTCGGTAACATACGACATTTGGGCAAAATGCAGAACCTGCCATAACGACAGAGATTGAAGAGATCATAGTTAATAATTAAGAGATAAGAGTTAAAGAAGATATATGACAGCAGAACTGGATAAGAGCCGCATCCCACAGCACATTGCCATCATTATGGACGGCAACGGACGCTGGGCTACCGACCGTGGACTGGATCGCACCTTCGGCCATAAGGCCGGTTTGGATACCGTCAAGAAGATTACAGCGGAATGTGCTCGCATAGGCGTGAAGTATCTGACCCTATACACTTTCTCGACGGAAAACTGGAACCGCCCAGCCTACGAGATAGAAGCTTTGATGGGACTGGTGCTCAGCTTCATAGAGATGGAACTGTTTACGGACAACAACGTGAAATTCCAGATGGTAGGTGACATAGAACGTCTGCCCAAGGCCGTGCAAGACAAGATACACTACATGGAGAACCTGACAAAAGACAACAACGGCATGACGATGGTGGTGGCCATGAGCTATTCTTCAAAGCAGGAGCTGGTAAGAGCCACACGCCAGATAGCCAAACAGGTGAAGAGCGGAGCAATGGAACCCGATGATATCACAGAGCAGACCATCAACGACCACCTGTGGACAAACTTCATGCCAGACCCCGAGCTGTTGATCCGTACCGGTGGTGAGCTGCGCATCTCAAACTATCTGCTGTGGCAGTGCGCCTATTCAGAGTTCTACTTCTGCGACACCTACTGGCCCGACTTCGATGAGGAGGCACTGCACAAGGCCATCATCGACTATCAGGGACGCCAACGCCGCTTCGGGAAAACTGAGGCACAAGTGGAGGAAGAAAGAAAGTAAAAAAGTAAAAAGGTAAAAAAGTAAAAGCAAAAGTGAAAATAAAAGCGATTACAAAAAGGGTGAAGGTAACGGTAAAAGGGATTTTACCTTTTTACCTTTTTACCTTTTTACCTTTAAGCGCTTACGCGCAAGATGTGATTGTCAACCCGGACATCTCGTATGCCGGCACTCCACGCCAATACGAACTGGCCGGACTGAGCGTAAAAGGCGTAGACGATTACGAAGACTATGTACTGACAGGACTGTCGGGGCTGACCATCGGACAGACACTCGACGTACCAGGAACGGAAATCACAGAAGCCGTGAAGCGATACTGGAAGCATGGTCTGTTTTCTAAAGTGGCTATCACTGCCGACTCTATCGTCGGCTCGAAGATATACCTCTGCATCCATTTGGCGACAAGACCCCGTGTGAGCGGCATCCGCTACTATGGTCTGAAGAAGACAGAACGCGAAGAGATGGAGTCGCGCTTAGGCATTATGAAAGGGAGCCAAATCACGCCGAACATGCTAGACCGTGCCAAAATCCTTGCCAAGAAGTATTTCGACGAGAAAGGCTACAAAAATGCTGACATACAGATTACACAGCGTGACGACGTGACGGGAAAGAACGAGGTCATCCTGGACTTTAGCGTCGATAAGAAGTCGAAGATGAAGGTACGCCAGATCATCATCGACGGCAACGAGAAACTGAGCAACAGTAAAATCAAGGGTACCCTCTTTAAGAAAGGTGCCTTCAAGAAGATTCACGAGGCAGGTAAACTGGCTAGTATCTTCTCGTCGAAGAAGTTCACACCCGAACGCTACGAGACAGACAAGAAGAACCTGATAGACAAATACAACGAACTGGGCTACCGCGATGCCACTATCTTGGAGGATTCTGTATGGACTGTCGACGACAAGCACGTCAACATCTACCTCAAATTGGATGAAGGACAGCGCTACTACCTGCGTTACATCACATGGGTGGGTAATACGGTGGTGACCAGCGACTATCTGAACAATGCCCTTGGCATGAAGAAAGGAGATATCTACAACCAGAAGCTGATGAACAAACGCCTGTCGGAAGATGACGATGCTATCGGCAACTACTATTGGAACAACGGCTACCTGTTCTATCGCCTTGACCCGACAGAGGTAAACATTGTTGGCGACTCGATAGACTTGGAGATGCGTATTCAGGAAGGCACGCAGGCACACATCAGCCATGTGCGCATCTACGGCAACGACCGCCTCTACGAAGAGGTGGTGCGCCGCGAGCTGCGCACCAAGCCAGGCGACCTATTCTCGAAAGAAGCCATCACCCGCTCTGTTCGAGATATCGCCTCTATGGGACATTTCGACGCAGAAAAGATTAATCCCGACATCAAGCCCAACTATGAGGACGGTACGGTGGATATCAACTATGAATTGGAACAGAAGTCTAACGACCAGCTGGAGTTCTCGCTCGGATGGGGACAGACGGGTATCATCGGCCGCGTGGGCATCAAGCTCAACAACTTCTCCATGCGTAACCTGTTTGGCAGGAACAAGATGCATCGAGGACTGATGCCTATCGGTGATGGTGAGCAGCTCTCGCTCTCCTTCCAGTCGAATGCCAAATACTACTACTCTATCTCAGGAGGCTACTCCACGGGATGGTTTGGCGGCAAACGACCGAACTCGTTCAGCGTCAATGCTTTCTACTCAAAGCAGAGTGATATCAGCAGCACCTACCGTAATTCTGCATGGATGAACAACTACTACGGATACTATGGTGGTTACGGGACCTTCAACAGTGGCTACTACGACTATACTTCCATGATGGACGACGACAAGTATATCAAACTGTTTGGTTTGTCCATCGGATGGGGTAAGCGCCTGCGCTGGCCAGACGACTACTTCCAGCTGATGCTGTCGCTGTCATACACCCGCTACATGCTGCAAGACTGGAGCTACTTCCTGATTTCAAACGGTAACTGTAACAACATCAGCTTGGGTGTCACCCTGTCACGTACCTCTACCGACAACCAGCTGTTCCCGCGTCGTGGCTCGGAATTCCTCGCATCAGTGACACTGACTCCGCCCTGGTCGGCATTCGACAAGCGCGACTATGCTAATCTGGCCACCCCAGCAACCTATAACACTAATGTAGACCGCTATAATAGTGAGTTGCAGGACAAGTACCGCTGGATAGAATACCATAAATGGAAATTCAAGGTACGTACCTTCACCGCCCTCACTAGCGGACAGAAGTGCTTCGTGCTGATGACCCGCATCGAACTGGGTCTGCTCGGTGCCTATAACAAATATAAGAAGTCGCCCTTCGAGACATACTATGTCGGTGGTGACGGCATGAGCGGATACTCGTCTGGATATGCTGAAGAGACAATCGGACTGCGCGGCTATGAAAACGGCTCACTGACACCCTACCGCTCAGAAGGCTATGCCTATGACCGCTTCACTCTGGAGCTCCGCTATCCCTTCCTGCTGGGTAACACAACCATCTACGGCCTAGGATTCATCGAGGGCGGTAATGCATGGACTGACACCAAGGATTTCAACCCCTTCGATATCAAGCGGTCAGCAGGTTTAGGCGTGCGCATCTTCCTGCCAATGGTGGGTCTGATGGGTATCGACTGGGCATACGGCTTCGACGTTCCCTACCCTGGTGCATCTAAGGGTGGCAGCCAGTTCCACTTCATCTTAGGACAGGAATTCTAAGAAAGGTAAAAAAGTAAAGAGACGATATAAACCTTTCAATAGCTTCAACGTCAAAGTAGTGTTTCATTAAATAATATCGCAATAATGAAGAATTTGATTTTAATAAATAAGGTTAAAGGGATGGTAAAATGGTTTTTACCTTTTTACTTTTTTACCTTTTTACCTTTAAACACATCTGCACAAAAGTATGCGCTGGTTGATATGGACTATATCTTCAAGAACATACCGGCCTACGAGCGTGCCAACGAACAGCTTAACCAAGTGTCGAAGAAATGGCAGGCTGAGGTGGATGCCCTACAGATAGAGGCACAGACCATGTACAAGAACTACCAGAACGAAGTGGTTTTCCTCTCACAGGAACAGAAGAAAGCACGTCAGGAAGCTATCGTAGAGAAAGAGAAAGAGGCTGCCGAACTGAAAAAGAAATACTTCGGGCCGCAGGGAGAGTTGTTCAAGAAACGCACATCGCTGATTACCCCCATTCAGGAGGAGATCTATACAGCCGTCAAAGACATTGCAGACCTGCGCGGCTACCAACTTGTCCTCGACCGTGCTAGTGATACGGGGATTATCTTCGGTTCACCGAAGATTGACATCTCCAACGAGGTGCTCTCCAAGCTTGGTTATTCTAATTAAATCGGCATAACGAAATATCGAAACATCGAAACAACAAAAAGAACAAAAAGAACAATAAAAAAAAACGAGAAAAACAATGAAAAAATTAATTATCTGCGCTATTTGCGCTATCTGCGGTTTCACTACCGCCAACGCCCAGAAGTTCGGCCACGTCAACTCACAGGAGATTATCCAGGCCATGCCTGAGTTCACCAAGGCCCGCACCGAAATTGAAGCCCTCACCAAGCAGTACGAGGCTGACCTGAAGTCAATGCAGGAAGAACTGCAGAAGAAGTCAGAGGCCTATGAAAAAGAGCAGGCTACTCTGCCCGCCAACATCAAGCAGCGCCGTGAACAGGAACTGCAGGAGATGTACCAGAAGATTCAGCAGAGCTATCAGGACAACCAGCAGGCCCTTGCCAAGGAGCAGTCGGAAAAGATGCAGGCTATCACTACCAAGGTACTCGATGCCATCAAGCAGGTAGGACAAGCAGGCAACTACACCTACATTATGGACCTCACCGGAGGTATCCCCTACATCAGCACTACGCTGTCTACCGATGTCACAGCCGAGGTAAAGAAGAAGCTCGGATTGTAATATGAACAGGGTAATACTGACATTAGCCTTAGTCCTCATGGGACTGACGGGCTATGCACAGACAGCACTACAGAACGTCAAGTTCGGTTATCTGAGCTACGATGCCGTCTTGAAGACTGCCCCTGGCTATGCGGAGATTCAGACGAACATGGCTTTGCTGCGCGAGAAGTACGAAGCAGAGCAGAAGCGCGTGGAGGATGACTTCAACAAGAAGTATGAGGAATTTCTTGACGGGCAGCGTTCTTTCCCGCAAACCATCCTGCAGAAGCGCCAAAGCGAATTGCAAGAGATGCTTGACAAAAACATCGCTTTCAAGAAGGAAGGTCTGCGACTGATTGCCGAGGCAGAAACAGAACTGATGGCTCCCCTGAAGGAGCGTCTGAAAGCTGCCATGGAGAAGGTGGGACGGGAGAACGGCTATGCCTTTATCCTCAACACCGACCAGAATGCTGTTACGTTTATCCATCCCGACATGGGAGTTGACGTGACTGAGGCCGTCAAGGCTGCCTTGCAATAATACCATGCTGATGGCATAAAAGGTAAGAAATGAGTAATCCTGCCGGTCCCATAGGTATTTTCGACAGCGGATATGGAGGGCTGACGATACTTCACGGTATTCGTCAGCTCTTACCACAATACGACTATCTGTATTTAGGCGACAACGCCCGTACTCCATACGGTACGCGCTCGTTTGAGGTCGTCTACGAGTTTACCCGTCAGGCCGTCACCCGTTTGTTCGAAATGGGGTGCAGGCTCATTATCCTTGGCTGTAATACGGCCTCTGCCAAGGCGTTGCGCACCATCCAGCAGAACGACCTTCCCAAGCTCGACCCACATTACCGCGTATTGGGCGTTATCCGTCCGACAGCAGAAGTCATCGGTTCACTGACCCATACACGCCATGTGGGTATCTTCGCCACGGAAGGCACCATCAAGAGCGAGTCCTATACGCTCGAAATCCACAAGCTATTTCCCGACATACAGGTTTCTGGTGTCGCCTGTCCTTTCTGGGTACCGCTGGTGGAGTACAATGAAGCCGACTCTCCGGGAGCCGACTATTTTGTCAAGAAGCGCATTGATCAGCTGATGCGCCTCGACCCCGACATCGACACCGTCATCTTGGGATGTACACACTATCCCTTGCTACTACCCAAGATTCACAAGTATATGCCGCGTGGCATCCGCATTGTCGCACAGGGGGAATACGTTGCAGAATCGCTACGCCGCTATTTTGAGAATCATCCCGAAATAGAGTCTTGTTGCACCAAGGGCGGTCAGGTCAACTACCTCACCACTGAGAACCCTGATAAGTTTAAGGAACAAGCCCAGCTCTTCCTCCACGAGCCTGTGATGGTTCAGAATATCACGTTGGGCTAAACGCAGTCAGACGAGTAACCGTTTGGAAAAATAACGGACGGGATACCAGACGCTGAGGAATCCGACGGCCAGAACGGTAAGGAATACAATGACGACATCCCACGGATGTACGCTGACAGGATAAGCATTGACAACGAAGGAGCCCTCATCACTTCCGAGGCGTACAATGCCATACATCTGTTGTATCCAGCAGAGCAACAAGCCCAAGACTATTCCAATAAAAGCACCGATGACCGAAATCATACGTCCTTCTAACAGGAATACTCGCGTGATCTGCCGGTCGGTAGCCCCCAGGTTACGAAGTGTCACGACATCATTCCGCTTGTCAATGATCAGCATGCTGAGTGAACCGATGATATTGAAACAGGCAATCATCAGGATAAAAGTCAGGAAGATGTATGCAATCAGCTTCTCCACCTTCATAATGCGGAACGTGTCATCCTGCTGTTCGTAACGGTCACGGACATGGAAGCGGTCGCCAGCAATCTGCTGCATTTCATTCTTCACGCGTTCAAAGTCGCTTCCAGGCTTCAGGCGCAACTCCAATGATGACAGACGTCCTTCCTGTTCGAACAGGTGGCGCGTAAAGGCGATAGATGTCAAGATATAGTTCTTGTCGTATTTCCCCTGCTTCATGCAGAACACGACTCCGGGGGAGTATAGCTCATCCTCTACGAAGCCATCCATCGGGTTTGCCATATTCAGTTGTCCCTCACGGCGCGGAGCATAGATTTTCAACGGATGCTGATAGGTATACCCCAATCCAAGCTGATAGGCTATTCCCATACCGGGAATGCCATAGCTCATGTCAGCGGCATGCAGTTCAAAAGCACCGTCTCCCTCCAGGATTTCACGGATGTGCGTCAGTTGGTCGAAGTTGTCTTCCACCCCCTTCACCTTCACCATCATCTGGCGTTCGCCATATACAGCCAACGCCTGGTCTTCCAAAGCCTCCGTTGCCACGGCAACCTCCGGAAGCTGACGAATACGTGTAAGCACCGGATCATCAGCGGCAGCGGTCTTTCCCCTGACGGGTGTCACCTTCAACTGTGGGTCCATCTGTGTGAAGAACGATGCCACCAGGTCGTGGAATCCGTTAAACACCGAGAGTGTCACCACCAATGCCATCGTAGCCACTGCGACACCTATGATGGAGATGCCGCTGATGATATTGATGGCATGCGTTGACTTCTTGGAAAAGAGATATCTACGCGCGATATAAAAAGGAAAATTCACTTCTTAAGCAGTTCGTCGATACGCTCGATATAGTCCAGTGAGTCGTCAATGAAGAAGCGAAGCTCGGGAACGATGCGTAGCTGATAGCGCACACGTGTACCCAGTTCATAGCGTATCTGCTTCTCGTTCTTCTTGATGTTCTGTAACATTTCTTCGCCTCGCTCTGAGGGGAAAATGCTCAGATAGGCAGTACAGATACTCAAGTCTGGGCTAATCTTGGTACGTGTCACACTCACCATAACACCATGCATGGCACGTGTCTGTTCCTGGAAGATGAGGCTCAGCTCCTTTTGCAGCAGACGGGCAATCTTGTTTTGTCTGGTCTCTTGCATAGCTTTAAAACTAAAGATTAGATATGGAACACCACAATGCCCCATATCTAATCTTCTTTATCTGATTATTTTATTTCTTCGGGTCAACCTCAAGCAACTCAATCTTGAAGATCAGCATCGAGAAGGGCTTGATGTCAGCACCCTGCTGGCGCTCACCGTAAGCCAGTTCCTGCGGGATATAAACCTCCCAGATAGAACCCTCCGGCATGTGTACGAGAGCTTCCGTCCAACCCTTGATAACCTGATTGGCGCGGAAGTCAGTGGGCTGGCCACGCTTGTAGGAAGAGTCGAACACCTTGCCGTCAAGCGTTTTACCCTCGTAGTGTACCTTCACACGAGAGGTATCCTTCGGCAGGGCACCCTTACCCTCCTTGATGACCTTGTACTGTACGCCGCTGGGCAGCTGCTTCACGTCTTCCTTCTTGGCATTCTCCTTCAGGAAGTCCTCACCGGCCTTCTTGTTCGGACCGAATTCCTTTTCCATGTTCTTGGCCTTGATGGCGCGCATCATCTCCTGAGCGACACGCTGGGCAGAGTCAACAGTCATCAGACCGCCCTTGCCAGTAGTACCGCTGATGAAACCAGCCATGAAATTCTTCAACGAGATGGTCTTGGTAGAGTCATCACCGAACAACTCGTGGTTGATACCCTTCACCATCTGGTTGGAAATCTGCTGACCAATCTGGATACCTGCATAGTAGGCAGCCTTCTTCTTGTCATCACCGGCATTAGCACCTTCGTTCAATCCCTTGACAAATTCGTCCATGTAGGTGGTGTCTACGCCAAGACGTCCAACGAGATAGTCGGTCAGTCCCATCGTCTGAGCCATACCGATGGCATAGCTCACTGTGTCTACGTCACTCCTCAGGTTGGCCTTTGGAGTACCATTGCCGCATGCATACATCATCACGGCAGCAACAGCTGCAAAAGCTGCAAAAGTAATCTTTTTCATTGTTCTTTTTTTGTTTTTTTTGTTATTTCGTTATTTCGACATTTCAATAATTCGATACTTCGATGATTCGATGTCTCTCTTACATCACCTCGATGAGTTCCACATCGAAGATGAGGGCAGCAAACGGGGGAATTGACGCGCCGGCTCCACCCTCGCCGTATGCCAGCCGATAGGGAATGAAGAAACGGTACTTAGCTCCCTCCTGCATCAGCTGCAGACCTTCCGTCCATCCTGCAATGACCTGTTGCAGACCGAATACGGCAGGTTCACCACGCTGCACAGAGGAGTCGAACACGGTACCGTCGATGAGGAATCCCTCGTAATGGCACTTCACCGAGTCCTTGGCTGTAGGCTTCTTGCCATTACCTTCTTTCAGTACCTGATACTGCAGTCCGCTGGGCAGCGTCACCACTCCCTGTCTCTTGCCGTTCTCTGCCAAGTATTTCTCACCGGCCTCCTTGTGGGTCTTCCCCTGTTCGGCACGCTGCTTATTAATCTTCTCTTCCTGCTGTGCAAAATAGTTCTGCACAATCTGCTGGGCATCACGGTTCGACACCTTGAGTTCTGCACCTTCGATGACATCCTTGATAGCCTGTGCGAAATCATCGATATTCAGTTCAGAGGCACCCATCTGCGCCAATTGGCGACCAATGCCTAGCCCCAATGCATAGCTTACTTTATCCAACATATTTTTCTTACTATTTACTTACTGATTGGTGGTTTCTTATTCCATTGTTTTCAAAATCGGGCGCAAAGTTACAACTTTTCTTTGATTTTGTGGCCATATTTCAAAAAATATTCGTATTTTTGTGCAATGTTCACATTTAAATTGATATATCGCAAATCAATCAAAGCGTAAATTATGAAAAAGATTGTCGTTTTAACAGGTGCCGGCATGTCGGTGGAGAGCGGTCTGAAGACCTTCCGCGATGCCGATGGGTTGTGGGAGGAGTATCCCGTAGCCCAGGTAGCTACTCACGAAGGCTGGGAGGCCGATCCCACCCTGGTAACCAATTTCTACAACATGCTTCGCAAGAAGTGCTGGGGTGTCCAGCCCAACGAGGGTCACCGTCTGGTGGCACAGTTAGAGGAGAAATACGATGTCACTGTGGTTACCCAGAATGTTGACAACCTGCACGAGATGGCCGGTTCCACGAAGGTCATCCACCTGCATGGTGAACTGATGAAGGTATGCTCCAGCCGTGACGTTGACGACCCGCGCTACATTCGTCAGTTGACAGCCGATGACTGCGAGATAGCACCCGGCACGCTGGCTGGCGACGGTTCGCTGCTCCGCCCCTACATCGTATTCTTTGGTGAGGCAGTACCCAACATCACTTTGGCAGCTGCCGAATGTCAGGAGGCCGACATCTTCATTATCATCGGAACATCACTGAATGTTTATCCCGCAGCAGGTCTCATCCAGTATACGCGCCCCAACATTCCCATCTACCTTATCGACCCGAAACCCGTTCCTACGGGCAGTCGTCAGGTGACGCAGATTCAGAAAGGGGCCACAGAGGGCATGCGCGAGCTGATTCAGCAGCTGTAGAGCTTCTTATTCTTTCTTTTCCGGCGAATTCTCTGGTGTCTGCTCACCATTCAGGAATCGCTGATATTCTCCGTCGGTATTCAGTATGCGGAGCGCCTCACGCAGCATCTTATCGTTGCACAGTCCCCGCTGTACCTGTCCTGCCTGATAGTAGTATGCCGACACGATATCCACCTCCAGCATCTGACGTATCTCGTCACTGTGCTGTTCCAGGTCACGTGTCACATCGTGGTGGTCAATCTTCGCCTTCAGTGCCTCAAACTCTGTGCGGGCATCATCGTAGTAGCCTTCGAACTTGGCAATCTTAATGAGTTCTTCCAGCTGTTTCTTGCTCACCTGGTCATAGGTAAAGCCGGCAGCCACCACCCGTTGCTTGAAGTCCTCATACTCGGCATCCGTCAGTCTGAAGTCAGCAGCAGGGGCAATCGTGGCATGCTTCGAGATATAGTCTACCACATAGTCGAAGGCCACCTCGGTAGAGTCGATACGCTCCAGATAGAGCGTGATGTTGGCCATTGTGTCGGGCTTCACTTCCACGTCGGGCTTGATGCCCTCCTTCATCTTGATGCCACGTCCGCTGGGCAGGTAATAGCGCGATGTGGTGAGTTTCAGGTTGGCGTTATAGGGCAGGTCTACGTTGGGCACCTGTACCAGTCCTTTACCATAGGTACGCGTACCTAATACTATACCTCGCTTAAGGTCTTGCAGTGCTCCACTGGTAATCTCGCTGGCCGATGCCGTCTCACTGTTGACCAGTACGATGATAGGCATCACGGTATCCACGGGTTCCATTCGTGTCTTGTATTCCGAGTTGGCCCGTTTCAGTTTTCCCCTGGTCTCCACGATTTTGATACCCTTCTGCACCCACATGTTCAGAATGTCCACGCACTCCGAGAGCGAGCCGCCTCCATTGCCACGCAGGTCGAGTACCAGCTTTTCTGCCCCCTGCTTCTTCAGGTTGAGGAAGGCCAGTCGCATAGCCTTGGCAGGCTCTCCTGTGAATGTGCTCAGGTTGATATAGCCCACACCATTCTCCCGCATGCCATAGTAGGTGATTTCGGGCATCTTGATGGAACGCCTCGTAATCTTGAAACTCATCGTCTTGCCTGTAGAGGGTCGCTGTATCTTCAGCAAGAAGGTCGTACCAGGCTCTCCTCGCAGATGGCTGCTCACATATCCCACAGCCTTGTCGGTCATCAGCGTGTCATCAATCTGTAGGATGATGTCGCCCTTCCTCAGTCCGGCCTCGGCAGCCGGCATACCCTCGTATGGCTCGTCTATCACCACGCGCTTCAGCTTCTGGTGATAGCGGATAAGTGCTCCAATACCGGCATACTTTCCCGTCAGCATCGTCTTGAGTTCCTTCTGCCGCTCCTCCGGATAGTATTCGGTATAGGGGTCCAGCGAGCGCAGCATGGCATCGACCCCTGTCGTGATGACCTTGTTGGCATCCAGCGTGTCCACATACATCAGGTCCAGATTCTTATACAGCGCATTGAATATCTCCAGGTTCTTGGCCACCTCCATATTGTGATTCTTCACGTCCTGTGCCTGCAAGGTAAGAGGCAAAAGGGCGAGAACGCAGCACGAAAGCATGCGCTGCACGACCCTCTCTACCCTACTTTTTGTGGTTCTTTTCTCCATATCTTCAACATTTTGGGTGCAAAATTACAAAAAAATACCGTTACCCCTCATTTTTTTTGCAAAAAGTTTGCGCAATTCAGAAAAACATCGTATCTTTGCACCCGCAAAACGAAAAAGACTGCTTCAGTAGCTCAGTTGGTTAGAGCACCTGACTGTTAATCAGGGGGTCGTTGGTTCAAGCCCATCCTGAAGCGCGAAACAGAGAGCGGCAAGCAGAAATGCTTGCCGCTCTGTTTTGTCTTTCTGTCTTGCAGAGAATAAACTACCGACCACTATAACAATGAACAACAACAAAAACGAATCAATCATCTCGAAGGACGGCGTGAGTTTTCTCGTACCCTTCATCCTCATCACCTCCTGTTTTGCCTTGTGGGGCTTTGCCAACGACATCACCAACCCGATGGTGAAAGCCTTCTCGAAGATCTTCCGTATGAGTGTCACCGACGGTGCCCTGGTACAGGTAGCCTTCTACGGCGGCTATTTCGCGATGGCCTTCCCCGCCGCAATGTTCATCCGCAAGTACAGCTACAAAGCTGGTGTACTGATGGGGTTAGGACTCTATGCCACTGGTGCCCTGCTGTTCCTTCCTGCCTCGTGGACGGGCATGTACTATCCGTTCCTCGTGGCCTACTTTATTCTCACTTGCGGACTGTCGTTCCTGGAGACCTCATGCAACCCCTATATCCTGACGATGGGTTCTGAAGAGACCAGCACGCGCCGCCTGAATATGGCCCAGTGCTTCAACCCGATGGGATCGCTCTGCGGCATGTATGTTGCCATGAATTTCATCCAGGCCAAGCTGAACCCTGCTTCCACCGACGAGCGTGCCCTGCTCAACGATGCAGAGTTTGCCGCCATGCGCGACTCCGACCTGAGTGTGCTGATAGCGCCCTATCTGGCCATTGGTGCCGTGATTGCCGTGATGTTTGCCGTCATCTGGTTCACCAAGATGCCCAAGAACGGTGACCAGAGCCACGACATCAACTTTCTGCCTACGCTGAAGCGCATCTTCTCTATCGGCTACTACCGCGAGGGTGTCATTGCCCAGTTCTTCTATGTAGGTGTTCAGATCATGTGCTGGACATTTATTATACAATATGGTACGCGCGTACTGATGAACGAGGGCATGGCCGAGCAGGAGGCCGAGGTGATGTCGCAGACCTACAACATCATCGCGATGGCCATCTTCGTCAGCAGCCGTTTCATCTGCACCTATTTCCTGAAGTACATCAATGCTGGTGCCCTGTTGGGCATCCTGGCTGTAGCAGGTGCCTGTCTGACGCTGGGAGTCATCTTCATCGACGGCCGTATGGGACTCTACTGTCTGGTAGCCGTCTCTGCCTGCATGTCGCTGATGTTCCCCACCATTTACGGCATTGCCCTGCAGGGGTTGGGCGACGATGCCAAGTTTGGTGCCGCCGGTCTGATCATGGCCATCCTCGGCGGTAGCGTGCTGCCTCCGCTGCAGGCTAAAATCATCGACCAGCACACAATGTTCGGCATGCCGGCTGTCAACGTATCGTTTATCTTGCCCCTTATCTGTTTCCTGGTGATTATCGTCTACGGCTACCGCACGTGGCAGCGGACGCGCTAAACGGAAGTACACAATATGTGAAATGGCCACCTGACACTTGTCAGATGGCCATTTCCTTTTGTCGCCAGAAGCGGTAGGTGATATCGTCGAAGGTACCGTCGTCGCGGCGCCGATAGAGCCGTTGGTTGGTTGTCGTCGACTTCAGCGGTCCGAGATGCTTGATATACGGTCCCACCTTGATATAGTCGAAGTCCGTCTTCTGCACCCCGGCAGGTACGCGGAGCCTTCCGCTGTACCATGCCACATGGAACTGAGGATGGCACTCGTGGATATATTGCGCCAGCTGGTTGACCGCCATTGGATCGGCATCGCCTCCCATAAAGGCGATACAGGTGATGTCGGTACCATACTTCTCCACAAAGCGGTCTATGGCATCGACATCCAGCGGTAGTCCGATGTCTTCCCACAGGTAGTGGCTGTGACATCCCGGACAGCGACACGGGCAATTGGAAATATTAATTGCCAGTGTCACTTCGTCGGGAATCTCCTGAAAAACAATACCTGTGTTTACGTATTTCAGCATCATCTATCCTTATTTCTCTGCATGAGCGTAGTATCTCCTTGCAGCTTCTTCCTGACGGGGCTGCGAGAAGTTGCTGACGCGCTTCAGATAGCCGATGATACGGGTCATATAGTCCACATTCTTCGAATGGCAGTGTGGGCACTCCTTCAGGTAGCGCTTGTCGATATGTCCGCACTCGTTGCACACCGTATTGGGAATGTTGAACGTGAAGTAGTTGCAGCCCTCCTGTGCAGCCACCTTCAGCAGGTGCATATACTGCTGCTTCGACAGGTGCTCGTCCAGGTTCATGTGCAGTGCCGAGCCACCGGTCAGGTGCTCGATGTAGGGAGCGCCGTGCAGCTTGAACTTGTCGATGACGCTGAGCGAGTCATCCTCTACCACGTAGAAGTAGCTGTTGTAGCAGTCGCGCGGCACGAAGTATCCGTCCTCACGGTCCCACTTGGCATGCTTCACGCCCACGTTCTCAGCAGGAATCATCTCGCAGTTGAACATCACGTCCTTCGAACGGTACTGCCTGTTGTACTTCTCGATGAGTCCCAGGATGCCCTGTACGAAGTGCAGGTAGTCATCGTTGGGTGTAATCTTCAGTCCCATGAACTCCGCGGCCTCCACCAGACCGTTGATACCGATGGTGAGGTACTGTCGTCCGATGTTGATGTAGCCGGCATCGAAGAGGGGCAGCATGCCATGCGACTGCAGTTCCTTCAGGTTCTCGTTGTAGGCCATCTGCACCTTGTGGCACAGGTCGATAACGCCTCCCAGATACTCCAGATAGTCCATCTTGTGGTTCACGGCATACTGTATGCAGCGGTTCAGGTTGATGGTGAGCACCGACTTCGACCCCGTGCTGACACCACCGGCACCCAGCGTATAGCTGAAGCCGTTGTCGGTAATCTCGTTGCGCAGGCGGCAGCAGCTCGACAGCGAGTCGGCATTATTGCTCATATAGGTGAAGAACGAGTGTCCCTCGGCATACATCTCTGCCGTAAACTCACCCCACTCCTTGTCCTTGCATTCGCCGTTCTCATCGGTCAGCAGGGCCATCGTCTCCACGGGGAAGGTGAGCAGCGTCTTCGTACGCTCCTGGTTGAACCATTTCATAAAGCGCTTCTGCAGCCACGACAGACCGTCCCAGTCGGGCTGGCTGCCGTCGGGGAAGTAGAACTCGCCGAAGATGCTCTGGAAATAATACTTGTCGTAGTAGGCCACGTTCCAGAACACGGCCTGATAGTTGCGGGCACCCGTCGGCTGATTCAGCGTATAGACAATCTGCTCGAAGTAGTCGGTGATGACCTTATCGATGGTACGCTTCTTCAGCGAGAGGTCGGCCTGCTGCTCGGGATGCTTCCAGTAGTCCAGTCCGTACTCCTTTCCGATGAAGTAGTTCATGTACATCAGGAATTCGGGTGTGGCACAGGCACCACTCAGCATGGAACTGACCATGAACACCATGTTGACGAAACCGCCTGCAAACGACTTCAGGTTGGTGGGAGCCGTCGAGTTGCCGCCAATCTCCATCGTGCCGTTGATGAGCCAGGGGTACATGGTGATCGATGCGCAGTAGTTGGCCAGCGATGTCTCGTCGTTCTTATAGATAAAGTGGTGGGTCAGCATGTCGATGTACTGGTCGGCCAGCTGCTTGCCATACATCTTCTTGATGCGGTCGGTGAGCAGTCGGCGGTTCAGGCGGATGAAGTTCGACTTGGGCAGCTCACCAATCAGCGTGGCAATGTTCTTGTGCTCCACGTTGGCATTGGCGTCGTACTTCGACCCCGTGGCGGCGTTCACCGACTCCATGTACTCCGAGAGAAAGGTCATCTTCTCCAGCGTTTCACGGTCTTCGGTATGCTGCTGACGATAGAGGATGAACGACTTGGCCACGGTGTAGAAGCCTTCGCGCATCAGCGCCTCTTCCACCTGGTTCTGGATGTCCTCCACTTTGATGTCGTCGTGCATGTCCAGGTGACTGAGTATCTTGGAGATGGTGCCCAGGTCAGCTGGTACGTTTACACTCTCGAACGCCTTGACGATGGCGTTCATAATTTTGTCTAACGAAAAACGGTCTTTCGAGCCGTCGCGTTTGGTAATGGTGAAATTCTTGATTTCCATTTTATGTCTTGTAAATATATCTTAGTTATTGCTTTCTCTCTGTTTCTGCCGCCTTCTGCGGCCTTCTTCCGCCGGGCCTTTCGGGCAAACTTCCAGGCCGTTGTTTAGCTAAAGGTTTTCCGTTTTGGACAACTTTTCAGTTTTCGTTCCGCAAAAAGTTTCCCATTTCGGGAAACTCTAAGCGACTGCAAAGTTACAAAAAATAACAAAACTACGTGCAACATCTGGCAAGAAATTATTGCAAAAAATAGTTAACTGCTATTTACCCCACCATTTACCCCACAAAAAAACTCCTGCGCTCATCACTGAGCACAGGAGCCGAACATTAATTTTTCAATTCATTAATTCATTATCTCTATTACAGTCCCATGCCGGGCAGGTTCAGACCGGTCAGTCCGGGCAGTGTCATGCCGGGAGCCAGCAGCTCGTTGGGATCAGTAGCCGTAGGATCATCATAGATGGTCATGCTTGCAGTCATCAGAGGCTGATGGATATTGACAATCACCTCCTGCATCTCGGGTTTCATATATGCTTTTTTCATATCTGTCATTCTATTTGATGTTTATACTCTACAATACTTTCACTTAGCGAATCACGACCTTCTTGCCGTTCACGATGTACAGTCCCTTCGTAGGACGAGCCACGCGCTGTCCGGCGAGGTTGTAGATTTCAGGATCCTGAACCTTGATGCTTGAACCCTGAACCATATCAATACCAGTCGTCTCGCCACCCAGAGCGATGAACTCAGGAGCACCAGCCGTTGCGGGCAGATAGACGCGGCCTTTATCAAGAGCATCTCCATACCACTTATACATACCCACGCCTTCACTTCCATTGTACAAAACGTAGATATTATCTTTGGCAGAACCGTCGCTAATCTTCAGCTGGTTGTCCGGGGCTGGAGTGATCAAGTCCCCTGCACTAATCACATCGAAGCGATGTGTGCCTTCACCCTTCAGAATAACAGCCTCACCGGCAGGAATTGTCAGCACTTCAGCGAGGGTAGCACTCTTTGTGTCAGCAGTGCTCACATAATAAGCATCCACACCAGCAGGAACCTCCACGTTGAACGGAGCAACCCATGTTGCCCAACCAGCAGAAGTGACTTTAGCAGGAACGGAGATGGCAGTCACCTCTGTAGTATTCTTAACACCATTCACACTGAAGTAAGTGTCTTTGTCACCCTTCAGCAGAACTTCATAACCCAACAAAGAACCATTGTTTGTTTTGTTGCCCCAAGCCGTCTTCAAAGCATCTGTAGGTAGAGCCACCGGAATAGATGCACCTGCTGTAGGCGAAGTAGTAAACTCGTCAGCAATAGCAATATTGGCATCAGTCGTGAATTCTGATGTTCTCGGATTTGTTGTCTTGCCGACATACTCACCAACGATGAAGCCTTTCACGTAAATTCCAGAACCTGCAGCTGTTCCACCAATAACTTCCGCTACTGTGTACGGATTACTAGCCGTTCCCTTCTTATTGGGATCAGAAATGGTAATAGAATAAGAGGCACTTCCTGCCTTATAAGATTCGTTACCTGCAAAGGTAGCGGTTATGGTCACTGTTCCTTCTTTATTCTCCAATGCCACGTCTCCAGTATTCTCATCAACGAGTGCCAAGGTTTCATCATCCGAACTGTAAGTAATTGTTAAACTATGTGGATTTGTCAGAGTTGGGGCAACAAAACTTTTTACCTCACCAAGATTTACATTGAACGTTGTTGTTACATAGCTGAGTTCGGGATCAGCTTTCGGTGCAGGACGATTGAGAGAAACAAGCTGGTTATCTTGGGCAAACTCGTAGGTGCTACCATATTTCGTCAGATCACCATATACGACAACTATATCACCAACTTGAACGTCATCTTCTGATTTAAAGTTTGCACCATCCTTATCTTTTCCACGGAATGCCTGCAACTGGTCGCTGGTGGTTAAGCCATCGGCAGAGATGTTGTAAGTAATGTTTCCATACGATGAATTATATGCAGTTACGATTTCAGAAACAATACCTGTAGCGTATACACCCGTCACGCCAGCACCTGCATCAATAGCTGCGCGAGCCTGTGCCACAGTGTATGGGTTGTTCTCTGTGCCAGGAACGTTGGGGTCACTGTTGGTAATACTAACAGTGAATGATACAGAACCGGCTTTATAAGATTCATCAGCAGCCTGACCAACAGTGAGGGTCTGAGTACTGGGAGTTACTGACGTTTTTGGGGTAACAGTAATGGTTTTTGCTGCTTCGTTAACAGATGTGGTTACATAGTCATTGTCGCTAACAGTCACAGTACCCGTACTTGAAGTGGTATAATTAATAACCTGAGCATCGCTATTGTTATACAAATCGAAATTAAGAGCTACAGGTGCGCCAGTCAAAGCAAGGTCACTATTAGCAAGGCTGGAACCTCCGCCAGCGTCACTATAGGTATAGCTAATATTATAGCACTTTACACCCTTAGAGATGCCTGTCACAGTTACTGTCAGAACTTTACCTGTAGCAGAAGATGTTGACGAAACAGTCACGTCGTTGGTCGCATTTAAACTTCCTGTACCAACAGAGGTGTCATCAACTTTTAGTGTTATAGTACCTGCAGTACCATTGAAGCCTCCAAACTTAGCACTCATAGCAGAAATCTCTACATCTTCTGACAAAGTCGTTGTAAATGTAATGCTATTTGCGGGCTTACTGCTAGAACCAACTTGATAATAATTGGTATTGCCTGTAAAAGAAGTTGTTCCTTCTGTTGTGATGGTCCATTCATTAACTAAATCGTCATTACCTGTTACAGAAGCTGAATTAATTTTTACGTCATTGGTGCCAAAGGTAATCGTACCTGTATGACCATCCGCCCACGCACTTCCGACTCCTGCCATGAGGGCGCATAGCAGAAGCAATGATTTCAGAAAAGTAATTTTTCTCATAATTGTTTTTGTATTAATTGTTAGTAATGTATAGTCTCTGTTTGGATATTCCGCTGCACGCTACGTGACAGGCGGTTCATCGTCATATCATTTAGGTTATCGACATGCAAAGATAGCCATTTATTCTGAAACGTGCAAATAAAACGATGACGAATTCGGAGAATTAAACGATTTTAAGATTGCAACAAAACTGACCGCCAACCAAATAAAATAAGGTTCGCGCATGCGCGCATGTAGATAGTATTTAGCGGGACAATTACGATGACGAATCGGAAGGTGAATCGTCTGTAAAATAAGAAACAATAACGAAATAGTATATGAACAACAGTAAGTATCATGGCGTGGTGGTGCCGATGGTGACACCCGTCACTCAGGACGGACGGCTCGACACAGAGGCCGTAAAGCGTATCATCGGCTTTTTTGCCCAAAACGGTGTATCGCCCCTGCTCATGGGGACAACGGGCGAAGGCAACAGTGTATCACAAGCCGACGGGCTGCTCTTCGTAGAGACGGCCGTCAAGGCAAGAGAGGAATGGAAAGCAGCGAACGGACCATGTCCGATGCTGATCTACGCCGGGCTGACGGGCAACTGCTTCAGCGAGCAGCTGCACCAGGCCGAGGCATATACCAAGGCGGGAGCCGATATCATCGTGGCCACGCTGCCCACCTACTACGCGCTGACCGAGGAGCAGATGTACAACTACTACAAGACGCTGGCCGACAGCATCACGGGGCCGCTGATGCTCTACAACATCCTGGCTACGACACACATGTCGATACCCGTCGACGTGATACGACAGCTGGCCGACCACCCCAACATCGTGGGGCTGAAGGAC
Source organism: uncultured Prevotella sp. (assembly GCA_946415755.1). Lineage (GTDB taxonomy): Bacteria > Bacteroidota > Bacteroidia > Bacteroidales > Bacteroidaceae > Prevotella. The sequence continues at coordinate 4,559 of CAMKTS010000035.1, read as the reverse complement.
TCGGAGCGCGACCTGGAGCGTATGGCCGCCTGCATCGACATCGCCAAGGGGCGCAACGACTTCGCCTACTTCTGCGGATGGGCAGCACAGTCGGCCCACTCGCTGGAGCTGGGCGGCAACGGCATCGTACCCTCTACGGGCAACTACGTGCCGGAGATGTTCAGCCAGCTCTACGAGGCCGCCGTCCGTGGCGACATGGCCGAGGCCAACCGCCTGCAGGACGAGACCAACGAGATAGCCAAGATCTACCAGAAAGACCGCACCCTGGGACAGTCGCTCACGGCCCTGAAGGTGATGATGCAGACCAAGGGTCTCTGCGAACCCTGGATGCTCATGCCGCTCACGCGTCTCTCAGCTGACGAAGAGCAGGCGATAGTCGCCAAAATTACGGAATAACGAAATGTCGAAATATCGAAACCTCGAAATAACGAAACATCGCAATGCATTGGGTTGATTATATTATCGTATTAGTGTCGATTCTTGCCGCCATCGGCACGGGCATGCTCTTTGCCCATAAGCAGAAGGACACCTCACAGTATTTCGCCGGAGGCGGTAAGATACCCGCCTGGGCGGTGGGCATCTCCATCTTCGCCACGCTGATATCGAGCGTGACATTCCTTGCCTACCCCGGTGCGGCGTATGCCGACAACTGGATACTGCTGGTGCAGGGGCTGATGGTTCCCATCGTGCTGGTGGCACTCATCGGCATCATCGTACCGCTGTTCCGCAAGGTGATACGCCTCTCGACCTACGAATACTTCGAGCGGCGCTTCGGACTCTTTGCCCGCCTCTACTCGTCGCTGGCCTTTACACTGGGGCACTTCTCGAAGGCCGGTACCGTGTTCTTCCTGGTATCGATGGCCCTGGCCACCTTCCTCGACATCAACATCTACAGCATCGTGCTCATCCTGGGCATCACCATCATCATCCTGACGCTGTTCGGCGGTATGGAGGCCATCGTGTGGATGGACGTGGCACAGGGCTTCCTGCTCATCGGCGGCGGCATCATCTGCATCGCCATCCTGCTGTTCGGCATCGAGGGCGGTCCTGCCGAGACGTTCCGCATCGCCTCGGAGTACAACAAGATATCGTTCGGCCCCTACGACTGGAGCCTCTCGGAGCTGTGCTTCCTGGTGATGGTGCTCAACGGCATCTTCTACGCCCTGCAGAAATACGGTACCGACCAGACCATCGTGCAACGCTACCTGGCTGCGAAGAACGACAAGGAAGCCAAGAAGGCTGCCTACATCGGTGTGCTGATGTCCGTACCCATCTGGGCACTCTTCATGTTCATCGGAACGGCACTCTTCGCCTACTATCATGCCAGCGGGGCACCCCTGCTGCCCGAAGGCATCAAGGCCGACGAGGTATTCCCCTACTTCATCGCCCATGAGCTGCCCGTCGGAATCCGTGGCCTCATCATCGCCGCTTTGGCGGCAGCAGCCATCTCGTCGCTCGACAGCGACCTGAACTGCCTGTCGGCCATTGCCGTGCAAGACTACTACATGCGCTTCAAGAAGGATTCCACCGACCAGCAGCAGCTGCGCTTCGGCCGTTGGATGGTGGTGGCCTCCGGACTGGGAGCCATCGGCGTGGCATGCCTGTATATCTCATGGGGCGGCGAGGGTGTCTTGGGTGCCCTGTTCTCACTCTATGCCATCTTCTCGGCAGGCATCGTGGGTATCTTCATGCTGGGACTCTTTTCACGCCGTGCCAACAAGCAGGGCCTGTACATCGGCATCGCCGCTGCCGTCATCTATACAGCCTACGCCGTGCTGACCAGCACGAAGGTCGACATTGACGGCGACGGTGTGAAGCAGACGCTGCTCGACCTGGGCGACTGGAACTTCACGCACCATAAATACATGCTGGGAGTCTACAGCCACCTCATCGTACTCATAGTGGGCTATCTGGCCAGCTTCCTGTTCAAGACTCCGCTGGCCGACAAGGAGCTGACCATCTGGGGCTATCTGGAAGAGAAAAAACAACCAACCGAAAAAAGACAATGAGCAAAAAATTGTTGATGAGAATGGCCGGCATCGTATGTACACTCTGTGTTACGATGACGACGGATGCCCAGATTCAGACCAATGCGGGGGTGCAGTACCTGCAATGTATGCAGAAAGACATGTCGACAGACTTCTACGACCTGTCGAACACCTATTTCCTGGCCGACTCGCTGGTAAGCTTCGATGCAGAGAAAGGCGAGGGACTGGTACAGTGGAAACGCTATCGCATGTCGCCCCGTCAGGCATTCAACCTGAACGGCTACTGGCCGGTAAGGATGCAGATGCTGGACTTCCCCGATGCCGCCTACGAGAACGACCCGGCACTGAAAATCAAGATAGAGTGGATTACGCCGAGGACAGCAAGAATCCGGATGCTGACAACGCCAGTAGAACCGAAAGACAAGGATGCCGACGATGTGATGTTCTGCGATGGATTTAAGAGCAGGGCGACACGCGGGGGACAGACCCCGAGTGCTTCGCAAACTACGCACACAGGGGTCAGTCCCCGTGTGTCGCAAAAGACCATTATATATTCATCGCAATATGGCAGCATTGAGATTCAGAAGTATCCCTGGCGACTGGTGATCAAGGATGCGAAGGGCAAGGTGCTGACACAGACGCGCCACATCATCGACAACGACTCCACGCAGGTGAAGCTGCTGCCGTTCTCGTTCATCAAGCGAGGCAGCGACAACTCGCGCAGCGTCAACCCCGTCTTTGCGCTGGCACCCGGCGAGCGAATCTACGGCTGCGGCGAGTCGTTCACCTCTTTGAATAAGGCAGGACAGAAGGTGTACCTCTCCGTCACCGACCCGCAAGGTCCGGAGACCGACGGTCAGTACAAGCCCGTACCCTTCTTCTTCTCCAACCGCGGATATGGTGTCTTCATGCATACCTCGGCTCCCGTCACCTGCGACTTCGGAGCCTCATACATTGGGGCCAGCCGCCTGTTCATGGCCGACGAGCAGATGGACTTCTTCGTGTTCTTCGGAGAGCCGAAGGATATCCTCAACGAGTACACAGAGATAACGGGAAAGAGTCCGATGCTGCCGCTCTGGAGCTTCGGAACCTGGATGAGCCGCATCACCTACTTCTCGCAGAAAGAGGGACTGGAGATTGCCCGCCAGCTGCGCACCCACAAGATTCCTTCTGATGTCATCCACTTCGACACGGGGTGGTTTGGTGTAGACTGGCAATGCGACTACGAATTTGCAAAGGATCGCTTTGAAGATCCCGTCGGCATGCTGAAACAGCTCTCGAAGGACGGTTTCCACACATGTCTGTGGCAGCTGCCCTACTTCACTCCGAAGAACCGCTTCTTCCCGGAAATCATCGAGAAGAAGCTGCACGTGGTGAATGCCACGGGCGGCATGCCTGTCGAGGATGCCATCCTCGACTTCTCAAATCCGGAGACTGTCGGCTGGTATCAGTCGAAAATCGAAGGACTGATGCGCCAGGGGGTCTCCACCATCAAGTGCGACTTCGGCGAGGCAGCCCCCTACAACGGCTTCTACCATAGCGGCAAGGGCGGACTCTACGAGCACAACCTCTACCCGCTGCGCTACAACAAAGCCCTCTGGGAGGTGGTGGAGCGCAACCATCCCGGCGAGGGCATCATCTGGGCACGCTCTGCCTGGGCCGGCAGTCAGCGCTATGCCCTCCACTGGGGAGGCGATGCCGCTACGAATAATATCGGTATGCTGGGCGACCTGCGCGGAGGTCTCTCGTTCGGTCTTAGCGGCTTCTCGTTCTGGAGCCACGACATGGGCGGTTTCGTGACGGCCTCGCCCGAGGACATCTACCGCCGCTGGCTGCCCTTTGGCTTCCTCTCCAGCCATACCCGTGCCCACGGTGCGCCACCCACAGAGCCTTGGCTGATTAGCGAGAGCTTTACGAAGGCCTTCCGCGAGTGTGCCGAGATGAAGTACAAGCTGATGCCCTACGTCTATGCCCAGGCAAAAGACTGCTCAGAGCGCGGCCTGCCGATGGTTCGTGCCCTGCTCGTGGAGTTCCCGCACGACATGGGTGCGTGGCTCGTGGAGGATGAGTATATGTTTGGTTCACAGATACTCGTGGCTCCCCTCATGGAATCGGGCAACGAACGTACCGTGTATCTCCCCTCTTATGGAGAAGCAGGGAGAGGCTCCAAGTGGATTGACTATCAGAGCGGAAAAGTATACCAGAGTGGCTACCAGACCATCCCGGCCGGCAGGATTCCTGCCATCATCCTGGTACGCGACGGTTCTCTGATTCCTCATGCCCCGCTGGCCCAGCGCACAGACCAGATTGACTGGAACAAGATAGAGCTGAAGGCCTATAAGGCAGATGCCAAGAAGTGTACAGGGCTGCTCTTCAAGCCTGGAGACGATACTGTAAAGGAAATAGAACAGTAATCATAAAAAAGGATTCTATGTAAAAGTGTCTTACAGGGAGTTTCCTTGTTTTAGCAGCATATCCTACACTGAATACTGATATTCAATAGGTTATGCTGTTTTTCCTACACTGAATCCTACACTGAATCCTACACTGAATCCTACACTGAATCCTACA
>CAMKTS010000034.1 GCA_946415755.1 uncultured Prevotella sp. | reverse complement strand
CCCACGGAGAGGGCGGCCTCCCCGCACGAAAGAACAACAGATTCAGAAAAAAGGACGACTCGGAAAACATGGACATACCCGTCATGCCACACCCAGGCACCGACACCCAGGCATCGCCATATCAGAGCCGTCAGACAAAAGAAATAACATAAAATTAAAACATTAAAGAACAATGAAACATCGATTTCTATACATCATGGCACTGCTGCTGACAGTGGCGACGGGCGCATGGGCACAAGACCCTGACCCCATCGACCTCACGCCCAGTGCCGACGGTACGGTGTGGACACTCAGCACGATGCCCGAATACGACGTCGAGCTGGAAGTGACATACTACACCGATGTCTTCACCGTCTATTTCACGGATGCCCAGAACTACGGCGACGTGAATGTCTATTTTTGGCCGGACGGCCGTGCCTGGCCCGGCGAAGCCATGACCGAGGTCGAGACCAATGAATTCGGCCAGAAGATCTACAAGGCAGTGATTCCCGCCGGAACCGAAGGCATCATCTTCAACAATGGTGGCAACGGCAAACAGACCGTCGATATCACCGAGAACATCAGCAAGAACGCCTGGTGGTACACTACCGACGCCACCGACGGCTCGGGCCACAACCAGGTGGTGTATAATGACATATACATCGAGCTGACGAAGGGCGCAGGCAACAACTGGACCTTCGAGATGCCCGACGGCGACGTGGAGCTGGAGATAGAGTACGAACCTGACTACTATGTCACAGGCACCATGACCAATCCTGCCTGGACGATTGACGCTGCCAACCAGCTGCAGCCCAACACGGAGGTGGATGGCGAGTACTACATCCACAATGTGACGCTGACTGCCGGCACGGAGCTCAAGGTTGTCTCGGACGGCGCTGTATGGTATCCCTCTGAAGGTGGCAACTATGTCGTTCCCCGCGACGCCACCTACAGCATCTACTTCCGTCCCCTCGGAGGTGGCGGTGACGGCTGGCACTACGGCTACATCTATGCTCAGTTGACCTCTCTTGACATTGCTGCCAACGAGGGAGAAACGGGCGAATATTGGGCAACCTACTACGATACCTCATTAAGCTTCACGGCTGATGCCAACACCACCGTCTATCAGGCTGCATTGAACGGCAACTATCTGACGCTGACAGAAGTAGAGAACAGAGAGATTCCCGCAGGCAATGCCGTCATCCTGAAGTCGTCGGCTGACAAGATCACACTGACACCTGGTGCAACATCTGCAACCATCAACGGCAACGTGCTGCAGGGCACGACAGCCGCTATCGAGGGCAGCGCAGGCAACATCTATGTGCTGAACAAGGTAGGCGACCAGGTGGGCTTCTACAAGCTTGCTGCTACTGGAACGCTCGGCGCCAACAAGGCTTATCTGACAGTTAGTGAACCTACTGCTCCCAGCTTCCTCGGCTTCAGCTTCGGCGAAACGACGGGAATCAATTCAATTGACAATGGACAATTGACAATTGACAATTCTGTCTACGACCTGCAAGGCCGCCGCGTACAGAATCCTTCGAAGGGCCTCTATATTGTGAATGGTAAGAAGGTCGTGATTAAGTGAGTCCTTTCCAAAAGAAGAATAAGACTATGAAGAAAGAATATATGAAGCCCACCATAGAGGTGGTGATGATAGAGCAGGAGGCAACCATTCTGACTGGCAGCCTGCCGGTGGTAAATCAAGAGGTGAACGGTGGCTGGGCTCCCGAACTGCCGCCAGGCGTTGATATTCCCGGATTCAATATCCCCGGTACCAATATCCCCGGCTTCCCCTTTGAATAAATTTATAGTTAGTTGATTATTTTTTTTGCATCATTCGGGGACGAAGCACTTTCGTATGCTTCGTCCCCGAATTTTTACATCAAATCCAGTATATCCCTAAAGAAAGCCTCGACAGTCCGTTGCATTAATGGCTCGTCATCTTTGTTGTTCATAGAATCTATGGTTTCACTTTTCTACCGTTTAACACGTAATTTATTGATATAAAATGAAATACAAATACTCTCGTTGTAGTGGTCTAACCTCCGTTACAATTCAAGACGGTGTAACGAGCATAGAAGACGGTACTTTCTCTGCTACCGCAACTCTGACACAGTAACGACAACTATTCGGGTAAATGTCGGTATTGGAGAGAAGGGGGATGTAAATGGCGACGGCGTAGTTGACGTTGCTGACGTGGTGGCTGTGGTGAACATCATCCTGAAGGGTGGCAATTAACATGTCAAAGAGCTGCCAAGCATCAAAATAACAGCTACCCTGCACTGCCTACACTAGCACCTGAGTATCAACAGGTTACGAACAGGGTACCCTACACTGGAGGCTACACCTGAGGCTACACTAAATTGTGGATGGTGAATGATGTTTCCAGACTCCAACCAGTCCCAAGATTTTGTCCCATGCATTGGGATTTTTGTGAGGAGGCCACTCACCGAAATGAGGAGGCTCTTCACGGAGATAAGTAGGCCACTCACGAGAATAAGTAGGCTACTTATTGGAATTAGTAGCCCACTTATGGAGGTGCTTGTTGAAGATTTTTCCAGTGTAGCCTCAGTGTAGGCTCCAGTGTAGGGTACCTGGTAGGTAAGTGCTTGATACTCAGCGGTCAGTGTAGGCAGTGCTACCTACATCTTTTTTTAGTTGGATGATGTGTTTACCTGATAAAGAGCAGCTCGCGGTATTTGGGTAGCGTCCAGAGTCCGTCTTCCACAATCATTTCGAGCTTGTCTATCTCATAGCGGATGGAGTCCATCTTCGGACAGACGGTGTCGTGGTACTGGATGGCACGCTGGTGGATATCGCCAATGCGGTTGGCCACGCGGCGGGCGTCCGTCAGTTCCTCGACCTGCTGTTCGATACGCTCGGTACGCTCGGCAATCTCTTCGATGAGCTTGATGTTTCGGGCACTGAGCTTAGTGGCCTTTTCCGTTGAGAAGAGAGCTGACGAGAAGATGTCCTTCATGCCCTGAACGTTCTTGATGAGCTTCGACTGGTAGTGCGTGGCTACGGGGATGATATGGTTCATGGCCAGGTCGCCCAATACGCGGGCCTCTATCTGAATGGTCTTGACATAAGTCTCCCATTTTACCTCGTTGCGGGCCAGCAGTTCCTTGCGGTTCATCACCTTGGTGCTTTCGAACATGCTGACAGACGACTCGTCGAGGTAGTGCTCGAAGATGACGGGGCATGACTTCTCGACATCCAGTCCGCGACGGGCGGCTTCCTGTACCCAGGCCTCTGAGTAGCCGTTGCCGTCGAAACGGATGGGCTTGCAGGTCTTGATGTCCTCGCGCAGCACGTCGACGATGGCATGGAACTTGGCGGTATGTCCGCTGCCCTCAGAGAATTCCGGGCGCTGTGAGAATTCGGCGATGCGCTGGTCGACGCGCAGCTTGAAGGAGTTGAGTGCTTCGGCCATAGCGGCATTGAGTGCTATCATGGCCGAGGCGCAGTTGACGCTGCTGCCGGGGGCGCGGAATTCGAAGCGGTTGCCCGTGAAGGCAAAGGGGGATGTGCGGTTACGGTCGGTATTGTCGACGATGAGGTCTGGAATCTGTGGAATGTCTATCTCCATGCCCTTCTTGCCTTTCAGGTTGAGGAGTTCGTTCTTGTCAGACTGCTCGATATGGTCAAGCAAGTCAGTCAGCTGTGTGCCGAGGAACGACGATATGATGCTTGGCGGAGCCTCGTTGCCTCCCAGGCGGTGGGCATTGGTGGCACTCATAATGGATGCCTTGAGCAGTCCGTTGTGCTTGTAGACTGCCATCAGCGTCTCGACGATGAACGTTACGAAGCGCAGGTTCTCGTTGGCTGTGGCATTGGGGTTGGCGGGGTCGTTCTTGCCAGGGGCATGCAATAATATGCCGTTGTCTGCCGAAAGGCTCCAGTTGTTATGCTTGCCGCTTCCATTGATGCCGTCGAAGGGTTTTTCGTGCAGCAAGACGCGGAATCCGTGGTTGCGTGCCACCTTTTTCATCAGCGACATGAGTAGCATGTTATGGTCGACGGCCAGGTTACACTCCTCGAAGATGGGGGCCAGTTCAAACTGGTTGGGAGCCACCTCGTTGTGGCGCGTCTTCACGGGAATGGCCAGCTCCAGGGCCTGTATCTCCAAGTCCTTCATAAAGGCCTGCACACGGTCGGGTATGGTGCCGAAGTAGTGGTCGTCCATCTGCTGGTTCTTGGCACTCTCGTGCCCCATCAGCGTGCGCCCTGTCATCAGCAGGTCGGGTCGGGCAGAGTAGAGTCCCTCGTCGACGAGGAAATATTCCTGCTCCCAGCCGAGGTTCACCTGCACCTTCGTCACATCGTCATAGAAATACTGGCAGACATCGGTGGCAGCCTTGCTCACGGCATGCAGCGCACGGAGCAGTGGAGCCTTGTAGTCGAGGGCCTCGCCGGTATAGGCGATGAAGATGGTGGGGATACACAGCGTATCGTCGATGATGAATACGGGGCTGGTGGGATCCCAGGCTGAGTAGCCGCGAGCCTCGAAGGTGTTGCGGATGCCGCCATTGGGGAATGACGAGGCATCGGGTTCCTGCTGCACCAGCAGCTTGCCTGAGAACTTCTCAATCATGCCTCCCTTGCCGTCGTGCTCCACGAAGGCATCGTGCTTCTCGGCCGTTCCCTCCGTCAGGGGCTGGAACCAATGGGTGTAATGGGTTACGCCCATCTCCATGGCCCACTGCTTCATGCCAGCTGCCACGGCATCGGCGATGGAGCGGTCCAGACGTGCCCCGTTGTCCATCACGTCGACCATGATGTCGTAGATGTTTTTCGGCAGGTAACGGTACATCTTCTCCTTGTTGAAGACGTACTTGCCGAAATATTCTGAGGGACGCTCGCTGGGGGCCTTTACCTCCTTGGCCCGTTTCTTGAAAGCTTCTTCTACTACCTGGAATCTTAAATTATTAGCCATTTGTCTATGTCTTGTTTTGTGTTGTCTGTAAGTCTATGCCGCATGATAGGCAGTGCCAGTTCTCACCAGCTCATTTCATGATGATGCACATCTTGGTGAGGTCGTCGCTGGGTTCGGCATCGCCTACGAATTCCTCTATGGCCTTGTAGGCATCCTCGAATCCCAGGCTGATGGCTTCGAAGAAATTCTCCGTGTCGCGCGTACTATAACAACGATAGGCCTCGTCGGTGAGTTTCTGGAGCTTGGGCGGCAGTTGCTCTTCGGCCCAAACGTGTGTAACACCTGTTAAGAGCAGCAGGAGTGCCAGTGACAGATAACATATTATTTTTCTCATACCGCTGCAAAATTACGAAAATAAAATAAAAAAAACAACAAAAGTACGTTTTTTTTTCTATTCTTGATGGTCGATATATCGCTTGGTGATGTTGCCGTAGGCTTCTATTCTGCGGTCGCGGAGGAACGGCCACCAGCGTCGCACCTGTTCTGAGCGTTGCATGTCGACCTCGACGATGGCCTCTACTTCTTCCGTCTCTGATGCCTCGTAGAGCAGTTCGCCCTGCGGTCCTGCCACGAAGGAAGTACCCCAGAATGGAATACGGGGACTGTCCCCCGTGTGCGAAGTACATGGGGACTGTCCCCCTATACGTTCTTCTCCCACGCGATTCACGGTCACTACTGGCAACCCGTTGGCCACCGCATGTCCGCGCTGTATCGTCTGCCAGGCTATGCGCTGCCGCTGTTGCTCCTCGGGCGTGTCGTTGGGGTCGTAGCCAATGGCGGTAGGGTAGACGAGCAGCTCGGCTCCTGCGAGCGCCATCAGTCGGGCTGGCTCGGGGTACCACTGATCCCAGCACACGAGTACGCCCAGACGTCCTACGCTGGTGTCGATGGGTTGGAACCCCAGGTCGCCAGGCGTGAAGTAGAACTTCTCGTAATAGCCAGGGTCGTCGGGGATGTGCATCTTACGATACTTGCCGGCGATGGTGCCGTCCTTTTCCAACACCACGGCGGTGTTGTGGTACAATCCCGTCGCGCGACGCTCGAACAGCGATGTGACGATGACCACCTGCAGCTCCTTGGCCAGTTGTCCGAAGAACTCCGTCGAGGGCCCGGGGATGGGTTCAGCCTGGTCGAACACGCTGACATCTTCCGTCTGACAGAAGTACAGTCCGTTGTGCAGTTCCTGCAACACCACGAGTTCAGCACCCTCGTGTGCCACCTTACGAATCTTCTCCGCCAACCGCGCTTTGTTGTCTTCGCGGTCTGTCGTGTTGTGTTGTTGAATGATACCTATCTTCATAATGCCTGCATGATAATGGTTGCAAAGGTATATAAAAAAAACGGACTGACAAAACATCAGTCGGTTTTTCACACATCTATCTTTTCCCTGCTCTTTTTGCCTTAAGATGTTATGAAACGTTAAATATATCGTTTTTCGATAAATTTTTATTGTTTTTATTTGGTGGGTACAAAATAAATCTCTACTTTTGCATATCGAAATTCGATAAATAAACCAAATAAAACAATAAAGAGTATGAAAAAGAAACTAAATTTTTTCTGTGTGTTGATGTTGGTGCTGATGGTAGCACATGTTACTTTGTCATTTGTTCAGGGTGCTGACGATTTTGCTCGGGGCTGGGAAGAAGGTGCAGCGAATAACTCAACACTTACTTGGAGCGAATTCTTGTTTGGGATTCTTGGGTTGGCCGCTGTTGGTGGTTTTATCCTTTCGTTTGCCTGTTTCGTGCGTTTTATCATCAATGTCAACCGCAACGAGGTATTTGTTTGGGATAATGTTTGGAGTCTGCGAATCACAGCTCTCGGCCTGTTCTTGGGTGTGCTTGGGGTTTCAGTTTTTCCCATGAGGGAAGGGGGTAACATCATTGAACTCTTTGAGGAAGACATGGCCGTTCTGATTTTCGCCGTGTTTAATCTGATTGTTGCCGAGGCCTTTGCCATTGGCTTGAAGTTACGGGAAGAGCAGGATTTAACGATTTAGTGGCTTATGGGACAAATCATTGTAAACTTAGATGTAGAGCTTGCTAAGCGCAAGATGTCGCTCAGCGAGTTGGCCGAGAAAGTCGGCTTGACATTAGCAAACCTCTCAATCCTGAAGACAGGAAAAGCCAAGGCTGTGCGCTTCACCACCCTCGAGGCCATCTGCCGCGAGCTGGGTTGCCAACCAGGAGACATATTAGAATATAGAGACGAATAATATTTATGAAAGAACTATTATCAACATTACTTAGTCACGACCAAGCAGTATGCCCTCATTGTGATACGAAGATAGGACTGCGGCAGTTATCGGAGTATTTCATGAAAGGGACCAGCCATAGCATTCTGACAATCCGCAGGATAGAGTTTGAATAATTTATTCCTTCAAAACTTGCCGGTATCGGCAAAAATCAGTATCTTTGCAGCAGAAAACGGAACAAATACTTGCCGATAGACGATGGAGTATATATCAGTGACACAATTTGCCGAGAAATACGGCATTTCGGAACGCACGGCCCGCAACTACTGTGCGAGTGGAAAGATTGAGGGAGCATTCCTGACAGGTAAGACGTGGAGCATCCCTGCGGATGCCGTTCTACCTCAGCGAGGAACAACCAAGAAAAAGGTCTCGCCCCTGCTGGCTGCACTTCGTGAACAGAAAGCCTCCAAGCTGAAAGGCGGCATCTACCACCGTACGCAGATTGATCTGACTTACAACTCCAACCACATCGAGGGCAGTCGTTTGACGCATGATCAAACGCGTTATATCTTCGAGACAAATACCATCGGCATCACTGACGAGACAGTAAATGTGGACGATATTGTAGAAACCGTCAACCACTTCCGATGTATCGACTATATCATCGACCATGCAGAAGATAAGTTGACTGAAAACTTAGTAAAACAGCTCCATCTAATGCTTAAAACTGGAACGTCCGACAGCAGAAAAGACTGGTTTGCAGTGGGTGATTACAAACTATTGCCCAACGAGGTGGGAGGTCAAGAGACTTGTCCACCAAACGAGGTTCATCGCCAAATAAAAGCACTACTCTCTGGTTATACTGTCATCAAACAGAAGAGTTTTGAAGATATCTTGGATTTCCATGTACTTTTCGAGCAGATTCATCCCTTTCAGGATGGCAATGGCCGTGTGGGACGCCTGTTGATGTTCAAGGAGTGTTTGGCTAACGGCATTGTACCCTTCATCATTACCGATGACCTCAAGATGTTCTATTATCGTGGGTTGCGCGAATGGGGCCATATCAGTGGTTACCTGACGGACACCTGCCTTACCGCCCAGGACCAGTACAAATTATTACTCGACTATTTTAAGATTACGTATCAATAACAAGTCAGTAATACTGCATGGTGCAGCAGTGGAGTGAACCGTGCTGGCGGATGACGGGGCGGCAGTCGATGCCTACGATTTCGCGGTCGGGGAAGGCCTCGCTGATGATGCGCTGGGCCTCGGTGTCCAGGTCGGGCTGGTCGTAGGTGGGCACCAGCACGGCTCCGTTGATAACCAAGTAGTTGGCGTAGGTTGCAGGCAGGCGGTCACCGCATTTCTCATTACCCATTTCTCCTTTCTCATTTTCGTAGATGGGGCGGGGCAGGGGAAGCTTCAATAAGCGATAGGGCCGTCCGTCCAGCGTGCGCAACTGCTGCAGTTCCTGCTCCATCAGCGCCAGGTCGGGATGGTCGTCATCGCCCCCAGTATATAATAAGGTGTCGTTGGGACAGATGCGTACCAAGGTGTCGATATGTCCGTCGGTGTCATCGCCGATAAGGCTGCCGTGCTGTAGCCATACGATGCGTTCGGCACCCAGCCAAAGTTTCAGCCGCTCTTCTATCTGCTGCTTTGTAAGCGGCTGGTTACGATGGGGTGCCATCAGACAACACTCCGTAGTAAAAATGGTGCCCTTGCCGTCGCTTTCTATCGAGCCACCTTCCAGCACGAAGTCCAGGTGGTCTTCGTAGATGCCTTTGACGCTACCTCTCTCGTATAGGTGGCGATTAATCTGATTGTCAAGATCGGCACGGAATTTCTCGCCCCAGCCATTAAAGCAGAAATCGAGAAGCACCAACTCGCCACCTTCTTCGACGGTGATGAAACCATGATCACGAGCCCATGTGTCGTTCGTGGGACATTGAACATTGAAGATTGAACATTGAACATTGAACATTGAACATTGAACATTGGACAGCACACCTTTCGCGGCAACGATGATGAGCCCCTCGCGCTTGCTGATCTCACGTGCCATCTCTTCGTAGACAGCCGTGATTTCAGGCAGAATGGGTGCCCAGTCAGTATCCTGATGCGGCCACGTCAACTGGACACAACTCTGGTGCTCCCACTCTGCTGGCATGCGTCTCTTTCGAACTGTCGTCATATCCCTTGAATTAAAGATTGGGATTATTTTATTCTTCCATTACCTTTTGTGGGTGCAAAGGTACAAAAAAAGTGTGAAAAGCCATTCCGAATATGAATATTATTTTGTATCTTTGCAGCCGAATTTTATGATGTTGGAACTCCATAACGTAACGATAGGCCAGCAGATACGCGGATTGTCAGCGACAGTCAGTGAAGGTAATGTGCTGAGCATCATGGGTTCACAGGGCAAGGGAAAGACCACGCTGCTGAGAGTCCTGTTGGGTTTCCTGCCTGTCGATGAGGGGCATGTCAGTATCGACGGTGAACTGCTGACCCCACTGTCGGCTCCCTGGTTTCGCAAGCAGATGGCATACGTGCCGCAGCACTTGTCGGTGCCTGACGGCTATACCGAAGTGCAGACGGACTATCTGTGGCTCTTGCGGAGGGCCGTGGAGTCGGGTAAGCCGCTGCTGCTGGTTGATGAACCGCCGCAGCCGTTGAATGAGGCTGACCGTCAGACGGCCGACGAGCTGCTGGAGCAGGCTGTCCGGAGGGGGACTACAGTGGTGGCCGTCAATCAGGGGAATACTCAAAACTGTATACAGCTATGAAAACCGCATACATCATCCTGGTATTGGCAGTGCTGTTGTGGAAAGGCTACTACGCATGGCAGCGGGGCGTGAGGGCCTACCGAAAGGTGCGTCTCGAACATGACTCGCTGCGCGAATACTTGTTGGGCAATGGTGCTACCACATGGCAGTCGGTACGCCCTTTCTACCGCTATGCACTGGTGAGGGCTATCGCCCCGCTGCGCAAGCAATGGCTGCTGTGGGCGGTGCTGGCACTACTGGGCGTATTGGTTGTGATGATGAGTTGAGGAAAAACGACAGGACGGTTGACGAAAGATAAATGAAAAGCAGATTATGCAAAAAAAATAGGCGACGATAGTTGGTAGTTGCCATTTTTTTTGTAATTTTGCAGCCCTAAAGAGGTATTGTTTGTAATAAGGTAAAGAAACTATGGGTGGCTTTTTTGGTACAATCTCTACGATGGACTGCGTAAACGACTTGTTTTACGGGACTGACTACAACTCGCATTTAGGAACCAAACGTGCTGGTATGGTGACGTTTGACAAGGAGACAGGCTTCCATCGCTCCATTCACTCGCTGGAGCGGAACTATTTCCGCTCGCGCTTCGAGGACGAACTGGAGTCGTTTAAAGGGCATCAAGGACTGGGAGTAATCAGCGATACCGATCCGCAGCCCATCATCATCAACTCACACTTGGGGCGCTATGCCGTGGTAACGGTGGCGAAAATCAATAATCTGCGTGAGATTGCCGAGGAGTTGCTGTCGCAGCGCATGCACCTGAGCGAAATGTCGGCCAACAATATCAACCAGACAGAACTGGTGGCGCTGCTCATCAACATGGGAAACAGTTTTGTAGAAGGAATCAATAAGGTGTACCAGAAGATTGAAGGCTCGTGCTCGATGCTTGTCTTGACAGAGGATGGCATCATAGCCGCTCGCGATTTCCTGGGTCGCACCCCCATCGTCATCGGGGAGAAGGAAGTGCATCAACTGTCGCCCATCGGTACCGACTATTGTGTGAAGGCCTATGCCGTAAGCAGCGAGACGACCAGTTTTCCCAATCTCGACTATAAGGTGCTGCGTGATGTGGGGCCTGGTGAGATAGTTCGTCTGAGAGCCAATGGCGTTGAGGTGTTGCAGAAACCTTTTAACCGTTGTCAGATATGTTCGTTCCTGTGGGTTTACTACGGTTTCCCCGCAAGCGACTATGAAGGTATCAATACCGAGGCGGTTCGCGAGAAAAATGGTCGCCTGATGGGTGAGAAGGATGATACGGAAGCCGACATGGTTTGCGGCATCCCCGACTCTGGTGTCGGTATGGCATTAGGCTATTCTGAGGGCAAGAAGATTCCCTATAAGCGAGCCGTGGTGAAGTATACGCCAACGTGGCCTCGGTCTTTCACACCCGGCAATCAGAACCGTAGGGACCTGGTGGCAAAGATGAAGCTGATACCCAACCCTGCCATACTGAAAAACCAGCGTATCGTGTTCTGCGACGACAGTATCGTGCGAGGCACCCAGTTGCGTGATAATGTGCGTACTTTCTTTGAAAATGGTGCCAAGGAGGTGCATGTGCGCATTTCCTGTCCCCCGTTGGTTTACGGATGTCCGTATATCGGTTTCACCAGTAGCAAGAGTGACCTGGAGCTGATAACACGCCGCATCATCCGTGACTTTGAGGGCGATGACAAGAAGAATCTGGCCGAATACTCCAAGACGGGCACACCGGCTTATGAACGCATGGTCAGCGAGATAGCCCGCCGCTTGGGACTGACATCGCTGAAATTTGCTACGCTTGAAGACCTTGTCAAATCGATTGGATTGCCTAAGGAAAGTGTTTGTTCCCACTGCTTCGACGGCTCCAGCTACTGCCATGAGAAAGACAATGAGAAGTGGTTCACCTGAAGATTAAAAATAAAAGATGAAAGATTAAATAACTTTAAAAACGATTCGCATGACGAGTGTGATTCGTGGTTTTTTATTAATTTTGCCGATTGAAATAATATTATAGAAGCGTGAAAATAAAGCAAGTGCTGTGCGCCCTTGAACAATTCGCGCCTCTGCCCTTGCAGGAAAGCTGGGATAATGCTGGTCTGCAAGTAGGACTGACAGAGGCGGAGGTTTCAGGGGCATTATTGTGTCTGGATGTCAACGAGGCTATCGTTGAAGAGGCCATACAGAAAGGCTGCAACCTGATTGTGAGCCACCATCCGCTATTGTTTCATGGACTGAAGCAAATCAGCGATGCAGACTATGTGCAACGTACCGTTGTCAAGGCTCTGAAGCACGATGTCGTGGTGGTGTCGATGCATACCAATATGGATAATGCACAAGGTGGCGTGAATTGGAAGATTGCCGAACGGCTGAGACTGAAAGAATGCCGGTTCTTTGCCTCCAAGCAGGTGGATGGTATCGACGCGGGTAGCGGTGTGATAGGCGATTTGCCTGACGCGATGGCTGCGCGTGCCTTTGTAGAACTGGTGAAAAAACAGTTCAGCGTGCAGTGTGCCCAGTGCAATGAGCTGCTGCAGCGTCCAGTCCGTAAGGTCGCAATCTGTGGCGGTGCTGGCGACTTTCTGTTGCCTGATGCCGTGCGGGAGGGGGCCGATGCCTTCATTACCGGTGAGATGCACTACCACCAGTATTTTGGCTATGAGCAGCGCATCCAGATATGTGTCATCGGTCACTATCAGAGTGAGCAGTATACGGCAGAAATCTTCCGTGACATCATCCAGCGCACCTGTCCTGGTTTTCGCACGGAGATAGCGCAGATGAATACGAATCCCATTTTTTATTATTGATGTAATGTTATCATATCGAAGTCTCGAAATCTCGAAACATCGAAACATCGAAACATCGAAATATCGAAATAATTATTTTTAAAAAAACAGAATCATGGCAAAGAAAGATCCTACAGACCTGTCAGTTGAAGAGCGCCTGAAAACCCTCTATCAGCTGCAAACCACGCTCTCCGGAATTGACGAGAAGCGTGCATTGAGAGGCGAACTGCCTCTGGAAGTGCAAGACCTGGAAGATGAAATAGAAGGTCTTACCACACGTATTGAAAAGATTCAGAACGACATCGACGAGTACGAGCAGGCCGTCACCATGAAGAAGGGTGAGATAGAGACAGCCAAGGCCAGTGTAGAGCGCTATAAGGCGCAGCTTAACGATGTGAAGAACAACCGCGAGTACGACACGCTGTCGAAGGAAATCGAGTACCAGACGCTGGAAATCGAACTGTGCAACAAGAAAATCAAGGAGGCCAGTTTCAAGATTGAGGAAAAGAAGGCAGAACTGGCACAAAACCAAGAGGTCGTTGAGGATCGTCGTCAGGCCTTAGAGGTGAAGAAAAACGAGTTGGACGAGATTATGGAAGAGACCCGTGCCGAGGAGGATAAACTGAAGCTGAAAGTTAAGGAACTGGAGGTGAAGATAGAACCTCGCCTGCTCACCTCGTTCAAGCGCATTCGCAAAAATGCCCGTAACGGCCTGGGTATCGTCTACGTGCAGCGTGATGCTTGTGGTGGCTGCTTCAATAAGATACCGCCCCAGAGACAGTTGGATATCAAAATGCACAAGAAGATTATTGTCTGCGAATATTGTGGCCGCATCCTTATTGACCCTGAACTGGCTGGTGTGAAGCTCACGACTACAGGCACAGAAGAAAAGAAGACTCGCAAGCGTTCTATCCGTAAAACGGTGAAGAAAGTCGAGGAACAGGCTCCTGAAGTTCCCGAAGCTGGAACTGAAGCATGACTCTAAATTCCCAGTAGGGAATAGTCCGGAATCTCCTGCATGAATTGGTAGGTGCGATGTTCATAATCCATACGGCAGCAATAGTGCTGGAGGCCGTTGCTGACTACCAAGAAGTCAACACGTAGCAGGAGATTGTAAACAGAAATCTGATTGAACACCCGCTGTGTCACTGATACAGTGGGTGCTTTGTATTCAATAATCATCTTCGGGCGTGCCTCCTTGTCGTATAAGATAGAGTCGCAGCGCAACCGCTTGGTGCCGCAGCGCAACTCAATCTCATTGCCCAGCAAACCTTTAGGATAACCTTTATGCTCCACCAGCCAGTGAGTGAAATGCTGGCGAACCCATTCTTCTGGTGTCAGCGTTACAAAGCGTCTGCGCAGGAAGTCGAAAATTTCCGGCTTCTCGCGCGTACCTCTTATGTTGAGGTCAAACGGCGGCAGATTCAGTTCATTCATTTCGCATACAAAATTAGGAAAAAAATGAAAGACGACAAAGAAAAACAGAAAAAAGTATGCTTTATTACTTGTCAATTATCAATTATTTCGTACCTTTGTCGTCGAATATGGCTCAACCTGCAGTAACATACGACAGCGTAATGAGGGACTTGCAGTCCCGTCAGTTCAAGCCCCTTTACTATTTGATGGGGGATGAACCGTATTATATCGACAAAATCAGCGACTGGATAGCGGATCATGTACTCCAACCGGAAGAGCGCGACTTCAACCAGACCATTTTGTTTGGTTCAGATGTGAACGCTTCGCAGATTGTAGATGCTGCCAGGCGCTATCCGATGATGGCAGAACGGCAGGTGCTGATTGTCAAAGAAGCGCAAATTATTAAGAATACGGAGCCATTGGAAAAGTATTTTAAGCAGCCGATGCCCTCGACTGTGCTGGTGATGTGCCATAAGAATGGCAAGATAGACGGCCGGAAAACGGGCTATACAAAGGCAATCCGTGACGCTGGTGTGCTCTTTGAGAGCAAAAAACTAAATGAGCGCGACCTGCCGTCGTTTATTGAGCACTACCTGAAAGACCGGCAAGCCAGCATCGACCCCAAGTCGATGCAGATGATAGCCGGTGCTATCGGCGCCGACTTGAGCCGTCTGACCAGTGAGTTGGATAAAGTATTGCTGTCGCTTCCGCAAGAGGATAGGAGAGTGACTCCCCAAGTGGTAGAAGAGCAGATTGGGGTGAGCAAAGACTATAATGCTTTTGAGTTGCGAGATGCCCTTGTTAACCGCAATATCTTGAAAGCAAATGAGATTATCAAATATTTTGACAAAAATCCAAAGAGTGGGGGACTCTATGCGTTACTCCCGTTGGTGTTTAATTACTTCCAAAATCTGATGATCTCCTATTATTGTCCTCAAAAGAACAGCCAGGAGGCATTGGCACAGTGGCTTGATATGAAGTCGCCGTGGGGGGCTCGCGACTACTTGACGGGTATGCGAAACTACTCTGGAATGAAAGTGATGCAGATTATCTCTAAAATACGTGAAATAGATGCCAAAAGTAAGGGGTTAGACAACCCTAATACACCCTCAGGAGAGCTGATGAAGGAGTTGATTTTCTTCATTCTTCATTAAAATAGGGTACTTTTTTGCGGTTTTTAATCTAGAATTTCTTTTTCCCTATACATAAAATTATGGCCTCAAAAGCCTATCTACACAGACGTTTTGGGCATAAAATGGCCTCTGAGAATAGCGTATTTTGGACTTTTTTGGCGGTGGTTCGGAATTCGCCAGAAACGCGAAATTTTTCCCTTTCTTGGAAGGGCCAATTTGGAATTAGGCAATTTTAAGATTTGAAATTGTAAAGATTGAAATGTAAATCAAAAGTGCGAGATGCAATATTTTAGGGTGTTAAGTCTGATATTTTGATTTACAAACCAAAACCACAAAAGGTAAAGTTAGATTTACAAAACCAAAACAGGGGTTTTAAAATGATAAATCTATACGTATGCACATGTTCTTTTCTTTTTATAAGCTGTTGAAACCCAACACTTTGTTTGTATATGTTTTAATAAAACAGGAAAATTTCACAGTTCTACGGTCGGCATATATGCATATCTCCTGTAGTCGTAAGTGGTTTTTCAAATTTATATGATTGTAAACCAGCAGATTAAATGAATTTCCTTTATAGAATCTTTGTCAAATTAAAGTCCCAAACATTCATATTTACAAATTTAAACGCCATTGTTCACATCTTGCGGTTGTCGATTGTAAATTCTAAAACACAAACCCAAAATTTAGCGATAAAAATTTCCTTTAGTTTTCTTGCGTGTTTCATTTTTTTGTTTTACCTTTGTAAACTCAAAGAAAAATGCCATTTTGGCCCTAATTATACTCACAATGGAAATAAAAGACAGAATTAAAAGCATCATGGAGGATCAGAAAATGACACAGCAAGAATTTGCCGAGTTCTTGCAACAGTCACCCGCTACCCTCTCCAGTATTTTCAATGGACGTACCCAACCTACCCTCAAAGTGGTTGATGCCATCAAAACGAGTATCCCAGATATTAACATCGAGTGGTTGCTTTATGGTCAGGGTGAGCCATATACCACCCACCCTCATGCAACTGATGATGCCCAGGAAGTTGGAATCGACCGCCTTGAACCGATGCTTGATTTTGAACAGGCACCCCCCTCTTCTGGTGCATCCTCTTTTTCTCAACGTCCGACAGCAGCATATTCTCAGGGTGTAAAAAATACACACCAGAATTATATTGAAGAAGCAGTCAAAATTATTGACAAAACACCTCGGAAGGTCACAGAGATTCGTGTATATTATGATGATCAGACTTATGAGACCTTCGTTCCAGCAAATAAAAAGTAGGAATTTATTTTGTTTTGCGCTCTTTTTTTTGTAATTTTGCCGTCCAATGAAGAAATATATGCTTGACTTGACCGTTGTCGGCGTGCGTCAAATCAGTAGAAAACATGCGCTGATACGGCTTACAGACGAACAAGAACTGCCTGAAATGATACCAGGGCAGTTTGTGGAGGTACGTATTGATGATTCTCCGTCTACCTTTCTGCGACGTCCCATTTCTATCAATTTCATAGATCGTGAGCATAATGAGCTTTGGCTCTTAGTGGCGATGATAGGTGATGGCACGAGACGGCTTGGTCAACTTCAAACTGGTGACAAATTGAACTGCCTACTCCCTTTAGGCAATGCTTTTACCATGCCTGAAAATAACGGCCCACTGCTGTTGGTCGGTGGAGGCGTAGGAGTAGCACCTCTGCTTTATATGGGGGCGGAGATGCTCAAGCAGGGATTGCGGCCGACATTCCTGTTAGGAGCACGTACCAAAGAGGATCTGCTGGAGGTGGATTTATTTAATAGGTACGGGCGCGTGTGCGTAACAACTGAAGACGGCTCGGCAGGAGAACAGGGTTTTGTTACTGCCCATAGCATACTGCAGCAGGAGCATTTCCAGCGTATTTACACCTGTGGTCCGAAGCCTATGATGATGGCTGTGGCACGCTATGCGCGAAATGCCGGCATCGTCTGTGAGGCATCATTGGAGAATATGATGGCTTGCGGTCTGGGGGCATGTCTGTGCTGTGTCGAGAAAGTAAAAGTTGACGATGGCTCACCAGATTTTGCTTCCTCGTCCCAGATGTCTAACGTCTGTGTCTGCAAGGATGGACCGGTATTTGATACCCGTTGCTTGCTTTGGACTTAAGTGTGACAGTTTTCAAATGGTAGTTTGATAATCGTAGGTTTTCATGGCAGATTTGAATGTGAATATCGGCCGTTTGGCATTGAAGAACCCAGTGATGACAGCATCGGGAACATTTGGCTATGGCATGGAGTTTCAGGACTTTATCCCACTTGACGGCCTGGGTGGCATTATCGTAAAGGGTACTACGTTGCATCCTCGTGAGGGCAATGACTATCCGCGTATGGCAGAGACAGCCCAGGGAATGCTGAATTGTGTGGGTTTACAGAACAAGGGCGTTGATTACTTCTGTGAGCATATCTATCCGCAAATCAGGGATATTGATACGAACATGATTGTCAATGTCAGTGGTTCTTCGCCTGATGACTATGCAGCATGTGCCGAGCGTATTGATTCCTTGGAGAGGATTCCGGCCATTGAGCTGAATATCTCATGTCCTAACGTTAAGGATGGGGGAATGGCCTTCGGCGTGACCTGTGCAGGAGCTGAGAGTGTGGTGAAGGCCGTTCGTGAGCGTTATCATAAGACCCTTATCGTGAAGCTGTCGCCCAATGTGACCAATATTGCGGATATTGCCCGCTGTTGTGAGGCCCAGGGGGCCGATTCCGTATCACTGATTAATACGCTGATGGGGATGGCCATTGATATAGAGCGTCGCCGTCCGCTATTGAGTATTGGTACAGGAGGCCTCAGTGGTCCTGCCGTCAAGCCGGTAGCATTGCGGATGGTGTGGCAGGTGGCACGGGCCGTCAAGATTCCTGTTGTTGGGTTGGGTGGCATTGTCTCGGCTACAGATGCCATTGAGTTCCTGATGGCAGGAGCGACGGCGATAGAAATCGGCACGGCCAACTTCCTCGACCCCACGGTGACCATCCGTGTGCGTGACGGAATCTCCGAGTGGCTTGACGCTCATGGCTGTAAGAGTGTTAGGGACATTATCGGTTGTCTGGAATAAATTGGAGAGCTGCCAATCGGCAGCTCTCAACCAACACAAAAACTAAACTAGACTTAACTAAAAGCGAATGAGGATTTTCACAAACCCCTAATGCTTTTGCAAAGATAATAAAAATCTTTTAATTCTCCAAGTTTTTTTCTGTTTTTTTTTGCATGTACATGCATTTTTTCCTACATTTTGACAGTTTTGTTCATCAGCCAGGCATCTAAAATCGTCATGGCCGCCATTGATTCTACTACGGGAACAGCACGGGGCAGTACGCACGGATCGTGACGTCCTCGAGCTGTCAGCATGGCCTCATTGCCGTTGATGTCTACAGTTGGTTGTTCACGCAGCAGGGTTGCAACAGGTTTGAAGGCAACGCGGAAGTAGATGTCCTGGCCATTGGAGATACCTCCCTGGATGCCTCCGCTGTGATTGGTGGCCGTGCTGATGGGATTGGTAGGAAGGAAAGTGTCATTTTGTTCGGAACCGCGTGCCTGTACACCGGCGAATCCCTCTCCGTATTCAAAGCCTTTTACTGCATTAATGCTCAGCATGGCAGCCCCCAGCATGGCGTGTAGCTTGCCGAACTCTGGCTCGCCAAGTCCGGCAGGGCACCCTTTGATGACGCATGTAATGATACCGCCGATGGTGTCGCCGTCAGCCTTTACCGCCTCTATCAGGCGTATCATCTCTTTGGCCTTTTCGGCATCAGGACAGCGTATGGCATTCGTCTCCGTCAGATGGAGGTCGTAGTGCTTGTAGTCGTACTCCAATCCGATGTTGCCAACCTGGGAAGTATAGGCCGAAATACTGATGCCCATAGACCGCAGTGCCAGTTTTGCCAGTGCTCCGGCGACACAGCGGCTGATGGTGACACGTGCCGACGAGCGCCCTCCGCCCCGATGGTCTCGCATACCATATTTAAAATGGTACGTATAGTCTGCATGCGACGGTCGGAAGATTTGCCGCATATTGTCGTAGTCAGAAGAGTGCTGGTTGGTGTTGCGCACGATGAATCCGATAGGGCACCCTGTTGTCTTTCCTTCAAATACGCCACTCAACAGTTCTACGCGGTCTGCTTCCTGTCTGGCTGTTGTGATACTGCTTTGCCCAGGACGCCGCCTGTCCAGTTCGTGCTGGATGAAATCCATGTCAACGGTGATGCCTGCAGGCATCCCGTCGACGATGCCACCGATGGCTTCTCCGTGGCTCTCGCCGAACGTGGTCAGTCTGAATAGTTGTCCGAACGTGTTACTCATGGCAGTGTCCGCATTCACAATCGCCGTCGCAGTCGTGGTCATGGTGGTGGCAGCCGCCTTCACAGTCGTGGTCATGGTGGCAGCCGCAGCTGCATCCTCCTGTCAGGTGTGCTATCATACCGTTAATCTCCTCTTTTGTGGCTTCGCGGTTTTCAATGACCGTTCCCTCAAAATGCAGGTCCTCGCCAGCCAGTGGGTGGTTCAGGTCAATCTTCACCTTTTCTTCTCCCACCTCCAGTACATGTCCGTAGAATCGCTGTCCCTCTTCATTCTGCAGTGGCACTATTGCATCTTGATAGATGTGCTCGTGGTCAAAGTGTCCGTTGATGGTGAATACGCTTCGCTCCAAGTCCAGTACGCGTTCCTGGTCGTATTTGCCATACGCTTGCTCCTTGGTCAGCGAGAATGCAAAGTTCTGTCCCTTTTCGGTGTTGATGAGCTGTTCTTCGAAGGCGTCGAGTGCAAAACCGAAACCACTGATAAACTGGAAGGGCTGTTCGGCGGTAGCTTCCTCCACCAGTTCCCTGCCGTTGTCGCCGTCTGTGTATAGCCGATATGTCACGGCAATGCACTTGTTAGTCTTATTCTCCATAATTGTTTGCTGTTATTGTAGATTTTGGCTGCAAAGATACGAAAAAACGAGGGCAGAACAAAAAGAATTCATTCTTTTTTTATGGCGAGTGTCAGTATCTTCGCGACTTTTGTCGCAAAGTTACGAAAAAACGAGAGAAATGCAAAAGGAAAACAAGTTTTCTTTTCATTTCCCATAAGTGTTTTTCGTGATCCTGCCATTCTTTGATGAAGGTCAAGATTTATTGCCAAATACCAAAACTATGTGTTAAAATATTTGGAAAGAGTAGCGTTTCGCCGTACCTTTGCACCGTCATCCAGAGAGAAAAGGGTGACTGAAGGATAACATTTATAAGTAAAAAGATTAAAAAAAGAAAGGGTAACAAAAATGAAAAGAATGATTTTAATGGTTGTCGCTATGCTTAGCATGACTACAACATTTGCAGAGAATGAGGGTACGGCCAGCCTCCATACAACCGAGGCTTACAACATGACCGTTAACATGAAGCAGCTTGGCATCGCCCTTAATCTGTCGAAAGACCAGATAGAGAGTGTGTCAGAGATTCACAAGACTTTCTGTGCCGAGATGATGTTCGCTGCTCAGTATGGCAAGGACGAGCGTGCCAAGATGGTTGAAAAGGCCATTGCCAAGGACGTCGCCTACATGAACTACATCCTCAACCGCGAGCAGTATCGCAAGTACCTGATGCTGCTGAATGCCACCCTTATCAATCGTGGCATCAAATAAAAAAACAGTAGTAACAAAGTTAAAAACAATTAAAGAAAGGCCATCGTCGCAAAGACGATGGCTTTGTTCTGTTTAAAATGGCTTGAAAATTTGTTTATTTCGTCAAGAAGTTGTACCTTTGCAGCCGCATAGTGTCTTAGTGGCACTTATAGCGGACAAGGAGAATGTGTAA
Organism: uncultured Prevotella sp.; assembly: GCA_946415755.1. GTDB lineage: Bacteria > Bacteroidota > Bacteroidia > Bacteroidales > Bacteroidaceae > Prevotella. Next base: position 8,036 of record CAMKTS010000034.1, on the reverse strand, counting down.
GATAAATAAATTCAATGATATCATAGAAATGAAAAGATTTTTGTTAGCAACCGCATTCTGCGTAGCGACATCGCTGGGAGTTTTTGCCCAGATGTCTGATTCGCAGGTGATGGATTTCGTGTCTCGCGAGTACAAGGCTGGTACCAGCCAGTCGCAGATTGTTACCAGACTGATGCAACGTGGTGTGGGTATTGAGCAGATTCGCCGTATCCGCAACCAGTATGACTCACAGATTAAGAGCCGTGGCTTGCAGGGAGCTGCCGATGGTGCCGTATCGATGGCTGCCGACCGTATGGCGGGCAATAGTGACGGTACGACATCGCAGGAGGTCACCACAGGTCGTAAGGGTACGACAGGAGAGACCTATGCCGATGCTGCTGGCGAGCATGCTGCTGCCGAGCGCGATGTACAGTCTACTCAGAATGTGGCTGGTGAAGCCGGAGGAAAAAGAGTTTTCGGCCGTGACATCTTTAATACCCGTTCGCTGTCTTTCGAACCCAACATGAACATGGCCACGCCGCAGAATTATGTGCTGGGTCCTGGCGACCAGGTGGTCATCGACATCTATGGAGATTCCCAGAAGACCATCGTACACACGATTTCTCCTGAGGGAACGATTACTGTCAGTGGAGTAGGGCCGGTATCTGTCAGCGGTCTTAGCGTTGCTGCTGCCCAGCAGAAAATCCGTCGCAAGGTGGGTTCGCATTACAAAGGCAGCGACATCCGCCTGACGGTGGGTAACATGCGTACCATTATGATCCAGATTATGGGTGAGGTCCAGAATCCTGGCACCTATCACCTGTCATCTTTTGCCACCGTGTTCCATGCACTCTACAGGGCAGGTGGTATCAGCACGTTGGGTACGCTGCGTAATGTCAAGGTATATCGTGGAGGCCGCTTGGTGACCATCGTCGATATCTACGAGTATATCCTCAACGGTCGTCTGGCTGGCAATATCAACCTGCAGGACAACGATGTCATCCAGGTAGGTCCCTATGAGTGCCTGGTGGGTATCACGGGTAACGTGAAGCGCCCGATGTTCTACGAGATGCGTAAGAGCGAGAGCATCGCCACCTTGCTGAAGTATGCCGGAGGCTTTACCAGTGATGCCTTTAAGAAGTCTGTCCGTTTGGTTCGTCAGACCGGTGAGCGCTATACCGTACATAACGTGGAGGAGTTCGACTACAACACCTTTAAGGTGGATGATGGTGATGCCGTATCCGTAGATGGTATTCTGAACCGTTATGAGAACATGGTGGAAATCAAGGGTGCTGTGTTCCGTCCTGGCCAGTTCAACCTAAATGGCAGCGTCACTACCGTGCGCGGTCTGATAGAGGCTGCCGCAGGCCTCACGGAGGATGCCTTCCCTCAGCATGCCATCATCCATCGTCTGAAGGCAGACCGTTCTCTGGAGATTGTGCCCGTCGATGTGAATGGCATTATGCAGGGTACGGTGGCCGATGTGCCCCTGCAGAATGAGGACGTGCTGTTCATTCCCACTCAGGAAGAGTTGCGCAAGGAGCGTAATTTCACCATTACTGGTGAGGTGATGAATCCCGGAACTTACGAATATGCCGACAATACCACTATTGAAGACCTGATTGTACAGGCTGGTGGCTTGCGCGATGGTGCCTCTTTGGCCCGTGTCGATGTCAGCCGCCGCATCAACAATCCCTATTCAAAGGTAAAGACCCGTGATATTGCTAAGTCGTTCACCTTCGAACTGAAGGAAGGCTTGCTCATCGAGGGCCGTGAGTTCATCCTTGAGCCTTACGATGTGGTGCATGTACGCCGCAGCCCTGGCTATGTGATGCCGAGAAATATCTCCGTGACTGGCGAGGTCAACTATGAGGGCTCGTTCACGATTGAGAAGAAGAATCTCCGTTTGTCGGATGCCATCAATATGGCTGGTGGTGTGACTCCCGATGCCTATGTCCAGGGTGCCCGTCTGATTCGCGTGATGAACGATGAGGAGCGTCAGCGCCGTCAGGCCGTTCTTGATGCCTTGAAGAACTCGGTGACCAGAAAGGACTCCGTGGCATGGAACAAGATGGAGATGGGTAACACCTACGTGATAGGTATCGAGCTGCAGAAGGCACTTGCCGAGCCAGGCAGCGACTACGATGTCGTGCTGCGCGAGGGCGACCGTATTGATGTTCCCGAATATAACGGAACGGTGAAGATTTCTGGTGACGTACAGTTCCCCAACACGGTGACTTTCGATAGCGGAAAGAACTACAAGTGGTACATCAACCGTGCCGGCGGCTATTCAGAGACTGCCAAGAAGCGCAAGACCTTCATCGTCTACCAGAATGGTATGATGACGCTTGCCAAAGAAGGTGCCAAGGTGGAGCCTGGCTGCGAGATCGTCGTTCCGAGCAAGAAGCCGAAGCAGCCTTGGAAGGTTTCAGAAATCCTGGCAGGTATCTCCTCACTCACGGGTCTTGCATCTATCGTCACGGCTATTGCTTACATGACGAAGAAATAAAATGTGTAATCACCAGTTAGAAAGCGATATGAATCAAGATAATCAACAGCAGTATATCGAGCCTCAGGAGGAAGAGAGCAGCATCGACTTCGGTGCCATCTTCGCAGCTCTTAAGAAACATAAGAAGCTCTATAAGAAGGTGCTCCCCATCACGTTCGTGCTGGCATGCATCTACATGCTCTCCATCCCCAACTACTACCAGTGTGAGGTAAAGCTCGCCCCTGAGCTGACAACCAGCCGCAGCTCCAACTCGCTCAGTGCCCTGGCTATGCAGTTCGGTCTGAAGATGGGATCGGGTGTTATGGGAAACACCGAAGCCCTGTATCCCACCTTGTATCCCGAGCTGGTCAGCTCTACCGACTTCAAGGTCAGCCTCTTCAATGTGCCCGTCCATAAGAAGGACAGCACACGTGTGATGACCTATTACGACTATCTGACGAATGAGCAGAAGTCTCCCTGGTGGAGTCAGGCCATCGGCGGTACCATCAAGTTCCTGGTGTCGCTCTTCGTAGACAAGGAAGAGAAGGTGGAAGAGTTGGACCCCTTCCAACTGACCAAAAAGCAGGCTCTTGTTGTCAAGGCCCTCGACAAGAAGATTGTTTGCGATGTCGACAACAAGACGCTGGTCATCACCATCGACGTTACCGACCAAGACCCGCTGATAGCAGCTACGATGGCCGACAGCGTGAGGTCACGCCTGCAAGACTTCATTACCGACTACCGTACCAAGAAGTCTCGTGTAGACCTGGAGTATAACCGCAAGCTCTATGGTGAGGCTAAGACCCGCTACGAGAAGGCCCGCCGCCTGTATGCCGACTATGCCGACTCTAATCAGGACATGATTCTGCAGACAGCCCGCATCAAGCTGATCGACCTGGAGAACGACATGCAGTTGAAGTACAACGCCTTTAACACTGTCGCCCAGCAGCTGACGGCTGCCGAGGCCAAGGTGCAGGAGGAGACTCCGTCGTTTACTACCCTGCAGAGTGCCACCGTACCCGTGAAGAAGAGCGGTCCCGGCCGTGCCAAGGCCGTGCTCATATTCCTCTTCCTGGCATTCCTCGGCACCTCTGTGTGGATTCTCCACAAGGAGAATCAGCTGAAGCCGCTGTTAGGCATGTCTTAAAAGAATTGATTTAAAGAAGATGATGACGCTGAAGGTAAGAACCATTCTTTTGTCGCTGGTGGCTGCTTTGCTCGTGAGTTGCGGCACTACGTCGACAGTGCCCATTACGGGGCGTAAGCAGAATCTGATGGTTAGCGACCAGCAGGTGCTGAGTCTGAGCAATCAGCAGTATCAGGAGTATATGAAGACTGCTAAGCCTTCAACGGATGCAGCCAATACCGCTATGGTGAAGCGGGTGGGGAAGCGACTGGCCGATGCTGTGGTGACCTACCTGAACAATAACGGCCTGTCGGCAGAGGTGGCCAACTACGCCTGGGAGTTCAATCTCGTACAGGACAAGCAGGTCAACGCCTTCTGTATGCCTGGTGGAAAGATTGTGGTCTACGAAGGCATTCTGCCCGTCACGAAAGACGAGCAGTCACTGGCTATCGTGCTGGGCCATGAGATAGCCCATGCCGTTGCCAAGCACTCTGCCGAGCAGATGTCTACCGCCATCAAGCAGCAGTATGGCGCACAGGCACTGAGCATCCTTATGGCAGGAGCAGGTGCCAGCAGCAATCTGCAGACCATTGCCGGCGCCGTGTTCGGTCTTGGAGCCAAGGGAGCCAGTGCCAAGTATTCACGCAACCATGAGAGCGAGGCCGACCATCTGGGAATCATCTTCGCCGCAATGGCAGGCTACGACCCTCAGGTGGCTGTCGGCTTCTGGCAGCGCATGTCTGCTGCCACCGGTGGCGGTTCCACGTCGTGGCTGAGCACTCACCCCAGCGATGCCAAGCGCATCGAGCAGATACAAGGGTGGATGCCTGAGGCTCTCAGCTACTACAAGCCCGTCAAGGCTACTGCTGAACCGGCTCCCGCCAGTCCTCGCAAAGGTACTACGACCAAGAAGACGACGAGAAAGAAATGAGACGTACTTGTATTCTCATCCTTTTTGCCGTATGGTCGTCCGTTATGCTGAATGGCCAGACGGTCACCGATAGTGGTGCTGCTGAAAGCCAGCAGGCCACCACAGCAGGCACCGTAAGGGTAAAGATACACACCCGTCTGGGCGACATCATCGTCCGCTTGTACGATGCTACACCCATCCATCGCGACAATTTTGTGAAACTGGTCAAGGAAGGATATTACGACGGCACGCTGTTCCATCGTGTCATCAAGGACTTTATGATCCAGGGCGGCGACCCCCATTCAAAGGGTGCTCCTGCCGATGTGCTGCTGGGTGGTGGCGATCCCGGCTATACGTTAGAGGCCGAATTCAGGAGTGGCCTGTATCACAAGCGTGGCGTCTTGGCGGCAGCCAGAGAAGGCGATGCGACCAATCCTGAACGCAGGAGCAGCGGTTCCCAGTATTACATCGTTTGGGGACGGCGTTTCAGCCCTCGGCAGCTCGACTTTCTCTCTGACAAGCTGTTGGCCGAGCATCCGGAAACCGGCGGCTTGTCGGCCAGGCAAAGAGAAATCTATTCCATCTACGGCGGCACTCCCCACCTTGACGGTATGTACACGGTCTTTGGCGAGGTAGAAGAAGGCCTTGACGTGGTGGAGAAGATTCAGCTTTGTCCCACAGGAGCTAGCGACCGTCCTGTCGCTGACATCGATGTGCAGATGACTCTTCTTCCCTGACATTCAAGGCCTTCCCCCATTCAGGCTTCACCTTGTGCCAAAAGGCTACAGAGGATAGTCCTCAAAGGCGTAGAGCACGGTAGAGAGGTAACGCTCGCCCGTATCAGGCAGCAGCACCACTACCTTCTTGCCCTTGTTCTCAGGACGTTTGGCCACCTGGATGGCAGCGAAGAGGGCAGCACCGGCGGAGATACCTACCAGCAGACCTTCTGACTGGGCAATCTCACGACTTGTGCGGATGGCATCATCGTTCTCTACATCAAACACTTCGTCGATGTGGTTGCCATTATAGGTCTTGGGGATAAAGCCTGCACCAATGCCCTGAATCTTGTGGGGACCGCTGACGCCGCCATTCAGTACGGGACTCGATTTGGGTTCTACGGCCACCACCTGTACGTTGGGGTTTTGCTCCTTCAGATATTTTGCGACACCTGATACCGTACCGCCAGTACCTACGCCAGCTACGAAGATGTCGACCTGTCCGTCGGTATCGCGCCAGATCTCAGGACCTGTGGTGGCATAGTGCTTGGCGGGGTTGGCCGGATTCTCGAACTGCTGCAGAATCACGCTGCCGGGAATTTCATCGCGCAGCGCCTCGGCAGCACGGATGGCTCCTGGCATGCCGTCTTTGCCAGAGGTGAGGCGAACCTCTGCACCGTATGCCTTTACGAGGTTACGGCGCTCCACGCTCATGGTTTCAGGCATGGTAAGGATAAGATGGTAGCCCTTGACGGCAGATACCAGTGCCAATCCTACGCCTGTATTTCCGCTGGTGGGTTCAATGATGGTGGCACCAGGTTTCAGAATTCCCTTGGCCTCAGCATCCTCGATCATTGCCAGCGCGATACGGTCTTTCACGCTACCGCCAGGGTTGAAAAACTCTACTTTTGCTATCACTGGGGTATCCAGACCCTTTGCCTGTGAATACTTGTTGAGCTCCAGAAGTGGGGTGTTGCCGACGAGCTCGGTCAGCTGTTTTGCAATCTTTGTCATAATCTTATCCTTTTTATAATTAATAAATAATGTTCAATGTTCAATGTTGCCCTTCGGTCGAGTCTGCTCACGCTCGGCATAACTCAAGCAAGCTTGGCTCTGCCCTCGCTCAATCGCAGACTTCAACGTTCAATGTTCAACGTTCAATGTTCAACGTTCAATGTTTCTGGGTGCAAAGGTACGGCGAAAATTGCCTTCCCACAATCCCCTTCGTATGTCATTCTATATACCAAACGTTTGGTATATCATTACTTTTTAGGATAATACTTTGTGTGTTTGGAAATAAAGTGTTATCTTTGTATCGAATTTCATGATTATTCAGTAAACCTAATCTATAAAAATGCGGATTATATTATCATCGTTATTGCTTTTCATGGCAAGCTGCGGATTGAAGGCGCAGACGGAACAGTCGGATTCTATTCTTCGGACTCTTAAGGAAGAGCTGAACTATTCTATGGTGCAGTTGAAAGAGAAACCTGTACCTGCGTACTTTATGAGTCTGCGTATGCAAGACATTCAGAGTCTCACAATTAACAGTGTCTTTGGTTCGGCGTCTGTAAATGACGATCATAGTCGTTTCATTGTGCCGAACATACGCATAGGCAGCAAGGAACTCGATAACTATAAGTTTGAGAATCAGGGCATAGAGCAAGCGAATAACAGAAGTGCTCAAGGAAATGGCGTGGCTTTATTTGGAGGACCGTTGCGTCAGTATCGTGATGAGATATGGTACGCATCTATGAACAGATACCGTACGGCTGTGAAACGCTATGAGGAGGCTGTGGCGAAGTCAAGGACGGATGCTGAGTTTGAGGATAAGTCACCATGCTTCTCTGATGCTCCTGTTGAGTCATACTATGAACCAGCCCTCTCGCCATGGGTGGTAGATACCCTGACATGGAAGAACAAGCTCGACAAGGTGACCAGCGTGTTCAAGGAGTGCCGTATGCTCGAAGATGGTTATGCAAATATAGAGTTTGGAACAACCAGGACGTATATAGTGAACTCGGATGGTACGTCGGTGGTGCAGAACCGCCGTTCTGTCCGTATCATGCTTTCAGCCATGATTCTTGCCACCGATGGCATGCAATGCCCTCTGATGGAGGATTTCTTTGGTTTCAGCGAGGCTGAGCTTCCTTCCGAGGAGGTGCTTGTGGCTAAGGCGCATGACATCGTGAACCGCCTGCTTGCGCTCCGTGACGCTCCTCTTGCCGATCCTTATACCGGTCCTGCCATTCTTTCAGGTTCTGCCAGTGGTGTGTTCTTCCATGAGATCTTCGGTCATCGGCTTGAGAGTCATCGCATGAAGAAGGGTGGTGAGACCTTTAAGCACATGGTAGGCGAGAAGGTGCTGCCAGCTTCTTTCAGCGTGTATTGCGATCCTACGCAGAATTACTTTGGCAAGCAGGCTCTCAACGGTTCGTACAAATATGACGACGAGGGTGTCAAGGCCCGTCGGGTGCAGAATGTCGAGAATGGTGTGCTGAAGAATTTCCTGATGGGTCGCATTCCGATTGACGGATTCCCGGTCAGCAACGGCCATGGAAGGGCTACTGGCGGCAATGATCCTGTGTCACGACAGTCTAATCTGGTTGTTGAGACCAACCAGCCATATACCGAGGCCCAGCTTCGTGAGATGCTTGTTGAGGAGGCAAAGAGGCAAGGTAAGGAGTATGGCTATTTCTTCCGCACGGTGACGAGCGGCTTTACTTATACTGATCATATTAATGCCTTCAACGTGACTCCGGTGGAGGTGTTCAGGATTTATGTGGATGGTCGCAAGGACGAACTTGTGCGTGGAGT
>CAMKTS010000033.1 GCA_946415755.1 uncultured Prevotella sp. | reverse complement strand
GCGGTAGCACACGTCTGGGTCTGATCAAGTACGTGATGGCTCTGATGAACGGTGCTCGTCTGGGTATCGCCGCACAGAGTGTAGGTGTTGAGCAGGAGGCTTACAACGAGGGTCTGGCTTACGCTAAGGAGCGTCAGCAGTTTGGTGACAAGATCATCAACTTCCCCGCTGTTTACGATATGCTCTCTCGTATGAAGGCTAAGCTCGATGCTGGTCGTTCACTGCTGTACGAGACAGCCTGCTATGTCGATGTATATAAATGCTTGGAAGATATTGCCCGCGACCGCGCCCTCACTGCCGAGGAGAAGCAGGAGCTGAAGAAATATCAGCGTTTGGCTGATGCCTTCACCCCACTCGCTAAGGGTATGAACTCAGAGTACGCCAACCAGAACGCTTACGATGCTATCAGCATCCACGGTGGTTCAGGTTTTATCATGGAGTACAAGAGCCAGCGCTTGTTCCGCGATGCACGTATCTTCTCTATCTACGAGGGTACCACACAGCTGCAGGTTGTTGCTGCTATCCGCTACATCACCAACGGCACCATGCTGAACAACATCAAGGATATGCTCGCTGCCCTACCCGCCACTACTCCCGACAGTTCTCTGTCGGGTCTCAAGGCTCGTGTAGAGAAGCTCATCCCCGTTTACGAAGAGGCTCTTGCAAGCGTAAAAGCTCTCGAGAATCAGGATGCTCAGGACTTCCTCGCTCGTCGTCTGTATGACATGACTGCCGAGCTGGTCATGTCGCTGCTCATCATCCGCGATGCTGCCAAGGCTCCTGAGATGTTCGCTAAGAGTGCTCAGGTTTATGTTCGCATGACTGAGGAGGATGTGTACGGTAAGAGCGCATACATCAAGGCTTTCCAGGTAGAAGACCTCGAGAACTTTAAGGCTGCGAGTGAGTGAGACAATTCCTATTGGCAGCTATGATTGCTGCTTCGGCTGTCTGTTCGGCCCAGACCTTTGAGACGCGATATGAGCGTAGCGTACACGACATCATGCAGGACGTGCAGAAGCGTTTCGGCGTGAAGTTCAAGTATAATGTCGACACGGTAGGCAAACGACTGCCGTATGCCGACTTCCGCGTGCGTCCCTACTCTATCGAGATGACGCTCGACAACATCTGTAAATACTTCGACTGGAACTGGTGGAAGCAGGGCAACAATACGTATAAGATCAAGCCCTACGAATATCCACGCCGCCACGAACAGGAGGGCAAGATGATGCTCGACTACCTCTCTACCTTATACCATAATAAGGCTGAGTGGGAGGCCCGTCGCGATAGCCTGAGAAAAGAGGTTCGCCAACGCTTAGAGCTCGACAAGTTCCTCGATTCGTGTAACAGGTCGATGGTCAATGGTCAATGGTCAATGGTCAATGTACAACTGTCTAAGGTACGCAAACACGACGGTTATACCACGCAGAACATCTGCATCGAACTGACTCCCGGACAGCATCTCTTTGGTACCATTTACGCCCCTGCGAAGAAGGGCAAGCATGCGCTAGTCGTATGCCCTGATGGCCACTGGCCCTACCGCTATCGTGCCGACGAGCAGCAGCGACTGGGTACCCTGGCCCGTATGGGAGCCGTCTGCGTCGACTTCGACCTCTACGGATGGGGCGAGAGCGAGAAGGAGGTGGGTAAGGAGGCTCATCAGACCAGTCGCGCCCACGTCTATCAGGCGGCCTGCGGATACATCCTACTCGACTGGATGCTCAAAAACCGTAAGGACATCGACCCAGAACGCGTAGGTGTGATGGGTGGCTCCGGTGGCGGCACACATACCGTGCTGCTCTCGTTGCTCGACGAGCGTGTGACAGCTTCGGCTCCTGTGGTACATCTGGCCTCCCACTTCGACGGCGGCTGCCCCTGTGAGAGCGGGAAACCCGTCCAACTCTCCGGTGGTGGCACGTGTGAACCCGAGCTGGCTGCTGTGATGGCTCCCAAGCCCATGCTCATCGTCAGCGACGATGGCGACTGGACTTCGAGTGTTCCCCGGCTTGAATTCCCTTACCTTCAGCGCATCTACGGTTTCTACAATGCCAAGGATAAAGTCCGTAATGTTCACCTGCCCGGTGAGCGTCACGACTTCAAGGAGAGCAAACGCCAGGCCGTCTACGACTTCTTCATCGATGTCTTCGGTCTCGACCGCTCGATGCTTGATGAAAGCAAAATCACCATCGAGTCTGACGATGCCCTCAAGTCGCTGTACAAATAACGGAATAAGGCTCAACTGAAAAAGTTGAGTCTTTTTTACTTAACATCTGCCGTACTGATGCGTATTTAGGATGAAATGACCAGCCAAGAGTTTGAACATATTGCATCAGTGCTTCGCCCACGTCTGAAGGATATTGGGAAACAGTTCTTCGGTGACAACGATGTCACTGAAGATATTGTACAGGAAGTGCTGATGAGGCTCTGGATACTACGGGAACGCATCAATCCTATGATGGGAACGGAGGCTTTGGCAGTTCGGATGACCAAAAACCTGTGTATCAGTGAGTGGCGCAGCCGGAAGGTCAGACAAACCACAAGTCTCAAGGCTGCAATTCCATCGCACGACAGCTTTCAGCAAAACGTAGAACTCAAGGAGGACATCACTCAGCTGCACCAAGCCGTCTGCCGCCTGCAACCCACAGAGCAACGACTGTTTCGCATGCGCTACGAGGCAGAGATGGACATCGGGCAGATAACTGCTGTAACAGGCATCGGAGCGCGCTCTGTCAGTAGCATGCTGAGTACCGCAAAACGTAAACTACAAGAGATGTTAACAAAGAAAGGAGGCAAACAATGAAGAACGAACTGATAGACAAACTGCTGAACGGACAAGCCACTGCTGAAGAGGAACACCTGATAGCACAACTGCTACAGGAGGAGGATGGTGTGGCACAATGGCAGACGGAAGACGAGACATCCACCTACGACCGCATCATCGGTCAGCGCAGAATCAAGTACCGTCTCATCCGCTGGGCAGCGGCAGCCACCCTGGCCTTCGCCCTCGTAGCAGGTGCCTTCGCACTGTGGCCCCAATCCGAAAAGGCAGTCAAGAAAGACATCGTTGCAACGAAAAAGGCAACAGCAAAACCCGACTCTACCTCGAACAACATAACAATAGACATAAAGCCTATCGCCCAACATCAAAGTCGGAAAGCCAAGAAGACAAAGCCAGCAGCATCTACGGCTGACAGTCTTCAAATCTATATTGAACGGTTAGAGCAAGAGCTGGCTCAAGTGACAGACAGCAGTACCTACATCGTCAAGGCCGAACAGGTCATCCGTGCCGACGAACGCCTGCAGAAGCTGGTACAGCGCATCATGATAGGTGAAGCCGAGAAGAACAGCCAGCCTATTGAGGCCATGAACTATATTGATGAAAATAAGGAGGAACAGCCATGAGGAAGACTATTTCATTGGTACTACTGCTGATAGCGATGACTGCCAACGGACAGCAGCGCGACACCTATAGTGAACTGCACGCTAAGATACAGCACGTCAAGGAAAAGTATATGGGTAGCCGGACAAGCAGCGATGAAGCCATCGCGGTGGTGTTGCACAAGTTGTGCAACGACTATCAAGGACACCTGACGCTGAACCAATGGCGCACGCTGAGTGCCGACATCCAAAGTATGCAGGAGCAAGCTACCGACCAACGCCAGCAGCAACTGCTGGGAGAAGCCTGCCAGTTGCTGCACGCAAAGAGCGACACGCTCGATATCCAGCAGCACATTCTGGATTACTACCAGAAGGTGCCACAGGAGCAGATCTATATCCATGCGGACAAGCCCTACTACGTTCCTGGCGATACCGTGTGGTTTCGTGCCTATCTGGTGGATGCCGTTACGCATACGCCCATCAGTCGCTCGCGCTTTGTCTATGTGGAACTGCATGACCAGCAGGCTGATACGCTGATGCAACGCATCATCGTCAAGTGCGACTCGGATGGTGTCTTCGCCAATGCCATTCTCCTACCCAGGAACATGCAAGGCGGCATCTATACGTTGGTCGCCTATACGCAATGGATGCGCAACTTCCCCACTGAACGGTTCTACTACGGGCAGCTGATGGTTGTCGGAAATTTCCAGCGTGGAAACGAAAGGTTTCCTACAAGGAAACTATCAGTTTCCAGCATAGAAACAAACCGTTTCCAGCATGGAAACAAACCGCTACAGGCAGTCCTGCGCAAAGGACAGCTGCTAATACAGTTCAACGAGGCTACGGAAGAACCGCTGGCCTGTACACTCTTCGGCAGCGGCAACCTAATTGTGACGGACTATACACCTGGCAAGGTGCTGCGCATCGACAGCCAATCGCTACGTCCAGGAAGCATCAGTATCGCGATGGTCAATCGCAAGACGGGCAGCATCGTGGCCGAAGAACAGACGGTCATCGAAGCCCCCCAACCAAAGGTGGACATCACCGGACAGGCACAGAGCAACAACCAACCCATAGAACTGGACATCACTCTTGCTGAAGCAGACGGCACACCCCTTCGTGGTAACTTCTCGTTCAGCGTCACAGACTATGATGTAGTTAAACCTGACACTACACAGCCTGACATCAACCGCTATCTCGCACAACAACAAGCCGCCTATTCGCTCAGCGACATGCTCAGAGGAATATACCCTCGCATCGACTATGGTTTCCAGACACAACAGTTGATTACGGGTCGCGTAAAAGGCAGTCTCGGACAGCGCATCAAGAAACCGCACCTGTTAGTGGTCAACAATCAGACAGGACAGCAATGGGATTTCGAGTTGGGCGACAGCACGCGATTCTCGTTAGCCGTCGATAACCCAGAGGGCTCGGTGTTTACGCTGGAGGGAACACGGCGCAGTGGAAAGACATCCTTCGTGGAGTTAAAGATTGACTCGCTGACTTTCCCCAAGGTGACGCTGCCTCACTATCAGCTTACCGACGGTCCAGACCTCACTGCCTTCAAGACACAGGCCCTGACACAACAGATGTACAACCGCGAAAGCTACATCGAACTGCCCGAAGTGCTGAAGATTGGCAAAAAGCAGAAACCACTCAAAAGCAACATCATGGGCATAGAGGCTCCACGAGGCTATCGAGAGGGCGACCCACGTATCGAACAAGCAGCCACTATGCAGCAACTGCTGACATCGTTAGGCATGCGTATCCAAACTAATGGCGTTGGCGATCAGTATATCACGACCCCTGACCGTGCAGGAGTGAAGGTGTATTTAGACAATTTCGTGGAGTCGGCAGAAGAACACAGCTATGTACTGAGTCTCCCACCAACCGACATCCGTTCTATTGAATATTTCACGCCCAACAATTCCATCAACGGATTCTTTGGTGTGCGTCCCGTATCCTATTCGGGAAAGATACCTGGCGTGCTGTTCATCTTCCTGAAAGACGGCTCAGAAATAGTCAGAGCGAGGGCCAAGGACCGTCTCTCCTTTGCCTCCGTTCGCCAGTTAGGCTACCGACGGCCTATCGAGTTTTATTCTCCGCAACACACAGACAAGAGCCAGAATACGCGTCCTGACCATCGCACTACGCTCTATTGGAACCCGAAGGTCTTGACGGATGCCAATGGTAAAGCAAGTGTAAAGTTCTATGCCTCCGATGTATCCAAACGTTATCTTGTGACACTCGAAGGTGTGAGCAACAATGGCACCGTTGTCCACCAGCAGCAGGTCATCGAATAATGCAAAGCATAGAATAATGAGGATTCTCTTTATTTTTTCGCCGTTTTCCTTGCTATTTTAAAGAAAAATGGCTATATTTGCAGCCACAAACCTCCCTACCTTATCATAAGGAGAGATTGACACGATGCCAATGAAAGGAAGAGGGATTATATTGACAGGAATGCTGCTATTGGCTGCGCTGGCTGCAAATGCCCAAACCATAGTAAGCGGTGTGGTGACTGACCGTCAGACGGGAAAGCCACTACCCCATGTCAGTGTGACGGCTTCAGACAGCCAGGAACATACCGTAACGAACGATGACGGACACTTCACGCTGAAGACACAGCAGCATCCTACCTATGTGCAGCTGAGCCACATCGGCTACAAGACGCGCAGACAACAGCTGAACGAAGGGAGCACAGAAAACCTCCGCATCGCGCTGACAAGCAGTACGGTAGAGTTGCAGGAGGTACTGGTATCGGCCAACGACCCGATGCTCATCCTGAAAGCTGCCATCGGGCGAATGGCCTACAACTATCCGCAGGAGGGGGAACTGACACGCTGCTTCTATCGAGAGACGGCACGGCGTGGTTCACGATTCATCTCTATAGCCGAGGCGGTGACGGAGATGTATAAGTCTGACTACGCCTACGGACCAGAACACGATGCCGTAGCCATTCTGAAAGGGCGTCGCCTGATGAGCATGAAAGCCAAAGACACGCTGGGCGTGAAGATTCAAGGCGGTCCGGTGATACCCCTGATGGTCGACGTGGCAAAGAATCCGGAATATCTGCTGAACGAAGAGAACCTGCCGTTCTACACGTTGCATCTGGAGGTTCCTGTCAAGATAGACAACCGTCTGCAGTATGTGGTGCGGATGGAACCCCATGGAGCGGTGCTCTTCCCGTTGATGGAAGGTCGTCTGTTTATCGACCAGGAAACGCTGGCCTTTACACGTGCCGAGCTGGCACTTGACATGCGCGACTGGCGCATGGCATCATCGTATATGCTGGTTCACAAGCCCCTCGGCCTGCGTTTCCGTCCGAAGGAGCTGACGATGACTATTGTCTACGAGACGGATGCCAAAGGAATTACCCGTATGAGCTATTTGCGCAACGTCATGCGCTTCAACTGCGACTGGAAGCGCCGTCTGTTTGCCTCTACCTTTACTACAGTGAGCGAGATGGTGGTCACCGACCGCCTGAAACGGGGCAAGGAAGCAAAACGCCCCAGCGGTCGTTCGTCGTTCGGTATTCGCGAGCGTTTCTATGACAAGGTGGCGTATTTCGAAGACCCCAATTTCTGGGAAGACTACAACATCATAGAACCTACGGAGAGTCTGGAGCATGCCATCGACAAACTGAAGAAAAACCTGAAGACAGAACTACATAATGAGAAAACTAATTTGCTTACTAATCAGTGGGATGGCTGTCAGCGTTCTGACGGCACGTGAGTATAGACTTTGGTACGACCAGCCCGCGATGACGTGGACACAGGCACTGCCCATCGGCAATGGCGTGATGGGCGGTATGGTATTTGGAACACCTGCCGTAGAACATATTCAGATCAACGAAGAGACTATCTGGGCAGGTCAGCCCAATCAAGTGGTAAACCCCAATGCGAAGGCGGCACTGCCCGAAGTGCGCAGGCTGATCTTCGAAGGGAAATACAAAGAGGCGCAAGACCTGGCCAATGCCAAGGTGATGCCCAATGCCGTAGGGAAGAACATGGGTATGCCCTACCAGCCCTTTGGCGACCTGTATATCGCGATGCCAGGACATGCTGATTATCAGAACTACGAGCGTTGGCTGGATTTGGACAACGCCAAAAGCGTGGTACGATATGAGGTAGACGGCGTGCAGTATGATCGCGAGACGATAGCCCCATTAGGTGGCCATCATGTCATCGCCATCCATCTGACAGCCAGCGAAAAAGGCAAAATCACGTTTACTGCCAACATGACGTCACCACACGAGAATGTGCTCATCAATATGGATGGCAATGAGGCTACGCTGTTGGGTGTCAGCAGCAAACACGAAAGTCTGAAAGGCAAGGTGCGCTTCATGGGACGCATGGCTGTTCAGACGAAAGGTGGTAAGGTGAGTGGCTCAAATGGCATCATCAGCGTGACAAGTGCCGATGAGGCTACCCTCTACATCACTGTGGGAACCAACGTCAGGAGTTATAAGGACATTAGCGGTGATGAGGCTCTGCAATCAAAGGAACGCCTGCATGGAGCAATGGCCTTAGGCTATGAAACCCTGAAAGGCCTGCATGAGAACACCTACAAGAAATACTACAACCGCGTAAAGCTCGACTTAGGCGAAGACCAATATGCTACAATCCCCATGAATAAGCGCATCGAGCACTTTTCCACAGTTTCCTCGGATTATCCCAAGGGGGCAGACAACCACCTCGTCGCCACCTACTTCCAGTTTGGTCGCTACCTGCTGATCAGCAGTTCTCAGCCCGACAACATAAACCCTGCCAACCTACAGGGCATTTGGAACGACAAGATGTTTCCGTCGTGGGATTCGAAATACACCACAAACATCAATCTCGAAATGAACTACTGGCCCTCAGAGGTGTGCAACCTGACAGAGCTCAACGAACCCCTGTTCAAACTGATCCGTGAAATCAGCGAAACTGGCCGCCAAACAGCTCGCGACATGTACGGTGCAGACGGATGGGTGCTGCACCATAATACCGACCAGTGGCGCATCACGGGACCGGTAGACCGTGCGCAGACGGGACTATGGCCGACAGGCTCGGCCTGGCTATGCCGTCACCTGTGGGAGCACTACCTTTACACGCGTGACGAAGTGTTCCTTCGTCAGTATTTCCCCATCATGCTCGATGCCGCCCGTTTCTATACACAGACACTACAAAAGCATCCCACAAAAGGCTGGCTTGTTGTCTGCCCCGGCGAATCGCCGGAACATGGCGGCAAGGGACGCCCCACACCGCTCGATGCTGGCGTGACAATGGACAACCAAATCGTAACGGAACTATACACCAATGTCTTAGCAGGTGCAAAGATTCTAGATCATCTAGACGGACTAGGGCATCTAGGACTACTAGACACCATCAAGGCCCAACTAACGCAGTTGCCTCCCATGCAGATTGGTCGATGGGGACAGCTGCAGGAGTGGCTCGACGACCTGGATGACCCCAAGGACGACCATCGCCACTTCTCACATCTCTATGGTCTGTATCCCTCTTATCAAATCTCCCCCACCCGCACCCCAAAGCTTTGGGAGGCTGCGCGCAAGTCGCTCGAAGCTCGCGGCGATGTCTCTACGGGTTGGTCGATGGGGTGGAAAGTCTGCTCGTGGGCCCGTCTGTTGGATGGGGAGCATGCCTATAAGCTCATCAAGGACCAGCTGACGCTGACTGCCGATACCTTCTTGATTTTTGGCACCGTCAAACAGCGTGGCGGCACCTATCCGAATATGTTCGATGCCCATCCTCCCTTCCAGATTGACGGTAATTTCGGTTGTACGGCAGGTATTGCCGAGATGCTGATGCAAAGCTACGACGGCTTCATCTACCTATTACCCGCCCTACCCTCCGTATGGAAAGACGGCAGCGTGAAGGGACTCGTGGCTCGTGGGGGCTTTGAAATCGACATCGACTGGAAAGACGGTGAAATGATACAAGCCGTGATACGCTCCAAGAGGGGTGGCGATTGTCGCATTCGCTACCACAAGCCCCTGAAAGGTAAAGGTTTGAAGAGGACTAAAGAGCAAGACATCTATCAGCTGTCGACTAAGGCTGGTGGTGAATATCTGCTCCGCTGATTTTTGAACATGTTGCAGAAAGTTATGTTTTTGTTGCAATTGAGTGTCTGCATTTCCGTATATCGTCAATAATGACTATCTTTGCAACAAAAATCTAACTAAAAGCAAGATGTGTATGAATAAACGTATGACGCTAGTTGCCCTCCTTGTGGCAGCCACATTGGGAAGCTATGCCCAAAAACCGATGCACGCCCCCAAAGGCGGTAAGGCTATCAGCGATGAATTGATTGGTATTTTCTTCGAGGACATCAGCAGTTCTGCTGACGGTGGCCTCTATGCAGAACTTATTCAGAACGGCTCGTTCGAATACAGTCCTGCCGAGAGAGACGGTTGGGGAGCGGGTACTGCATGGAAACAGGTGCGGCCAGGTCACTCGCTGGGCACGTTGGAAGTTCGCAAGGACAATGGTATCCATCCCAACAACCCTACCTATATGCGACTGCATGCAGAGCGCGTGAAGGAATACTACGACTACAAGGGGTGGAAAGGGTTTGGTATAGAGAATGAAGGTTTCAAGGGTATCTCCGTCAAGGCTAACGAAAAATACGATTTCTCCGTATTTCTGCGCAACATCGGAGCAGCCAAACAGGTGCGTGTCGTACTGGGCATCCCGCAGGGCTGGGGAAAAGACCCCAAACTACTGGCCGAGGCGACTATCAATGCCGACAGCAAGAACTGGAAGAGATATGAGACGGTGCTGACACCTGCCGAGGACTGCAAGAACGCTATCTTGCAGATTCTGGTGCTAAACACTGGCGACATTGATGTCGATATGGTGTCGCTGATGCCGCAGGACACCTACAAGGGACATGGCCTGCGCAAAGACCTGGCTCAGGCTTTGGCCGACCTCCAGCCAAGATTTATGCGCTTCCCTGGCGGTTGTGTGGTACACGGTGGTGGCGATGGTTTCTGGAACACCTACCGCTGGAAGACCACCATCGGTCCGAAGGAGACACGTCGTGGCCTGAAGAACACGTGGGGCTACCATCAGAGTATGGGATTGGGCTACTTCGAGTACTTCCAGTTCTGCGAAGATCTCGGCATGGAGCCACTGCCCATTCTGCCCTGTGGTGTCTCATGCCAAGGTACCAACGGTGGTTGGGGCATGAAGAATCAGGCCCAGGACGTGGTGCCGATGTCGGAGATGGACGAGTGGGCTAATGAAGCCCTCGACCTCATCGAATGGGCCAATGGCGACCCTGCCACCTCGAAGTGGGCTAAGATGCGTGCAGATGCAGGTCATCCCAAGCCCTTCAACCTGAAATACCTGGGACTGGGTAACGAGGAGAAGATTACTCCGGAATTCTGCGAGCGTTTCCGCTATATCTATAAAAAGGTGATGGAGAAATTTCCTGACATCGTCATCGTAGGTACCGCAGGACCGGGCTCACATCCTGGCAATCCCGACCTGGAAAACGGCTGGAAACTGGCCGAGGAACTGGGCATGCCCATTATCGACGAGCACTACTATGAACCCAACAGCTATTTCCTCAACAAGCGGCAGTACGACAGCTATCCTCGTGACCGCAAGACGAAGGTCTACCTAGGCGAGTATGCCGCCAAAGACAAGAAACTCATTGATGCGCTGGCCGAAGGACTCTACCTGCTGCATGTGGAGCGCAATGGCGACATTGTCTGCATGACATCCTACGCTCCCCTATTCGCCAAGAAGGATGCCACCAACTGGAATCCAGACCTCATCTACTTCGACAACGAGCGTCCTTACCTCACCTGCAGCTATTACGTTCAGCAGATGTTCGGACAGAGCGCAGGACAGTATTTCTATGGTGACTGCGTGAAGTTCGAGGGCGACGAGGCGGGCACTATCCAGCCTCTGACTGACGTACACTATGGCCAGAGCGTCATTCTCAACGTAAAAACCCGCAAGCTCTATGTGAAACTGGTGAATGCCACGTCAGAGGAGAAGGATGCCAAGGTCAACCTGAGCCGCTTCCCCATCAAGGGCACCGCTGTGAAGACGGTGCTGGAGGGTAAGGCTGACGATGAGAACAACTACGACAAGCAGCCCATCGCCCCCAAGAAGGAGACCATTAAGGCCAAGAAGAAGTTCGATATCGAACTGGATCCCTACTCGATGGTCATGCTGGAATATCAGATGTAACCATACCAAAAGGACACAACAGGGTCGGTTCCGCTGTGTACTTTTTTAAAGACTGACGACATTTTGCGCGTTCGTCAGTCTTTTTTATATATGCATAAACGAACTATGAAGAAACTATTGATGATATTAAGCCTTGCGTTGCTGACGGTATCGGCACAGGCAGGCAAGCCGTGGGACAACGGGAAGTTACGTGTTTCGGATAACCAGCGTTATCTGCAGTTTGAAAACGGACAGCCTTTCTTCTGGCTGGGCGAGACGGGATGGCTGTTGCCTGAACGTCTGGACAGGGCCGAGGCCGAGTGGTATCTGCAGAGTGTGGCCAAGGCTGGCTATAACGTCGTGCAGGTACAGACCATTGACGGTGTACCTGCCTATAACATCTACGGACAGATGTCGAACGTAGACGGCTGGAACATGGCATCCTTCGTCCCCGGGAAATCTGGAAAATCCGGACTTTCCGGCACCTATACCTATTGGGACCACATGGACTACATCGTCGACATGGCAGCACAGCATGGCATCTACATCGGTATGGTGTGTATCTGGGGTGGACTGGTGAAGGCTGGTCTGTTGAGTGTGGAGGATGCCAAGAAGTACGGCACCTTCCTCGCCAACCGTTATAAGAACAAGAAGAACATCATCTGGTTCATGGGGGGTGACATTCAGGGTGACATCAAGCCCGAAGTATGGGAGACTTTGGCCACCACCATCAAGTCGATAGACAAGAACCACCTGATGACCTATCATCCACGTGGTCGCTATACCTCTGCCAAGTGGTGGAGCAAGGCTGATTGGATGGACTTTCATACCTTCCAGAGTGGCCATCGCCGCTACGGTCAGCGCATGGGCAACAAGGATTACCCTATTCCAGACAATACAGAGGAAGACAACTGGATGTATGTTGACTCCACGTGGAAATTCAACCCCATCAAACCCGTGCTCGATGCAGAGCCTTCTTACGAGGATATTCCTATGGGGTTGCACGATACCAACGAGCCACGCTGGCAGGACTACGATGTACGTCGCTATGCCTATTGGAGCGTGTTTGCCGGCAGCTGCGGACATACCTATGGCCACAATGCCATCATGCAGATGCTGAAGCCCGGCTATCCCACGAGCTATGGCGATGCAGGTGATGTAAAGGCGTGGTATCAAGGACTGAAAGACCCTGGTTTTAACCAGATGCAATACATGAAGCGACTCATCCTCTCGTTCCCCTTCTTTGAGCGTGTGCCTGACCAAAGCATCATTCAGGATAATGGAACGCAATACGACCGACTCATCGCCACTCGCGGCAACGACTACCTCTTGGTATACAACTACAACGGCAACGTGATGAAGCTTGACCTGACAAAAATCAGCGGAGCCAAGAAAAACGTGTGGTGGATGAATGCCGCCAATGGCAAGCTGAAGTATCTGGGTGAGTTTGACTCAAAGGTGCTCACCTTCCGCTATCATCCGCAGTCGGCTCGTGTGGAGGACGGTGTGCTTATCGCCATCGACAGCACGAAAGACTATCTGACGAAAGACCAGACAGAACTCTCGCCCGATGGCTATAAGTCGAAAGAGCGCGACTTGAACGAGTGATTTTTTACTACGAGACACACCAATTTCACGAATTGTAAAAATGAAAAAGCTCCTGATTATATTACTGGCTTTATTACCCTTGATGGGCATGGCCAAGAAACAGAAAGAAACAAAGCCCGATGTCAGCCTCAGCTGGCTGCGTGTAGAAAATCTGGAAAAGCCCATAGGTATCGATACTGCCGAGCCACGTTTCTCTTGGACAATTCTCTCAGACAAGCAGGATGTCCGCCAGACGGCCTACCAGATTATCGTCTCAACCGACAAGGGCGAAGTATGGAACACTGGGCGCGTAGAGAGCGATCAGCAGTTGTGGATACGCTATCAGGGAGAACCGCTGAAGAGTGCCACCCAATGTACCTGGAAGGTGAAGGTATGGACAACAGCCGGTGAATCGGCATGGAGCGCCGAGGAATGCTTCGGCATAGGTCTGCTGAAGGAGAGCCACTGGTCTGGACGTTGGATTGGCATGGAAAGGCTGATGCCTGGTGAAGAGCGAGGACTGCATACCCGCCTGGCAGCTCGGTATGTCCGCAAGGAGTTTGAACTGGGGAAACCTGTTCGCCGCGCCATTGCCTATGTCGCCGGCATTGGCCTGCATGAGTTGCATGTCAACGGCGTGACCTACAATCGCGAGGTGCTGGTGCCCATGCCTACCGACTATCGCAAGACGGTGCTCTACAACACTTACGATATCACGAGTGGTCTCAAGGCCAAGAACTGTATTGGCATCGTCCTTGGCAATGGCCGCGTGTTCACCATGCGCCAGAACAAGCCCTACAAGGCTCCCGTCTTTGGACTGCCCAAATGTCGCATCAATATCCTGATAACCTTTACCGACGGAACGACAAAGCGTATCTCAACCGACGAGAAGTGGAAGATAACGGCCAATGGTCCTATTCGCTCAAACAATGAATACGACGGTGAAGAATATGATGCCCGCAAAGAATTGACCGGTTGGGATGAGTACGGATATGATGACAAGGGATGGTTACAGGCCGAGCGTACGGAGATTCCTCTTGGCACCCTGCGCTCACAGATGGCTCCAGGTATGACGATGCTGCCTGCTCCTGCCGCCCCTAAGGCCATCACCACTCCCATCGGTTCTTCAGCCACCACTCCCGACGGTTCTTCAGCCACCACTCCCGACGGTTCTCCGTCGGGTATCTACGATTTCCACCAGAACATGGCGGGCTGGATAGCCTTTACCCCTACAGGGAAACCTGGCGATACCATCCGTGTCAAGTATGCCGAGAAACTGAATCCTGACGGCTCGCTCTATCTGGAGAATTTCCGTGATGCCAAGTCAGAGGACATCTACATCTGCGGCAAGTCGGCTGCCGAATGGCATCCTGTATTCAGCTATCATGGCTTCCGTTATGCCCAGATTACAGGTCCTGCAAAAGACATCCATGCCTATACCGTTAGCGATGACATGCAGACAACGGGTACGTTCGAGTGCTCCGACACCATTCTTAACAAGGTGGTGCGCAACGCCTGGTGGGGCATTTATGGCAACTATAAAGGCATGCCCGTTGACTGTCCGCAGCGCAATGAGCGACAGCCTTGGCTGGGCGACCGCACGATGGGAAGTCTGGGCGAGAGTTTCCTCTTCAACAATGAGCGCCTCTACACCAAGTGGATGCGCGACATCTGTGAGTCGCAGCGCGAAGATGGTGTATTCAGTGATGTGGCTCCAGCCTTCTGGAACTATTACAACGATGACGTGACGTGGCCTGCCGCGCTGCCTTTTGGCTGTGACATGCTTTACAGACAATACGGCAACCGTGAGTCCATTGAAAAGTCATACCCCTATATCAAGCGCTGGCTGCAACATCTAATGGATGAATACCTCAAAGACGGCATCATCACCAAGGATCAATATGGCGACTGGTGTGTACCACCTGAGAAGCTGGAACTGATTCATTCGCAAGATCCTGCCCGCAAGACCGACGGGGCACTCATCTCGACAGCCTACGTTATCCGTGTGCTCCAGTTGTTGGAACAGTGGGGCTGCGAGGCCGACCACTGGAAACCTATCCGCGAACAGATGACGGAGGCCTTCAACAAGAAGTTCCTCACCATTCGTCGAGGCACGTCACCCCGTCCCGGTCATGTGCTCTATCCTGACAGCATCTACTATGGCAACAATACCGTGACGGCTAATCTCCTGCCGCTCGCCATTGGTATCGTGCCCCAAGACTGCAAGGACGATGTTGCCCGTCAGATTGTACAGAACATCTGCATCCAGAATAAGCTTCATGTCTCATGCGGTGTCATCGGTATCTCGTGGCTGATGCGCGGTCTCTCCGACAATGGCTTTGCTGATGTGGCCTATCGCTTGGCCACCACCAAGACCTATCCCTCTTGGGGATACATGACGGAGAATGGTGCCACTACCATCTGGGAACTTTGGAATGGCGACAAGGCATCGCCCAAGATGAACTCTGGCAATCATGTCATGCTCCTGGGTGACCTGCTCACCTGGTGCTACCAGTATCTTGGTGGTATCCGTCAAGATACCACTGTTCCCACAGGTTCTCCTGTGGGTTACAAGCACATCGTCCTCCGCCCAGCCTTCGACATCCAGGACTGCGAATGGGCCAACGTCAGCTACGTCTCTCCTTACGGCACCATCAAGAGCCACTGGAAGAAGAATCTACAGCACCTCGAGTGGGATGTCACCATCCCTTGCAACACTACTGCTGATGTTTGTCTGCCAGATGGCACGACAAAGACCATCGGCTCTGGCAGCTACCATTTTTCTTGCGACATCCCCACCGGTCATCCTGCCATCCTCAAAGACCAGTTCCTCTATGAGCACACCTACTTCCCTGAAGCCCATGCCTCAACCATTGTCGAACTGAAGAACGGCAATCTCGTGGCAGGCTATTTCGGAGGTACCCATGAGAGAGACCCTGATGTCTGTATCTGGGTAAACATCAAAAAGAAGGGTAGCAACGAATGGAGTAAGCCCATCCTTGCTGCCGACGGCGTACTGTCGCTCGATGACCCCAATGCAAAATATATGGGACTCTCAGGACTGAAGGATGATACCACCCCTGCTACTGCAGGACCTATTGGTACCCCTGATTCCTACGACTACCTCACCAAGACCACGCGCCTCACGAACGTCTCTGGCCGTCTGAAGCGCAAGGCCTGTTGGAATCCAGTGCTCTACGAGATGCCCAATGGCGAACTGTGGCTCTTCTTCAAGATAGGTACTACCGTAGGCGACTGGACGGGTTGGCTCACGAAGTCGAAAGACGGCGGCAAGACGTGGAGCAAGAAAGAGCCGCTGCCCTTCGATGCAGAAGGGCGTGCTTTCCTCGGCCCCATCAAGAACAAGCCTGAACTCATCGACGGCCGCCTGCTCTGTCCCTCGTCTACGGAGAAGAACGGTTGGCGCTTCCACATGGAGATCTATGACCTGAAGAGCAAGCAATGGAAGTGGATTCCTGTTGAGAGCACGGAGGCCATCAAGACCGATGACAACAAGATGCACCCCATCGACTGCATCCAGCCCTCCATCCTGAAATTGAAAGACGGTCGCCTGCAGGTGCTGATGCGCACGCACAATGCCTATCTGGCCACCTCGTTCAGTAGTGACAATGGCAACACCTGGACTCCCGTCACCCTCTCTGCCGTAGAGAACAACCAGAGCGGCACCGATGCCGTCACACTCAGCGATGGCAGTCATGCCCTCATCTATAACAACTTCAAGACGCTGCCACTGACACCCAAGGGTGTGCGCACCCCCTGCTCCATCGCTCTCAGCGACGACGGCACCAACTGGCAGCACGCACTCACGCTGGAGGACTCGCCCATCGACCAGTACAGTTATCCTGCCATCATACAAGGCAAGGACGGCACGTTACATTGCGTCTACACGTGGCGTCGCCAGCGCATCGTTTACAAACAGATAGACCTGAACAAGTTGAGATAACGACAGCCTTCTTATCAGGATGGTCATCCTCCGCTGCTAGGTAGGGTTCTTCTTGGACTTAGGTCGTTTCGTCTTTCTATTACCCTTTGCTGAAGTCGAACTTCGACTCTATCTTCGCACCAGGTACGAAAGGAGCGAAAGGCAGTTGGAAGAACGAGTGGATAGTCATGCCGCCCGCATTGATAGCCGCCACACCCGTTGGTGCCACGACGATGTTACGTTTGCTGCTGCGCTCCACCACCGTCTTCAGGAATGTCGTCTTTCCCGTACCAGCCTTACCTGTCAGAAAGATGCTGCGCCCCGTATGCTCCACGAAGTCCCACGCTGTACGCAACTCTGTATTTTGTTCCATCGTCACCATTCAATTAGTTTTCTGATATTCCATGCGTCACCATTCTGTCGGCAAAGCTACTAACAAATTCTGACAACGCCAAATCTTTTTATAAAAATCTCGCCATAGGTATTGCCCTAAACGGTATTGGGCCACTCGGAAACACCCTGATGTGCAAGTAAAACTCTCATAAACAAAAAAGTTGAAAAATGGGTTAAGCCTACATAAATCGCGAAAAATCCTTTGTACATCGGCATTACAGCTATGTAGGCTGCCTGCAAAAGCCTACATATAGCCTACATAAAATGGGCAAAAATAGGGTGTCTCGTCCTCTTCGCCAACCATCGGTTTGTTAGAATAAAGCATACATTCACATCAGTAAACAGCCTCTTTATCACGGTAACCTGCATGGTTACTGACAGTAACCCGATAGGTTACTACGAGTAACCTTCAAAGATACTGTTGTGGAACAGATTGATAACCAGCAAGATAAATACAAATCCGCTGAATAATATTCGCTAAAAATTCCGTTTTTATAGGCTTTATGTAGGCTTATGCAGGCAGCCTACATAATGCAACGCTTTGATAATAAGCAAGATAGGTCTGTTTATGTAGGCATAATATACTTTTTACAATTCTTGTCTGAAAAAAATTAACTATAACATCATTGTTAACGTCACACCAGATGGGGAAGCCTTGCCAGGGAGGCTTGGCCCAGCCCAACTCCACTATCGGCCACAGCCGATGATGACAAAACTGCAGGATGTCAGTCCTTATAATATAAATAGGAACGAACCAAAGACAACATGAAAAGAAGCATCGTTATCAGCATCGTGATGTGTCTGGCAATGACCATCATGGCACAGCGCGTCAGCATTGTGACGGATAAACAGGCAACGAACCGAGAACAGTATGCTGCGGAGTATCTGCAGAAGAAGCTCACGGCAATGGGGTACGAGGTGACGGCGAAAAAGGGCGCTCGTATCACACTGACCAACGCCGGCGAAGGTCCTGCCGAGGGCTACCGCATCACGAAAGATGAGAAGGGCATCACGGTATCGGGCAACGACGGAACGGGAGTCATCTACGGTTGTGTGGAACTGGCTGACCGCATCCGTCAGAAGGGGGCGCTGGATATAGAGCCTGTGCAGGAGGCACCCGGTATGGTGATGCGCGGCACCTGCATCGGACTGCAGAAGACGGTGTATCTGCCTGGACATGCCGTCTACGAGTATCCCTATACGCCAGAGAACTTCCCTTGGTTCTACGACAAGGAGGAATGGATAAAGTATCTCGACATGATGGTGGAGAACAAGATGAACTCGCTGTATCTATGGAACGGACATCCCTTTGCCTCGCTGGTGAAGCTGAAGGACTATCCCTTTGCTTTGGAGGTAGACGAAGAAACGTTTAAGAAGAACGAGGAAATCTTCTCGTTCCTGACCCATGAGGCCGACAAGCGCGGCATCTGGGTCATCCAGATGTTCTATAACATCATTCTGAGCAAGCCCTTTGCCGACCATTACGGACTGAAGACACAGGACAGGCACCGTCCCATCACCCCGCTCATTAGCGACTATACCCGCAAATCGATTGCCGCCTTCATCGAGAAGTATCCCAACGTAGGATTGCTCGTATGTTTGGGCGAAGCAATGGCAACTATCGATGATGACGTAACGTGGATGAAGGAGACGATTATTCCTGGTATCAAAGACGGATTAGCCTCCCTTGGGAGGAAAACAGGCTGTACATCATCCCCCCAAGGGGGGACAGGAGGGGGGCTCCCCCCCATCGTGCTGCGTGCTCACGATACCGACGGCCCGCTCGTTCTGAAAGAGTCGCTGCCGCTCTATCCCAACATCTACACCATGTCGAAATATACGGGTGAGTCGCTGACTACCTACGAGCCTGGAGGACCTTGGGGCGAGACACATCGTCAGCTGGCTGCTGCTGCCCCTGTGCATATCGACAACGTACATATCCTCGCTAACCTCGAACCGTGGCGCTGGTCATCACCTGCCTTTATTGAGAAGACGGTACAGGCTATGCATCGCGTACATCACTCGAAGGGCTTGCACCTCTATCCGCAGGCCTCTTATTGGGACTGGCCCTATACGGCCGACAAGCTGCCCAATGGCGGACGACTGAAGCAGTTGGACCGCGACTGGATGTGGTATCAGGCGTGGGGGCGCTACGCGTGGAATGATCAGCGTGGCGAAGACAAGACGTATTGGAAACAGCAATTAGCCGAATACTACGGCATCGACACCATTGCAGCCACCCACCTGCTGAATGCCTACGATGAGGCAGGCGAAATAGCCCCCAAGCTGTTGCGTCGCTTCGGCATCACGGAGGGTAACCGTCAGACACTGTTGCTTGGTATGACGATGGGCGAACTGGTGAATCCCTATAAATACACCATCTATCCAGGTTTCTACGAGAGCTGCGGTCCGCAGGGCGAAAAGCTCATTGAGTATGTAGAAAAGGAATATAAGGGCGAAAAACATGTGGGTGAACTTCCGTTAGACATCGTAGACCAATGTGTCAATCACGGCGACCGCACCCTCGTTGAAATGGCGGCCATTACCGCCAAGCCCACACGTCATGCAGACGAATACCAGCGGGTATGGAACGACTTCCTCTGCTATGCCAGCTTTGCGAAGACTTTCCAGTTGAAGGTACGTGCCGCCGAACAGGTGTTGCGATACAAATGGACGAAGGACATCAGCCATCTGGAGTCGGCTGTCAAGTTGTTGGAGCAGAGTCTTAGCATCTGGCACGACCTGAGCAAGATGACCGACGAGTGGTATCTCTATGCCAACTCGATGCAGACACAGCAGCGCCGCATTCCCGTGGGTGGCGATGGTGGCAAGATGAAGACGTGGAGTGAGCTGGAGAAGGTGTATGAGGAAGAACTTGATGCCT
Source organism: uncultured Prevotella sp. (assembly GCA_946415755.1). GTDB lineage: Bacteria > Bacteroidota > Bacteroidia > Bacteroidales > Bacteroidaceae > Prevotella. Next base: position 9,532 of record CAMKTS010000033.1, on the reverse strand, counting down.
TTAAGGTGCATATCGAAAAGCTGAAGCATCCTGTGGCTCAGACGAATGTCAAGATACCGTCTGCCACGAATGCGAAGGTCAACTATCAGGGAGCCACCGTTACACTCCAGAAGGGCGCTGTACTCTTCGAAAACCGTCCTGACACCCCCGTCGATTCCATCGCTCCAGAGTTGGCAGGCTTGCAGGCCCTCGTGCTGAATCGCGACACCACCCGCATTGTGGGAACGACCATTGCCTTCGAGAGCGAGAAGCCCGTCAAGGTGCTGGTGGGCCTCTTCAAGGACGATGACAAGAAATTTGCTAAGGCTCCGAAATTGGAAATTGACGCTACGGGCAATGAGTATGGTCAGGCAGAACCCATCCTAACCAACGCCATCAGCATCGTACAGATGCCAAAAGTCAATATCCATCAGTATTCGTTGCCAGCTGGTCGCCATACGTTGCGCCTGCCGAAGGGTATCCTCATGGTGGCAGGCTTTACGGATAGCTCTATCACTCCACGCGACTGCGGACTGAATGGGCCGTCGAGTGAGGTTGACTGGCTGTTCTTAAAGTGAGAAATGAAAAATGAAAAATGAAAAATTAGCTACCGCATTCTTGTTGTTGACACTGAGTCTGACTGTTACGGCTCAAGACATCAGTCAGCAAGATATGCAGCGCATCTACCAAGAGGTGCGCACCCCTTATAAATATGGTATGGTGGTGGCACCTTCAGACAACTACCATAAGATAGACTGCCCGACGGTATTCCGCGAGGGTGACAAGTGGCTGATGACCTACGTCGTCTATAACGGTAAGGACGGTCTCGACGGACGAGGCTATGAGACGTGGCTCGCCGAGAGCGACGACCTGCTACACTGGCAGACGCTGGGGCGCATCCTATCGTATAAAGAGGAGGGATGGGACATGAACCAGCGGGGCGGTTTCCCTGCCCTTATCGACTGGACGTGGGGTGGTAATTATGGTATCTCGAAATATAAGAAAAACTACTGGATGACCTACATCGGTGGTCACGGCACAGGTTATGAGGCAGTACGTGAACCGCTGAACATCGGTATGGCGTGGACGCAGAATGACATCACCCAAGCCCATGAATGGCAGTCTGGCGAAAAACCGCTGATGAGTATCAACGACAAGGATGTGCAGTGGTGGGAAAAACTTGTTCAGTACAAAAGTACCGTCTACGATATTAAAAATGAAAAATCAAAGATTAAAGATGAACTGCCGCCTGAGATACGCAAGTATCGTTTCGTGATGTTCTATAATGCGGGAGGTATCAATCCTGATAACCAGCTGAAGGCAGAGCGAATCGGCATCGCCCTCTCAAACGACCTAAAGAAATGGAAACGCTACGACGGCAACCCCGTCTTCGCCAACGAGGTGGGGGGTATCATTACGGGCGATGCCCAGATTGCCAAGATGGAAGCCACTACTCCCGACGGTTCCCCAGCCACTACTCCCGACGGTTCCCCGTCGGGTACCCTCTACGTCATGTTTTATTTCAAGGCCTACGACCCATCGCGCAAATACAATGCTTTCAACACCTTTGCCGTCAGTCGCGACCTGATTCATTGGCAGCGTTGGGAAGGTGAAGACTTGATCTGGCCCACGAAACCATACGACGAGATGTTTGCCCATAAGAGCTATGTGGTGAAGCACGACGGCGTGGTGTATCACTTCTATTGTGCCGTGAACAACGACCAGCAGCGAGGCATCGCCGTTGCCACCAGCGTACCGATGGGACGCAGCAGCGTTTCCTTCCCAGCCCCGGAGCACAAAGGCCGACGCACCATCACCTCGCTCAACGAGGGCTGGACAGCCAACCTTACCACTACTCCCGACGGTTCTCCTGCCACCACTCCCGACGGCTCTCCTGCCACCACTCCCGACGGTTCTCCTGCCACCACTCCCGACGGTTCTCCGTCGGGTTCCATCACTATCAACCTCCCCCACAACTTCGATGACTACTACGGCTACCGTCAGCTGCGCCACGGCAATCTGCACGGCAGCGCCATCTACCAGAAAAACTTTATAGCCCGGCCGCAAGCGGGCAAACGCTACTTCCTGCAGTTCGAGGGTGTGGGCAGCTATGCCACCATCACCCTCAACGACACACAGTATCCCAAGGAACTGATTGGTCGTACCGTCTTCACACTCGATGTGACAGAGGCCCTGAACACTGGTAAGAACACCCTGCATGTGGTGGTCGACCATCCTGATATGCAGACGGAGTCACCGTGGGTATGCGGCGGCTGCTCGTCGGAGTGGGGCTTCTCTGAAGGCAGTCAGCCCTTTGGCATCTTCCGTCCCGTATCACTCATCGAGACGGATGCTGTGCGCATCGAACCCTTTGGCGTACACATATGGAACAATGCCGCCTGCGACAGCGTCTTCATTGAGACGGAGGTGAAGAACTATACTCAGCAGGCGCAACAGATAGAATTGGTGAATAAGTTTACACTGGCCAGCGGCAAGCAGGTGTTCCGTCATGCAGAGTCCGTAACCATCAAGGCTGGTGAGACTATCGTCCTGCGTCATGCGGAGAAGATAGAGAACGCTCACCGATGGTCGCTCTCTGACCCCTACCTCTACTACCTCGCCACCATGATTAAGCGCGATGGTAAGACGACCGATGAGGTACGAACCCCCTTTGGCATCCGTAGTATCTCATGGCCCATTCTGCGCCAGCGACATGCGGTCAGCGGTTTACCCGCTGACAACCGTTTCTACCTCAACGGACAGCCCACCTTCATCAACGGCACCTGCGAGTACGAACACCTTTTAGGCAATAGTCACGCCTTTACCCCAGAGCAAATCCGCTCTCGCGTCAAGCAGATTACCCATGCGGGCTTCAACGCCTTCCGCGAGGCTCACCAGCCCCATAACCTGCTATATCAGCAGCTCTTCGACGAACAGGGCATCCTCTTCTGGAGCCAGTTCTCAGCCCATATATGGTACGACACCCCTGCCTTCCGAGAGAACTTCAAACGTCTGCTCGTGCGTTGGATCAAAGAACGGCGCAACTCACCCAGCATCATCCTTTGGGGCTTGCAGAACGAGAGCATCCTGCCCAAGGATTTCGCAGAGGAATGCTCCGACATCATCCGCAGCCTTGACCCCACCTGTCGAGACCAGCGTGCCATCACTACCTGCAACGGTGGCGAGGGTACCGACTGGAACGTCATCCAGAACTGGAGTGGCACCTATGGTGGAAATGCTGAGAACTATGACAACGAACTGAAGCGCCCTGAACAGCTGCTGAATGGCGAATATGGTGCTTGGCGAACCATTGACCTGCATGGTGATGCGAAATACAGCGAGGAATCCTTCACCAAGCTCCTGGAAACCAAGGCCCGCCTAGCCGAAAGGGCCTTTGCGGTCGACGGTTCCCCCACCAACACTTCTGCCACCACTCCCGACGGTTCCCCCACCAACACTTCTGCCACCACTCCCGACGGTTCCCCCACCAACACTTCTGCCACCACTCCCGACGGTTCTCCGTCGGGTAATCTCGGTGTCTGCGGCCATTTCCAATGGCTGTTCACCTCGCACGACAACCCTGGCCGTATCCAGCCCGATGGAGCCTACCGCCGCATCGACAAGATAGGCCCAATTAACTACAAGGGCCTCACTACCATCTGGGAAGAACCTACCCCCGCCTATTATATGTACCGCCAGCGCTATGCTGCCCCCACTCCCGACGGTTCACCGTCGGGTTCCCTCCCCACCGCGGCCGACCGCAACCACGACCTCGTCAAGGGTGCCGAAAGCTACCACTACCTCTACCGCATCAACTGCGGTGGTGATGCCTTCGTCGATGAATTCGGACAGCAGTGGCTGGCTGACGATACGCTCTACAGCCACTCATGGGGACAGGACTATGGCATGCATCCCTATCAGGCCTCGCAGCGACATATCACCGAAGAAATCCGGGGCACCAAGAGCGACGAGCTGTTCCAGTTCTTCCGCTTCGGCCGCCACCGCCTGTGGTACGAGTTTGCTGTCAGCAGTTCTCCCGCTGACACCTACCGCATCGAGATCTACTTTACAGAACCCTGGCACGGCAAGGGCGGTAGAGAACGTGATGACTACGAAGGCATGCGCATCTTCGATGTCGCCGTGAATGGCGAGACCGTCATCAATGACCTTGACCCTTGGGCAGAGGCAGGCTACTGCGGTGCCCTGAAGCGCGTCATTACCGCGAAGGCCAAGGATGGCAAGCTACGTATCTCCTTCCCAGAAGTGAAAGCCGGTCAGGCCATTATCTGCGGTATTGCGGTGGCAACCTCCCCCAGCCCCTCCCAAGGAGGGGAGGACCTTGCGGACAACCAACAATCCGTTAGGCACTCCTCTCCTTTGGGGAGGTCGGGAGAGGTTATCTGGCGTGCCTTCGACACCGACACCATCGCCAAACTGCCGAAGGAACTGCTGCCGAAGGACACCGAGGCACGTCCCGCTACAGTCTATGCTCCTTCCCCCAAGTCGGGTGGACGGAGGGGCACTTCCTTCGTCATCATGCCTGGCCTTGGTCAGGAGTATGCGCTACGCTTCCGCTATAAGAACACCACCGGCAATGCCGTCAAGACCCATATGACCATCACCGATTCGAAGCGTACCGTGCTGGTAGACCGTGAAATATCCTTCCCTCCGACACCGCCAAAGTTTAAGATGCTCTCCACCACCACTGGCACCCAGATCAATGCAGGCACCTATACTGTCAAGATAGACTCTGGCGACGTAGAGTTCAAGGAACTCGAGATACAGTAAAAAAGGTTATCGTCCCGGGGGGGAATGAAAAAACTGGAATGAAAGAGGAAATGCAGAATAATCTGGAATGTCAAGAAGCAGAGAAGAAGCCCTATCAGCAGGTGTGAAGGTCAGAGAGACACAACACAGCATGAAACGTCGCAAGCCGTGGCACAATTACCGTCATAAAGGTACCTATATGCTGACAATGGTAGTTGAAGGACGGCAGCCTGTGCTTGGGAAGCTGATAATCCCCACCGGAGGACCGACGGGAGTAGCGGCTATTCCCCCTCCCGCTAGTTTCACAGCCTCTGTCCCTGCCCCCTCTTCTGCCGTTCCTACTCCCGCTGGTTCTCCTGCGGGTCCTTCTTCTGCTTCTCCAGCCGCCTCCTACATCGAGCTGACACCCCTCGGAACAGCCATCCGCGACAAGGAAATACAGAAAATCTCCGCTATCTACAACATGGTGAAGGTCTGGAAGTTCTGCATCATGCCCGATCACATCCACATGATAGTAAGAATAACCGAAGACCTGCCGGAGGGCAAGCATCTGGGCCACATTGTGGCTGGCTTTAAGGGTGGCTGCTCGCGGACTTGGTGGCGAATGACGGAACCCCGCACTAACGCGCAGGGAGTAGAGACCGCCACCACTCCCGCAGCCACCGCTCCCGCAGCCACCACTCTCACAGCCACCGCTCCCGCAGCCACCACTCTCACAGCCACCACTCCCGCAGCCACCGCTCCCGCAGCCACCACTCCCGCAGCCACCGCTCCCGCAGCCACCACTCCCGCAGCGTCAGCTGCGGGTTCTGCTGCGGGTCTTCCCTCCCTCTTCGAGGCTGGCTATAATGACCTGATTCTCCTCGATGACGGGCAACTCGACAACTGGAAGCACTACCTTGATGACAACCCCCGCCGCTTGGCCATCAAGCGGCAGCACCCCGACCTCTTCACCACCCTGAACTACGCCGACATCGGCGAGTGGCATTGCCAGCTGGTGGGCAACCGCTTTCTGCTTGACATCCCGCAGAAGGTCGCGGTCATCGTCCATGGTGCCTATACCGATAAGGATTATGCCGACTATCGGGAGAAATGGCTGGCGTGCGGTGAGGCAGGCAGCATACTGGTGAGTGCAGCTATCGCCACGCGCGAGAAAGAGGTTATGCGAGAAGCTATGAACCGAGGCTATCGCATGATTCTCGTCAGGGAGAATGGCTTTCCACCTTTGTACAAGCCTTCTGGCGAATCCTTCGATGCCTGTTCCGAGGGGCGTCTGCTCCAGGTTAGCCCTTGGGAGTACCACATGAAGCGCCGCATCATCTCTCGAGAACAGTGCCTGAAGCTAAACAGGCTGGTGGAGGATATCGTCGCTTATGTCCCTGTCTGGTGACATTCCCATACGATGCCAGTCGCCTCCCCGTCCTTCGCTACTGCACAGGGACGGGAAAACGAGCGACGTGATTGGACTGAGGAAACCTATCTGGCCAAGAACAATCAGCCGAACACCTGCGTCGATTTCGTCATCAGTGGCGACCACGACCGCATGACGGAGATTGCTTTCGGCAAGCCGGTGGATCTTGACTGGCAGGAGGACAACGGTAACGTTACGCTTGCCGATGACCCGAACTGCCGCGGGCGCAAGCAGATTGAGACGATGGCTTTGGATTACTATGACTTCCTGTGCCGGAAGTTCGGCGAGGAGAATGTCATAACGAACTGCCCAAGAAGAAAGACAATGAGGACGAACTGTTTTTCGCCCTCAGATGTCATCAGATGGCCAAGACTATGCATGCACCAAAGTATAGGCTCAGGAGATAACAGAACTAATGTAGCTATCGAATTCAGGATCAGATGTCTTTGGATGTTGGGAGAATAATAATAGGGATTTTTAGAGTATATTTGTTTGGGAATTAAATCATAAAATCAGCCCCCTAATAATCAGATGGTTACGTTTAAAATGTGCATTAATTTGAGAAACAATTCCAAGAATCTTGCACAATTAAAAAAATAGTTGTATCTTTGCACCAACCAATAAATAACAAACTAAATAAATACAATATGAGAACCAAACAATTATTTCTGATCCTCGCCCTGCTCTGCGCCATGGTGCAGGGAGCGTGGGCGCAAGCCAGTTGGGATGAGGTCTATGCTATGACCAATACCACATCGGCAAACTGGACGGCCTTGACCGAAGGCTCCACGACGGGAAAGACGCTCGGCACGGCAGGTACTACGACGTATTACTACGCCGACGCGAGCCTCACGTTCAGCAACAGCACGGCTGGCGGCAGCGGCCTGACCATCTTAGGCAACGTGTATCTCTACTTGCCCCAGGGCGTAACCGTCACCTGCACGGGAGCCAATGCCAGCGGACAGACGGGTGCCGGTGCCGGCATTGAGCTGACTGAGGGCAACGCGCTCTACCTCCTCGGCAAGGGCTCAGTGAATGCCACGGGCGGCAATGCGGCGGATGGCTGCAATGGCGCGGGCGGCGGTGACGCTAATTGGAACAATGATTATATCTGGTCAGGCACGGGTGGTTCTGGCGGCCATGGTGGCGGCGGTGCCGGTGCGGGCATCGGTACACGCGGCGGCAATGGCGGCGCTGGCGGTAGCGGTGCTGCAAATAAGACCTCTGCAGGGAGTACGGATTTTGGCCGCTGTGGTTCTAATGGCGAAGCCGGTGCAACCGCCGGTGCCATGGGCGGACTCTGTGTGTCCACGTCCTTCGCCAGTCTGACAGCTACAGGCGGCGCAGCAGCAAGCCAGGGCGGCAGTGGCGGCAGTGCTGGCAAGAGTGCTTTAGACGATGACTTGAGTTACAACTATGGTGTAGCCGGCGGCGGTGGCGGTGGCGGTGGCGGCTTCGGCGGCGCAGCCAGCAACATCGGTACTGGTGGTCCTGGCGGCGGTGGCGGTGGCGGCGGTGCCTCTGGTAACCTTGACTACGCTTCCACTGGTTACTGGGTCGTCAAGGCTCCGGGAGGCAAGGGCGGCCAGAATGTTGACGAGACCTGGGCTGCGGCAGGTGCAGAAAGCATCCTGAATTATAATAACCTCAACAACGGCCAAGCCTACTCCAATACTTCTGGTTGGAGCAACTACGACAGCTCTGTCAGCAGTCAGGGTGTAGGCATCGGCGGCAGTGCCGGCTTCTGCGGTAATGCCAGCATCAGTGAATCGGCCATCAGCATCACTACAAATACAGTACTTCCTACGCAGGAAGAATGGGATGTGGTCTGTTCTCAGACGAATACCAGCAAGAGCCAATGGACTGCACTGCCTTTCGGAACCAGTATGGGAACCACGATTGGCACAGCAGGTACTACGACGTATTATTACGCCACGGGCGACCGCACGTTCATCAACGCCAACGCTGGCGGCAGTGGCCTAACCATCCTGGGCACGGTGTATCTCTTCGTCGCCTCCGGGCAGACCATTACCTGCAAGGGAGCCAATGCCGTCGGACAGACGGGTGCCGGTGCGGGCATCGAACTGACGGAAGGCAACGTCCTCTTCCTCCTCGGCCAGGGCAATGTCAATGCTACTGGCGGCAATGCTGCGGGTGGCGGTAACGGCACGAATGGCAGTGACGCTGGTTGGGACAATAGTAACTACTGGTCTGGCACCGGTGGTGCCGGTGGCCATGGCGGCGGCGGTGCCGGCGCGGGCATCGGCACGCGCGGCGGCCAGGGCGGCAGTGGCGGTGCCGGGGCTGCAAGTGTAGTTTCAGCTTATAGTACGGCTGGTGGCGGCAGTGGTTCCGCTGCTCAAGCAGGTGCAACCGCTGGCAGCATGGGCTATCTCTATGTGATAGGGGCCTCCTTCCATCTGACTGCCACGGGTGGCGCAGCAGCAAACTCAAGCGGCAGCGCAGGCAGTGCGGGCATAAGCATTTTAGATGACGACACGAGCAACAACTATGGTGCAGCCGGCGGCGGTGGCGGCGGCGGTGGCGGCTTCGGCGGCGCTGCCAGCAATATCGGCACCGGCGGGCCCGGCGGCGGTGGTGGTGGCGGCGGTACCTCTGGCAACCTTGACTGGGCAGGTTCTGGTTACTACGTTGTCAAGGCTCCGGGCGGCAAGGGCGGCCAGAATGCTGACGGAACTTGGGCTGCGGATGGTGCAGAAAGCATCCTGAATTATAATAACCTCAACAACGGCCAAGCCTACTCCAATTCTGCTGGTTGGAGCAACAACGACAGCTACACCAGTAGTCAGGCTGTAGGCACTGAAGGCAGCGGCGGCGCATTAGGCAATGCCAGCACCAGCGAGTCGGAAATCACCGTAAATATGAATCCGCCTACGCAGGAAGAATGGGATGTGGTCTGTGCTCAGACGAACACCAATCAGAGGCAATGGACTCTGCTGCCTTTCGGGAGCAGTAAGGGAATCACAATTGGCGCAGCAGGTACTACGACGTATTATTTCGCCACGGGCGACGGCTCGTTCACCAACAGTAACGCCGGCGGCAGCGGCATGACCATCCTGGGCACGGTGTATCTCTACATCCCCTCCGGCAATCAGATTACCTGCACGGGAGTTCATGCTAACGGAACCACCGGCGGCGGTGCCGGCATTGAACTGACGGAAGGCAACACGCTCTACCTCATCGGCAGCGGCAAGCTCGTAACCACAGGTGGCAATGCGGCCAATGGCGGCAATGGCCAGGACGGAAGGGATGCATCTTTCTATGGGTATGAAGTACAATCTGGTGACGGCGGTCGTGGTGGTGACGGCGGCGGCGGTGCCGGTGCAGGCATCGGCACACATGGCGGCAATGGCG
>CAMKTS010000032.1 GCA_946415755.1 uncultured Prevotella sp. | reverse complement strand
CTACACTGAATCCTACACTGAATCCTACACTGAATCCTACACTGAATCCTACACTGAATCCTACACTTGGTACAAGTTGTCCGGCAGGAATACATGTTGCTGGTACTGAGTGTGCAAGGTGCATGTACTGCCAGTACCAAGTGCATGGACAAAATCTGGTACTTTAGTTAATAAAGCTTAAATCACTAATAGCGTCGAAGAATTGAGGCCTTTTTGGTTTGGTGTAGGATTCAGTGCAGGATTCAGTGCAGGATTCAGTGTAGGAAAATCTTTCTAATGTCCTGATAGTCAATACCAAGTGCAGGATATGCGACTTTTTTCATTGTTTTGCTGTCCTGTGAGATCGAAGTGTACTTGCACATCAGGGCTCACTGAGTGGCCCTGAGCCCGTTATTCAGTGACATGGGCTTGCCGATGGCCATATCTATGCATCTTCATCAGGAGGCTTCTCGTGGTTTAAGAGAAGGTAAAGTAATCATTGACCGAACAAATATCGAACATTATCCATTGGATAATCTTTTTTGGATAATAATTTGGCGGGACTCGCCGACTTTTCGTAACTCTGCCATTTGAAAATCGCAAAGTTACTCCGTCTCGACAAAAAAAGAAACGAGTTTCTTTGTTTTGTGCTCGACTTTTCGTAACTTTGTCCCCCAAAAGACAAACTACGGTAGATTATGAAAGCAATCACACTCTTGCAGCCGCAGAAGATCGTGTTCGGAACAGGCTGCATCCAGACATTAACAGAAGACTATCAAAAGCTGGGACTACAGCGGCTGTTTGTATTGACGGCACCCCCTATCCGCCCCCTGATTGAAGAATCACTTGCCACGCTGAAAGCCACCGGCATTAGTATCGAGGTGTTTCAGGATATCGTGGCAGAGCCGACGGTCAATGACTTCAAGGCCATTATAGAGGTGGCCCGCCGCTTCAAGGCCGACAGCGTAGTGGGCATCGGCGGCGGCAGTGTGCTTGATGTGACGAAGCTCGTGGCAGCCTTCATCGACAGCGACCAGCAGGTTGAAGACTGTTTCGGAACCGGTTTCATCCGGAAGAAAGGACTGTGGTTTGCCTGTCTGCCCACCACGGCAGGAACAGGTAGCGAAGTGTCGCCCAACGCCATCCTGCTCGACGAGCGCGACCATCTGAAGAAAGGCATCGTATCGCCCTACCTCATTGCCGATGCTGCCTACGTAGACCCCAAGCTTACGTGGACGGTGCCCGCCAAGGTAACTGCCGATACGGGTATGGATGCCCTGACCCACTGTATCGAGGCTTATACCAATAAGTTTGCCCATCCATCAGTAGACATCTATGCGCTGAAGGGCATCCAGTTGATAGCAGCCCATCTGGAGCGTGCCGTGAAGGACGGCAAGGACCAGGAGGCCCGTGAGGCACTGGCCTTTGGTTCGCTGTATGGTGGACTCTGTCTGGGTCCTGTCAACACGGCGGCTGTTCATGCCCTCTCCTACCCCCTTGGCGGAGAGTTCCACATTCCCCATGGCCTGTCGAACGCCATCCTGTTGCCCTCGGTGATGAAGTTTAATATGCCTGCCAACATCAAGCGACATGCAGAGGTGGCTATCGCCTTAGGTTGTGAGCCGGGAGCCAATGACGAAGAGACCGCCCAGCGCGGCGTCGACTTCATCTATCAGTTGGCGGCGGCCGTAGGAATTCCCGACAAACTGACGGCACTGGGTATCCCCCAGACGGCTGTCGACGGCATGGCCAAGGCTGCCATGCAGGTGCAGCGACTGCTGAAGAACAATCCGAGAGAAGTAACGGAGCAAGACGCAAAGGCAATATACAACTCGTTGTATTAGCTCGAAACATCAAAACTTCGAAGCATCGAAATAACGAAATAACGAAATATCGAAATATCGAAAAACATGAAACCCATATTAGCCATCACCATGGGCGACCCTGCCGGCATCGGTCCTGAGATTACCGTGCGCGCCCTGAACAAAAAAGAAACATACGAGAAGTGCCGTCCTATCGTGACGGGCGATGCCGCCATCATGCAACAGGCAGTACGCCTGCTCGGCTTTGACCTGCAGGTAAATGCCGTCCAAAGCGTGAAGGAGGCCCAATTCGAATATGGCACCATCGATGTCTACGACCTGAAGTGCATTGACATGTCCACCTTCGAATTCGGAAAGGTACAGCCACAATGTGGCAATGCCGCCTTCCAGTATATCAAGAAAGCCATAGAACTGGCCATGGCCGACGAGGTAGACGGTACGGTGACGGCCCCGCTGAACAAGGAGGCGCTGAACCTGGCCGGTCATCACTACGACGGCCATACAGAAATATATGCCACCTTTACGAATACGAAGAAGTATGCCATGATGCTGGCCGACGAGAACATCCGCGTCATCCATGTCTCGACGCATGTCCCCCTGAGAAAGGCCTGCGACCTGGTGAAGAAGGCCCGCGTCATCGAGTGCGTGGAACTGATTGCCGATGCCTGTCAGCAGTTTGGCATCGAAAAGCCGCACATCGGCGTGGCCGGCCTGAATCCCCATAGCAGCGAGAATGGCATGTTCGGCTGGGAAGAGGCACAGGAGATTATTCCCGCCATCGAGGAACTCAAGGCTCGCGGCTTCAACGTCGAAGGTCCCGTACCACCTGACAGCATCTTTGCCAAGGCCAAGTGCGGACAGTTCGACGGCTGCGTGGCGATGTACCATGACCAGGGACATATTCCCCTCAAGGTGTGTGCCTTCAACTGGAACAAGGAAACAGGCAAGATGGAGTCGGCCTCTGGTGTCAACATCACGCTGGGACTGCCCATCATCCGTGTCAGCGTAGACCACGGAACGGCTTTCGACGTGGCTGGCAAGGGTATCGCCAACGACTCGGCCATGACGCTGAGCATCGACTACGCAACGAGAATGGCGAAATACAGGCTTCACAAAATGAAAAATGAGAAATAAGAAATGAGAAATGAGCCACGCATGATCGTTATTGCTGACGATATTACGGGAGCTGCCGAGATAGCAGGCATCGCCCATAGCCACGGTAACCAAGTGCGCCTCATCTGTAGCAACTCTGTAGACGACAGTGGGGCCGCCGATGATGACAGCGTCGCTGCAAACAACATCCTTGTTATTGCCACTGACACCCGTTCGATGACTGAAGCCGAGGCCATCGCAGAGACGTGCCGCGTAGCCTCGTTCCTGAAAGCGATATCCTCTCATCGCCACATTCTCTTTTTCAAAAAGACCGACTCTGCCCTGCGCGGCCATGTCGTGGCAGAACTCGCCACCCTGATGGAAGCCATCGGCTGCCGTCGCACCGTTTACCTGCCTGCCAACCCTTCGAAGGGGCGCATCATTCGCGCAGGTACCTATTTTATCAAAGGGGTTCCGCTGCATGAGACGGATTTCAACTTCGACCCCGAATTCCCCGCCAAGACGGCGGTGCTGCGCGAACGCTTCCCTGACGCTGAGGAGAAGGGAATCATCATGCCCGATGCAGAAAACGAAGAAGCACTGCACAGCGCGATACAGGAATACAACGACGGACAGACGCTCTTTGCCGGAGCTGCCGACCTGTTTACGGCACTGCTGTCACTCACTTCTCAGGAGAACAAACTGCATCACGGAGCTTGTCAATCCAGCAACAGTCAGGGGGCCAAGACTGCCGTCCCCCCGCAGGCATCTACCCTCATCCTCTGCGGCAGCACACAGAGCAAGCCACTCGGCCTTGGCATCCCCGTCTGCGAAATGCCACAGGCCGTATACGACGGTAAGAAAGGAGCCGACGAGTGGTATGCCGCCCTGAAGGTTCACCCCAACCTCCTCACCGCACTGATCCTCACCATTCCCTATCACTACCGAAATGGAAAGGAGGTGGCCGTCTACCTGCGCACCGTGATGGCAGGAATGGCCAGTCACCTGGTGGCCCGACGCGTTCCAGACCACCTCATCATTGAGGGAGGTGCTACGGCATGGGCTACACTACAGGAGTTGGGATGGACACAGTTTGAAGTCGTACAACAGACAGCCCCTGGCGTTGTACTGATGCGCGCCAAGTGTGGCACCTTTGTCACGCTCAAGCCCGGCAGCTATCCGTGGGGCAATATGTTCAGGTAAGACAACGCAGATTCTGCGACAACTGCTGCGTACTGCTGGCTCCTACCAGCACCGAGGTTACTCCCTGCTGCTCAAGAATCCAGCGCAAGGCCATCTCGGCCAGCGTACGTCCGTTAGCCTCTGCCTCCGCATTCCACTCCTGCAGCTGCTGGAGCAAGGCATCTGTCAACATGTCCGGGCGCAGGAACTGTCCTTTGGCCATGCGTGAGTCTTGGGGGATGCCATGAAGATAGCGTCCGGTAAGCAGCCCTTGCGCCAAGGGAGAGAAGGAGATGAACCCCACCCCCTCGTCATGGCACATTTGCAGGATTCCCTCTTCCTGCGGTTCACGGTTGAGCATGTTCAACTTCCCCTGATAAATCAACAACGGCGTGTCACGCTGACGGAGATAGTCGATAGCGAAACGGGTAGCCTCCAACGGCCAGCGTGAGATGCCGACGTAAAGCGCCTTGCCGGCACGGACGATATCAACAAGGGCCTGCAGCGTCTCCTCCAAGGGAGTCTCCGGATCATAGCGATGGCTATAGAAGAGGTCGACATAGTCGAGATGCATACGGCGCAGGCTCTGGTCGAGCGAAGCCATCAGATACTTTCGTGAACCCCAGTTGCCATAGGGTCCCGGCCACATGTCGTAGCCAGCCTTGGTGGAGATAAACAATTCGTCGCGGTAAGGCCGCAGGTCGTCATCCATCAGTCGGCCCAGTGTTTCTTCTGCAGAGCCATATACCGGTCCGTAGTTATTGGCCAGATCGAAGTGTGTCACACCATGATCGAAGGCATAGCGCACGATGTCACGGCTACGCTCATAGGGGTCTACGCTTCCGAAATTGTGCCACATACCCAGTGACACCTTTGGCAGCAGCACACCGCTGTGGCCGCAACGTTCGTATTTCATGCCGTTTTCGTAACGGCTTTTGTCAGCTTGATAGGTCATAGAAAATGAGTATTAGTCATCGGCCAGGGTGAAATCCAGCTGGCGTTTCTCGATGTTGGCACGAGCCACCTTGATACGGACGGCATCGCCCAACTGGTACTTATGGTGACGGCGGCGGCCTACGAGACAGTAGTTGCGCTCGTCGAAGTCGTAGTAGTCATCGTCAAGGTCGCGCATGGGCACCATTCCCTCGCAGTGGTTCTCGTCAATCTCACAGTAGATGCCATACGACTGGATGCCACTGATATGGGCATCATACGTCTCACCCAGCTTGTCGGCCATAAACTCCACCATCTTATACTTGATGCTGTCACGCTCTGCCTGCTGGGCCACCTGCTCCATGTCAGAGCAGTGCTCGCACAGCTCTTCGTACTTCTGCTGGTTGGCACTGCGCGCACCGTCCTGATACTTCGTCAGCAAGCGATGCGCCATCGTGTCGGGATAGCGACGGATGGGCGACGTGAAATGCGTATAATACTCGAAGGCAAGGCCATAGTGGCCGATGTTATGGGTAGAATACTTAGCCTTCATCATGGCTCGCAGGGCTACCGTCTCGATGAGTTTCTGCTCTTTCTTGCCCTGACAGCCCTCCATCAGTGCATTAAGACTCCTGGAGATGGCTCCCTTGGTACCGCTGGTTTTCATCTTATAGCCGAACTTGGTGACAAATTCGCGCAGCGTCTCCAGCTTGGTGGGGTCTGGCTGGTCGTGGATACGATATACGAAGGTCTTCTTGGCCTTTACCACCCTCTTGTCCCCCGAGTGGGAAGAAGCCTCCCCACGGGGAGGTTTGGTGGGGGTTCCAATGCTTTCTGCAACATATTTATTGGCCAGCAGCATAAACTCCTCGATGAGCTGGGTGGCATCGTTCGACTTCTTAAAGTAGGCGCGAACAGGTTTACCCTGTTCGTCAATATCGAAGTGCAGCTCTTCTCGGTCGAACTTCACGGAGCCTCCCTTGAAGCGACGCTCGCGCAGGTGCTTGGCCAGCTTGTCGAGCGTGCAGAGATTCTCGGCCTCGCCACTAGTATCACTAGTTTTTCTAGTACTACTAGTTTTACTAGAATAACTAGCCTCTAATACCTCCTGAACTTCTTCATACGCGTACCTTCTATTACTCTTGATGACGGTATGCGCGATATGGAAGTCCTTGACGTTGGCCTCATCATCAAGCAGGAAGATAGCACTGTAGCAGAGCTTTTCTTCGTCCGGGCGCAATGAGCAGATGAAGTTACACAGGCGTTCAGGGAGCATGGGGATGGTGCGGTCGACGAGATAGACGCTGGTTGCGCGCTTCTGGGCCTCCTTGTCAATCACAGAACCTTCCTTCACATAGTGGCTGACATCGGCAATATGCACACCGACCTCCCAAAGCTTTCCTTTCTTGCGGAGAGACAGGGCATCGTCGAAGTCCTTCGCATCCTTGGGATCGATGGTACACGTCCATACCTCGCGGAAGTCCTCGCGACGCTGGATTTCCTGTTCCGTGATGCCCGGCTCTATCTTCTTGGCGGCATCCTCCACGGCCTTGGGATACTTATACGGCAGTCCGTACTGCGCCAGGATGGCATGCATCTCAACATTGTTGTCGCCCTCCTTGCCCAACACGTCAATCACCTCACCGACAATATTCTTCGAGTCCTTCGACGGCCACTGGGTAATCTTCACCACGGCCTTCTCACCGTCCTTGCCGCCTTTCAGCTTCTTCTTGGGGATGAAGATGTCGTGGACGAAAATGTTACCCTCGGTAATCAGGAAAGCATAGTCCTTCTCCACCTTCAGCTTACCGACGGCCTGGTCAACCTTATGACCAAGGATTTCGACCACCATTGCCTCCTTGATATGCTTTTCACGACGCGCCATCATGGCCACCTTCACACGGTCGCCATTCATGGCAAACAGCGAATTACGCTCTGAAACGAAGATGGGCGTACCGCCGCCATCGGGCAGGAACGAGTTCTTGCCGTTGGCCTTGCGGATGAAAGTACCCTCCTGCACCTGTGTCTTCAGATTCAAGCGGTACGCATTGTCACCAACTTTCGCCAGGAAGTCATCCCACGCCATTTCCTCCATCATGTCGACGGCCATCATCTTCGTGGGATGGGTGTCGAGTTTCAGCGCCTTAAAGACCTGCTTCATCGAGAAGGTCTCGTTAGGATTCTGTTGGAACAGCGTCTGCAGCATCTCCTGCAACGTCCGCTTGTTCAGTCGTTTCCCACCTTTTTTCTTACTCATAGTATCTAATATTTAAAGTTTCGAAAGTAGTAAATTAAATACTTAATTCGTCGAGTACCTTGATCAGTTTCTTATTGAAAGGCTTGTCGGTGCGGATACACTCAGAGAAAGGTACGTAGACCACCTCGTTGTTGCGCACGCCCACCATGACGTTACGCTGTCCCTGCTTGATAGCCTCAATAGCTCCGACACCAGTACGACTGGCCAGGATGCGGTCGTGGGCAGACGGTGAGCCGCCACGCTGCAAGTGTCCAAGAATAGATACTCGCACATCGAACTCAGGGAACTCCTTTTTAACACGGTCGGCATAGTAAAGGGCACCGCATTTGGGACTCTCCGAGACGATGACAATGCACGATTTTTTCGATTTACGGATGCCACGACCCATAAACTGTGCCAGCTGGTCTTCTTCCATCATTTCCTCAGGAATGATAGCTGCTTCAGCACCACAGGCGATAGCTGAGTTTTGAGCCAGAAAACCAGCATCGCGCCCCATCACTTCAACAAAGAAGATACGCTCGTGAGAGTTCGCCGTGTCGCGGATACGATCTACACACTCCATGATCGTGTTCATGGTTGTATCGTAGCCAATGGTCGAGTCTGTACCATAAAGGTCGTTGTCAATGGTTCCCGGCAGTCCGATACAAGGAAAGTCGTACTCCATACCGAAGTTGCGGGCACCTGTCAACGAGCCGTTGCCCCCAATGACCACTAAGGCATCGATTTCCTCGCGCTGACACGTCTCGTATGCTTTCTGCATGCCTTCGGGTGTCATAAATTCTTTGGAACGGGCTGTCTTCAAGATAGTACCGCCACGGGTGATGATACCACTTACGTCTTCAGTTGTAAACAGCTTTACCTCACCTTTTATAAGGCCGTCATAGCCACGATAGATACCTTTTATGCTGAAACCGTTATAAATGCCCGCACGTGTCACGGCACGGATGGCTGCATTCATACCAGGAGCGTCGCCTCCTGATGTTAAAATACCGATAGTCTTAATTTTTGCCATAATACTTGTCATAATTGGTTTTACGCCTGCAAAGTTACGAAAAGTCGAGAGCAAAACAAAAGAACTTGTTCTTTTTTTTGCCAAGACGGAGTAACTTCGCCATTTTCAAATGGCAGAGTTACGAAAAAACGAGAGAAATGCAAAAGAAAAGCTCGTTTTTCCTTTGTTTTTTTGTCGCTTTTCCGTACCTTTGCACGCAAAAGCATGCGAGACTCGGCTGCACCTGGGCAATTGGAGCAAGCTCCACCTGCGCCCAGTTTGCGCGAGCCTTGCACCAAAGTAACCGTTAAACCGCTTCAAAATTATGGACCCAATTACAATGTATGCTTTGATTGGTGGCGGCATTCTGCTGCTGGTGTTGTTCCTCTTTATATCGTACGTGAAGGCTCCCCCCTCGTCGGCGTTCATCATATCCGGTCTTTCGAAGGAGCCGCGCGTGCTGATTGGCTCGGGTGGATTCCGCATCCCGTTCTTCGAGCGTCTGGACCGTGTGTATCTGGGACAAATCACCGTCGACATCAAGACGGAGGAGAGTGTGCCCACCACCGACTTCATCAACGTCGACGTGGATGCCGTGGCCAAGATTCGCGTCATGCCCACCAACGAAGGTACGCGTCTGGCTGCCAAGAACTTCCTGAACATGATGCCCAACGAGATTGCCGAGCAGTTGCAGGACTCGCTACAGGGCAACATGCGTGAAATCATCGGCACGCTGGACCTGCGTTCGCTGAATACCGACCGTGACGGTTTCTCTGACCAGGTGATGACCAAGGCACAGCCCGATATGGCGAAGTTGGGTATCGAAATCATTTCGTGCAACATCCAGAACGTGACGGATAAGGAAGGACTCATCAAGGACCTGGGTGCCGACAATACCGCCAAGATCAAAAAGGATGCCTCCATCAACCGTGCCATTGCCGAGCGCGACGTAAAGATAGAGGTGTCAAAGGCTGACAAGGATGCCAACGATGCCCGCGTGGATGCTGATACCGCCATCGCCATCAAGAACAACGAATTGGCACTGAAGCGTGCCGCCCTGAAGCAGCAGGCCGATACCGCCCAGGCTGATGCCGATGCCGCCTACGCCATCCAGCAACAGGAACAGCAGAAGACCATCAACATCAAGACCGTTGAGGCAGAGATTGAGAAGACCAAGCGTGAGCAGATTCTGTCGAAGGAGCAGATTGAGATTCGCCAGAACCAGTTGGCTGCCGAGGTGGAGAAGAAGGCCGATGCCGACAAGTATAAGGTGGAACGCGACGCTGCTGCCGACCTGGAACAGCGCAAGCGCGTGGCTGAAGCCCAGAAGTACGAGGCTGAACAGCGCGCACTGGCCCAGAATGCCGAATCGGATGCCGTCCGCTACCGTTTGGAACAGGAAGCCGCCGGTATCAAGGCCAAGGGTGAGGCCGAGGCCTACGCCATCCAGAAGAAGGGTGAGGCCGAGGCACAGGCTATGGATAAGAAGGCCGAGGCCTACAAGAAGTATAACAATGCCGCCGTGATGCAGATGATGATTGAGGTGTTGCCTCAGGTCGTTGAGAATGTCGCCAAGCCCATCTCGGCCATCAAGGACGTCCACGTCTATAGCGGCGGTCAGGACACGGGGGCTGGTGTCGCTTCGATGAGCGGTGGTGTGCCCGTAGCCATCAAGCAAGCTTTCGACGTGCTGAAGTCTGCCACAGGTGTCGATATGGCCGACATCATGCGTGCCGGTACCATCGATGCCAAGGTGAACCGCAACATCAACCTGAACGACGAGGCACGCGAAGCCGTGGACAATATGATTAAAGATTAAAGGTTAAAGATTAAAGATTAATTTGAAGATACTGATTACAGGAGCCAGTGGGTTCATCGGCTCCTTTATTATAGAAGAAGCCCTGCGCCGTGGCTATGAGACGTGGGCGGCAGTACGCAAGAGCAGCTCAAAGGCATTCTTGCAGGACGAACGCATCCATTTTATCGAACTGGATTTCTCGTCAGAGACCCAGATGACCGAACAACTGCGCGGTCTCCAGTTCGACTACGTGGTGCATGCTGCCGGTGTTACGAAGTGCCTCAACAAGGAGGAATTCCACCGTATTAACACGGAGGGCACGCAGCACCTGGTACATGTGCTGATGGCATTACAGATGCGCATCACACGCTTTGTTTACATCAGCTCGCTCAGTATCATGGGGGCCATCCGCGAACAGCAGCCATACGAGGAAATCCGAGAGGATGACAAGGCCTGCCCCAACACCGCCTACGGACGCAGCAAACTGGAGGCAGAAGAATGGCTCTGTTGGCAAAATGAGAAATTAGAAACGAGAAATGAGCAATTATTTCCATTTGTTATACTTAGGCCAACAGGTGTATACGGTCCCCGGGAGCGCGACTACTTCATGATGGCCAAGAGCATCAAGGCACACACCGACTTCGCTGTCGGTTTCAAGCAGCAAGACATCACCTTTGTCTATGTAACAGATGTGGTGCAGGCCGTATTCCTGGCATTGGAAAAGGGAAAGACGGGAAGAAAGTATTTCCTCTCTGACGGTGAGGTGTATCAATCCACCACTTTCAGCGACCTCATCCGAAAAGAACTGGGCAATCCCTGGTGGATACGTATCACCGCCCCCATCTGGCTACTGCGCGTCATCACCTTCTGCGGTGAGTACATAGGTCACCTGACAGGTAAGGTAACTGCGCTGAACAACGACAAATACTACATCATGCGGCAGCGCAACTGGCGTTGCGACATCTCTCCCGCACAAAAAGAACTGGGCTATCAGCCGCAGGTGAAACTGGAGGAAGGCGTGAAACGTAGCATCAAATGGTACAAGGAAAATGGATGGCTGTAGGAGATGAAAGGTGAAAGATTAAAGATTAAAAATTATTTCATCAAAGAGAAGAAGGTTTCAAAGGGGCTGCTGGCATTCGAGTGGGTGGCCTTTGGCTATATGGCATTCACCTTATTGATGATAGCCCTCCTGTGGACGAGACTGCAGCAACCAGAGACATTGCTGTTGGGGCGCCTCCGGTTCGTCATCATCACACTGGCCGTATGGGCACTCTACCGTCTGCTGCCTTGCAGACTGACACTGTTTGCCCGTATTGCCGCCCAGATGATTTTCCTGTCATGGTGGTATCCCGACACTTTTGAGCTAAACCGCGTGTTGCCTAACCTTGACCCTGTATTCGCCTCCTGGGAGCAAAGCATCTTCGGTTGTCAACCAGCACTGCTTTTCGCACAAAAGGCACCTTGGGCCTGGTTCTCAGAACTTATGTGCATGGGCTATGTCAGCTATTTTGCACTCATGGTACTGGTCATCCTCTATTATTTCCTCTTCCGCTTCAAGGAATTCGGCATGGCATCATTCGTGCTGTTCGGTGCATTCTTCACGTATTACGTCATCTTCGTCCTGCTACCCGTCACCGGACCTCAATTTTACTATCTGGCAGCAGGTACTGAGAACATCGCTGCGGGGGTGTTCCCCGCTATAGGAGACTGGTTCCTGACACATAGCGAAAAGATGGCCACGCCCGGTTGGACTGACGGCATCTTCTACCACTTCCTGGAATTGACACATAACGCCGGAGAGCGCCCTACGGCGGCCTTTCCCAGCAGTCACGTAGGCATCACCACCATTCTATTCCTGCTGGCCTGCCACAGCCGCAACCGCCTGCTCATCTTCACTATTCTGCCTTTCTATGTGCTGATGTGCCTGGCCACCGTCTACATTCAGGCCCATTATGCCATCGATGTCATTGCCGGTTTTGTCAGCGGGCTGCTGTTCTACTTTATCTTTCTAAAGACACACCGGCACTACCGACTGGATGTATAGAGGTAAGGACAAAAAAAATGGGGTTCCGCTGAACCCCTAACCTTTGTTAACCTTAAATCTAATACTATGAAAAACACGATGCAAAGTTACCATATTTTCTGTTATTCACAAGAAAACACGACTACAAATCGGTGTCGAATTCACACTTTCTTGACATAAATCAACCATTTTTTAAAGTTTTCTGCTGAAAATTTGGTTAATAACAAAAAAATTCATACCTTTGCAACCGATAATAAATATAGGAGAAGCAGGGATTCCGACATAAGCGATGGGTCGGGATTCTTCTTTTTTACGTGAAAAAGCTACAAGACAATAATATTGTTGAACAAACAACAGGAAATAAATAATTAAACAGCAAACAAAATGGCATACATGTCACAAGAAGGCTATGACAACCTCATAGCCGAGTTACACCGCCTGGAAGCGGTAGAACGCCCCAAGGCATCGGCAGCCATTGCCGAAGCCAGAGAGAAAGGCGACCTGAGTGAGAACAGTGAATACGACGCAGCCAAGGAAGCGCAGGCTCATCTGGAAGACAAGATCAACCGTCTGAAGGCCACCATCGCTGAAGCCAAGGTCGTGGACACCTCACGGTTGAGTACCGACTCGGTACAGATTCTTACCAAGGTAGAGATGACCAACCTGACCACCAAGGCCAGGATGTCGTACACCATCGTCAGTGAGAACGAGGCAGACCTGCGCGCTGGGAAGATCTCCATCAAAACCCCGATAGCACAAGGATTGCTGGGCAAGAAGGTTGGCGACGAGGTGGAAATCCAGATACCTCGCGGCACCATCAAACTTCGCATTGAGAACATCAGCATCGCCTGACTGCCGACACCCAGAAACAATGAAATAACGACATCCCGAAACAACGAAAGACTATGGATATTTTCGCAAAGATTGCCGCTGGAGAGATTCCCAGCTACAAATGTGCAGAGAACGACGAGTTCTATGCTTTCCTTGACATCAACCCCCTGGTAAAAGGACACACACTCGTTATCCCCCGTCGTGAGGTTGACTACTTCTTCGATATGGATGATGACGAGCTGGCACGTTATCAACAATTTGCCAAGCGGGTGGCAGTGGCCATCAAGAAGGCTTTCCCCTGCAAGAAGGTGGCCCAAGTGGTACTTGGTCTGGAGGTGGCTCACGCCCATATCCACCTGATTCCCATGCAGAGCGAGGCTGATGCCGACTTCCGCCGCGAGAAACTGAAACTCAGCGAAGAGGAGTTCAAGGAAATAGCCTCTAAGATACAGGCTGCATTCTAACCCTTCCGACATCAGGTATGAAGAAGCTATATATTGAGACCTACGGATGTCAGATGAACGTGGCCGACTCTGAAGTGGTGGCTTCCGTGATGCAGATGGCGGGCTATGAACAGACGGACTCACTGGATGCGGCAGATGCCGTATTCTTGAACACCTGTTCCGTACGCGACAATGCAGAGCAGAAAATCTACCACCGTCTGGAGGCCTTGGCTGCTGTCAAACGCAAACGTCCGCTCATCATCGGTGTCTTGGGGTGTATGGCCGAACGCGTTCGTGAAGACCTGCTGGAGCATCACCACTGCGACCTTGTAGCAGGTCCCGATGCCTATCTGAGTCTGCCCGACCTCACCGCACAGGCAGAAACAGGCCACAAGGCCATCAATATTGAGCTTTCTACTACCGAGACCTATCGCGACGTGTTGCCACGACGCATCTTCGGAGCCCGTATCAGTAGTTTTGTCAGTATCATGCGAGGCTGTAACAACTTCTGTCATTACTGCATCGTACCCTACACCAGAGGCCGGGAGCGTAGCCGTGACATGGAGAGCATCCTCCATGAGGTTCGTGACCTACGGGACAGAGGTTATAAAGAGGTGACGCTACTGGGACAGAACGTCAACTCCTACCTCTGGAACATGGGCGACGATTCCGCTCCGACAGCATTCCCCCAGTTGTTGCGCAAGGTGGCTGAAGAAGCTCCCACGATGCGCATCCGCTTTACCACCTCACACCCCAAGGATATGAGCGATGAGACGCTGCACGTCATTGCCGACATGCCCAATGTCTGCAAGCACATCCATCTGCCCGTACAAAGCGGAAGCGACCGCATCCTGAAACTGATGAACCGCAAGTACACCCGTGAATGGTATCTGAACCGCGTAGAAGCCATCCGGCGCATCATTCCCGACTGCGGGCTTTCCACTGATATCTTCGTCGGCTACCACGATGAGACAGAGGAGGATCACCAACTGTCCCTCTCACTGATGCGTGAAGTGGGCTACGACTCTGCCTTCATGTTCAAGTATTCGGAACGACCGGGAACATACGCTTCGAAGCATCTCCCAGACAACGTGCCGGAAGAGGAGAAGATACGCCGTTTGAACGAGCTGATTGCCTTGCAGACACAGTTGTCGGCAGAAGCCAACAAGCGTGACGAGGGGAAAGAGTTCGAAGTGCTCGTCGAGAACTTCAGCAAGCGCAGTCGGGAACAACTCTGCGGACGCAACGAACAGAACAAGATGGTGGTATTCAACAAAGGCAGCCATCATATTGGGGATACCGTAAAAGTAAAGATTACGGGGTCGACCAGTGCCACATTATTTGGAGAAGAAGTATGAAAGAATTCCTAAACGTGCTCAGACGGTTTGTGCCGCCATACAAGAAATATCTGATTCTCAGCATCGTGTTCAATTTCCTTTCGGCCGTGCTGAATATCTTCTCGTTTGCAGCCCTGATACCCATCCTGCAGATATTGTTCCAAACCAGCGATGCAGAAAAGGCCACAGAGATGATGGCATGGGACTGGACGAATATCCAGGGAGTGCTGATGAACAACATGAACTACTATGTCAACGGACTCATCAGCGACTACGGTTCCACAACCACCTTATTGCTTATCGGACTCTTTCTGGCCGCCACCACTTTCCTGAAGACGGGAGCCTACTTTCTCACTTCGGCATGCATCGTACCCATCAGGACGGGTGTCGTTCGCGACATCCGCAACCAGCTTTACCGCAAGATCACCTCATTGCCCCTTTCGTTCTTCTCGGAAGAGCGTAAAGGCGACATCATCGCACGCATGAGCGGAGACGTGCAGGAAGTGGAGAACTCCATCATGTCATCGCTGGAAATGCTTTTTAAGAATCCCGTCCTCATCATTGCCTATTTTGCCACGCTGCTTTTCATCTCCTGGGAGTTGACACTCTTCACCCTCATTATCGTACCTGTCATGGGATGGTTCATGGGCATCGTAGGACGAAAACTGAAGCAAGACTCCATCAAGGCACAATCACTATGGAGCGACACCATGAGTCAGGTAGAAGAGACCCTTGGAGGACTACGCATCATCAAGGCATTCTGCGCCGAGCAGAAGATGAACAGCCGCTTCGACCGTATCAATTCAGCGTACCGCAACGACCTCACCCGTGTCAATGTCCGTCAGTCATCGGCACATCCCATGAGTGAGTTCCTGGGTACCATTATGATTGTCATCGTGCTATGGTTCGGTGGTATTCTTGTACTGAACTACCAGTCGCTCAACGGTCCCACCTTTATCTACTATATGGTCATCCTGTATAGTATCATCAACCCACTGAAGGAATTCTCCAAGGCAGGCTATAACATTCCGAAGGGACTGGCCTCGATGGAGCGTATCGACAAGATACTGTTGGCCGAGAACACCATTACAGAGCCAGAACATCCCCAGCACCTCAAGAATTTCGAGCGGCAAATCGAGTTCCGTCACGTATCGTTCCGGTATGGTGAACAGTGGGTGCTCAAGGACATCAACCTTGTCATTCCCAAAGGCAAGACCATCGCTATCGTCGGACAGAGCGGCAGCGGCAAGTCAACGCTCGTCGACCTGATTCCCCGCTACTATGACACGGTAGAGGGCGAGGTGCTGATTGACGGCATCAACGTCAAAGACTTAGGCGTATACGACCTGCGCCAGCTGATTGGCAATGTCAACCAGGAAGCCATTCTCTTCAACGACTCCTTTAAGGGAAACATCTCCTTTGGTGTTGACAACGCCACACAAGAGCAGATAGAA
Organism: uncultured Prevotella sp.; assembly: GCA_946415755.1. Lineage (GTDB taxonomy): Bacteria > Bacteroidota > Bacteroidia > Bacteroidales > Bacteroidaceae > Prevotella. The sequence goes on along the minus strand of CAMKTS010000032.1, from coordinate 14,197 downwards.
GAGGCGGCACGAATTGCCAATGCCTACGACTTCATCATGCAGTCGGAGCACCAGTTTGACACCAACATCGGTGACCGTGGAGGACGACTGAGCGGTGGACAGCGACAGCGTGTCAGCATTGCGCGTGCCATCCTCAAGAACCCGCCAATCCTCATCCTTGACGAAGCCACTTCAGCACTTGACACCGAGAGCGAACGGCTGGTACAGGATGCCCTGGAGCGACTGATGAAGACACGCACCACCGTGGCTATTGCACACCGGCTGTCAACGATAAAAAACGCCGACGAGATCTGTGTCCTGCACGAAGGACGAATCGTGGAACGCGGCACCCATGAGGAGCTGCTACATACAGACGGCTACTACAAGAAATTGAACGACATGCAGTCATTATGACAAGACGATGATAAAGAAGACGCTTCAATCCAATCTGGCCCCACTCCTTGCCATCCTGCTGAACATGCTGTTGGCATATCTTGTCTATGGCATTGCACGAGGAGCCTACATGGCGGAAAACTGGAGCTACTTTTCCGGGAAATTCTCTTTGGAGATGATACGCGGAGGATGGGTGTTTGACACGACGGCCATCTTGGTGACCAATATTCCCTATATCGTGCTGATGCTGTTGCCCATACACCTGAAGGAGAACAGGTTTTGGCACCAGTTATGCAGAATTGTCTTCGTCGCCGTCAACGGGACGGCACTGGCTGTCAACCTGATGGATGCTGCGTACTTTCCATACACACTACGGCGAACGACCACCACGGTATTCAGTGAGTTCAGCCACGAAAACAATCTGGGCGGCATCTTCCTGACCGAGTCCCTCCGCCACTGGTATTTCTTCCTGCTGGCTATCATCGTCATCTATGGATTGTGGAAATTCTATGTTACCCCGTGCATTACCGCCCACCGCCTATCCTGGTGGCGGTATGCGCTCGTCAACACCATCGCATTGCTGGCCATCACTCCCTTTGTCGTAGCTGGAATACGCGGAGGATTTGCCACCGCCGTGCGTCCCATCACGGTAAGCAATGCCAATCAGTATGTTGACAGTCCTGTAGATGCCGCCTTCGTCCTGAACACACCTTTCTCATTGTACCGCACTATCGGCAAGGCAGTTTTCACCGTGCCGACATACTATTCGAGCGAGGAGGAGCTGGCTTCCATCTTCTCACCCATCCACCAGCCCGTGGGCACCGATTCCTTAACCAGAAAGAATGTTGTAGTGCTTATTGTCGAGAGTTTCGGGCGGGAATATATCGGTACACTTAACAATTCGTTGGAGAATGGACACTACAAAGGATATACCCCGTTTGTCGATTCTCTGATTTCGATAAGCACGACCTTCAAATACAGCTTCTGCAACGGACGCAAGAGCATCGACGGTATGCCATCCATCCTCTCCTCCATACCGATGTTCGTAGAGCCGTTCATCCTGACGCCATCATCCATGAATCAGATAACGGGTATTGCAGGACTGCTCAAGGAGAGAGGCTACCAGACCGCCTTTTTCCACGGAGCACAACGCGGCTCAATGGGTTTCATGGCTTTTGCACGTTCTACAGGATTCCAGCAATACTTCGGGCGTGAGGATTATGAACAAGACAGCCGTTTTGGCGGCAATAGCGATTTCGACGGCACATGGGCCATTTGGGACGAGCCGTTCCTACAGTATTATGCCACCAAGATGTCGGAGATGAAGGAACCGTTTATGACTGCCGTCTTTACAGCCAGCAGCCATCACCCCTATCGCATTCCGAAACAATACGCCGGCATCTATCCCGAGGGGGTACTGCCTATCCATAAGTGCATCCGCTATACCGACATGGCCCTGCGCCGCTTCTTCGAGAAGGCCAGCAAAGAGCCGTGGTTCCAGAATACCATCTTTGTGCTGACCAGCGATCACACCAACCAGAGCGACCATGCCTATTTTCTGACAGAGATTGGCTGTTTCTGCTCACCGATTATCATCTACGAACCAGGCAGCGACCGCCTACCGGAGATACAGGAGAAGATTGCCCAGCAAATAGACATACTCCCCACCGTCATGGGCATGCTCCATTATGACAAGCCCTTCTTCGGCTTCGGCATCGACCTGCTGAATACTGCCCCTGAAGACACGTGGGCCGTCAACTATATAAACGGTATCTACCAGTATGTCAAACACGGACTCGTCTTACAGTTTGACGGTATCCGCACCCGTGGCATTTATTCCTTGACTGACTCGCTGATGCAGCACAACCTGGCAGGTCATGCACCAGAGCAGCAACAGATGGAGCAAGAAGTTAAAGCAATCATACAACAATATATGGAGCGGATGACGCAAGACCGTTTGCGACCGGATGAAAAATAAATGCTGATGAGAAAGGACAAATACATAGCACTGGCTTTCCTGACAGGATTCATCTATCGGATACTGATCAGCCTACAAGGTATCGACCATTCCGACGTGGGGTTCTCCAACACGTTCTTCCAGAGCATCTTCTCCCACCCCGAAGCGATGACCTTCAGTTTCAACTACTACCTGACTGGGCTGTTCGGTGGTATCTGGGAGTTGCTGTTCGGACATGCCGGACTGTTGGGATTCCGCCTGTTTGAGGCCTTCACGCTCACAGCATCTATCTTCCTGGTATACAAGACTTTTGAACGACAACTGTCATCCACCCCTGTTGCAATAACAGCAATCCTCGTCAGTTTTCTGTTCCCGTCGGTAATTATCACCTTCCATTATGACACGCTGAGCTTTTTCTTCATCGCACTGGCATTATGGTGTTATTCCAAGGCTGTCAGACAACAGAATTCCGCTTGGATGTGGCTGGCTGGCATGGCACTGGGCATCTGTTTCTTTGTCCGCATCGTCAATGGCGTGTTACTGCTGACGGCCTTCATACCGATTCTGTTCGGCATACTGAATCACAAAGTGAAAGCAGCATGCCGCCAGTCGGCACTGATATTGGCCGGCATGGCATCAGGCTGCATGCTGGTGGTTGCCATCATGGCTGCCATAGGACATCTGTCTTATTTCATCGCCGGCCTGAACGATGCCTTTGGATTCCTCAACGACACGAGCAACACCCATAGAGCTGGCAATCTGTTCTATGTCTATTTCAAGAGTTTCATCAACATCGTCCTGCAATCCGGTGTGTTGGTTGTTATCTATGAGCTTTACACCTTCAGTGACAAACTTTCCAGGACATGGGGAACGTGCGCCAAAGGACTGCTTGCCATTGCGGCTGTTGTACTAACCCTGACCAGCACCCCTTATCTTACTGCTATCGCTTTATGTTCACTGCTTTGCATCGTCCTGATGTCGCGTTACAGCAGCACAGAAGACAAAACCATACTTGCCTTCGCCCTGGCATGTGCCTACCTGTTCCCCTTTGGCAGTGACATTGGCATCGCCAGCATTTTCCATTGGACGGGGGCACTGCTGATTATCCCAGCGGCGGCAAGCATGGCAATGGCCAATCAGAAGTTACGCCAGGGAACTGTCATCCTGACGAGCAGCATTGTACTGGTCATGCTGATACACACCCTTGGCAGCTTGTATGGTGAGGCTGCTTCCAGAATAGAGTGTACCCAGTCAGCACAGCCTAATAAGCTCAATGCATTTGTTTCGCCAGAGAAAGCAGCTCAATACCAGCACCTTATCAGCAGCATCCAAGAGCACAGGAGCAGCAATCACTGGTTAGTCATTGGCAACCAGGCCTGCGAATTGTACTATGCTACAGACATGTTGCCATACCTGGGTAATACGCAACTGACTGTTTATATGGGACAGCTGCTGCTTCAACGCCTATCCCAACAACATCAACGTTACAAAACGCTACCCACGATCGTCTTTTTAAAAGGCCAGGAATTTATGAATAACGACGCAGAGGATGTCCAGTCGACACTTACGCAATGGATGGAGCAACTGCAGTACACCCTTTCTTACGATGATGCCAGCATCACGATTTACACTAAAGAATGAATAAACATCAAATCAAACACATCAATTTATGCAAGCAGTAATTCTCGCCGGTGGATTCGGCTCACGAATCAGTGAAGAGTCTATCTTCAAGCCCAAGCCCATGATAGAGATTGGCGGTATGCCTATCCTGTGGCACATTATGAAGGAGTATTCCCACTACGGATACAATGAATTTATCATCTGTTCCGGTTATAAGCAAGAATACATCAAGGAGTGGTTTGCCAATTATTTCCTGCACAACAGCGATGTGAGTTTCGACTTCCGCAACGGCAAGGACGAGATGACGGTACACCATAGCAAACTAGAGCCTTGGAAGGTCACCGTGGTGGACACGGGCTACAACACCATGACGGGAGGACGCATCAAGCGCATTCAGCCATACGTGGGCAACGAGACCTTTATGATGACATACGGCGATGCTGTGTGTGATGTGAATATCAACAAACTGGTGGAGTTCCACAAAAGCCACGGCAAGATGGCCACGCTGACTGCCGTGAAGATGGCCCAGGAAAAAGGCGTGCTTGACATCGAAGGCGGCTCAGTGAAGGCCTTCAGGGAAAAGAATGCCAAAGACGGTGCTCCCATCAATGCCGGCTACATGGTGCTGGAACCTGGTATTTTCGACCTTTTAGACGGCGACAACTGTGTGTTTGAACGTACACCGCTGGAGACGCTGGTGCAGCAGGGACAGCTGATGTCGTACATTCACGAGGGCTTCTGGCAGTGCATGGACAACATCCGCGAGAAAAACATGCTGGAGAAACTGCTACAAGAAGGCAAGGCACCTTGGAAGAAGTGGGAGAGAATCATCCCAAGGAAAGTATGAACAACTGGTCAACTTGGAAAATCACAAAACAAAAGAGAAAAGATATGAGCAAGAAAGAAGAACTTAAGAAACAAATCCTGGAACTTACCCGTGCCTATTACAAAGAGGTTCACGAGCCTCAGCCGGAATTTGTTGCCGGACAGACGCGCATCAACTATGGCGGACGCTACTACGATGCCGAAGAAATGGTCAACCTCGTTGACTCGTCACTCGACTTCTGGCTGACGGCAGGTCCGTGGGCACATAAGTTTGAGACTCGACTGGCCCAGTGGCTGGGAGTGAAATTCTGTTCATTGGTCAACTCCGGCTCATCCGCCAACCTGTTGGCCTTCTATGCGCTGACAGCCCCGGAGCTGGGCGAACGTGCCATCCGTCGGGGTGACGAAGTGATAACGGTGGCCGGTGGTTTCCCCACTACTGTGGCTCCCATCCTGCAATTCGGTGCCGTTCCCGTCTTTGTAGACATGACCATCCCTGAATACAACATCGATGCCACCCAACTGGAGGCAGCCCTTTCACCCAAGACCAAGGCTGTCATGCTGGCCCACTCGTTGGGCAATCCCTTCAACCTGCAGGTCATCGTAGAATTCTGTCGCAAGCACAACCTGTGGCTCGTGGAGGACAACTGTGATGCGCTGGGTTCTGAGTATCTCATCGACGGAGAATGGAAGAAAACCGGAACCATCGGCGACATCGGTACCAGTTCGTTCTATCCTCCCCACCACATGACGATGGGCGAGGGCGGTGCTGTCTACACCAACAATCCTGAACTTCACAAGTACGTCAACAGCTACCGCGACTGGGGACGTGAGTGTTGGTGTATCGGAGGAGTGGACAACACCTGCGGCTATCGTTTCAGCAAACAGTTCGGACAGTTACCCGTAGGCTACGACCACAAGTATGTATATAGTCATCTGGGCTTTAACCTGAAGGCCACCGACATGCAGGCCGCCATTGGCTGTGCCCAGCTGGAGAAGTTGGATGACATCGTGGCTCGCCGCCGTCATAACTTCCAGGTGTTGTACGATGGTCTGAAAGACGTGAAAGGCATCATCCTTCCCACGGCACAGCCCAACTCCAAACCCTCTTGGTTTGGCTTCCTGATTACCGTTAAGGCCGATGCTGGATTCACCCGCACCGACCTGACAAAATACCTGGAGAGCAAGAAGATACAGACACGTAACCTCTTTGCCGGCAATCTGCTGCGCCATCCAGCTATGGAAGTCTGCACAGAGGGGAAGGACTACCGCGTCATTGGTGACCTCCATACCACTGACACCATTATGAACCAGACTTTCTGGATTGGTGTCTATCCGGGTATGACCGAGGAGAAACTGGCCTTTATGGCCACGTCCATCCGTGAGTTCTGTGAAAAGGTCTGATACAGGTAACCTTTTTCCCGATTCACAGCCTGCCAAGGTACAAAAACCACCTTGGCAGGCTGTTTTCTCTCAAAACATTTGGCTATGTCGCAAAAAAAGCCTAACTTTGCAACCTCAAAAAGAAGATAATGAGAGAAACAAGTAATGCTGACTATTCTATCTTTCGTGGAAAACGAGTATTGATAACCGGCCATACAGGTTTCAAGGGATCCTGGCTCTCCATCTGGCTTCACACCATTGGTGCCGAGGTAATTGGTGTCAGCCTTGACCCGACCACACCTAAAGACAACTTTGTACTGTCACGAATCGGTGAGAAAATCACCGCAGACCTGCGGGCAGACATCCGCGACCGGAAAAAGATGCAGGAGATTTTCCATCAGTACCAACCGGAAATCGTCTTCCACCTTGCCGCCCAGCCACTGGTACGGTTAAGCTACGACATTCCCGTAGAGACCTACGAGACCAACGTGATGGGCAGCATCCACATCATGGAAGCCGTGCGCAACACGCCCAGTGTCCGTACTGTCGTGATGATTACTACCGACAAGTGTTACGAGAACCGTGAACAGTTAGACGGTTATCGCGAAAACGACCCCATGGGCGGCTATGACCCCTACTCTTCCTCAAAGGGTGCTGCCGAGATTGCCATCAGTTCATGGCGCAGGAGTTTCTTCAACCCTGCCGACTACGGTACGAAGCACCATGTCAGCATAGCCAGCGCCAGAGCCGGCAATGTCATCGGTGGCGGTGACTGGGCAGGAAATCGCATCGTTCCCGACTGTATCCGTGCCTTGGAAGCAGGACAGCCTATTGAGATACGCAACCCCCAGGCCATCCGTCCCTGGCAGCACGTGCTGGAACCCCTCAGCGGCTACCTGCTATTGGCCGCCCGCATGCAGCAAGACCCAGTGAAATATTGCGAAGGATGGAACTTCGGACCCGAACAGGACTCTGTCTGTACGGTATGGGACGTGGCATCCATACTCCTTCAGCATTATGGCAGCGGGGAACTGATAGACTGTCACAACCCAGAGGCCCTGCATGAGGCCAATCTCCTCATGCTGAACATCAACAAGGCCAAGGCACAACTGGGATGGCATCCCCGGATGAACATTCATCAGTGCATGGAGCTGACTGCCGACTGGTATAAGCGCTATGTTTCTGAAAACGCATACGACATTTGTATAGAAGAAATTGACAAGTATTTGACATGTTAAAACGACTTAGTGAAAACCAGATTGCAGCCATTGCCATTCTCTTCTCTGCTGCATATCAGGTATTGTGTGCCATCCAAGGCTTTGACCTTACCGATGAAGGATTCCTCATGAATGCATACCGTTGGATTGGCGAAGATCCGTCAGCCTGCAAGGATGCAGGAGGCTATACGCTCAGCTGTCTGCTGGGCTGGTTTCTGCACAGCCTCACTCCTGGCGTTCTGCCCATGCGCCTCTGGGGTGTCCTTGTAGTGACCATTACCGAGATCATCGTATTCTTGTTCCTGTCACGGTTTGTCTCCAAAAAGATTCTCATCATAGGTCTTCTGTTCCAGACCATTTTCCTGACAGGTGACCCAAAGCCCTTCGACTACAACAATTTGACAGGCCTGGCTATGGTGCTCTCATTTATTGCGGCCTTTGAAGGTATGGAGCGTCGCAACAGGTTACTCATGGTTGTTTGTGGCATGCTGGTTGGCTGTGCCATCTTCTTCCGTCTGCCAAACGTGCTGTTTTCTGCCTTTATCTTTGCACCGTTCTTCTATCACCGCAAGTTTTCTGCCGAAGCCTTTCTGGAAGGGGCTTTAACCCTCTGCGGCATTGCCATTGGTGCATTCGCCTCCTGGAAGTTGCTGGAGTCATACCATATCACCAGTCTCATCACCGACTACATCTCCTACAGTGGTGGCACCTTGTCTGGCAGCAGCACGCACAACCTGTCACACATCATCACCAAGTATTCCGACAACTACTTGTGGAGCGTCATCACGCTGAGCATGTTTGCCTTCAGCATTGTGTGTTCCCTTGTCACCTTCAATGCCAAGAAAACGTATGTGAAGATTTTGGGATTACTATTGGCCTTCGAAGTGCTCTATTACACTCTCTATATAGGAAGCAACATCATGGGTCACAAGATATTGGCCCTGTACAACGCCATCGCTATCGTTGGATGTGCCTACTATTATTTTACCAACGAGAAGATGCGCTTCCTCGCCTTAGGAGCCGTAACGCTATCCATCATAGGGCCGTTGGGGAGCGACTGTGGCTTTGAGACATCCTGGACGGGTACCTGGCTGGCACTGCCCTTAGGTCTCTGCGGTTTCTTTGAGGCAGCCCACCGTATCACGACTGTGGACATCAATCTGTCCTTCAACGCGGGGAGTTTCCTGCAAGACATTCACTTTGGCCATGTCCGGAAGGCACTGCTTTGCAGCACTTTATTGCTTTTCATCCCTCTGTTGGTAAAAACAGAACACAAGCCATACTACGATCCTGCCAACCGCACGGACAAGGTGTATTCCATCAACAACAAGTATCTCAAGAACGTCTATACCATCAAGAAGAGGACAGATATTGTTAATGAAGTCCTTGAACAGCTTCCTAAGTACATCAAGCCAGGCGACAAGTTCCTACAGTACGACTTCTCTCCCCTGTTCTACTACATGATGGATGCCAAGCCATTCACTGGAGTATCATGGCCCTGCGTCCTCTATGGAGAACGGTTCCTCAAAGAATTCAAGGAGGCCGAGGAGAACATGCAACAAGCCCCCGTGGTATTGCTCCAGAACTTCAACACCAGCAACAAGTGGAAAACCCCTATTGACGGTTATCTCGATGAAGAAGTCTGTACGGGCTTCATCTGTCCGGAACATACCATCATGTTCAAGAACTTCATCCAGAAGTACAACTACCGTAAGGTGTGGAGCAACGAGTATTTCGATATTCTAGTGTCAGACTATAAGAGAGCGCGCCAGTGAACATACTGATAACAGGAGCAACAGGCTTCCTCGGCAGACATATTTGTCAGGAAAGTGAAAGGCAGCACCATCAGGTGATGTGCCTCAAGCATGCTGAGATAGGCAACAGTGCCCATCTCGTCCGGGAATTTGCACCCGATGTGCTGGTTCACTGTGCATGGGGAGGTGTCTCTGCCGCCGACCGTAACAATCCGCAGCTGCAAAAAGCCAATGTGGAGATGTCGGAAGAGGTCTTCAACCTATATCCCTATCGGCAGATCATCGCTCTTGGAAGCCAGGACGAATATGGTGTTATTGACGGCATCGTTGGAGAAGGCCACCCGCTCTCTCCCGTTTCCGAATATGCCAAGGCCAAGATACAACTCTGCCACTATTTGCAGCAGATAGCCTCCACCAGGCCGTTGGAATGGCAGTGGCTTCGTATCTTCAATATGTATGGTCGCCATCAGCAGGCCAACTGGCTGATACCGTCTATCGTAAAAAAATGCCTTGACGGCGAGCACGCGATGGACACCACGCTGGGCGAACAGCAGTACGCCTATCTCTACGCTGAAGATTTTGCCAGAGCAGTCACCAGCATCTTTGGCAGCACCGGGAAGAGCGGCATCTACAACATTTCCAGTTCCACTCCCCTGCCCCTGCGTGATATTTTCCTGCTCATCAGGCAACTGACCAATGCCAACATTGAATTCCGCTTCGGAGCCATCCCCTATCGCGACAACCAATCAATGATGATCTGTGGTAACTCAGAAAAGTTTGCCAAAGCCTTTGGAACCTTTGAAACCACACCGTTTGAGAAGGGATTAAGCATTATTATCAACGACTATAAACAGCAGCAACAATGAACAGTATTGAACTTGCCAAGCGAATACGGGCCAAAGCTGTGGAAATGGTTTACCGCGCCCATGCCTCCCACATCGGAGGAGCACTTTCCATGGCAGACATCCTGGCCGTACTCTACCATGATGTATTGAGATACGACCCCAAGAACCCACAAATGGAAGAACGCGACAGGTGCCTCCTGTCAAAGGGCCATGCCTGTGTGTCATTCTATGCAGCCCTGGCCCTTGTCGGATACTATCCGGAAAAAGAGCTGGAGACATACGGCACCAACGGCAGTCTGTTTCTCTGCCATACCACCCATCATATCCCCGGCATCGAAATATCGGCAGGCTCGTTGGGCCACGGTTTGCCTATTGCCTGCGGCATTGCTCTGGGTGCCAAGCGCCAGCAGAAGCATTTCAATACCTATGTCATTCTGGGCGATGGCGAAATGGACGAGGGTTCCAACTGGGAAAGTTTCCTTTTTGCTGCTCATCACCATTTAGACAACCTTTGTGTCATCATTGACTACAACAAGATACAAAGCTATGGCAACACGAACGAGGTTATCAACCTGGAGCCACTGACCGACAAGTTGAAGGCCTTTAACTGGAATGTCATCAATATCGACGGGCATAACCATGACGAGTTGAGGGGAGCCTTCTCGCAATTCATCAGCACCAAGGGTCACCCCACCGTTATCATCGCCAACACGATTAAGGGAAAAGGAGTCTCTTACATGGAGAACGACCTGCTATGGCACTATCGGTCGCCCGGCGAGGAGCAATTCAAACAAGCAATGGAGGAACTGGAAGCATGAGAACAGCATTTATCAAACAACTGACAAAGGAAGCAGAGACCAACGACAAGCTATTCCTCATCATCGGCGACCTGGGCTTTAGCGTGGTAGAGGAGTTCGAGCAGAAATTCCCCGACAGGTTCCTGAACGCAGGCATCGCCGAGCAGAACATGGTAGGCATAGCCGCCGGACTGGCCATGCAAGGCTACAACGTATACATTTACTCCATTGCCAACTTCCCCACCCTCAGATGTATGGAGCAGATACGCTACGACGTGGCATACCATCACCTGAACGTGAAGATTGTGTCGGTGGGGGCGGGCTATGCGTACGGTCCTTTGGGAGCCTCCCATCATGCCACTGAAGACCTCGGTATGATGCGTACCATTCCCGACATGGTGGTATGCAGCCCCGGCGACCCTGCAGAGGCTGAAGCCGTCACCGCCTTTTCAGCCAGCTACGACGGTCCTATGTACCTGCGGCTGGGCAAGGCCGGAGAAAAGCGGGTACACCAGCAGCCTTTAGGCCGCATCCTGCCCGGCAATCTGATTCCTGTGAGCGAGCAAGGCCACCAAACGGCAGTCATTGCCTGCGGTTCCATCCTCGATGCCGCCAAGACGCAGATAGCCGACCGTCACCTGCCCTACGACCTGTGGAGCATACCCTTCGTCAAGCCTGTCAACAAGGAGCAGGTGAAGATGCTCTGCAGCCAGTATCCCGACGGTCTGATTGTCATGGAGGAACATCAGAAGAGCTGTGGCGCAGGCTCTGCCCTGACCGAAGTCGTCAGTGACCTGTACGAGGAGGGCAGTCTTGCCGCATTCCCCAAGATCAGGCGTCTGGCCATCAACGACGAGTTTGTGACAATAGTAGGCAGCCAGTCTTTCCTCCGCGAGAAGGCGGGGCTGCTCCTATAACGTTCATACCAGCATATCCCGTGTCCGGCAGAAGCATATCCGTCAAAGGGCTGTTCCATCACATCGACAGCAAGTTCCTGCGTTTCATCATCGTAGGAGTCATCAACACCTTGTTCGGACTGGGTGTCTATTGCCTGTGCATCTTCCTGGGCATCCCGTACTACGTTGCCACCGTCATCAGCAATGTTGCCGGTGTGCTGTTCAATTTCGTTACAACGGGAAATCTCGTTTTCGAAAACGGCGACAAGCGGCTGTTTGGGCGGTTCGTCGCCTGCTATGTTCTGGTATACATCATCAACACCCTTCTCATCAAGCTCCTTCTGGTCTTCGGCATCAACGACTACTATGCCGGCATCATTGCTACGCCCGTAGTGGCACTCTGCTCATACGGGCTGCTGAAAAACTTTGTATATAACGACAAACATAGAAGATTATGAAACATATCAGCATCGTCACCCCGTGCTATAACGAACAGGGCAATGTCACAGTGCTCTACCAACAGGTGAAGGCCGAGTTCGACAAACTTCAAGACCGGTATACCTACGAGCACATCTTTATAGATAATGTGTCGAAGGACAACACGCGCAATGAGCTACAGGAGATTGCCGCCAAGGACAAGCGCGTCAAGCTGATCTTCAACGCATTCAATGCCGGACATATCCGCTCACCCTTCTATGGTCTGCAACAGGCCAAGGGCGATGCCGTCATGCTGATGGTAGCCGACCTGCAGGACCCTCCCCAGCTGATTCCCCAGTTTCTTGAACAGTGGGAGCAGGGACATAAAGTGGTGGTAGGCATCAAAAACAAGAGCAAGGAGAACCCCCTCATGTATGCCATCCGCACCTCGTTCTATAAACTCATCAAGGCTATTAGCGAGACGGAACAGATTGAGAACTTCACGGGTTTCGGACTATACGACCAGTCCTTTATCGAACTGCTGCGACAAATCAAAGACCCCTATCCCTATTTGCGTGGTATCGTTGCTGAGTATGGGGGTAATATCGGAAAGGTATTCTTCACCCAGCCCAAGCGCCTGTATGGCAAGACCAGCAACAACTTCTACACCCTCTACGACATTGCGATGCTGGGGTTCGTCAACCACTCCAAGGTACCCCTCCGCATGGCCAGCATGCTGGGCTTTATCTGTAGTGCCATCAGTCTGCTGGCAGCACTGGTATACCTCGTCTACAAGCTCTGCTACTGGGATTCCTTCCAGGTGGGCATGGCACCGCTCGTCATCGGTCTCTTCCTCTTTGCCTCCGTCCAGTTGTTCTTCCTTGGCATAGTGGGCGAATATGTCGGCAGCATCCTCACCCAGGTGCGTCGCCGTCCCCTCGTCGTAGAAGAGAAACGCATCAACTTTGACACCTAACGAGCCATCCCGCTTCTCATTTCTTTTCGTCAGCCATTAATTGTTAATATGGCGAGTTTCAATGCTTTTGACATAAGCCCCAGGTTTCTTCATCTGGAAATCTTTTTATTTAACTGAGGCTATCACTATCTTTCCGCCTCCTGGCCCAAACACGAAGTCGCCTATCAGACGTACTGAACGTGGAATATAGAGCGTCACGAAGTGGCGACAGGTGGCGAAAGCCATTGAGCAAATAGTCACTACGCCATCAGGCACACGATATTCACTCTCCTTAAACTCAAGTGTTGTAAACAATAGGCGATGTCCGTCCAGACTATAGCCCACACCGTACTCATCGATACGGAACTCTCCATCAGTCTCGAATGCCCACGTTTCTTCATCTCGATTAGCATACTCCTTCGTCCAGAAATAGACAGCAGGCATCATCTCCTCGTTCTCTTCTGCATCCTTGCTGAACGTCAGCTGTTCGTATTCATGCACATGCGCCGTCCAAGGAATGTGAAGCGTCCCTATCTTGCAACCAATCAGTGCATCAGAATCTATCTCCTCCACACCTTCAGGAATCCAATAGGCACCCTCCACGCTTGCTCCCTTCAGCAACCGTTTCCCATCTGCTGAATAAACGAACCCATAGCTGTCCAGCCACAATTGATCAGTATCGTTCATCGTCCCTGCATCACTTATATACTATCTCCTTACCGATAAACTCCACTCGATCCATCAGACTTGCGAAGGCACCCATTTCGATATGACCCTTGGTATACACTTCATAATCCTGATGGTCATCCATCCACGTCATAAATGTAACAGTTGTAGTTCTGTGCAGCATTGCGGGGCAAAGGTACAACAAAACCACAACTGGTACAACGGGGATTACAACAAATGCTTACTTTTCTTTTACCCAACAACTAATTGGTTTATCTGACACTAAGAAATCATGCAAATCAATAAAAATTCCTTCATTTGTATTCACAATGCAGACTCCGCATGTCTGATTTGCATTATTTGTACACATATAAAGAGTGCCAATCTTTGTCTTAAAACCTATGTCTGTTTTATAGTTGACTTTTAAGGCAAAAGACAGGCGCAGGGGTGATTTTCCGTGGATAGCCCACGCAGCCACCCCCACCGCCTAACC
>CAMKTS010000031.1 GCA_946415755.1 uncultured Prevotella sp. | reverse complement strand
CGTGTGTACTTTTCACCCCGCTATACCCAGGTGAAGTCGAAAGTCTCTTGGTAACGGTCGAACACCACGCTGTCGCCATAGCCGTAACGCTCGAACAGGTGACGGATCCACTGCTGCTGCTCGGGCGACAGTGCCCGTTCGCCGCGCATATATTGATAGTAGTAGCGCTTGCCCTGCAGGTGCTCGGTCATCAGCTTGCGCAACGGGGTGAAGTCTGCCTTCAGCACGCGTTGGTAGATGGTGGAGAAACCGTAGGCATAGGTCTGCGGCTCCATCGATGCAAAATGCACACACCGCTCGCCTGTCAGCGCACGGGGCGTGATGCACCGCGCTACCGTCACTTCCTGCGGTGCCAACTGTCCTGCCTGCCAGCGCAGGCATGCCTCGTGCAGGGGGCACTCAGAGTTAAAACACAATGCCCATCCTTCGGGCACATCCATCCAATTGAGATTGTTCTTTTCCATAGCTTATAAAGGATTTCTAATATAGCTTTTAAAGTATTTCCAATTACCTTGCAAAGATACAAAATAATTTTGAATTTTGCAAGCATTTACCCCTATAAATTTCGAAAAATCAGCAAAAATCTGTCAATCTATCATAGTATCTGTCATTTCGTACATCATTCTTAATCAGATAGTTACACATGGAATGACAGATTGGCAGATTTTTTTCAAAACAGACATGGCTAATGGCAAGCAAAGCGAAAGCCGTGCTGCCGATGTCATCAAAAACTGGATACGCACCTTCATCAATCCTCCATATTTTGCATTTTCCTCATTTTCGAATTGCTTCGATATTCCCCCGTTTTGCCTTTATTTTGGGCCGAATTGCGTTAATCTTCCAAAATCCGTTGTTCTTTACAAGCTTTTTTCGTAACTCTGGCTTCGCCGAAGTTACCAGCACTCGGTAATAAAAAGAAAAACTCGGATTTTCCTTTTTATTTTACTCGTTTTTTCGTAACTCTGCCATTTGAAATGGCGAAGTTACTCCGTCTCGGCAAAAAAAAGAACAAGTTCTTTTGTTTTGCACTCGACTTTTCGTAACTTTGTAAGAATTTGCAGGATTTCTTTATATAAAGGCAGTCTGGGGGATTGATGAAAATCTGGGTTACGAATTGGCAACCGTACTCAATTCCACATTCTGCTATAAACTGCATTCAATGAACACCCGACGATGAGCCACCAGCCGTACTATGGTTCATCATCGGGTGCAAAGTTACGAATAAGTGAGCAAAACACCAAATTTATGTTACAGATATTCCGATTCTATCCGCAATATCACTTCTTGTGATATAATTATCTGCATATATCATCTTATATATATTAGCGGCAGTTTCAGATAACCCTTTAGACAACCCTTTAGATAACCTTATAGACAACCCTTCAAGCAACCTACAGTTCACTCTATTATCTCCCAATAGCCAAACCTTGTTGAACCGATTCGCCGTATTAACCCTAACTCTTTGAGCCTATTTATATGCTTCTGAACGTTTTTGAGCGAAATTCCTGTAAGGTTAACCAACTCGTTTCTGCTGATATTAGGATCTGCTTGAATATGAGAATATATAGCCTTCGCAGTATCAGACACCCCATTAGGCACCCTATTAGACACCCCTTCGGACACCCCAGTACTATTTGACTTAGGTGAAGGCACAGGTAGTATCAGTTCAACTTCGTCAACATCCAGTTTGTTCAGCAGTTGTGGTTCGCCCCAATTGGTTTCTTTCCATGCAGCGATTATCTTTGGGAATCCGGAACCGACATTCTCACCAAAGCCAATCATACGGAGCATATTCTGAATCTTTGGATTACGAGCTTTCGAGTTTCCGCCTCGATAGATGGTCTCTACAGGCAGCTTCAGCAGTCCAGGATTACGGAAGCAGAGACGGTCATCATGTTTCTCTATCCTCAGAACACCGGCATCCGCCATCAGGTCGCAGTGGATAATCGAATTCGTAAAGGCTTCACGTACTGCCTCATGCTGTGGCGTATCATCGTTTCTCTTCCCTCCCTTTTCCAATTTGAACGGCCTCGGCAAGTCAAACTGCACCTTTGGCGATACGATACGGAAGAACTGATACAAGTTATTCTCCCAAAGTCCGTCGTATGTCAAGCGATCATGATACCGCTCGTCACCCACAAGATGACTCATATCCAGATAGTCCATGCGGAAGTTCGAGAACCTGTCTCTGATGGCAAGCCCCTTACCAAACATCATCAGACCCGCCAACGTCAAGCCCTCCTTGCCCGTCTGCCTATCCTCTGTATAACCGCCAAGATTTCTGAGGAAAGTCTTGTCATCAACTTGATTCCATACATGGGTACTGTTCTCCTGTCTGAACTCTGTGCGATACTGGCGCAAGGAATCCGGATCAATATCATCCATACCATAGTACTCAATCAGGATGCTGTCGTTACCATCAGCGTTAGAGTCACGTATCATGGCTTTTACCTGAGCTTCCGTGCAATGGTAGTCACCCTCATTATTGCGCCTGTATGTACCTTTATATACATTGCCATTCAGATAGATAGGCTTTGCTCTCCAGTCTGCCTGAGGAACACGAATGCAAACAATCTGCGCTCCATCTACGTTCACTACCTCGACATCGTTGTCAAGAAGGATGTTCTCATTCACTTTGTCGCTGTTGAGGGTATTCCAGAAGTCCGTGATAATCTTCATCGGCTCATCCACGCCAATTATCTGGTAACGCTTCCGTATGTCTTTCTCCTGCATGTCTTCATTCACGCCAAGCAGAATCAGTCCGCCAATCGTATTAGCGAAGGCCGAATAAGTTGCCCAAACCGACTTCGGTACCTCTGCCTTAGCCCGTTTACACTCCAGCGTAACCCGTTCACCCTTCCGTAGTGCTTCTTTTATTGTTTTCTCGTCCATACTAATATCTCGCTTGCAAAGTTACTATTTATATTCCAATTGTTATTCTGTTAAAAAAATATATTGTAGTTATCCAGTAATTACTTTTTGTATAACTTATGTTTTTAATGATTCTACATAATCATATGCAGGTTTCTTCAATTTGTATATAGGACTTCCGTCACTATTGGGCCGATCTATAGCAGCAAATCCCAGTTCCATTAGTCGCTCAAAGAAGTTATCCCATTCTGCTCTTTCTCTCCCAGTATTAACACAAAATTCCTCTTCTCCAATCTGAATAAAAGAGCCATCCATAGTTTCTATTATCCAGCATTCCCCATCATCACAATCTGCCCATTTCTTTAAATGCTCTTTGTCAAAATCAGACAAAGAATCCAGTATCGGATTCTCACCATCTTTTGCTTTTTTCCCTTGTTCTTCAACTAAATCCAGAATGCAAACTTCCTTGAGAAACTCATCCCGATCTGTTTCCCATTGTGATAAAGTAGAGAAGTCAGGTTTGGGCATATTGAAGAAATCTAGGACTTCCCCCATAAACTCATTCATTCTGTCTGTTGCATCTTTTGCATTGACTTTTATGGAAATGAATTTATTATCAATTACTCCATCCAAGTCATCATATTCACAATCTGCAGTAAGGAATGAATAGCATTCTGTGTCTTGTATCCATGCAGCCCCCATTTCATTAAGGCACACAGAGCTTTGATAGTATCTGGGAGAATGAACAATAATCATAAATATATCATTGCCCTCAAACTGAGATTTTATTTCTGGAAAGATTTCTTTGCCTATTCCAATCTTATATGTTGGAACAGAACTACAGAAAATCTTTTCTGCCTCAGAGCCTATATAAAGTCTAAGTAACTTTACAAGAGCCTTAACAAAGGCTTCGTCTTCACTTTTATGACTGATAAAGATTTTTGGAGGAAGACAATATCTATCTTTTAATATTTTGAGTGAAGTTCTCACATCACCATACCTAAATGCGTTTATGGTACCTCTATTATTTAACTTAGTTGAAGATGATAACAAAACATCGCTAATAACAGGATTTGAATCTTGTATTATTGGATACAATTTCTTAATCGTTTCTATAAGTCTAATGGCGTTCTTTCCTACACGAGTGTTCGGATAGAAATTCCCCATCTCATCTATAATCGAAAGCCCCTCCTTTATGAGCTTTTGTATTTGTCCCTTATCTTCTGTCATATTATCGTTTCGTTTCTTGTGTTCAAAACCATCTCTTTTTGAGTTACCCACTAACTATATTGTAGTCACCCACTAACTCGCGAGAGTAAACCTGTAACTTGAAATGATTTTAAAAACGTCCCCATGATATTTCCATTTTTATTCAAACATCTTTTGCAGCTATTCTTTTGCTTAAGTTATCGAAATCCTTAACAGGTGCCAGCATCTCAATACCAGTATCTATAGCCTTGAAATGCTCTTTTCCACATCTTATCTTCTGTTGTTCTGAAAGAGTCAATTCCTCCAAGATGTTCTTTCCCTTAGTCTCAACAACGAAATAGAGTTTCTGCTCATTGTCTTGTTCCCACACAAGAACCCAGTCAGGATTGTATGTTCCAAGTGGTGTATCGATAACAAACCATGATGGCAACTTCGCGTATACTTTTACATTCTTAGAAGCCTCCAGTTTTTCTGCCATTTCCTTTTCTATATCAGAATCGTAAATGACATAATCGTACGGAGATCTGTCGCTTTTCAATAAATTATTATTCAGGTAACCTTTCAGCTCCTGACTTTCAAAAAGTTCCTGGCACCATACATCACCTTCAATCCGTTCATATTTTATTCCAGAAACTAACTGGGCTATCTTCTTTCTGCGGATAACGTCAACAGCAAACTCTATGAATGCCTGAGGGTTCTTTTTAAATGCATCAAGGCGCTTACTTTTCAATAGGATTGTCACAATAGTACTGCGAGTGAGCCCTGTCTCGTTTTGCAAGAAAGTTACGATATCTGGCAATGACGTAAATTTGTTTTCAATCACTCTGGTATTTGTATCAATAGTCTGTTCATCTTGTGATACGCCACCTTCGTCAATAACAAGTTTTACCTTCTTTCTGACAAACCGTCCCTTTGTTATCAACAAGTCCTCTTGAATTTCTTCAATGCAATTCTGTATAAGCGTATTTGTGTCAACTCTGACAGAGTATCTGGTCTTATATTTAATTCTATCCCACAACTCCTTGAAATCTGGATCTAATAGAATTCCTTTGTTTGGCTTTAAAGTAATTTTGTCATTTGCTTTTTTTATATTCATGTAGTTGCCACATACGCGCTTTAGCACATTAATGACATCATCTTTCACAGACAAATAATCATCTGGTATTTCCACGTTATTGGCTTTCAGAGCAAATTTGAGCTTGTCTTGTACCTTACCGCCTATCTCTTGTGTCTTGCTATTCACGACATCTTCAATAGCGTAGCCCCTTTCCACAAAGAAGTTAAATAGTTGAAGGGACTTTTCTTCACCCAAGTAAACAGGTTCGCCATCAACATATTTGCTGATGATGCGGGCAAAGGCATGTTTGCGTATAACACCAAAGACAACACCCATTTCCTTTTCCATCTCTTTTTGCAGTGATTTAGTAAAGTCCTCAAAACTTTCATTTGCCATCACCGTGAGGGTATTAACTTCATATCCTCTGATTCGCTGACCCTCTTGGTTGACACATAGGCGAAGTCCTCTGCCTATTTTCTGACGTTTATCTAAATCACTTGACGACTCCATGAGTGTACATATCTGGAAAACATTAGGATTGTCCCATCCTTCGCAAAGCGCAGAATGGGAGAAGATGAAGCGCAGGTCAGAATCGAAACTAAGCAGATGCTCCTTTTCTCTCATAATCAAATTGAAGGTGTCATCATCCTTTGTCGTTTTACCAGTAGTGTCAACTTCTATTTCAAACTTGTCTTTCTTGTTCGATGCCTTACTCTTCTTGTCTATCGAGAAATAACCGTTATGAACCTTTCCAACCTCTGTATTTCGAGCCTTCAAGTTCTGATACTTAGGTCTTCTGATCAATTTCTCATATTCTTCTTCAAACATGACGGCATACTTACCAAGCGAACGATTCCCCTCCTCATCGTAGACACGATAATTGGCTACTTTGTCAATGAAAAACAAACTTAGCACTTTTATCCCTTGGGGATTCAGTAGGAGTTCCTTGTCAAGATGCGACTCTATGGTCATACGGATTTGCTCACGTTTAATCATATCATCGCCTACGCTTCCTATGGGGAATCCTTGTTTCAGAATCTTGTCGTTACTGGTGAAAGAAATATTCCATAGTTCACCATCAAACCAAATATCTTCTACAATAAAACCCTCATAAAGTTCGCGTTTGGTCTTTTCGAAAAGATCATCGTACTGTTTCACCCAGATTTTCTTCCTGCCAACCTTTCCTTTGCTCTGACAGTCTACCTCTATTTGGGCTTTGATGCCATTTGTATTATCTACCTTTATCAGTTTGGCGTATGCTTCATTCTGGAAATCTTCAACATCAACAGTAGCTACCTCTATCTGCTTCACTAATTTCTTCTCGTAGGCATCAATCGAATCTAGCCGATACATCATATTATATGGATTACGATGTGTTGCTGAATATCTGAGACAGCATAGGGGATTTAATGAGGCTATAGCCTCTTTCGACTTTGGCGTATTATCCACGCTCTGAGGCTCATCAATAATGACAATAGGATTTGTCTCTTTGATCAGGTCTATAGGCTTATAACCTAATTTATCATCATAGCGGTGAATGATATTCGATTTGTTGCTATCATCGTCATTCTCGAAACTCTTTCTGAATGCATCGATATTAATCACCATGATTTGAATGGTGTCTGCGGTTACAAAGGAACGAACTTGATCCAGTTTACTCGAATCAAATACGAAATAGTCATATACCACGTTCTCATAATCACCACGGAAATGATCACGAGTAATATCTAATGTCTTGTTCGTACCCTCCTTGATAGCTATGCTTGGAACAACAATGATAAATTTGGTAAAACCGTATCGCTTGTTCATCTCAAAGATGGTTTTCAGGTACACGTATGTCTTACCTGTACCTGTTTCCATCTCGACAGAAAAGTTCATTTTGTTCTGCTCGAAGGTTTCCTCTGTTGCTTGGGGCAAACCATTTTTCAATTGGATAGTCTGCATGTTAGCCAGAATGGCCTCTTGTGATAACGACAGAGCGTTACCAATACCAATATTATCAATGCGCCCGCGATTATCTGTCATCGAGAAGAAATTTTGAAAGGTCTCTTCTCCTTCAAAAATATCGCAAATACTGCTAATGGCCTCGTTCTGGTACTCAAGGTCATTCTCAAATTGGAGAGTCATTTGTTTTTTCATGTCGGACAGATTAAACAGTTACCACGTTGTCTATTCCGTATTGCTTCAATATCAAGATGGAATTAGACTTTACCTCGTCCCCATTCTCACCATAGAAGCCTGTATCCTTAAATACTACGCGGCACTTCGAATAGATGTTAGCATCATCTTGTTTGATTTGCTCCCATAACTTTCCGATACCATCAGCCAAATCTTTAGTCAAATCATCAGCCAGACAGGCAATGAGTTCCCCCTCTCCAACAACATATACTTTTTTCTTGGCAATTTCATGCTCTGTTATTTTTGAAGTTAGACTCAATCCGAGTTTCATAATAAGTTCATATAGTAGGTCATAATCTGAACGCTCAGTCTTAATGTTAAATAGTGATTGCTGTAAAGCATCTTCAAGATGATCTGGATTACTATCCCATGCCATTACATTTGAACTGTCAAGTTTATAAACCCTGAAGCCTGTATCAAGGTCTTGGGTTGTCAAGGGACTTGTTTCTTTTATTATTTTCCCAGCTCTTCTAATTCGCTCTTTACCAATTTCACAAAGATTCTTGAATCCTTGTTTTCTTGCTACACTTTTTTCTCCAGTAGCTTCTGGCAATTGTACCAGTATATATTGTCGTTTACCTTGTGTCTCTGCATTAAGTTGCATAACGGCATGAGCCGTAGTTGCTGATCCAGAGAAGAAATCTAAAATAATGTCACTTTCATATGCCGGTATAATATACTGGATTATATCCTTGATGTCCGTGACACTTTTAGGATTTTCAAAAACTCTCTTGCCATCAAATATCTTATTAAACTCCTGCGTTGCAGTTTGTGCATAGCTAAAACGCACACTCCTCATAACCTGCTTGTCATATTCAAACAGATTCCTACGAATGCGAGGTAGTGTGGTCTCATCTTCACCAAAAACAACACGCCCTTGATCTATCTGCTCTTTCATCCTTTTAGGAGTTGGGAATCTCCAACCTGCATCAGGACATTTACACGGTTTTTTAGTAACAGGGTGTAATACTGTGTATTTGGGACCACCTCCTCCGGGCCAACTAATATTACCATCATCTCTGTAGGGCCCCTTTTCATCAACCTTTGTAAATCTAGCCAAAGGCTTCTTTTCATCATCGTCAGGCCATGAAGAGTATAATTCCTTTAAACCCTTATTGACTTTGCCCCAATCGTCATTATATAGTTTCCTCAATCTGTTGAATTCATCTCGGACTAAATCTACTCCTTCTTTCGATTCCCTGAATACCAATCCATTCTCCTTATAGTAAGCTAAATCCTTAAAATACGCAAGCATATATTCATGACCTACAGAAATGAATTTTGCATCATTCTTTCTGTTTTTGTCGTAAACCAAACAGGCCATGAAGTTTGTGGAACCAAATATTTCATCACATATTTTACGTAAATTATCAACTTCACTATCATCAATAGAAATGAAAATAACCCCATCTTCAGATAATAAATTTCTCGCCAACTTTAAACGAGGATACATCATGTTGAGCCATTTTGAATGGAATCTCCCATCGCTATCACTCAGTGCCTTTGTCGATAGACTCCTATCTTCACCTATCTGTTTCAGATAATTTTCCAGATTATCCTTATAATTGTCTTTGTAAACAAAATCTTTACCAGTATTATAAGGAGGATCGATATAAATCATCTTTATACACCCATGATATCCTTTTTGTAGGAGTTTAAGTACTTCAAGATTATCACCTTCGATATAAACGTTCTCTGTAGAATCCCAATCTTTACTCTCATTGAAGCAAGGACGTAAGGTTCCTGAGCAGCGCTTTTGCGCCTCGCGTCGTGCATCGGCTTTACCTGCCCAGTTCAAACAGTAACGCTCCTCAGCGGTATCTTGATAACTGCCAAGCAAATCGTGCAAAGCTTCAAAATCCACCTTACCCTCTTTAATGACCTCTGGGAACAACTGCCCCAATTGAGATATGTTATCTTGAACCAAATCAAGGCTCAACCCTTCTTCTGTAGATAATTTAATGTCCATATTAATAATTTATTCAAATTCGTATCTATAATTATTTCTTCTCACATCCACAGAACGTGAACTCTTGCCAATCTTCACCCAATCCTCGCGAAAACTGGGATTGGTCAGTATGTAAACATAGCCAGATTCTTTGTTGCTCATACAATTCTGATTCTGTTAATTTCTATTTCATGATTATCTACTTGCATAGTAGTTATTTTGCAACAGACTCCATGAACTTCTTATCAAATAGTTCCTCTACACTAACGTCTAATAGTTTCGAGATTCTGGCTAATGTCTCGATGTCTGGTTGCGACGAATTTGTGCACCATTTTGAAACGGTGGATGGATTTACCCCCAATGCTTCTGATAACCATTTGCTGGTTTTCTTCTGTTCTACGAGCACAATTTTTAGGCGATTTACGTCTTGCATATCTTTCAGATTTATTATTTGGGTGTAAAGATAGTGAAAACTATTCATGCCACAAAGAAGATAGCACCTTTTTTAGGGTTTTTTATGAACAGACAATACAATAGAGGTTATCTATGATCGTGAAGATGATTGGGAGGGGGCGGTGAAAGTTGCTATCATCTGGCAACTAAACGATAGGGAAAAGTCCCCGTCTTTCCTTTATTTAAGGCTAGATTGCGTTAATCTTCCAAAATCCGTTGTTCTTTACAAGCTTTTTTCGTAACTCTGGCTTCGCCGAAGTTACCAGCACTCGGTAATAAAAAGAAAAACTCGGATTTTCCTTTTTATTTTACTCGTTTTTTCGTAACTCTGCCATTTGAAATGGCGAAGTTACTCCGTCTCGGCAAAAAAAAGAACAAGTTCTTTTGTTTTGCACTCGACTTTTCGTAACTTTGTAGCCCGAAAACGAAAAAATATGGCAGAACAGACAAATAACAATGCATCGGGCGGCACACAACGTCGCCGCAGACAACAACCCGTAGACAATACTTATGCCCATGTGCAGCCGCAAGCACGCGAGATAGAACAGGCCGTGCTGGGAGCACTCATGATAGACAAGGATGCCTATGCCGTGGTGTGCGAGATGCTCTATCCGGAAAGCTTCTACGAGCCGCGCAACCAAAAGGTGTATACCGCCATCCGCGAACTCTCCATGCATGAGTTGCCCGTCGATGTGTGGACGGTAGCCGAGCAGCTGGCCAAGCAGGGCGACCTGGAGGATGTGGGAGGCCCCGGCTACGTGACGGAACTGTCGAGCCGCGTGGCATCGTCGGCCAATATCGAATACCATGCACGCATCATCGCACAGAAGTCGCTGGCACGCCAGCTGATTTCCTTTGCCGGCAACATCGAGACGAAGGCGTTTGACGAGACCATCGACGTAGACGACCTGATGCAGGAGGCAGAGGGAAGCCTCTTCGAGCTGGGACAGCGCAACATGAAGAAGGACTATACGCAGATAGACCCTGTCATCAAGAACGCCATCGATGTCATCCAGAAGGCTTCGGCCAACAAGGACGGTCTCACGGGAGTCCCCACAGGATACCACAAGCTCGACGATATCACGTCGGGATGGCAGGCCAGCGACCTGGTCATCATCGCAGGACGCCCTGCTATGGGTAAGACATCGTTCGCGCTGTCGATGGCCAAGAACATTGCTGCCGACTACCAGGTGCCGATGGCCTTCTTCTCGCTGGAAATGTCAAACGTGCAGCTGGTGAACCGACTGATATCCAACTGCTGCGAGATACAGGGTTCGAAGATACTGAACGGACAGCTGCAGCCCGACGAGTGGGAGCGGCTGGACAAGCGCGTGAACAACCTGCTAGGTGCGCCGTTGTATATCGATGATACTCCAGGACTCTCCGTCTTCGAGCTGCGTACCAAGGCCAGGAGGCTGGTGAGAGAACATGGGGTGAAAATCATCATGATTGACTACCTGCAACTGATGAATGCCAACGGCATGCGCTTCTCCAGCCGTCAGGAGGAGGTGTCGACCATCTCGCGATCGCTGAAAGGACTGGCCAAAGAGCTGGACATACCTATCCTGGCACTCTCGCAGCTGAACCGTGGCGTGGAGAGCCGTGAAGGACTGGAGGGCAAGCGTCCGCAATTGAGCGACCTGCGAGAGTCGGGAGCCATCGAGCAGGATGCCGATATGGTGCTCTTCGTGCATCGTCCGGAATACTACCACATCTATCAGGATGACAACGGCCGCGACCTGCGCGGTATGGCGCAGATTATCATTGCCAAGCACCGTAAGGGTGCTACGGGCGACGTACTATTGACGTTCCGGGGAGAATTCACCCGCTTCGAGAATCCGGAAGACCGCCGCTTGGGAAGCAAGAAGCAGGATGGAGGAGGAGAGATACTGGGCAGCCGCATCAACGGGGAAGACCCGCAGGGAGACCTCAGCGCGCCATTCTCGGATAGTGATGTGCCCGACGGACCACTGCCGTTCTGAGGATGCAGACGGACGGTTGTCATGATGGCTCTGAAGGAGGGTCTGAAAGGCCGCTTACTTCGCGGCGTACTTGTCAATCAGCGTTTGGGCTTGGTCGTTGCCAAGCTCTTTTGCTTTTGCCAGGTTTTGCAGCCCTTCGGCTTTCTTGCCCTTCACGCATTGGCCTAATCCTAACAGCAGGTAGCCATCGCTCATCTCAGGACGGAGGCGAATGCACTCCTGGGCGGTCTGAATGGCATCGTCGGTATGTCCTACGCGCAACTGAACGGAGGCTTTCTCCGCATAGTATGCGGCCTCTTGTGGAGCCAGTTCGATGGCTCGGCCGATATCGTTGAGTGCCTGCTGATAGAGGTGACCGCCCATTTCAGCCTGCTCGCGCTGATAGTAGAACGCATCGGTAAGCTGTGCGGTCATCAGCTGCTCGTAGTCGTTGTAGTCGTTCACGGCGGGGCGGTACTTGCCGACTTCGTAGAGCAGCTGGGCACGAGCCAGCAAGTAGGGCGCTGCAGTCTTTACGTAGGGCTTGGTAAACTGGTTGACGGCACTATCCATCAGTGCCAGCGTGGCATCGCGGTCGCCCTGCTGCAGCTTGCATTGTGCGGCAGCATAGAAGTTGTCGGCATTACGCAGCGCGCCTTGTGACAGTTCCATATAGATGCGATAGGCCTCTTCATACTTCTTCTGCGCATACATAATCTGCGCCTGCTGCTGACGGTAGGCCGGCTGTGCATTGATGCTGTAGGCTTCTTGCGACTCCTGCAGGGCACGGTCAAAACTCCACGCCTCGAAGGGCTTGTCGCTCTGGTAGATTTCTTTCTGGTAGATGAGCTGTGCATATTGGAAATGCGCCTCGTCTTTCTTGTCGGCCACCTTGACGGCCTGCTTCATGTCATCGTCAGCCTGCTGGAACTCACCCTTGTTGACATGGTAGCGGGCGCGGTAGATGTAGCCGTCGGAAGCATCCGGGAACTTCTGGATAAACCGTTCCACATAGTCCTTGTACTGCTCGGCATCCATCGTAGAGCCTGAGACATAGAGCGACAGCAGGGCATCGTTGAAGTCGTCGGGCAGGGCTTTGGCGATGTGGCTCATGCGAAACATGGGGTCGTTGATGCTGAGTCCGCTGATACGCAAATCGTCGGCGAAACGTGTGCCGATGGCATAGCTCACCGACTTGCTGTAGTCGGCAGAGGGCTGCAGGATGCCCACCACCTCGCCGTTCTCGTTCAGCACAGGACAGCCCACCTGTTGTTCCTGCGTCTTCATGTCCAGCGTATAGTAGGGATACTTTTCCAGCACCTGTTCGCTGCTGCTGATGGTTCCCTGAATGCATGCCGGTGCTTTCTTGGCGCTGTAGGGCAGCAGCCATACCGTCTCCTGTGTGTTGCCGCCGGTAGCGAGGGGCAGTATGGTGGGTTTCTTCACATCCACTCGGAATTTTGCCACGTCGTACATGTCGTTGGCTCCCAGCAGATACGTCACGGGCCACTCCTTGTCCTGTGCGTCGATAACAACGGCATGGCGGGCATTCTTGAAGGGGGAAAAACTGCTGACGGCCTCACCGTTCTCGCCGATAAAGAAACCGTTGCTGCTACCCAGCAGCTGACCGTCGTCACCGAAGGTCTTCAGGGTGAATACGGCATTGGCAGCCTTCTTGCTCCATGAGGGGTTCTGTGCGGATAAGGGGAGGAAGGTAAAAAGGAAAAAGGGTAGCATACCGATGAGCTTCCTTAATACCTGTGTTGATATGTTATTTTCCATATTTCTTTCTGCTTTTTAGTCTTCTTGTCTTTTCAATAGCTGGCGGGCATTGGCGATGGCAGCTGTTGTGACCTCGCTGCCGCTCAACATTTGTGCAATCTCGGTAATGCGTTCGTTGCCAGATAGTTGCTGCATTTTGCTAATGGTTCCGTTTGGGGTCTCATCTTTCGATACCCGATAGTGGTGCGTTCCCTTCGAGGCTATCTGTGGCAGGTGGGTGATGGAGATGACTTGCCGTTCCTGGTTGCCCATTTCCTGCATGATGTCTGCCATCTTCTCTGCTATCTTTCCGCTGACACCTGTGTCTATCTCGTCGAAGATGATGGTGGGCAGTTTCACGGCTCCGCTGATCATGGCTTTCAGCGAGAGCATCACACGGGCTATCTCACCGCCGGAAGCCACTTGAGCCACCGGTTGGAGTGGGGTGGAGGTGTTGGCGGAGAAGAGAAATGCCACATTATCCTGTCCCTGTCTTCCCAGTTCCTGCTGGTCGATGACGATCTGGAATCGCACATTGGGCATTCCCAGGGGTATGAGTCGTTGCTGCATCTGCTGTTCTATCTCCTTGGCGGCCTTCTGTCGTTTCTTCGTCAGTTGGTCGGCCAGTTTTTGGCAGTTGTCTTTCAACTTGGCTATCTGTTGGCGCAGCTCCTGCAGCGCCTCGTCGCTGTTCTCGATGTTGTTGAGTTTCTGCTTCAGCTCGTCGCGTTGTCTGATAAGTTCCTCCACGGTATCAGCGTGGTATTTCTTCTCCAGGTCGTAGAGCTTGTCCAGTCGTTGGTTGACGGCATCGAGTTCTGACGGGTCGAATTCGCAGTCTTCCAGATAGCTGCTCACCTCCTGTGCGATATCTTTCAGTTCGATGTGGCAGGAGTTCAGGCGTTCTGTCAGTTCCTGCGTCTTGGGCATCACACGGTTGATGGCACTCAGCGCCGAGAGGGCTGTCTTCACCTGGCTCACCGCTCCGTTGCTGTCGCCAAACAGGGCATTGTCGGCTTCATAGAGGGCAGTCTTGATATCTTCGGCGTGCGTCATCGTATCGCTCTGCTGTTCCAGTTCCTCTTGTTCGCCCTCGGTCAGGTGGGCATTGTTCAGTTCTTCGTATTGGAACTGCAGGAAGTCTGTCTGTTGGCGGCTTTGCTCGATATCGGCCTCCATATCCCTGAGGGTATGCTGTTTCTGCTGGTACTGGGCAAAGCTGTCGTGGTAGTCGTCCAGCAGCGGTTGGTCCTGTGCGATGATGTCTACTACGCTGAGTTGGAAGTCTTGTTTGTTCAGCAGCAGGTTCTGGTGTTGGGAGTGTACGTCGACGAGGCGTTCTCCCAGTTCCTTCATGACGTTCAGTCCTACGGGGGTGTCGTTGATGAAGGCACGGCTTTTGCCGGTGGCCGTCAGTTCCCTGCGGATGATGGTGTCCTCGCCGTCGTATTCTATCTCATTCTCGTCGAAGAGGGGTTGCAGGTCGTATCTGCTGAGGTCGAAGTGTGCTTCTATCACGCACTTGTCGGCATCCTGCTTGACGGTCTTCGAGTCGGCGCGCTGTCCTAACAGCAGTCCGATGGCACCGAGGATAATGCTCTTGCCGGCTCCTGTTTCTCCTGTGATGACGGAGAATCCCGGATACAGCTCGATATCCAGTTCGTCGATGAGGGTATAGTTCTTGATGTACAGTCGCTTAATCATTGCTCCGGCATCTCATGGTTTTTGTTTTTGGGGCTGTTACTGCTTGATTTTCTCCCACGCATTGTTCTGCGAGGCATTGATGTTAAACAGCAGGTCGTAGACGGCCTCTTTCTCTTTCTGCGTGCCCTTGCCTTTGTAGATGTTGGCCAGCTCGTCGCGCTTGTAGTCCGTCCATATCATCGGCAGCAGGCTCAGGGGTTTCTGCTCGTGAGCCACTTTCAGTCCGTTCTGCAGGGCATCGGTAATGTTTGTGCGGCCACGCTCGGCATTGTTGGCCATCTCGTCCAGCCCTTTCCGATAGTAGTCGTACTGCAGCTGCCGGAAGGGTTTCATCGCCTCGTCCAGATAGTCGTTGATGAGTGCGAACCGGTTGCGACTGTTCTCAAAGGCCTTCCATCCTGAGAAGCCCAGGTCTTGAGCGTTGTTGGTCAGGTTCATGCAGCGGTTCAGTATCTCTGTTCCTCCTAATGGCGAGAAGCTGTCCAGGTCGAGTCCGATAATCAGGTAGGCATAGTATGCCAGGAGTGCCGTCAGCTGGTTGTTGATGGTCTCGTCGTTATAGTTCAGCTGGTCGAACTGTGCGAAGTTGAAGTGGAAGTCGCCATCCTTGTTGTTATAGAGGGTGGTGGTGTAGGCAGAGTTGTATACGGGACGGTTGGCCTGTATCATTGCCGTACACTCGAAGAGGTTTTCTGCCTTGTTGTACTTGTTGACCGTAATGTTGAAGTTGCATACGATACGCTCGTTTTTCTGGAACTGCAGTTCCGTCCACTGGCGGTCGTTCATGAACTGCTCCACGGTTTCTTGCAGGTTCTCGAATACGGAGTTGTCGGTACCCTCTATCTGTGAGTGGTTGACAGTGAATTTCACCTGTAGCTCTTGAGCCTGTGTCTTGTTGACGTTCAGGCAGGCCATGAGCAACATGCAGCCTGCTGCAATCAGCCGTTTGGTTCTGTGGTGTCTTGTCATCATGCCTTTCGTAATTGCTTGGACAATTCGTCGATGATATCGGTGGCAACGGCTTGTTTCGGCTTCTTCTCATAGTCCTTTCGGCCGTTGTGGGAGAGGATGCTGATTTGGTTGTTGTCGCTTTGGAAGCAGGTGCCCTCGTTGCGCAGTGAGTTGAGTACGATGAAGTCAAGGTTTTTCTTCTCCAGTTTCTTCCGGGCATTGGCCTGCTCGTCGTTGGTCTCTAAGGCAAAGCCGATGAGCAGCTGTCCGTCGCGCTTGCGGCGGCCCAGTTCGGCGGCAATGTCGTGGGTGGGCGAGAGGCGGATGATAAGGTCGTCGCTCTCACGCTTGATCTTCTGGTTGGCCACATCAGCAGGCTTGAAGTCAGCCACGGCAGCGCACAGGATGGCGGCATCGCAGCTGCCGAAGGCTTCGGTGGCTGCTGCATACATCTGGTCACAGCTCTCCACGTCAATCCGATGGATGAGAGGATGGTCGGCCTTCAGCGTGACGGGGCCTGCAACAAGGGTGACCTGGGCACCTCGGCGGGCACATTCCGCAGCAAGTGCGAAGCCCATCTTTCCGCTGGAGTAGTTGCCGATGAAGCGCACGGGGTCTATCTTCTCATGCGTAGGGCCTGCCGTAATCAGGATATGCTTTCCCGTCAGGTCTTTCTTCTCAAAGTAATCGTCGAGGCATGCCACGATCTGCTCTGGCTCCTCCATGCGGCCTTTCCCTTCGAGGCCGGAGGCGAGGAAACCGCTCTGGGGTTCGATGATGTGGTTGCCGAAGCTGCGCAGCCGTTCCATGTTCTGCTGGGTGGTGGGATGGCTGTACATGTCAAGGTCCATAGCGGGGGCGATGAATACGGGAGCCTTCATCGACAGGTAGGTGGTGACGAGCATGTTGTCGGCAATGCCGCCAGCCATCTTTCCCAGCGTGGATGCCGTACAGGGTGCGATGAGCATGGCATCTGCCCACAGGCCGATTGCCACGTGGGAGTGCCACGTGCCGTCGCGCTGTGCGAAGAACTCGCTGATTACGGGTTTCTGTGTGAGTGCAGAGAGCGTGATGGGCGTGATAAATTCCTTGCCGGCCGGTGTGATAACCACCTGCACCTCGGCACCGGCCTTCACCAGCAGACGGATGATGTAGCAGGCTTTGTAGGCCGCTATCGACCCCGTTATGCCTAATACTATTTTCTTTCCTTTGAGCATTTCCTTTTTGTATTTAAAAAGCCCCTCCCTTGGGGAGGGGGTAGGGAGGCTTCTTATTTCTGTGCCTCGCGGAGACGGATGCGCGTCAGCACCTGCTTGGTGTTGTAGGTGAAGTCACCAGCCAGGATCCAGCTGTAGTAGCCGGGGTCGAGGCGCAGCACGTCGGCCACGGGGACACCCTTGTGCTTGCCGAAGTTGAACACCTCGGTGCGCTGTCCGTTGACCTCTCCCCACACGATGCGTCCGGCAAAGTCGACATTGTCGTTCACCTTCGAGAAGTCTGCCAGGAATTGCATGTCGTTCTGGAGCACGCGGTCTTTCGGGTCTTCGCCCAGCGACAGCTGATGTTCTTCGGTATAATAGTCCAGCTCGCCCATCAGCACGCGGTAGGTGGCCTCTGTGTCCTGGTCGGCGCGGTGTGCTTCGAAGTCATCCTCCATCCGGCGTCCGCAATAGAACTTATAGGCAGCAGCCAGGTTGCGGCGTTCCATCTTGTGGAAGATGGTCTGCGCATCAATCAGGCGGCACTTCGAGAAGTCGAAGTCTATGCCCGCACGGAGGAACTCCTCTGCCAGCAGGGGCACGTCGAAGTGGTTGCTGTTGAAGCCGGCTATGTCGCTGCCCAGGAATACCTCGTTGAGCTTGGCAGCCAGCTGCTTGAAGGTTGGCTTGTCCTTGACATCGTCGTTGCTGATGCCTGTCAGCTGTGTGATGATGGGGTCGATGGGCTTCTCTGGGTTGATAAGCTCGTTGCCGCGTATTTCCCGGCCATCGGGGAACACCTTGATATACGACAGTTGGATGACGCGGTCCTTGACCAGGTCGAGTCCCGTCGTCTCCAAGTCAAAGATGACCAGTGGCTTCTGAAGATTCAGTTTCATACGCTCACCTTTAATCATTAATCAGCATGGGCATCATCAGCATCAGCACGTCCTGGTTCTCAGGCTGCTCGGAGGGCAACACCAAGCCTGCACGGCTGGGGTCGGCCAACTGGATGATGACTTCCTGGCAGTCGAAATTGCTCAGGATCTCGATGAACGACGACCCCTTGAAACCGATGCTCATCGGCTGGCCGTTGTACTCGCACGACATGCGCTCGGTGGCTGTCTTGGAGAAGTCGTAGTCCTCGGCATCCAATTGCAGCGTACCACCCTCTACGTGGAAGCGGATGAGGTTGCTGGAGTCGTTGGCAAACGGCTGTACGCGGCGGAGTGCTGCCAACAGCGTCAGGCGGTCAACGGTAAGCAGGTTGGGATTGTTCTGCGGTATCACGGAGTTGTAGTTCGGATAGCGGCCCTCTATCAGGCGGCTGATAATCTCTCCGTCGCCATAGCTGATGTGTGCGTTGCGCTCGTCGAAGCGAATCACGACATCGCCTCCGTCCTTGCCCAGAATGCTCTTCAGCAGGGAGGCTGGCTTCTTGGGCATGATAAACGCTGCCGGTTCCTCGCTATGGATGTTCAGTATCTTGTTGCGCACCAGCTTATGACCGTCGGAGGCCACCACGCTGAGACATTCGGGAGTGAGGTCGAAGTAGATACCGTTCATCACAGGGCGCAGCTCATCCTGGGCGGTGGCAAAGAGCGAACGGTTGATGTTCTCGGCCAGCAGGCCGTTGGGGATGACAATCTCGTGTGCTCCCTCGCCAATGGCTTGTGCCTGTGGATAGCCCTCGGCACTCTCTGTGGGCAGCGAGAAGAGACCGTTCTGATAGGAAATCTTGGCCATGTTGCCCTCAAGGTCTACATCGAATGTGATAGGCTGCTCGGAGAATCCCTTGACGGCCTCCAGAAGGTCGTGGTTGCCGATGGCAAAACTGCCGTTTCCGTCGCTTTCTGTCAGTTCCAGGTGGGTTTTCATCACATTCTCGCTGTCAGAGGCGGTCAGGTGAAGTACATTGTCGCGGACATCGAAAAGGAAGTCGGCAAGGATAGGAAGTGAGTTCTTGCTGTTGATGACTCTCGAAAGAGCATTGAGTCTGCTGCTAAGCGCAGTGCTGGATACTGTAAATCTCATGTGTATTCTATAATTTTAGTTTGTTCTTGCTCAAAT
Organism: uncultured Prevotella sp.; assembly: GCA_946415755.1. Lineage (GTDB taxonomy): Bacteria > Bacteroidota > Bacteroidia > Bacteroidales > Bacteroidaceae > Prevotella. The sequence goes on along the minus strand of CAMKTS010000031.1, from coordinate 13,052 downwards.
TGAGCACAAAAATACAAAATAAGTTGGTCAATTGCAAAAATATTGCGTGAAAAATGCTGTTTTTTGAATTATTTTCCGTAATTTCGCAATCTGAAACAAAAAAACATCAAATTATTAACGAATAAAATTATGGATTTAACAGGAAAAATCATTGCCGTATTGCCGGCAAGCAGTGGTGTGTCACAACGCACGGGTAACTCATGGATGTCGCAGGATTATGTTATCGAAGTTCCTGGACAGTTCCCCAGGAAATGTGTTTTTCGCGTTTTTGGCGAAGACCGTATCAAGCAGTTCAATATCCAGATGGGTGAAGATGTCACCGTCTCGTTCGATATCGATGCCCACGAGTTCAATGGCCGCTGGTTCAACGATGTCCGTGCCTATAATGTGGTGCGTGGTGCCGCTCCCGTAGCCGCTGCTGCCGGTGCTGCTCCTGTGGCTTCGCCGTTCCCTCCGCAGCCTGCCGCTGACCCTCAGGGTGCCACCGCTCCGTTCCCTCCCACTCAGGAACCCGCTGCTGAAGGCAGTACCGACGACCTGCCCTTTTAGGATTGTTTTTTGACGCGCGTACATTATTTTATATAGCAAACCTATTTATTGACTATTATGCTAACACAACAAGACTTGAAACAGTTGGCCCAGAAAGGTATTTCTGAGGCTCAGATTGAGAGACAGCTGGGAGAGTTCAAGACGGGATTCCCGTTCCTGAAGCTGGAGGGTGCCGCCGCTATCGGAAAAGGCATCGTGGCTCCCAGCCCAGAGGAAGTTAAACAGTATGTTGCTGCCTGGCAGCAGTATAAGGCCGGTGGCAAGAAGGTGGTGAAGTTCGTACCTGCATCAGGTGCCGCCAGCCGCATGTTCAAGGACATGTTCGCCTTCGTGGATGCCGACTATGACGTGCCGACGACGGATTTCGAGAAGAAATACTTTGACAACATCGAGAAGTTCGCCTTCTACCAGGAGCTGGATGCTACCTGCCTGAAGAACGAGGGCAAGGGCATCAAGGCGCTCATCGCCGAGGGTAATTACAAGGCCGTTGCTGCCAATATGCTCAAGGCCGAGGGGCTGAACTACGGACAGCTGCCCAAGGGTCTGCTGCTCTTCCACAACTATGCCGAGGGTGCCCGCACGCCGATGGAGGAACACCTGGTAGAGGGTGCCCTGTATGCTGCCTCGAATGGTGAGGCCCACGTGCATTTCACCGTCTCGCACGAGCACATGGAGCTGTTCAAGCAGAAGGTGGCCCAGAAGGCCGACCTCTATGCCAAGAAGTACGGCATCATGTATGACATCTCCTTCTCCGAGCAGAAGCCCTCGACGGATACTATAGCCGCCAATCCCGACGGCACACCGTTCCGCAACAGCGACGGCTCGCTGCTCTTCCGTCCTGGTGGTCATGGCGCACTCATCGAGAATCTGAATGAGATTGCCGCCGATGTCATCTTCGTCAAGAATATCGACAACGTGGTGCCCGACCGCCTGAAAGGTGATACCGTAGAGTGGAAGCAGGTCATTGCTGGTGTGCTTGTCACGCTGCAGCAGAAAGCCTTCGACTATCTGCGCCTGCTGGATACCGGCAAGTATACGCACGAGCAGATAGAGGAGATGATTCGCTTCGTGCAGCAGGATTTGTGCTGCCGCAAGGCTGATATCAAAGAACTGGAGGATGCCGACCTGGTCATCTATCTGCGCAAGAAGCTGAACCGTCCCATGCGCGTCTGCGGCGTGGTGAAGAATGTCGGCGAGCCTGGTGGCGGCCCGTTCCTTACCTACAACCAGGATGGCACCGTCAGCCTGCAGATCCTGGAGTCGAGCCAGATTGACAAGTCTAACAAGGAGTATATGGAGATGTTCACCAAGGGCACCCACTTCAATCCCGTCGACCTTGTCTGCGCCGTGAAGGACTATAAGGGCAATGCTTTCGACCTGCCTAAATTCGTAGATCCCACCACGGGCTTCATCTCGCAGAAGTCGAAGAGCGGCAAGGAGTTGCAGGCTCTGGAATTGCCTGGTCTTTGGAATGGAGCGATGAGCGACTGGAACACCGTGTTCGTAGAGGTGCCCCTGTCAACGTTCAACCCTGTGAAGACCGTCAACGACTTGCTTCGCGACCAGCATCAATAATTTGCCGAGCAATTTTTAGCAGAAAAGAATCAGCCCGCAGCACCAGCGAGAAATTGGTGTCTGCGGGCCGTTTGTTTTCAATAATACCGGCTTTGCTAATGGCAGATGCTTTGCTATTAGCGGATACTTTTTGTCAGTAGCCTGGATTTTGCGTGAGATTCATGTTCAGGGCACGCACGTCGGCGGGGATAGGGTAGAGGGCGGTATGGTGGTCGCTCTCGTCAACGGCATCAGGGCCTTCATACAGCGAATGGTACTTGCCGAAGCGGATCAGGTCTTGTCGTCGCCATCCCTCCCAGCACAGCTCCAGCATGCGCTCGTCGAGCAGGTTGTCGAGGGTGCAGGTACGGTCAGGTGCATAAGAGCGCTGTCGCACACGGTTGAAGTCGGCCTGTCCCTTGTCGCCTTCGTTCAGCCGCAGCTGGGCTTCGGCACGCATCAGCAGCACATCGGCAAAGCGGAAGAGCACGATGTCGTTGTCCATCAGCTTGCCGTCCTTGGGTGCATTCTTGTCTACGGCATATTTCTTCATGCGGGCACCCGCCGTCTCTACGTAGGGCGAGCCGCTGAGGTCGAGGGCCACCTTGTCAGGATAGTATACGAGGGGCTGTCCCGTGCGGTCGGCAACCACCTGGAAGTCCAGGTTGTAGACCGGTCCGCTGTAGAAGGTCTGGTCGAAACGGGGGTCTTCTTCGCTGGTGCCGTAGCCGAACACCTGCAGCGTCTTCAGCGTGGCACAGGTGCCGTTCTCTCCCGTAAATCCGTAGGCGGCAGCATGCCTGTAGTGGTACGACCTGTACAGGTTCTGCTGTTGGTTGCTGTACAGGTTCTTGTCCATAGGGATGACGAAGATGTTCTCCACCGAGTTCTGGTTGTATACGATGAAGTTCTTATACATGTCCGATTCCAGTTCGAATCCCCATCCCTCCAGGTCGTCGCAGTAGTCGATGCAGCGGCGGTAGTAGTCGGAGAAGTCGTGCGTCTGCGTGTCGTTGCTGAGGTATACGCTGCTGTTGAGCATCAGCTTTGCCTGTACGAAGAGGGCTACCGACTGTGTCATGCGCCCGTAGTAGTCGCCTTCTCTCACGCTGTTGTATGGCGATAGGAGGCCCAGACAGGCTTTCAGCTCGTTGTCGCAGAAGCGGAACACGTCGGCACGTGGTGTGCGCGTCACTTCGTTCATGGATACGGCGGTGCTGGTGACCAGTGGCACGTCGCCGAAGAGGTCGATGAGATACCAGTAGTACATGGCCCTTAGTGCTCGCACCTCGCTGCTCCACATCTCATAGTCGCTGCCCGCCAGCGTGCTGTAGAGTTCCAGGGTCTCCAGGGAGCGGTTGCAGAGGGCGATGACCTTGTAAAGGTATAGCCATGCGTTCTTGGGCAGGTCGTGGCCAGCCGACCAGGAGTGCTTGTACATGTGCTGCCACAGGCCGCCGTCGAACCAGTCGCCGCCACGAGTGGGCAGCATGGCCTCGTCCGAGCCGAATGTCTGCAGGTCGTATACGCCTCTGCAGGTGCCTTGCAGGCCCTGTCCGTCTTCATGGCCGCCGATATAGTTGTAGAGGGTGGCAACGGTATTGCGGAACAGCGCGTCGGCGCTGGTATATACCTCGTTTTCAGGTATCTGGTCGCGCGGATGCTCCTCGAGCGAGCAGGATGGTAAGCCGAGAAGTGCCACGATGCAACTGGTGAGTATGATGTTTTTCGTTTTCATAGCTTTCTCCATGTCTTTTAGAATTGTATGCTGAGGCCGAAGGTATAGGACCGGTAGACGGGGAACGAGCGCTTGTCATCGATGCCTAGTGTGGCATCCACTACGCTGGAGTTGATGATGGGTGTCAGCCCTGAGTAGCCGGTGATGGTGGCCAGGTTGTTCACGGCCAGCGACAGGCGCAGGTTCTTGATATAGCGCGAGCACAGCGGCACGTTCCAGCCGATGGTGACATAGTCGATGTTCAGGTAGTCGCCGCTCTCCAGCCAGTAGTCGCTGATGTCCTGGTCTTGTATGTTCATGGCGGGTGCGCCTTTCATCACGTTGTAGTTGGGCAGCGACAGCATGTTCATGTATGCCAGTGACGTACCGTTGTAGATCTTGTGACCGAAGGCACCGTTCAGCTGTATGGTGATGTCCCACTGTCGGTAGCGGAAGGCAATGTTCGATCCCATCATGGCCTTCGGAGTGGCTTGTCCGCAGATGTACTTCTCCTCGCTGACGATGTACTCCTTGCCTCCGTTGGCATTCTCCCTGAATCCCAGGAAGTGTGGCAGGTAGAAGACGCCCAGGGGCTGTCCTACTATCTGGAAGCACACGTCGCTGGCTCCGTGGAATCCTGCTCCGTAGAGTGCGCTGATGCCCTTGACCGCAGGGGCGGTGAGGTACTGTCCGTTGTAGTGGCCGTTCAGTGTGAGCAGCTTGTTATACTCGAAGGTCCAGTTCATGTTGACGGTCAGCTCCATATCCTTGTTCCTCAGGGGTGTGATGCCGAATCCCAGCTCGAATCCACGGTTGCTCATCTTTCCGAGGTTGGCCAGCAGCTGGTTGTAGGTGAATGGCGGCACGGATACGTCGTAGTTGTATAGCATGTTGGTGGTTCGCGAGGTGTAGAAGTCTGCTGTCAGCACGATGCGCTTGTCCCAGAATGCCATGTCCACGCCGATGTTGAACGTTCGCTTGATTTCCCATTGCAGGTCAGGGTTGGCATTGCGTATGATGCCGAGTGTGGTGACAGGCGTTCCTCCTACCGATACCACGCCGTTGGGCTGTACGAGCTGCTGCGACAGGTAGGAGTCGATGCCTCCCAGGTTGCCGCTCTTTCCGTATCCTACGCGCAGCTTCAGGTTGTTCAGCCATCTCAGCGGCTTCATCCACGGCTCGTCGCTGACAATCCATGCGGCACTGATGGAGGGGAAGAATCCCCAGCGGTTGTTGGTGCCCACCTTCGACGAGCCGTCGACACGTGCATTGACGGTCAGCGTATAGCGGTTGTTGTAGCTGTACTGTGCCCTGAACAGGAACGAGAGCATGCGCGAGTCCATATAGTAGGAGTTGGTGCCCTCCCAGAGCCTGACGGCACCAGCCGACAGGTTATCGTAGCCGTAGGCATCGGTAGAGAAGTTCGAAACTGTCGTGTAGAATCCGTCGCGCTTCTCGTATTGCAGCTCTCCGAGGGCCAGCAGGTTGATGTGGTGGCGGCTGATATCCTTCTGCCAGTTGACCGAGAGGTTGCCCAGCAGCTCCTCTTGCTTGACATCACCTCGGTAGGCCTCGCCGTGGCTCCACACGAAAGTGGGGTAGTAGTGGGCGTTGCTGACGGTATTGTACGAGTACGAGCCGAACGCCATGAGCGTCAGTCCGTAGCCCACCTCTGCCGTTGCCTTCAGGTGTACGCTGATGTGTCCGTTTTGCTCGTCATCTTTCATGTTGAGCAGCGAGTTGGGATTGTTGATGAACAGGGCCTCCGTCACCTGGTCGTAGCTGCCGTCGGCATTCTGTCCGTCAGGGAAGGTGGGGTTGAAGGTGGCCGCCGAGTAGAACAGCTTCTGCTTGAAGGGGATGTACTTGTACTTCTGCAACGATCCGAACACGCCCAGGTCAACCTTCAGCACATCGTTAAAGGCACGCTGCGTCAGGTCGAGCTTGGCAATATAGTTGCAGTATCTGTTGTTCTTGATCACCGTGCGATGGTCTGTCACGCCTATCGATGCACGGTAGTTGGCCGATTGCGAGCCGCCTCCGAAGGCAATGTGGTGGTTCTGTACGAAACCCGTGCGGGTGGGCGACTTTGTGAAGTCCGTGTCGTAGCCCTTGTCGATGATGCTCACCCCCAGCTGGCGTGCGGCCTGTCGGAACTCTGCGCCGGAGAGCATCTCCATGTTCTTGTATACCGCCTCGAAGCCAATGCTGCCGTCGTAGGCGATGTGGAACTTCTCTCCCTTTCCTTTCTTCGTGGCCACCTCGATTACTCCTGCCGCACCGCGCGAGCCGTACTGTGCGGTCTCCGAGGCATCTTTCAGGATTGTAAAGCTCTCAATGTCGGCAGGGTAGATGGTCGACAGCGTGATGATGTCACTCTGCACGCCGTCGATAATCACCAGCGGGTCGTTGCCTCCCGTGAGCGACGTAGTACCCCTCACGCGCACTGCCGATAGCATTGCTTCCTGATTGCCGCCCGTCTGTACCTGCACGCCGGCCGCCTGTCCGCTCAGCGCGTCGAGCGAGTTGGTTATCAGACCCTTGTTCATACGGTCTTCCGTCACCTTGTCTACGGCACCGGCCAGCGCGTTCTGGCTGCCCTTTCCGTAGCCGATGCTTACCTTTGTGGAGTCTTGGAGTGTTTGTGCCGTTGCCGACACGACCGCCAGTGTCGTCATTGCCAAGATGCATCTTTTCATCGTTAGTTATTTTTTAGGTTCGTAATAGGCTTACAAAGTTAATCGAAAAAAGCGAAAAAGCGCACGATTCTGCGGATAATTTCGCCTATTCGAAACTTTTTTCAAAAAAAGCGGCAAAAAATTTGGTGGTTCCACAAAAACTCCGTACCTTTGCACCCGCAAATAAGGAACGGAGGTTCCGTAGCTCAACTGAATAGAGCATCTGACTACGGATCAGAAGGTTGTGGGTTTGAATCCCGCCGGAATCACTAAGAGAGATATTTTATATCTCTCTTATTTGTTTTTTATGCTTTTTCTTTTATGAAGCGAACAATTATCCGAAATATTTTGTATCTTTGCACCCGAAATAACGAATAATTTGATATAAATATGGTAGCAGTAGCATATAAAAACAGAACTCGCGAGGAAATCATTGCTGCTTTCCGTGAGTCAATCCGTAAAAAGCATGAGTGGCAAGAGCGAGCAGAAGAAGAGATTAAGAAAATTCGTCAAGAACGCCTCCAATTGAGCATCTAAACGATGAAACCACTTGATTTGACTCGCATTAAGGCGCAGATGAAAACTTCCGTGGGAGCCTGCATCAGGTAAACCAAAAGTAGCGTACATTCCCACATTGTCTAAGATGATACCTTTCTTTCCCTTTGCTAATTTTGTATAGCTTTCGAGCAACTGCGCCCTTATATGATCATTATCCATGGTCCGTTCCAATGCACTCACTTTATAGTCACCATCAATATCGAACTCATGAATTGATTCATAAAAACTTGTTCGTAGAACATAGTGGGACGGGGATTTATAATGTGCGGGTCTTGGGGACAGGACCATTGACCCAATACTGGGTCATGTGCCTGTCCCCAAGACCCTCCCTAGAATTTGTTTTCGCGAAAAAATCTGTCAATCTGTCAAGAAAATGCTCAAGTTTCTGTGTTACAGCACTTTACGTAATGACAGGCACTATGATAGATTGACAGATATCAGTTCGCGTTGCTACGAGCGGTTCTCATGCGCAAACCAGTGGTTTCTACGCAAGAAACCACTGGTTTCTCCATTAGAAACCGATGGTTCCCCCATGCGTACTTTCCACCACACCGCGCACAGTTTTTGCAACACCGCGCACAGTAATCTGTCAATCTATCATACTATCTGTCATTTTGTATCTCTCTTATCCTCAGTGGTTTATATTCAAAAATGACAGATTGACAGATTTTTTCACGAAATCAATTTATGGATATATATGCTCCAAAATGATCACGGGACGGCGAACCAACAGGGCAGGGAGTGTGGCGATGGCAAGAGGATGTGTCAAAATAGGCACATCCTCATTTTGCTGTACCTTTGCGCGACGTGATGAACGACCCCGACTTCGGCGACTGAAGGATGGACGGGCGATGCCATCCGCTTATGGAATCAGCAGCGCTCTGACGAGAAACTCAGCACGGCTTATTCTTCTTTTAGCAAATAAAGTTAAATTGTGTTAAAATCGGGGGGGGTAAAAGCGCTTAGTCCATAAAAAGTAGATTTTATTTTGTAACTTTGCTCGTTGAAACGAGCGAGAACGGGCGGCGCCTCAGCAATTCTTGCGTCCCTTTGGTAGCAAGCGACCAGAGGTCGAGCGCAAGCGAACTTGATTGCATTCGGCTTGCACCGTCCTTGCATGCTGAAACATTGAATGATGTACAAATTTAATTTTATATTAACCCTTTAAAGTTTATACAATTATGGAAGTAAAAAAGAAATTTGAGAAGCCTCAGATGGAGGTGGTTAAGTTGAAGCCTGCTGGCATGGTCTGTGGTAGTTGCTCCCCTGTATGCTCTTGTGTTGGCCTCTGCGGCTGTTTGGGTGATAATTCGTGATGAAATATTCTAAATTGCTTAATTTTAGAGGTTTAGCGTGAAATAATGACGGTGGCGATTTGAACTGACTACCTTTGCAATCCAAAAGTAAATCAGTCGTTAGATGAACACCAGAGAATGTATCTTCGCTCAGTTCATTGCCATCCATGCTTTTTAGGCTAAAACTTAGGATTTGCCTCCGGAGGTTCGTGCTCCGTAGATTTCCGCAAGCAAGCGAAGTTCTACTGAGCACGAATTCTTCGGTGGCTGTAAGGAAAGACAAGGTAAAAAAACAATGCAAGTCATTATACCGACACCCTCATTGGTTGAACAAATTGTAGGCAGGCAGAAGCGCACTGACGGTCAGCGCTACCGGCTGATGACCTATGTGGTGCAGCAGCCTGTCGATGACGGCATGCTGCTCTACAACACCCTTACCTGCTCGCTCGTGCTGCTGACACCCGACGAGGCTGCCGACATCACGGCGCAGCAGGAACTGATAGACCGCTGGTTCTTAGTGCCGCAGGAGCACGACGACCAGAAGCTCTGCCGCCAGATTCGCCAGATGGCAGCGCTACTCAAGCCCGCCGCCAAGGCAATCACCAGCTATACCATCCTCACCACTACGGGCTGCAATGCCCGCTGCTTCTACTGCTATGAGAAGGGTACGAAGCCCGTCACCATGACCGCTGAGACTGCCGACAAGGTGGTGCGATACATCGTGAAGCATCGTGACGACGAGAAAGTCCAAATCAGTTGGTTCGGCGGCGAGCCGTTGGTCAACGCCAAAGTCATCGACCAGATATGCACGAAACTTCGTGAGCAGGGCGTGCCGTTTCGCTCGACGATGATTTCCAACGGCTACCTGTTCGATGCCGACAAGGTGCAGCGTGCCAAAGATTTGTGGCACTTACGAGAAGTACAGATTACCCTTGACGGCACGGAGCAGACTTACAACCGCGTGAAGGCATACGTCTATCAGGGTGTGAATGCTTTTGAGCGTGTGCTGCAGAACATCGCCATGCTGACCGCTGCTGGTATCCATGTATCCATTCGCCTGAACGTCGATAAACACAACATCGGAGAGATGGCTGAATTGGTGGAACTGCTGCACCAGCGCTTCGGCACCAACGAGCATCTATCCATCTATTCCTACCATCTGTTTGGTGAGCGCACGCCGGAAGATGAAGCCGAACTCTTTGCTCAGCAGACACAGTTGGCACAGCAGATAGCGGCGTGTGGCTACAAAAGGCATAAACAGGGATTGCAGAAGGACATCAAACTGAATAGTTGTATAGCTGATGGCAGCGGAAGCGTTGTGATTGTTCCTGATGGTCACCTCAGCAAATGCGACAACTACCTCGACAGCAATTTCTTCGGTCATATTGACAGCGAGGAGCACGACAAGGCAATCCTCCGCAAGTTCAAGGAGCGCCTTGCCGACATTGATGCCTGCGCAACTTGTTTCTGCTATCCCCAGTGTATTCGACTCGTGATGTGTGCGGAGAATTTTGACTGTACACCGGGAAACCGGCAGTACCGTTTGTCCGAAATGAAGGACACAATGAAATACGAATATGAGCGCTATCTGCGCAAAAACGATAAAGAGCAAGACGATGAAACTGAAATATGACATAGCCATCCAGGAGGTGGCAGACAAGTTCGTTGCCGTTGCCAAGAACGGCGAGACGGAGGAAGTGGAAAAGGTGTTCACCCTGAACGAGACGGGCGTCATCATTCTGCGTGCCTTGACAGATGGTGCCGACACCTCTGCCATCGTCAGCCAACTATTGACGGAATATGACGTGACACCACAGGAGGCAGAAACCGAGGTGAACGCCTTCATCGACATGCTGAAGGAGAACGGCATAGCATAGACATGACGACAAGACACTAAAGGTAGCGGGGCATACACTGAGCACAACTTCTTCGGTGGCTGTAAAGAAAGACAAGGTAAAGAAACAATGCAAGAGATTATACCGACAACCTCATTGGTTGAACAAATTGTAGGCAGACAGAAGCGCACTGACGGTCAGCCCTACCGGCTGATGACCTACGTGGTGCAGCAGCCCGTCAATGACGGCGTGTTGCTATACAACACCCTGACATGCTCGCTCGTTCTGCTGACACCCGACGAGGCTGCCGACATCACGGCGCAGTCGGAACTGATAGACCGCTGGTTCTTAGTACCGCAGGAGCACGACGACCAGAAACTCTGCCGCCAGGTTCGCCAGATGGCAACGCTACTCAAGCCCGCCGCCAAGGCAATCACCGGCTATACCATCCTCACCACTACGGGGTGCAATGCCCGCTGCTTCTACTGCTATGAGAAGGGGACGAAGCCCGTCACCATGACCGCTGAGACTGCCGACAAGGTGGTGCGATACATCGTGAAGCATCGTGGCGACGAGAAAGTCAAAATCAGTTGGTTCGGCGGCGAGCCGTTGGTCAACGCCAAGGTCATCGACCAGATATGCACGGAACTCCGTGAGCAGGGCGTGCCGTTTCGCTCGACGATGATTTCCAACGGCTACCTGTTTGATGCCGACAAGGTGCAGCGTGCCAAAGATTTGTGGCAGTTACGAAGAGTGCAGATTACCCTCGACGGCACGGAGCAGACCTACAACCGCGTGAAGGCATACGTCCATCAAGGTGTGAATGCTTTTGAACGTGTGCTGCAGAACATCGCCATGCTGACCACTGCCGGTATTCGTGTATCCATTCGCCTGAACGTCGATAAACACAACATCGGGGAGATGGCTGAATTGGTACAGCTGCTGCACCAGCGATTCGGCACCAACGAGCATCTATCCATCTATTCCCATGAACTGTTTGGTGAACGTACGCCGGAAGATGAAGTCGAAATCTTTGCTCAGCAGACGCAGTTGGCACAGCAGATAGCGGCGTGTGGCTACAAAAACCACAAACGGGGATTGCAGAAGAACGTCAAACTGAATCATTGCATGGCTGATGGTGACGGAAGCGTAGTGATTGCTCCTGATGGCAACCTCGGCAAATGCGAGCACTACATTGACAGCAATTTCTTCGGTCATATCGACAGCGAGGAGCACGACGAGGCTATCCTCCGCAAGTTCAAGGAGCGTCGTGCCGACATTGATGCCTGCGCCACCTGTCCCTACTATCCCCAGTGTATTCGGCTCACGATGTGCGAACCTGAACCAACCATATGTACACCAGGAAAACAGCAGTATCTATTGTCCGAAATGAAGGACACTATGAAATATGAATATGAGCGCTATAAGATGCTATGATGACGAGATATTACAAGGTGGCGGGGCATACCTTTGCCGTCAACGGCAGCGATGAACTCTTTAAACAGATGCGAAACTATGAGCCGTTCAGGTGTGAAGGCGGTAAACCGCTGTTTACGTTGACGGAATGTAGCGGTGTAGTGCCCGAATATACGGAAGTGTTTCGGCAGGAGGAGGACGGGGCATATATAGCATGCGGCCATACTGATTCGGGAAACGACGTATATGTATTTACAGGACAAAGGAATACATGGGGTTGCCTGATCTGTTCCAAAGACTACCGCGAGGGTCGGTTCATCATGACGGGACACATTTCCAAACTGGTCATCGATAATTCGTTGATGATCATGTTTACCTTGGCGACGGCAGGGAAAGGCACGCTGCTTTTCCATGCTGCCGTGGTGAGTCAGGAGGGCAAGGGCTATCTGTTCCTCGGTCCGAGTGGCACGGGAAAAAGCACGCACGCCCAATTGTGGCTGAAGCACATCGAGGGAACGGAACTGGTCAACGACGACAATCCAGTGGTGAGAGACGGGGTAGTCTATGGCTCGCCCTGGAGCGGCAAGACACCGTGCTACAGGAATGTCAGCGTCCCCATTGGCGGCATCGTCATGCTGAGCCAGGCACCCTACAACAAGATACGCCGCCTGAAAGGTATTGAGGCATACGTGGCTGTGGTGGAGAGTGTCGGCAGCAAGGTATGGGACAACCGTATCGCCGAAAGTCAGCACCAGACGGAGAACACACTTGTCTCCACCATACCGATGTGGCATCTGGAGTGTCTGCCCGACGAGGCGGCAGCAAGACTGTGCCATGATACGATGTTGAACAAAAATGGTATTGAATAGCATGATGACGAGACACTACAAGGTGGCGGGACATACGTTTGTCGTCAGCGGCAAGGACGAAATCTTTGAGTTGATGGAAAACTATGAGCCGTTCAGATGTGAAGGCGGTGAGCCGCTGTTTACGTTGACAGAATGTAGCGGTGTCGTGCCCGAATATACGGAAGTGTTTCGGCAGGAGGAGGATGGGATGCACATCATTTGCGGCCGTACTGCTTCGGGAAACGACGTGTTTGAATTTAAGGGGAGAAAGAATTCATTAGGTTGTCTGATTTGTTCCAAAGGCTACCACGAGGGGCGTATCATTATGACGAGCCGCATTTCCAAGACGGTACTTAATAATTCTTTGATGATGATGTTTACCTTGGCAACGGCAGGGAAAGGCACGCTGCTTTTCCATGCTGCCGTGGTGAGTCAGGAGGGCAAGGGCTATCTGTTCCTCGGTCCGAGTGGCACGGGAAAAAGCACGCACGCCCAATTGTGGCTGAAGCACATCGAGGGAACGGAACTGGTCAACGACGACAATCCAGTGGTGAGAGACGGGGTAGTCTATGGCTCGCCCTGGAGCGGCAAGACACCGTGCT
>CAMKTS010000030.1 GCA_946415755.1 uncultured Prevotella sp. | reverse complement strand
CGATTGTTCGAAGAACAAGCGGAAATAGCTCAGTTGGTAGAGCACAACCTTGCCAAGGTTGGGGTCGCGGGTCCGAGTCCCGTTTTCCGCTCTTTTATAATTTCTATCCCTTATATGACTATGGTAAGGGAACAAACAAACGAAAAACAGAAAGCAATAACCTTTACTGATGAACTTATATTTACGGTACTTTGATAAAGAGATTCTGGTCAATGAGGTGGATGATGCCATTGCATTCCTTGCTGACATTGACGAGATAGGTATGAATCCAGACCTTGAACAGGATATCCGCAACTATGCAGCAAGCGATGTGTTTTACCCCAAGCGTTATAAGGTTCGTCCACGTGTATATTTCATCATCATCAAGACGGAGGCAAGCACTATGCAGGACTTCAAGGAGAAGAAAGCTGTTCATTCGGGCGCACAGGGAGACAAGATGTCTCCTCCTACAGTTATGCGTCTGAACGAGGAGCGTGAGGGCTGGTATGAAGGTACAATGGACTTCAAGCGTGTGCTGTTGGTGCCGGGAACCGGTAAATTCCAATATCGCGATACACATTTTGTTGCTCGCTGTAAAGCCATATCGGGAATGGACTGCTATAATCGCATCGTAGACCATCTGTCCCAGCGTGTGGATGGGCGCAGCCAGTTTCCTTCTGCCAAGGGTAAGAATTTCAAGTTCCAGTATTTAGGGCGTTGCAAGTAACGGTTAAAAACTTATGGATACTGCCGGTTGACAGCAATTTGCAACGACGTTGACAGCATTTTTGCAACAACGTTGACAGCAATTTTGCAACGACGGTGATAGCATGATAAAACGACGGTGATAGCATGATAATATGAATAAGGTAATGCTGATCGGTAATGTGGGACTGGAGCCTGAAGTGCGTTATGTGGATCAGGGAGTTGCAGTAGCGCGTGTGCGACTGGCAACTACTGAGCGTGGCTATACGCTGCAGAATGGTACTCAGGTTCCCGACCGTACAGAATGGCATACGGTTCTGCTGTGGAAGAAACTGGCAGAGATAGTGGAAAAATATGTGCATAAGGGCGACAAGCTCTACATAGAGGGTCGCATTCGCTACACTACCTACGATGATAAGCAGGGACAGCGTCGCTATGCCACAGAGATTTGGGCCGACAATATGGAGTTGCTGACTCCACGGTCTGCTGAATGACATCAACTCATGGACGAATTTCTACAGATATTCAACGAGGTAAGCCTGCTAACCCCCACTATAGGTGCTGTTGTGGCTGCCGTACTGGCAGTTTTGCTTCTATTTCTTTCGGGTTTTGCTTCTGGTTCTGAAATAGCATTTTTCTCGCTGTCACCAGCTGACCTGAGTGAACTGGAAGAGGACAAATGGCCGTCGGACAGGAAAATCAGACAGTTACGTGAGGACTCTGAGCGTACCCTGGCCACCATCCTCATTACCAACAATCTGGTGAATGTCACTATCATCATGTTATGCAACTATTTCATAGCACATGTAGTAGACTTTGGCAGGGCTTATTGGCTGGAGTTCGTATGTATCACCGTCATATTGACTTTCCTGCTCCTGCTTTTTGGAGAAATCATGCCGAAGGTATATACACGTCAGAACCCTTTGTCATTTTGCAGGAGAGCCGTTGATGTCATATTCTTCTTCCGCAAGCTGTTTTATCCGTTTGCCAGTATTTTGCTGAGGTCTGGCATTATTGCAGGGAAGGTGATGCAGAAGGAAAATCATGTGTTGAGCGTTGATGATTTGGAACAGGCTTTGGAATTAACTGATAAAGAAGACATCAAGGAAGAACAACGCATGTTGGAGGGTATTGTACGCTTTGGCGACGAGACAGCCAAGGAGATTATGACATCGCGTCAGGATGTGGTCGACCTTGACTTCCGCTCATCGTTCAGCGACGTGCTGAAGTGTATCGTTGAAAACAACTATTCGCGCATACCGGTTTATCAGGATAATAGTGATAACGTGCGTGGCATCCTGTATATCAAGGACTTGCTTCCTCACTTGCAGAAAGGCAACAATTTCAGGTGGCAGTCGCTTATCCGTCCGCCGTATTTCGTTCCGGAAACCAAAAAGATAGATGACCTGCTCCGCGAGTTTCAGGAGAACAAGGTTCATATTGCCATTGTGGTCGACGAGTTTGGAGGTACCAGTGGTATCGTGACCTTAGAGGATATCCTGGAGGAAATTGTTGGCGAGATCAACGATGAGTACGATGAAGACGAGAAGAGCTATGTACGCATCAATGCTAATACATACGTGTTTGAGGGGAAGACGCTGCTGAGTGACTTCTACAAGATACTGAAACTGGACGATGATACCTTTGAGGAGGTAGAGGGTGATGCTGACAGTCTGGCAGGTCTGTTACTGGAAATCAAGGGTGACTTCCCTAAACTTCATGAGAAGATGGATTTCGGCCATTTCACGTTTGAGGTTCTTGAAATGGAAGAACGTCGCATCTCAAAGGTAAAAGTCGTTCACCATCCCACCGATTCAGCTCCTACGGCATAGTACCATGACAGTTTTTTAATGGTCTCGTTGAAGTAGGGTATGCCCCGTCCGGCGTATGCTGCCAGAGGTACGAACATGCTGATGCCTCCAAACCTGTCAGCTGTTATCGTATAGTCGCTGAATCCCACTCCCAACGAATGCCACTTGTTGCTCATCTTGCTGTATATCACGGTCTGGTTGAATGCCGTGCGCCATGCATCGTATTGTTCGGGCTGGTCAGAAAGTGCAGCATGGATGATATCGTTCATGTCGTACATCACTTTGTCGTTGCCGTATTTCAGGTAGTATATCAGTTGCTCCATCGCATTAGGAGTCTTCACATAGTTGCTGACGGCAGGCAGGATGGCCTTTGTGGCTTTGGCCAGCGCCGGCAGGTAGGATGTGTTGATGACGCTGATGGGCAGATGGCCTCCCACGGGATCTGTCTGTGCATAATAGTGGTCGCAGATACCTGTGTAAATCTCCTCATCGCCAATGGCAAAGAAGTCATTTGTGATGGTGTTGTATGGTGCGCCGTCACCTGTAATCTCTGCAGGCGAGGCAATCAGATACTTGGTGACGTTGCGCAGCTCATAGGCCACTTCTACGCTTTGCATACAACAGCAGTCGCAGAAGATGTACTTCCACTGGATGCCCAGTGACTCCAGTGCCTGTCGCATCGATGGGATGTTCAGCCAGAGTCCTGTTGATTTCTTGGTGTTGTCGCCAGTATCCATTCCGTAGGCATGCCGGGGTGCGAAGGATGCTGTCGGTACAGAGTCGCGCTCAAAAATCCAGCCGCTGGCATGTCCCCAAAGCACGAGTGCGTATTCCTGATTGGGGCACAAGGTGACGATTCGGCTCAGCACCTCACGGAATTTGGCAGCATCGGCCGTACAGATGTCTTCCGTATATTTATATAAGGTGTCGACGGCCTGTTCCTTGTTCTTGATGCGGAGGATGTAGGGCTTTTTGTTTTGCTCTGCATGGTCGGCAAATACCACGAGGTCGCTCTCTTCGCTAAGGTCTTTGGCTCCTTTGATCATTTCTGCGATATCAGCTCTTGCATAGTCCGACAGGTTATTTTCTCCAGCCATATATACCACAACCGTTCGCTTGGCTGTAGGTGTCCCCTGCGGGTTGACGGCAGTCTCATCCTTGCTGCATGATATAAAGAGTAGCAGGCTACTCAGAATCAGTAAATATTTCATGTGTCTCATATTTGAGGGCAAAGGTACTAAAAAAATGAGAATTAAGAATTATGAATTAAGTTTTTTTTCGTACCTTTGCAGCTAAATTATAGTAAAAATGAAGAATTTGACCTGCTATATATCGCTGCTGCTCTGCCTGTGTACTGCTCAGGTGCGGGCACAGGAATATGAAATACTCTGCGAGGACACTTGCTCGCATATCCACGGCATCGACCTGAGTCACTATCAGGGGAGCGTGTTCTGGGAAACCATCGGCGACAACACCAATATGGCGTATGTCTATCTGAAGGCTACTGAGGGGGGCGACCGTATTGATGCCACCTTCGAGCGCAATATCAAACTGGCCCAGCGCTATGGATTGAAGGTGGGGAGCTATCATTTCTACCGTCCGCTTACCGACCAGCAGAAGCAGTTGGATAATTTCCGGTCGCAATGCCTGCCTGAAGAGCAAGACCTGATACCGATGATAGACATTGAGACAACGGGAGGACTGGATACCGACACCTTCTGCGATTCGCTTTTCTATTTTCTGGATCTCGTAGAGGAGGCCTATCATCAGAAGCCCCTGCTTTATACCTTCCGCAATTTCTACAACCGTCATCTGCTGGGCAAGATTGACGATTATAAGCTGATGATAGCGATGTATACGGAAGAGGAGCCCGTGCTGGCCGACGAACGTGAGATCACCCTATGGCAGTATACGGGGAAGGGTAGCATTGTGGGTGTCAGTGGTTTTGTTGACAAGAGCCGCTTTATGGGAAACCACAGCTTGCGCGAGCTAAGGTTCAAGCATTAGGGGGGCTGATGGCCTTGTCTGCCTCGTCTTTAAGAGGGATGGCCTTGTCTGCCTCGTCTTTTTGGAGGGGTTATTTGTTTTTCCGGAAGGAGGTGAGAATTCTGGCCCCTTTCTTCTTGCCTGCCTGCTGGCAGAACGTCTCCACTTCATCGTCTACCTGCTGCTGCGTGAATCCGATGTTGCGTGCGATGAAGTAGAGCATCTCTATCTCTTCTGCGTAGCACACTTCGTCGACCGTCATCACCTCGATGAGCTGGCGCAGATATCTGCCCTTTGCTTCCAGGGTCATCGGATAGATGTCTTTGATGCGCTCCGGGTCAATCTTGAACAGCGTTTCTATCTTATGTACCGGAATGCCCTGCCGATGGCAGATGTCAACAATGGTCTCGTTCTCTTTGAGCGAATAGTCGCTGTCGGCGGCCCCAATGACAATAAGGTCGCGCAGGCGCGTCAGGTCGGGGTCGTTGCTGAGGTCACGTTTGAAAAGGCTGAAAAGTCCCATGCTGTTTTGTATAGTTTCAAGATTCAAGTTTCAGGATTCAAGTTTCAGGATTCAGGTTATTCTTCGATGTGCGACAGGGAGTGTGCAAAGTTGGCGATGAAGTTGGTGACGGCCTCGCTGGGATAGTAGGGCAGGTATTTTGCCGACTGCTTGACGTGCCACATCATGGCATCCGAGTCGCTGCTTTTTACAAAGATGCTCTTGCCTTGTGTGAAGTACCAGTTGGCGGCTTTCTTCTCCGTCAGCAGGAAGATGTCGCACACGGCCTGCCGTGTATGCTTGTCGATTCTGGCCTCCGTGAAGTGTATCTCGTCGGCCGTGAAGCCAAACAGCTCCATCAGCAGCGAGCCTTCCAGCTGTGCCATTCTTTCCATCCGCAGCTTGCCTATCCATACCCTCAGCACCTCATACTCAATGGCATCTTTAGTGTTGCGCAGATACATTCCCAGCAATATCAGCTGGCGCAGGCTGATCCCTTCGGTAAGGATGTTGCGTGCGATGGCCACGATGCTCTGCAGCAACCTGTAGGTAGGGTCATCTTTGCCTGATTCTTCAGCCCACTGCTGTAGCAGGTGGTTTAGCAGCGGATTGGTTAGTTCCTGGTGTTCGCGTTTCTCCGTGCGATTCGTGGTGTCTTGCTCGAACTGGTGGCGCAGCACTGGCGTTATCTGAAGGAAGAAGTCGTCGCTACACTTCTCGATGCCATCGGCAATCCACGGTGTCACGCCATGTATCTGCGACACCTTGTACAGCCTGTTCCATTTCCATTCCGACATGGGTTCTATGGTTTCCTGCTTCCCGAAGGCTCCGCTTCTCAACAGTCTCAGAAAATTTCGTTGTATGATATCCATATTTTCTCTCTCTCAATACTTGTGTTTCAACTGTATCTTCTGGGATAGCGCAGCAGAATGGCCATCAGTGCTGCAATGCCGATAGCCAGCGGATAGTAGAGGTAGGGCAGAATGCCTACCGGATTGATGCCTGCCAGTCCTGCAGCCATCAGCAGCTGTGCCCCGTATGGGATGAGGCCTTGCATGCAACAGGAGAACGTGTCGAGGATAGAGGCACATTTGCGGTTGTCCACTCCGAAGCGGTCGCCAATCTGTTTGGCAATACCGCCTATGGTAATAATCGCCACCGTATTGTTGGCCGTGCAGAGGTTGACCAGCGATACCAGCCCGGCTATCGACAGCTCGGCTCCGCGCTTGCTGTTGACGTGGCGCGTCAGCAGCTGGATGATGTAGTCGATGCCGCCGTTATGCTTGATGATTTCCAGCAGCCCGCCAGCCATCATGGTGATGATGATCAGCTCGCCCATCCCCGTGATGCCGCTGCCCATCGCTGCGAACCATCCGTACACATCGAAGGCTCCCTGCCAGATGCCGATGGCTCCCGTCAGCAGGATGCCTAGGGTGAGTACCGCCATCACGTTCATGCCGAATATGGCTGTCAGCAGCACCACCAGGTAGGGCACCACCTTCAGGAATGCCACATCCGGGATGTGCTGTGGCGATGTGATGCCAGCTCCCATCACGATGTATATCAGTGCGATGACGATAGCTGCAGGCACTACGATGAAGGAGTTGACGCGGAACTTGTCGCTGAGTTTGCATCCCTGTGTCGATGTGGCCACGATGGTGGTGTCGCTGATGAATGAGAGGTTATCGCCGAACAGCGACCCTCCCACTACAACGGCCGTCATCATGGCCACCGAGGCATCTGTCTGCTGTGCTATTCCTGCCGCAATGGGTGTCAGTGCCACGATAGTGCCCACGCTGGTACCTACCGACAGCGATATGAAGCATGCCGCCACAAACAGTCCTGCCAGCAGCATGTTGCCGGGTAGCAGTGTCAGCGTCAGATTGACCGTAGCATCGATGGCTCCCATTGTTTTGGCTGTCTGCGCAAAGGCTCCGGCCAGGATGAATATCCATATCATCAGCATCATCTGCCCGGTGCCTGCGCCCTGGCTGTAGATGTTGATGCGCTGTCGCAACGGGATGCCTCCGCTCACTACGACGGCATAGGCCGATGCTGCCATGAAGGCCACGGTGATGGGCACTTTGTAGAAGTCACCAGCAATGATGCTGGTGACTAAATACAAGAGTACGAACACCGCCAGGGGTGACAATGCGATCAGGCCTTTTCTCATTCGAGAATTATTTTCGAGGTTTCGATGCTTCGATGTTTCGGGGTTTCGATGCTTCGAGGTTACAGTGTTACGCCGTTCTTGAAGATGGATATCTCGCGGTAGCCGTTCTCCTCGTTACGGGCTTTCTCGCCTGATGCCACGGCCAGCACCTTGTCGATGAACTCTGGCACGATTTCCTGCATGGTGCGCCCCTCTACCAGCTGTCCTGCCGAGAAGTCTACCCAGTGGGGCTTGTTCTTTGCGAGGGTGGGGTTGGTGGCCACCTTCATCGTGGGTACAAAGGTGCCGAAGGGCGTGCCGCGCCCTGTTGTGAAGAGCACGATGTGGCATCCGCACGAGGCCAGGGCCGTAGATGCTACAAGGTCGTTGCCGGGAGCCGACAGCAGGTTGAGGCCGGGATTCTCGAGGCGGTCGCCATACTCCATCACGCCGCTTACCGGTGCCTTTCCGCACTTCTGCGTGCATCCCAGTGCCTTGTCTTCGAGGGTGGAGATGCCACCGGCCTTGTTGCCTGGTGAGGGATTTTCGCCTACGGGTTCGCCGTGCGAGAGGAAGTAGTTCTTGAAGTTGTTGACCATCGAGACGGTCTGGCTGAACAGCTCTGGTGTCTCGCAGCGGTTCATCAGGATGGTTTCTGCACCGAACATCTCGGGCACCTCTGTCAGCACCGATGTGCCGCCCTGTGCCACCAGCCAGTCGGAGAATTCTCCCACGAGCGGATTGGCGGTGATTCCTGAGAATCCGTCAGAGCCACCGCACTTCAGGCCTACGCGGAGCTTGGCCACGCTGACTTCCTCGCGCTGGTCTTGCTTGGCCTGTGCGTAGAGTTCGCGCAGCATTTCCATACCGGCCTCTACCTCGTCGCCTTCTACGCGCTGCGTAACCAGCAGCTTGATACGGTTCTTGTCGTAGTCACCCAGCATGGCCATGAAGTCTTCTGGCTGGTTGTTCTCACAGCCGAGGCTCAGTACCAGCACGCCGCCGGCATTTGGGTGCAGGCAGATGTCGCGCAGCACCTTGCGCGTGTTCTCGTGGTCTTCCGAGAGCTGCGAGCAGCCGTAGTTGTGGTGCCACGTCCAGATGGCGTCTACGCCCTCGCACTGGGTCTCCATCATCAGCCGGTGGGCCAGCTGCTCGGCAATGCCGTTCACGCAGCCCACGGTGGGCACGATCCATATCTCATTCCTCACACCCACATCGCCGTTCTTGCGCACATATCCCTTGAAGGTTCGCTTCTCGTTCTTGATATGGGCTATATCACTCTTGGCATCAACAGGCTGGTAGGTATACTCCAGCGTACCGCTGAGGTTGGTCTTCAGATTGTTCTCGTTCACCCAGTCGCCAGCCTTCATGTCCTGGCGGGCATGTCCGATGGGGTAGCCGTACTTGATGATGTCTTCACCCTCGCGAACATCTTTGATCAACACTTTGTGACCTGCGGGTGTGTCCTGGTTTACGGTAATTTGCTTGCCGTCAATCTCAATGATGTCGCCCTGCTTCTTGGCACTCAGGCATACTACTACCGAGTCGGCGGGATTGATTTTCAGAAATGTAGCTTGTTCCATAAAGAAATGTATTTTTGATTAGTTTGTTTATATTGCTTTTCTGCGATAGAAATCGACATTCTCTTTCGTCAGGATTTCGATAGGCATGTAGTTCACGGGAGTGACGGCCCGTTTCATGACGATGGCATTAAACAGCGCGTCGACGCTCGAATAGCCCTGCTGGTAGGCATGCTGCGCTATCAGGAAGGAGATGCTGCCCTGCCGAACGCATTCCTCGTTCTTCGGCACCATGTCGTAGCCCATGATTTGCACGTTGCGGCGGTTGGTGTGCTGCAGGAACAGGCCTACCAGGTGAGCCTTCGAGTTGAAGGTGATGCAGTGGTGTACCTTCGGGTGCTCTCTGAAGAACTTCTCCAGGATGCTGTCGTACTCCTTGTGCTCCTCGTCCAGCGGCAGGTCTACCTCCGTGATCTTGATTTCCGGACAGTGGTCTACCATATAGTGCCTGAAGCCCGTCTCGCGGTTGGCTTGCTGCTTCGAGGCCACCTTGCCGTCGCGCGTCTGTTTCATCAGTGCAATCTCCTTCTCCTTGCTGGCGATGAGCATCAGCATCTTGGCGGCAAAGTATCCGCTGGCAAACGAGTCCTGTCCGAAGAACGACAGCGGCTTCAGGTCGGGCATGTACGAGTCGAGCAGCACGTAGGGAATCTGGCGCTCCGTCAGCTTCTCGGTGAATCGTGAGGTCTGCTCGAGGGTGGTCGGCACGATGATCACGCCGTCTATCTTGGCTGTGAAGAACTCGCGCACCATGCGTGTGAAGGCGGCATTGTTGAATCGTTCGTAGTACACGAACTTCAGCGTGATGCCAAAGTCGCTGCGGAAGTCAGCACAGGCCTGCGCACCTTCCTCTATCTCGTCCCAATACGCCTCTTGCTCATGCTTGGGCAGCACGATATAGAAGTTGTACGACTTGTTGTAAGCCAGTGCAGCGGCATACATGTTCGGCTTATAGTCCATCTCTTCCAGGGCCTTCTTCACCTTCTCCAGCGCCTTGGGCGATACGTTCGGACGATCGTGCAGCACACGGTCTACAGTGCCCACGCTTACGCCCGCGCGCACTGCGATATCCTTAATTCTAATCTTTTCTGTTGCCATATTTCCCTATTTCCCTGCAAAATTACAAAAAAAAACGCCACTCCACAAGGAAATGGCTGTTTTTTTTCAGCCTCGCTCCGCAAAGTGCCTCTTTAGCTCTGTAAAGTGCCTCTTTATCCGGATAAAGTGCCTCTTTAGCGTCGTATGTGGCCACTTAAGCGCCGCCAGCAGGCTCTTTATTTCCGTCAGTGAGGTTCTCGCCGTGAGCATCCTCAGGATTTCAGTTGCAAAGGTACGAACTTTTTGCCAGCTACCGTAAAAAGTCTAAGTTTCCATCGCAAAAAAATGTTAAGTATGAGAATAACCTTGATATTTTTAGGGAGTGCCCAGTAAGACGAAGGCTATCGGCATGCTGCTGACCGACGGCAAGAACGTGATGTATGCCGAAGCCTACCGCGAGCGCGCCGGCATGATAGAAAATTTACACTTGCAGAAGGGTGACCTGGTGCAGGTGCAAATTTCGTCGTCGGTAAAATCTCGTGAAAAAGACGGTGTAACGTACTACAGCAACAACTTGAGCATCGACACCTGTCTGTTGCTAGTAAAATCAGCGAGCTAGCGAGATTTCAATCGTTCAATCATTCAATCGTTAAGCCCATATTTCGGTTTGAAAGGACGGAAAATTTACTATAATATTATATTATAATATAATATTATAGTAAAACAAAATAGGATTTTTTACCCCATTTTGGGGCTTAACGATTGAACGATTGAACGATTGAACGATTGATTCGGTATTTTAAATTTACAAAACAACATTAAAACAATGGAAGCAAACAACAAGAAATCAAAGACTGAGACGGGCACCATCCGAGGTATGGTGCGCCGCTACAGCGAGGAGCTGGAATATGCCGGGAGCATCAAGGGCGACGTGGAGAAAGGCACGAACGAGGCTCCGGAGGCACTGCCCGCTGTGTACTTAGCACGGCAGTGACATCACGAAGCGGGCACCGTTGGTATAGCTGGTGTCGAGCACGATGTCACCGCCCAGGCTGCGAGCCATAGAACGGGCTACGGTGAGTCCGATGCCGGTGCCGTCGTAGTATTCGTCCAGCTGAACGAACTCCTCGAAGATGCGGTCGGCCTCGTCGATGGGAACGCCGATGCCCGTATCTTCTACAATGAACTGCAGCATGCCGTCGGTCACCTGTAGGATGAGCGTGGCGTGCTGCTGCTTTTCGGCTGGCGCAGCAGCAGGATGGTGGGAAATGCGCGATTCGGCAGGAGCCGTGAATTTGCGGGCATTGTCGAGAATGAGCGACAGCGCGCGCACGGCGGCATGGTGGTTGGTAGTGAGCACTACCGGCTCTGCCTGCTCCGATACCTGCATGTCGAAGGTCAGATATTGGGTTTCCTCTATCTGCGATGCCTCCACGGCCTCTGCTGCTATCTGCACGGCGGGCAGCGTGTCGGTTCGCTCGATGACCGTCTGGCTCCTGGCATCCGACAGCTCCAGCATCTTGTTTACCAGCCCGGTAATGCGGTTGGTGTTCTCGGTGATTTCGCGGTTGATGTTCTTCATCGTATCCTCGTCAATCTCGATGTCGGGGGTCGTGATGACCTGCGTATAGCCCGACAGGATGTTGAGCGGTGTGCGAATCTCGTGGGATATCTGCTGGATGAACTCACTCTTGATGCGCGACGATTCCTCGGCACGCATGTTGGCAATCTCCAGCTCGTGGAAGGCCGACTCCAGGCGCATGGCCGACTGGTGGCGGAAATAGATGAACACGCAGAAGCTGACGATGACCAGCACGAGGGTAATGACGGTGCTGCGGAAGCGCTGATGGGAGAGGGTGGCCCGCTGCTCTACAATCTCCCTCTCCTTCTGCTGCATGTCGTAGATGGTGGCCAGTTCGAGGGCTGCATTCTGCCGCTCCCATACGATGGCCGTGTCGAGCACGTGGCAGATCCAGTTGCCTACGGCGATGGCCGAGTCGGTGCGGTGGGCACCCGCGTTGGCCAGGAATTTCGGCAGCAGGTAGGTCTGGATGTTGTCGAGCGTCATCTTCATGTCGTACTTCTCGAGGATGCCCTCCAGCAGCTTGAACTTGTCGGCAGCCTCGTCCCAGCGGTGAGCGGATATCAGGTAGCTGGTAGCCTCGATCTGCCCTTCGCCGGTCATCGCATAATGGGTGTTCCTGGCAATGTCGTAGGCTTTGGCAGCCTCTGCCTTGCGCCCCATTCCTTCGAGTGCATATCCCTGGTAGAAGTGCAGGCGTGCCCATTGCTTGTCGATGAAGCCGTCGTTGGCCTGCGGATGCTCCCTGTATCGCTGCAGCATCTTGTCGAGCCGCATGGTCCACTCGTAAGCCTCGCTATAGTGCTTGGCCTGGATGTAGACATTGACGATATTGATGATGCCCACGATGGAGCTGGAGAAGTTGTCGATATCGTTGCCGGGTTCCGTCAGCTCTTCGTAGTAAGTGTAGGCGGTGGCATAGTTCTCGGCGGCCTCGCGAAGGTTGCCCAGCTTCGTCTGGCAGCTTCCCACAAAGGTATGCAGGTTGGCATAGTCGGTATTATGCGTATAGTCTTTCTCCTTCAGCAGGTTCAGCGCGGGCACCGCCACGCGGATAGTGCCCTCGTAGTCGAACTTCATATAGAGCAGTCCTGCCAGCCGGTTTGCCGACTTCGAGTAGTATTCCAGGTCGTCGTGGCTCTTGATGCCCATCGACACGGCCTTTTTCCACTCGTTTTCTGCCAGTCGCACCTTGCGCATCCGCGAGTAGGCATAGCCCCGCCAGTAGTCTGCCTTCTGGCCACTGAGCATGCCCGACTGCTGAAAACGGTCGGCCAGCAAGAGTATCTGCTCGTAGTCGTGGGTGCGGTGAGCCGCATTGAACAGGCTGTCGACCTCTACTTGCTGCGCGTTCCCCTGGCGTTCTTCCTGGCAGGATGTCAGCGTCATGGCTGCCCATACGGCCAGAAGCAACAGCAGCAGCTGGAATCCACGGCCCATACCGCTCTTCTGACGCTTGCTTTCCTGCTTCTTCTGCCTTTCGCTTACGGCCACATTGAGGGTGGCCTTGGTGGCATCGTCGACCACGGCACCATACTTCTCCAGCGAGTAGACCATATAGGCAAACATGCCCACTCCGGCCGTCAGCAATATCACGAAGGGCCATAGCTCGTTGGGGAAAATGCCCGTTACGGCAACGCTGCCCACACCAAACAGGACGATGTAGTCGCAGCATACCTGCATCCATCGCACAAAGCCGCTGACATTGCCCAGCGACATCTTCATCAGCCGGTAGCTCACGCGGTTATAGGTGCGATAGAAGTTCAGAATGGTATACAGCGCATACAGGAAGAAGCCGCAGTAGGATATCAGCGTGAAGTTGGGCGCATTATTCCACAACAGTGCCACCGCCCAATAGAACACGAGGCAGGCAGCAAAGAGCAAGACATCGCGCACTACCACCTTCTTCTTCAGATAAGACGGGTCGAGCAGCGAGATATAGCCCCAGTTGAAACACAGGGCACCTATGTGGAAATAGGATACCGTAAGAGCCGAGGCGGCGGTAGGCCAGCTGAATCGCCATACAAAGGCGGCATGCACCAGATAGCCGACGGCAAAGGCCATCACCCAGATGGCAGTAAGGATGCGCGTCAGGCGATAGGTGGGATATTGTGCGAAGCGGCTGAGATGTCGTATGAGTATGGCAGCCATACCCATGTTGGCCAACCCAGTCACTACAAGTGTCAAGCGATAAATCGTTATTTCCATGATAATCGGACAAGGTTTACTGTTTGCGGCTGCAAAGGTACGCATTTTTTTTCGTTAAACCTAAAAATTGCTTAAAATGTTTCGTGGTGTCAAAGAAATTGTGTACTTTTGTACGCTCTTAGAAATAAGAAAAACGCGCCAGCGGGCTTAAAAATGCCCTTAAACGCGAAATTTTGAAAAAATAAAAGCATAAATCGTCAAATAGTAAAATAGCAAAATAAATTGTAAAATTGTAAATAGTTAAATAGTAAATCAATTAGATGGATCAAACATTCGACAACGACAGAATTATCAAAATCAACATCGAAGAGGAGATGAAGTCTTCCTACATCGACTACTCGATGTCAGTAATCGTGGCACGTGCCCTGCCTGATGTGCGCGACGGATTCAAACCCGTACACCGCCGCATACTCTATGGTATGATGGGCATTAACAACGTATCGACTCAACCTTATAAGAAATGCGCGCGCGTAGTAGGTGAGGTGCTGGGTAAGTATCACCCCCACGGCGACTCATCGGTATATGGTGCGCTGGTGCGTATGGCCCAAGAGTGGAACATGCGCTATACGCTGGTAGACGGACAGGGTAACTTCGGATCGGTGGACGGTGACTCGCCCGCAGCCATGCGATACACTGAGTGCCGACTCTCGAAGATGGGTGAGCACATCATGGATGACCTGGAGAAGGACACCGTGGATATGGTCAACAACTTCGACGACTCGCTCGTGGAACCCAGCGTGATGCCGACAAAGATTCCCAACCTGCTGGTAAACGGCGGTAACGGTATTGCCGTAGGTATGGCCACCAATATGCCTACCCACAACCTGGGCGAGGTCATCGACGGATGCTGCGCATACATCGACAATCCCGACATCGATACCGACGGCCTGATGCAGTACATACCCGGCCCCGACTTCCCTACGGGTGCCTATATCTATGGATTGGCCGGTGTGCGTGATGCCTACGAGACGGGTAGGGGCCGCATCGTGATGCGTGCCAAGGCTGAGATAGAGACCACCGAGACCCACGACAAGATTGTGGTGACGGAGATTCCCTACGGTGTCAACAAGGCCGACCTCGTGAAATACATCGCCGACCTGGCCAATGAGCACAAGATTGAGGGCGTGGCCAACGTGAACGATGAGTCGGGCCGTCAGGGCATGCGTATCGTGGTAGATTGCAAGCGTGACTGCAATGCCAATGTGCTGCTGAACAAGCTCTTTAAGATGACAGCCCTACAAAGCTCATTCTCAGTAAATAACATCGCACTGGTAAAGGGACGGCCGCGCCTGCTCTCGCTGAAAGACTGCGTGAAATACTTCGTTGAGCACCGCCACGATGTCACCATCCGCCGTACCAAGTACGACCTGAAGAAAGCGCAGGAGCGTGCCCATATTCTGGAGGGATTGATCATCGCCGTGAACAATATCGACGAGGTGGTGCATATCATCAGAAACAGCAAGACCCCCAGCGATGCACAGCGCAATCTGGAGCAGCGATTCGACTTGGACGAGCTGCAGTCGAAGGCTATCGTAGACATGCGTCTCTCGCAACTGACCGGTCTGCGCGTCGACCAGCTGCATCAGGAGTACGACGACCTGATGAAGCTCATTGCCGACCTGCAGGAAATCCTTGATAACCCAGAGCGCTGCAAGCAGGTGATGAAGGACGAGCTGCAGGAGGTGAAGGAGAAGTATGGCGACGAGCGCCGCACGGAGATTATCCCCTTCGACCACGAGTTCAATGCGGAGGACTTCTATCCCGACGATCCTGTGGTCATCACCATCTCGCACATGGGATACATCAAGCGCACCAAGCTTGACGAGTTCCACGCTCAGGGACGTGGCGGCGTGGGAGCCAAAGGCGCCCGTCATCGCGACAACGACTTTACCGAGTACATCTATCCTGCCACCATGCACAATACGCTGCTCTTCTTCACCCAAAAGGGACGCTGCTACTGGCAGAAGTGCTACGAGATACCTGAGGGCGACAAGAACTCGAAGGGGCGTGCCATCCAGAACATGCTCAACATCGAGCCCGACGATGCCATCAATGCCGTGCTGCGCATCAAGAACTTCAACGACGAGGAGTTCCTGCAGTCGCACTACGTGGTGTTTGCCACCAAGCAGGGTATCATCAAGAAGACACGTCTGGATGCCTATAAGAACGTGCGTGCCGCTGGTGTTCGCGCCATCAATATCAATGAGGGCGACGAAGTGGTGGGTGTTCGTCTGACAAACGGCCACAACGAGCTGCTGCTGGCCAACCGTAACGGTCGTGCCGTGCGCTTCGACGAGAGTGCCGTGCGCGCCATGGGACGTGTATCCACGGGTGTCATCGGTATGCGACTCGATGGCGGCGATGACGAGGTGGTAGGCATGGTATGTGTCAACGATCCGCAGACAGAGACCATCATGGTGGTGTCGGAGAATGGCTACGGCAAGCGTTCTGAAGTAGAAGACTACCGAAAGACGGCACGTGGCGCAAAGGGTGTGAAGACGCTCAATATCACGGAGAAGACAGGCCGTCTGGTAGCTATCAAGGTGGTGACCGACGAGAACGACCTGATGATTATCAATAAGAGTGGTATCCTCATCCGTCTCAAAGTGGCAGATGTCCGCGTAATGGGCCGTGCTACACAGGGCGTGCGACTCATCAATCTGGCCAAGAAGAACGATGTCATTGCCAGCGTGTGCAAAGTGATGTCGAGTCAGGAAGAGGATGAGTTCGATGATGCAGAAGGAGAAACTGTAGAAGAAGAAAAATAAGAAAAAAAAAAGAAAGTAATAATTGATTGTTAAATTGTAAATCTATCAGCTTATGAAAAAGTTAATGATTGTGGCAATGATGTTCGTAGCAAGCGCTACAGCCTTTGCCGGTGACAGCGATGCACTGAAAGCCGTATTGAAGGCCAAGACCTATGCAGAGGCAGAACAACTGCTCAAGCAGAACCTTGACCAGATTGCAGACAATGCAGAAAAGGCCAAAGCTTATAACTATCTGATCGACCTGGCTATGAAGAAGGTGGCCAACGAGACGGGTACTATCACAGAGAACCAGCTGGCTACACAGATGGGACAGGGCAAGACGAAGCCCTACGACACACTGGGACTGGCTGATGCAATCTGTCAGGCACTCGAGGCTACCGTGGAATGCGACAAATACGACAAGATGCCCAATGCCAAAGGAAAGGTGTCGCCCAAGTTTGAGAAGAATTCCCAGCGCGTATGGCCCGTCCGTCCGCATCTGGTGAACATCGGGCAGGAAGAGGCACGAAAAGGCAACAATGCCGGTGTGCTGAAGTATTGGGGTGCCTTCATTGACTCTGCCGAGGAGCCTTGCTTTGCAGCAATGGATCACAATGCCGAGAAGGACTATGTGGGACAGGTGGCTTTCTTCGCTGGCCGCTATGCCTACGATGCCAAGCAGATGGAGCGCGCCAACAAGTATTTTGAGGTGGCCAAGCGCGACCCGCAGCAGAAGGCCGAAGCCGTCAACTTCCAGCTCTATGCTATGCGCAGCGAGTTGAAGAGCCATCAGGACTCGCTGAACTACGTCAACCAGCTGAAGCAGATGTATGATCAGGACCCCTCCAACGAGGCTGTGCTCGACGGTCTGAACAGCATGTATGAAGGCATGCGCGACAAAGCCGCCCAGACGGCTCTGCTCGACAACCACATCGCCAAATATCCCAACAGCTTTATGGCTCTGGCCAACAAGGGTATGATGGCCGTCAACGACAACAATGCCGAGGAAGGTGCCAAGTGGCTGCGCAAGGCTGCTGAAGTAAAGCCCGACAACGCTGTTGTATATACCTATCTTGGAGCATGTCTCAGCGTTCAGGCTGCCAACTCGGAGGACATTGCCAAGGGTAAGGAGATCTACAAGCAGGCTATCGAGGCATTCGACAAAGCCAAAGAGTTAGACCCGAACCAGGCACAGGCTCGCTGGGGATACAACCGCTATCAGGCCTACTATGGACTGTATGGCGAGAACGACCCCCGCACTAAGGCTGCAGAGGCCGACAAGTAAGATTTTTCTGTAAAAGAATAGCACAGGGGTAACTCTCTGTGCTATTCTTCATGTATTAAGTATATAGCAAATATGAAGAAACTGTTATTATTAGGTGACGAAGCCATCGCACAAGGGGCATTGGATGCCGGATTGAGCGGCGTATATGCCTATCCCGGTACGCCATCGACAGAAATTACCGAGTATATCCAAGCATCGCCTCTGGCCAAGGAGCGAGGTGTACACAGCCGCTGGTCGACCAATGAGAAAACGGCGATGGAGGCGGCACTCGGTATGTCGTATATGGGAAAGCGTGCCCTGGTATGTATGAAACATGTAGGACTGAATGTCTGTGCCGACCCGTTTGTCAATTCGGCAATGACGGGTACCAATGGCGGTATCATCGTGCTGGTGGCCGACGACCCCTCGATGCACTCCAGCCAGGATGAGCAAGACTCGCGATTCTATGGCAAGTTTGCCATGATTCCCACACTGGAGCCTTCAACGCAGCAGGAGGCCTACGACATGATGGCGATGGCCTACGACATGTCAGAGCAGCTGCAACTGCCTGTACTGATGCGCGTCACCACCCGTATGGCTCACAGCCGTGCTGTCGTTGAGTGTGCCGACAAGCCACGTCAGCAAAACGAGCTCAACTACAATGCCAAGGCATCCAACTGGGTGCTGCTGCCTGCCTTTGCCCGCAAACGTAACGATATCGTGACTGCACAGCAGCCTCTGTTGGAACAGATGGCCGTCGATAGTATATATAATAGGTATGAGGATGCCACGAATCAGGAACTGGGTATTATCGCCAGCGGCATAGCCTATAATTATCTCATGGAGTGCTTCCCAGAGGGATGTCCTTATCCTGTACTGAAGATTAGCCAGTATCCTATTCCCAAGAAGCTGATTCGCCGTATGACAGACGATTGCCAATACGTGCTGATAGCCGAAGAAGGACAGCCGTTTATCGAGGATCAGGTTCGTGGCGTGATGCCGGGCAATGCCGTTATCAAGGGGCGTCTGACTGGTGAACTGCCCCGTACTGGCGAGTTGAATCCCGACCTCGTCAAGAAGGCCTTAGGCATGGAGATAGGCGAGAACTATGCCCCCTGCGAAGACGTGGCTCCACGTCCCCCCGCACTCTGTCAGGGTTGTGGCCACCGTGACGTGTATGCTGCACTCAATGAGGTGCTGTTGCAGTATCCCAATGCGCGCGTGTTTGGTGACATCGGGTGCTATACACTTGGTTTCCTGCCTCCCTATAAAGCCATCCATTCATGTGTGGACATGGGAGCCAGTATCACGATGGCAAAAGGTGCCAGCGATGCCGGACAGTGGCCTGCCATTGCCATTATCGGTGACTCTACGTTTACCCATAGCGGAATGACGGGCTTATTGGATGCCGTTAACGAGAATGCCGACATCACCGTCATCATTTCTGATAACTTGACCACAGCAATGACTGGCGGTCAGGACTCGGCAGGCACCAACAAGTTTGAGGCCATCTGCCGTGGATTGGGTGTCAGTGATGAACATCTGAAGGTCGTGGTGCCACTTCCTAAAAACATGGAAGAGATTAAGCAGACTCTCCAGCAGGAAATTAACTACCACGGTGTGAGCGTGATCATCCCTCGCCGAGAATGTATGCAGACATTACAACGTCATCTGAAACAAAAAAAGAACAAATAATTAGTAAGGAGTAATTGCTAATTGTAATTAGGAATTAGAAATATGAAGACCGATATCATACTTTGCGGTGTGGGAGGACAAGGTATCCTTTCCATCGCCACTATCATCGGCGAGGCTGCCATGAAGGAGAATCTGTTCATCAAACAGGCCGAGGTGCATGGCATGTCGCAGCGCGGTGGTGACGTACAGTCGAACCTTCGCATCTCCAGCAACCCCATTCAGAGCGACTTGATTCCAAAGGGTGGGGCAGACGTTATCATCTCGATGGAACCCATGGAGGCCTTGCGCTACCTGCCGTTCCTCTCGAAGAACGGATGGATTATTACGTCGTGTACTCCTTTTGTAAATATCCCCAACTATCCTGATATGGAGGTTGTAAAGAACGACCTTCAGAAACTACCCAATGTCATCATGCTTGATATTGAGCAGAAAGCCAAGGATGCTGGTGTGCCCCGTTCTGCCAACGTTATCCTTCTGGGGGCCGCCCAGAAAGCATTGGGTATTGAGTATGAGAAGCTGGAGGATGCCATCCGTCGTGTCTTTGGCCGTAAGGGTGATGCTATTGTAGAGGCTAATATCAAGGCACTTTCTATTGGTCGGGAGGCACAGAAATAGTGATATTCTTATATCCTTATATAACAGAAACGGGGGAAATCTCCCCCGTTTTTTCTGTTAATAATTGAATGTTCCGAATTCAGATTGAATCGTCAAGCTCTTTGGACCGTTCTCGATGTGTCCAACAACCTGGGCATCGATGTTAAACGACTTCGAAATGGAAATAACCTGCTCGGCTATCTCCGGGCGGACGTAAATCTCCATGCGATGCCCCAGGTTGAACACCTGGTACATCTCTCTCCAGTCAGTACCAGAACACTCGTGAATGGCTTGGAAGAGCGGCGGTACAGGGAACATGTTATCCTTAATGACACGGCAGTTGTCGCTGACAAAGTGGAGCACTTTGGTCTGTGCGCCACCTGTGCAATGTACCATACCGTGAATCTCAGGACGTAGCTCGTCAAGTAACCTCTTGATGACAGGGGCGTATGTGCGGGTAGGTGAAAGCACCAACTGACCGGCATCGACGGGGGCACCGTCAACCGCATCTGTCAGGCTGTACTTGCCGCTATACACCAGTTCGTCAGGAACGGCATGGTCGAAACTTTCAGGATATTTCTCTGCGAGATACTTGGCAAAGACATCATGGCGGGCAGAAGTCAATCCGTTGCTACCCATACCGCCATTGTAGCGTTTCTCATACGTGGCCTGTCCTGTTGATGAAAGGCCTACGATGACGTCGCCAGGACGGATATTAGCATTGTTGATCACATCGCTGCGCTTCATGCGGCAGGTGACAGTAGAATCGACAATGATGGTGCGCACGAGATCGCCAACATCGGCAGTCTCACCACCCGTCGGGTAAATACCGATACCCATCTCACGTAATTCTGCCAACAGTTCATCGGTGCCGTTGATAATGGCTGAGATAACCTCGCCGGGAACGAGCATCTTATTGCGTCCGATGGTCGACGAGACGAGAATATTGTCAACGGCACCCACACAAAGCAGGTCATCGGTGTTCATGACGATGGCATCCTGCGCTATACCTTTCCAAACGGAAAGGTCGCCCGTTTCCTTCCAATACATGTAGGCGAGGCTCGACTTGGTGCCAGCCCCGTCGGCATGCATAATGTTGCAATACTCCGGATCGCCGCCCAGGATATCTGGGATAATCTTGCAGAAGGCCTGTGGGAAAATACCCTTGTCAATGTTCTTGATGGCTGCGTGGACATCCTCCTTGGCGGCAGAGACACCACGCTGCATATAGCGATTATTGCTCATAGTTGGTTTGTTATGTTTGTTGCTGTGACACAGCAACATACTGAACCGTTAGAATTTAACCTGAGGCGCTTTCTCGGCACCAGCCTCTGCTTCAAACTTGGCCATCTTGTCAAAGCCGAACATACCAGCCAGTATGTTCTTGGGGAACGACCGGATTACAACGTTATACTCCTGAACAACCTTGTTGAAAACGTTGCGGGCCTCGTTGATGCGATTTTCGGTACCCTCCAACTGCACTTGCAAATCGCGGAAGTTCTCGTTGGCCTTCAAGTCAGGATAGTTCTCCTGAATGGCAATCAGACGTCCCAGTGCAGCACCAAGCTCTCCCTGTGCCTGCTGGAATTCCTTCAACTTTTCTGGAGTCATCGTAGAGGGATCAAGTGTGATAGAGGTAGCCTTTGAGCGGGCTGCCACAACACTCTCAAAAGTTTCTTTCTCATGTGAGGCATAGCCTTTCACTACTTCCACCAGATTGGGGATGAGGTCGGCACGACGCTGATAGGCTGACTGAACATTACTCCATGCCGTGGTAGCCTTCTCCTGTTCTTTTACCATACCGTTGTAAGCACTGGATGCCCATAGGGCAGCCACTATTACAACAACAATAATTCCGATAAGTCCTTTACTAAGTTTCATAATGTACAAATAATTTAATGTTTATAGCTTAATGTTTATTCTCATTCCTTTCTACCATCGTGAGGTCGCTCCACCACCGCCGAAACTTCCACCGCCGAAACTACCGCCGCTGAAGCCACCGCCACCGCTGCCTCCACCAAAGCCGCCAAAGCCCCCGCCACTAACGTGAGAACTTTCAGCAATGTAGAATGGGTTGGGGAGCAGGGTGGCAGTTCCCAGGAGACTCATCCAGTGGTATTTGCGGTTCTTGCGCAGGAAGAACATAAACCAGGCTATCAAGGCAAGCGAGGTGATCCCGATGACTTCCAAGTCCTCGTCCCCTGTGTCTGACGATAGGGTGGATATCGGTGGCAGTTGCTTTTTCTTCAGGGTAGAATAGAGCGCTTCCGTCAGGTAGTACATGGCGCTGTCGGGCATTTCGGCCCTCATGGCAGGCACTGCGTACACCTGTTCCAGGCGGTGGCACTCGGCATCCGTGAGGTCTGCCTCCAGTGCGCGTCCCGGGGAGATGTTGATGCTATGGTCAAGATAGCCCACTACGACCATCAATCCCTTGTTGCCATAGCCTACACCATATTTGTTGCCTACGTCCTGTGCAAAACGGAAGGGGTCGTCGTTCTCGATGTAGTTTACCACGATGACGAGTGATTGTACACCCAGCTCGTTGTCAAGACGCTTCAGCGTGACATTCATCTGGTTGACAGTCTCTTGCGACAACACATGGTCGGGGTTGGAGACATACTGTGTGGAATCCTGCAAGAACGGGATGGGGATGTTCTCGGCATTCCATGCTATTGCCTCCTGACTGCTGCTAACGACCTGGGAAGTTGCGGCAAATGAAGGCTCCTCGGTCCAAGGCATGGCTGCTCCACAGCAAACCATCATGCACATGAGACCTATATAGAACACCCAGCCCCATATCTTACGGGACTTAGCCCACTCGGGGTTAGCCTTCTTGTATTCCTCGAATATTGCTTTTTTCTTTCCCTGATATTCACGGGCCAGTGCCTCGTATCTCTTGGAATACTGGCGCTTCAGATGCGAGGATGTAAGATTCCATGCATAGCTCTGTGTAGACTCCATGTCATAAGAGTCTTCCAATGCACGGATGGCATCGTTGTACTGATTCGTCAGCAGATTGACTTTTTCAAGATAGGTGTCCATAGTTCTTCTTCTATTTCTCATGCCAGATCTCCCAAGAGGCAAAAGCTTGCAGAAGCAGCATTTCCAATCCGTTCTTTACCTGTGCGCCATGCTCTGCACCCCGTTTCATGAAGAGCGTCTCGTCGGGATTATAGATAAGGTCATAGAGTATGGTATGGACATCCATAGCCTCGTATGGTAGTAGGGGACATTCCTCTGTCTTGGGATACATGCCTAATGGCGTGCAGTTTACAATGACGTTGTATTCCTTGACAACTTCCGGGGTTATGGTGGCGTACTGGATAGTTCCCGGACGTTCGTAACGACTGACGAATACCGTTTCCAGCCCCAGGTTGCGCAATCCGAAATCCACGGCTTTCGAGGCACCGCCCGTACCTAAAATAAGAGCTTTGTGATGCCATTTCTTGTCAAGCATGGGTTCAATACTTTTGGTAAAGCCGATGACATCGGAATTATAACCCTTCAGCTTGACGTTCTTCCCCTCGTGAGTCACCTTGATGACATTG
Organism: uncultured Prevotella sp.; assembly: GCA_946415755.1. Taxonomy (GTDB): domain Bacteria; phylum Bacteroidota; class Bacteroidia; order Bacteroidales; family Bacteroidaceae; genus Prevotella. The sequence goes on along the minus strand of CAMKTS010000030.1, from coordinate 10,708 downwards.
ACGGCTCCGATGGCACGTGCCTCGGGAGAAATGCTGTCAAGGAAAGGAAGCACCTTCTCCTTATACGGAATAGTAACGTTCAGGCCTCGAAGACTTGGATTCGAGTCGAGGACTTCAGTAAGTGCATCGATGGTGGGAATCTCAAAGTTTTCATAAATGGCATTAATGCCCTCATCTTGGAACTTCTGGTTGAAGTAGCTGATGGAGAACGAATGTCCTAGAGGATAACCGATAAGTCCGTACTTGTCCATAATTTCTTTTCCTTTCCTTTTTTTATTTAGTGGCAAAATACATAGTGCATATTCCAAAGGTGAGTCGGGTAAAGCGGGCCTCAGCGAAGCCTGCCTTGTACAGGATGTCGACCATCAGCTCTCCTTGCGGAAAAGCCTCGATGGTCTTTGTGAGATAGCTGTAGGCACTAGTGTCCTTGGAAATGAGACGCCCGTAAAGTGGCAATACCGTATGGCTGTATATCTTGAACAACTGCTTCATGGGGAATGTCACGGGAATTGTCAGCTCTACGATGCACAGATGACCACCCGGCCGCAACACACGGCATATCTCAGCAAGGCCTTTGTCCAGGTCGGCAAAGTTTCGGATGCCGAAAGCTGCAGTAACTGCATCGAAAGTGTCAGCGGGATACGACAGGTTCAGGCAGTCTTCGCGCTCGAAGCTGATGATGTCTTGAAGACCTGACTTGGCGGCTTTCTTTCTGCCTAACTCCATCATACCCTCAGAGATGTCGGCACCAACGAGTCGGGTGGGGTGCAGCATCTTGGTGGCAAGGATGGCAAAGTCGCCGGTTCCGGTAGCAATGTCCAGAATGGTTTGCGGCCGGTAGGGCTCTAACTGTCTGATGGCTTTCTTACGCCACCCCTTGTCGATATCCCAAGAGAGACGATGGTTCAGCACGTCATAGGTGGGAGCAATATTGTTGAACATTTGCTCCACCTGTTCCGTCTTACTCCCTTCGTAATAGGGCTTTATCGTCTCTTGTCGGTACATGTTTTAGTTGACAGTTGAGAGTTGAAAGTTGACAGTTAGCGGGATTTGAAAGCTGCGAGCCAACTGCTTACATTCTTCTCGATGCGTGCAGCAATATCACCATCTTCGGTAGCTTTGTCGAACTTCTCGCCTACGATGTTCTCGTAGAGTTCGATGTAGCGGTCGCTGACACTCTCGGCATATTCGTCAGTAATCTCGGGCATCACCTGTCCGGGTTCATTCATGAAATTGTGCTCGATGAGCCACTGACGTACGAATTCCTTTGAGAGTTGGCGCTGGGGTTCACCCTTGGCCAGTTTTTCCTCATAGCCATCTGCATAGAAATAGCGGCTTGAATCTGGTGTGTGGATTTCGTCGATGAGATAGACTGTTCCGTCGCGCTTACCGAATTCATATTTGGTATCTACGAGAATCAGACCACGTTTGGCCGCAATCTCCTGGCCGCGCTTAAAAATCTTGCGCGTATAGTCTTCCATCACTTCATAGTCTTCCTTCGACACCAGCCCTTGGGCAATAATCTCCTCTTTTGAGATATTCAAGTCGTGACCTTCATCGGCCTTGGTAGTCGGGGTGATAATAGGCTCTGGAAAACGTTCGTTCTCCTTCATTCCGTCTGGTAGTTTTACGCCACACAGTTCACGGCATCCGTTCTTATACTCACGCCATGCTGATCCCGTAAGGATACTCCGGATGATCATCTCCACGCGGAAACCCTCACATTTCAGTCCAACCGTTACCATTGGATCTGGAGTAGCCAGTTTCCAGTTGGGGCAGATGTCTGCAGTGGCATCCAGGAATTTTGCTGCAATCTGGTTAAGTACCTGGCCTTTGTAAGGAATACCCTTGGGAAGGATGACATCAAAGGCCGAGATGCGGTCTGTGGCTACCATAACGAGCAGGTCGTCATTGATATTGTAAACATCGCGTACTTTTCCATGATATACGCTCTTTTGTCCTTCGAAATTAAAGTCTGTCCTTGTTAATGCTTTCATCATTATCATATTTTTTGTCATAGTTCTCAAATGCGTTAACTATCCGGGTTACCAGTTTATGGCGTACAATGTCCTTCCGTGTCAATTCAACAAAGCCGATGCCTTCCACACCATTCAGTATCTTCATTGCTTCCACAAGTCCTGATTTCTGCGAACGAGGTAGGTCTATCTGTGTCATGTCGCCAGTAATAATCATCTTCGTATTCCATCCCATACGGGTCAGGAACATACGAATCTGCTGGGGAGAGGTGTTCTGGGCCTCGTCCAGTATTACTACGGCATCGCTTAATGTTCGTCCTCGCATAAAGGCCAGCGGTGCAATCTGTATAATGTGGTGCTCCATCAGTTCTTGCAGTTTAACCTGTGGAAGCATATCCTCCAAGGCATCGTACAGAGGCTGAAGGTAAGGGTCTATCTTTTCTTTCATGTCACCAGGTAAGAAACCGAGTTTTTCTCCTGCTTCAACAGCTGGTCGGCTGAGGATAATCTTCTTAGCAGTTTTTTCCTTTAGGGCCTTAACAGCCAAGGCAATACTAAGATAAGTCTTACCGGTTCCTGCAGGACCGACAGCAAAAACCATGTCATTTTGCTCGTAGGCCTCAATCAGTTTCTGCTGGTTTTCAGAACGAGCCTTAACGGCTCTTCCCGACATGGTATAGCATACGACACCCTCTGGAATCTCATCTCTTGTCCGATGGCCTTTGACAATGTCCAGCAAGTCTTCTTCTTTCAGAGAATTGAAGCGTACCACATGCTGGCGTATTTTTTCGGTAGCCAGTTCAAAGGAGGCCATTTGTTCCTCATCTCCCAAAACGCGTATGACATTGTCTCTTGCCACAATGCGCAATTTGGGGTATAAAGCCCTCAGCATTTGCAGGTGCGTGTTTCCTGTTCCGAAAAACAAGACCGGGTCGATGTCCTCTAATACGATATGCTTCTCTATCAAAACATTGTTGGTTTGTTGATTTGGCTGCAAAGGTACGAATAAGTAATCAGAAAACAAAAAGAAACTCGACTTTTTTGTTTTGTTGATAGAATTAAATACGGAAAAATGTTTTGCTAAAATCATATGGCATGCCCCCTTTTGTAATAAAACAAGAAAAAAACGTACGTTTGTTGTAAATTTTTGTAAAAAAATGTAGGAATCTTCCTTTTTTTTTGTATATTTGCAAAAGAAATTTTCAACTATTTAATCAATCAACGTATATGGCTAAGTATAACATTACTGAAAAGAAAAAAAAGGAGGCGGTATATCGCACCCTTGTTAGTCCTATGTTGATGGACGACATGAAGGAGAGGATTCTGCAGATCATTGTGATGCAGAAGAAGTACAAAGACAAAGATTACTCAGCCAAGAAATTAGCCGAAGATTTAGGTACCAACACTCGCTATGTGTCTGCAGTCGTCAATGTGCGCTTCCACATGAACTATACTTCGTTCATCAACAAGTTCCGGATTGAAGAAGCTATGGGCATTCTTGTTGACCGCCGCTATCAGAAACTACACATGGAAGAGGTTAGCGATATGGTTGGATTTGCTAACCGACAGTCTTTCTATGCCTCTTTTTATAAAATCATGGGGATGACTCCACGTGAATACCGACTGAACCACATGATGCATGGAAACCATAAACCAGACAAAAGACAAAGCAACACCAAACAATGAAATATCAGGATGAACGCTTCGCGGATATTCAATTGCTCAGATATCGTCTTAACGGATTTGAGCAATTGTCTTTGTTACAGAAGAAACTTGTATATTATCTTTCACAGGCCACACTCTACGGACGGGACATCACTTTTGACCAGTATGGCAAGTTTAACTTGCGTATCCGTAAGGTATTGGAGGCTGTTTATACTCAGTCGGCTGTCTCGCATGATACGGATGACTTCCGGGCTTTGGAAGTGTACTTGAAACGGATTTGGTTTTCCAATGGCATCTATCACCATTATGGATGTGAAAAGTTTCGTCCTGGTTTTTGCGAAGATTTTCTGCGGCAGGCCATCAAAGCCACCGATTCCGCCATGTTGCCTCTTAGGAATGGTGAAAGTGTAGAACAACTCTGCGAGGAGCTGTTTCCTGTGATTTTTGATGACACCATTCTGTCCAAGCGCGTCAATAAGACTGATGGTGAAGACCTGATAGTAACTTCTGCCTGTAACTTCTACGATGGTGTCACCCAGCAGGAGGCAGAGTCTTTTTACCAACAGCTTAAACAATCATTTTCAAACAGTCAGACTCCACCTTCTGTTGGCCTGAACAGTACGCTTGTTAAGAGTCGGGACGGTGTTATCTGTGAGGATATATGGTCTGTCGAAGGACGTTATTCACAAGCCATCCAGCACATCGTCTATTGGTTGGGAAAAGCTGTTTTAGTTGCAGAAAATGAACAGCAGGAAAAAGTGATAGAGCTGCTGATAAAGTATTATAAAACAGGCGATTTGCAGATTTTTAATGAATATTGTATTGAATGGGTTGGGGAGCACGAAGGACGTGTCGATTTCGTCAATGGATTCATAGAGGTGTATGGTGACCCACTTGGACTGAAAGGTTCTTGGGAGGGTATCGTAGAGTACAAAGACCTTTTGGCAACTGAGCGTACGCAAACGATTAGTAGCAATGCCCAGTGGTTTGAAGACCATTCCCCTGTAGATCCTCGTTTCCGAAAGCCTCATGTAAAAGGTGTTACAGCCAATGTCATCTGTGCCGCTATGCTTGGAGGTGAGGAATATCCCTCGACGGCTATTGGCATCAATCTTCCCAATGCCGACTGGATACGTGCCCGGCACGGTAGCAAGAGTATCACCATCAGCAATATTACCGAAGCCTATAATAAGGCAGCACATGGAAATGGCTTTAAGGAGGAGTTCGTCATTGACTTGGAAACACTGGATATGATAGAGAAGTATGGCGACCTGTGCGATGACTTACATACCGACCTTCATGAGTGCCTGGGACACGGTAGCGGGCAACTCTTGCCAGATACCGACCCTGATGCGCTAAAGGCATACGGCAACACGATAGAGGAGGCGCGGGCAGACCTGTTCGCACTTTATTACATTGCCGACGAGAAACTGGTAGAATTAGGGCTTCTGCCTGATGCAAGAGCTTATCAGTCACAGTATTATACTTATATGATGAATGGCTTGATGACGCAGCTGATTCGTATTCAGCCTGGCCACCAGATAGAGGAAGCCCACATGCGTAACCGTTCTCTTATAGCCCATTGGTGTTATGAGCAGGGCGATGTTGTGAAAATGGAGAAAAGAGATGGGAAAACGTATGTTCAAATTACTGACTACATGGTCTTGCGCCAATTGTTTGCACGTCTTCTGGCAGAGATACAGCGTATCAAGAGTGAGGGTGACTTTGAGGCTGCCCACCGTTTGGTAGAAAGCTATGCCGTTAGAGTTGAACCAGAATTGCACGTCGAGGTGCTGCAACGTTATGAGAAACTGAACTTGGCTCCATATAAAGGATTTATTAATCCGGTGCTGACTCCTCAGTATGACAACCAAGGAGAGATAACTGATATCCGGGTGGACTACGACGAGAGCTATACCGGCCAGATGTTGCGATATAGTAGAGAATATGCTACGCTGATATGAAATTTGAATAGGCAATGACAACACAAGAGAAGATAAAGGATATTAAACTGTCTTTCCACCAACTGATGGATGGCGCTGTTGCACAGTCTATGCGCAGCAAGGGGCTGAATTATAAGCTCAATTGGGGTGTCACACTACCCAGGTTGCGCGAGATGTCCGATGAGATACGCCGTGAAATACCAGATGACGATACTCTCTACCATCTGTCCATTACTTTGTGGAAAGAGAACGTGCGCGAATGCAAGATATTGGCAACTTTATTAATGCCTCACGAAAAGATGCTTCCTGAAGTATGCGACATTTGGATGGAGCAGCTTCCTTCGCAGGAATTGGCCGAGCAGGTCGCCTTTAATCTGTGGCAACATCTGCCATATATTGCGGAAAAGTCTTTCCAGTGGATTGCATCTGACAAGGAGTACGACCAGCTATGCGGCTACCTTGTGCTGACACGTTTGTTTATGAATGGCCAGGAACCCAACGAACGAGGCATTAACGAGTTTCTTGATCAGGTGCTCTGTGTACTTCAAAGCGATACTCCTTCTGTTCGCAAAGCTGCCATGCACTGCGTATCACGATTCGCAGAATTGGGACTTGTATACGAGCGTATGGCAAAAAGTGCATTAAAAAGTGTCAGTTTAGAACTTTTTTAAATAATTATTTCGTTGTTTTCAATAAAAAATAGTAATTTTGTGCGGTTTTAACCAGTATAACCACATAAAATGAGAGACAATACCAAGACGACAGTCAGGAATATCCTGACTAGCTATCTGGAAGTGAACAAGCATCGCAAGACTCCCGAACGCTATGCCATATTGGATGCCGTGTATAGCATAACGGGGCATTTTACCCTGGAGGAGTTGGGTGAAAAATTAGATGATTGTAACTTTCCCGTCAGCCGTGCCACTTTATATAATACGCTGAAACTTTTTATGGAACTTCGACTGGTCATCCGCCATCGTTTCCATGGACAGACTAAGTATGAGGCATGTTACGACAACAACAGCCACTGCCATCAGATATGTACGGTGTGCGGCAAGGTTACGGAGGTTAAGTCACAGTCTGTCAGTGCAGCTATCAATGCCATGCATCTGAAGCGTTTCCGCAAAGATGGTTTTACGCTTTATATTTATGGCATCTGTAGCCCGTGTCAGGCGAAACTGACCAGACGTGCAAAAGAGAACAATACAAAATTGCAAAAAACAATAAAGAAATGAATCAAGGAAAAGTTGATGTCCTGCTCGGTCTGCAGTGGGGTGACGAAGGAAAAGGTAAGGTGGTCGATGTACTGACCCCGCAATACGACGTGGTAGCTCGTTTTCAGGGTGGTCCCAATGCTGGCCACACACTGGAGTTTGAAGGTCAGAAGTATGTGCTTCGCTCCATTCCCTCTGGTATCTTCCAAGGGGGCAAGGTGAATATTATTGGTAATGGCGTGGTGCTGGCTCCTGACCTCTTCATGGACGAGGCCAAGGCACTCGAAGCAAGTGGACATAAGTTGAAGGAACGTCTGCACATCTCGAAGAAAGCACATCTCATTATGCCTACCCATCGCATCCTCGATGCCGCCTACGAAGCCCAGAAAGGAAAGAATAAAGTTGGCACAACAGGTAAAGGCATAGGGCCTACGTACACTGATAAGGTGAGTCGTAATGGCTTGCGCGTAGGCGATATTCTTGATGGCTTTGAGGAGAAGTATGCTGCCCACAAGGCTCGCCACGAAGCTATATTGAAGTCGCTCCATTTTGACTACGACATTACCGAAGTGGAGAAGAAGTGGCTGGAAGGCATCGAATACTTACGCCAGTTCCATCTGGTGGATTCAGAGCACGAGATTAACGGCTATCTGCGCAAGGGCAATAGCGTATTGTGCGAAGGTGCCCAGGGGACGATGCTCGATGTCGATTTTGGCAGCTATCCTTTCGTCACATCTTCGAATACTATCTGTGCTGGAGCCTGCACGGGGCTGGGTATCGGCCCCAACAAAATTGGCGAGGTGTTTGGCATTATGAAGGCCTACTGCACCCGTGTCGGTGCCGGCCCGTTCCCTACGGAGCTGTTCGATGAGACCGGCAAGAAGATTCGTGACCTCGGCCATGAGTATGGTGCCGTAACGGGTCGTGAGCGTCGTTGCGGATGGATAGACCTGGTAGCGCTTCGCTATTCGATTATGGTGAATGGTGTTACTCAACTCATCATGATGAAGAGCGACGTACTCGACGGTTTCGACACCATTAAGGCATGTACGTCGTATAAGGTGAATGGCGTAGAAACGCGCGACTTCCCCTACGACATTGAGAAGGGTATCGAACCTATCTACGAGGTGTTGCCAGGGTGGAAGACGGACATGACGCAGTTTACCTGCGAAGCCCAGTTCCCCAAAGAGTTCAGCGACTATATCGCCTTCCTCGAAAAGGAGCTTGAGACCCCCATCAAGATTATCTCTATCGGTCCCGATCGTGCTCAAACCATCGTTAGGAAATGATTTTTAATGAGTATTCTTGCTCATTACTAATTAATAACAAAAAGTAATATGAAACCAAGTATTCCTAAAGGTACGCGCGACTTTGGCCCCGTAGAGATGGCCAAGCGCAACTATATTTTCAACACGATTCGTGAGGTATATGCCCTCTACGGATTCCAGCAGATAGAGACACCGGCAATGGAGACGTTGCAAACGCTGATGGGCAAATATGGCGAAGAGGGCGACAAGCTGCTCTTCAAGGTGCTGAACAGTGGCGACTGTCTGACCAAGGTCAGCGACGATGAACTGTTGGAACGCAATAGTTTGCACTTGGCATCCAAGATGTGTGAGAAGGGGCTTCGCTACGACCTCACCGTTCCCTTTGCCCGTTATGTCGTGATGCACCGCGAGGAGCTTCAATTGCCTTTCAAGCGTTATCAGATACAGCCTGTCTGGCGTGCCGACCGTCCGCAGAAGGGGCGCTATCGTGAGTTCTATCAGTGTGATGCCGATGTGGTGGGTAGCGACTCGCTGCTCAGTGAGGTAGAACTGATGCAGATTGTTGACGAGGTGTTCAGTCGTTTCGGCATCCGTGTTCAGATTAAGATCAACAACCGCAAGATATTATCTGGCATTGCCGAGGTTATTGGGGCTGCCGACAAGATAGTTGATATCACTGTAGCCATTGACAAACTCGACAAGATAGGCATCGACAATGTGAATGCCGAACTTCGCGAAGACGGACTCAGTGACGAGCAAATTCAGCAGTTGCAGCCCATTATCATGCTCTCTGGCAGCAACGATGAGAAACTCATAACGATAGCCAAGGTGCTTAGCGACAGCGAGACAGGTTTGATGGGAGTAGAGGAGTGCCGATACATACTTGATATGCTGAAGACGGTGGGGCTGAAGAATGAAATCCAGCTCGACCTCACGCTGGCTCGTGGTTTGAACTATTACACGGGAGCCATCTTCGAGGTCAAAGCTCTCGACGTTCAAATAGGCAGTATTACGGGTGGTGGACGCTACGACAACCTGACGGGTATCTTCGGTATGCCTGGCCTCTCTGGCGTAGGCATCTCGTTTGGTGCCGACCGTATCTACGACGTACTCAATCAACTTGACCTCTATCCAAAAGACTCCACCACTGCTACTCAGTTGTTGTTCATCAATTTTGGCGATAAAGAAAGTGCCTATTGTCTCCCTATATTAAATATGGTACGCGCGCGAGGCATTCGAGCCGAAATTTTCCCTGATGCTTCAAAGATGAAAAAACAGATGTCATACGCCAATGCCAAGCAGATTCCTTTTGTAGCTCTGGCTGGCGAGAACGAAATCAGTCAGGGAAAGCTGACGCTGAAAAATATGCAAACCGGTGAGCAGCAGCTGGTTACAGCAGACGAACTCTGTTCTATAATTATACAATAACGTATCGACAATAAAAAACTTAAAGATAATGAAGAAGTTGATAATGGCTGTCATGACACTTTTCGTGCTGACATCCTTTGACAAAGACCACGTGACTACTATTTTTGTTATCGGCGACTCCACTGCAGCCAACAAAGACATTTCTGGAGGCAAGCAGGAGAGAGGATGGGCGATGGCCCTACAGAGCTATTTTGATGACAATATTCGTGTCGACAACCACGCCCTCAATGGCCGTTCTTCTCTCTCGTTCTTCAGGGAAGGCCGATGGCAGAAGGTTCTCGAAAAGATACGTCCGGGCGACTATGTTATCATCCAGTTCGGACATAACGACGAGAAGGCCGGTGAGAAGCGTCATACAGATCCTGGATCGACCTTCGATTATATGCTGGCACGCTACGTTCGCGAGACTCGCGAGCACGGCGGTACTCCAGTGCTGATGAGCTGTGTGGTACGTCGCAACTTTGCTCAGAAGCCCGCCAAGAACGACGATGACGAGGCTCTTCGCAACACCACCTTCAAGGATGCCCCTAAGGTGGTTGAGGGCGACTCGCTGGTCGACACTCACGGTCTCTATCGCATTGCTCCTCGAGATGTAGCCGAACGTATGAACGTCCATTTTGTCGATGCCAACAAGATTACTCACGAGTTGGAACAGTCGATGGGGGTCGAGGGTTCCAAGAAGCTACACATGTGGTTCCTTCCTGGTCAGGAACCTAGCGAACCCAAAGGCAAGCAGGACAATACACACTACAGCATCTACGGTGCCCACCGTGTGGCCCGTCTGCTGGCTGATGCCCTTTGCGAAGAGATTCCCGTCTTGAAAGCTTATCGTACTGATGCCGACTTCACCGTCGATGCCCAGGGGCGTGGTCAGTATCTCACACTATCTGAGGCCATCTCTGCCGCTCAGAAGGCTCCCATTCCCAACCCCGTCATTCAGATTCTTGGCGGCGAGTGGGACAACCCTAACCTCTCCAAGAAATCCAGAATCAAGCTGGTACTCCGTCAGGGAGCCAAGCTCAAATAAGGAGAAGCGGGGCGCATTCTGGTGACTTTTTTGCGCCTGTTACATTTTTTTCTTCAGAAAAGTTTGGGCGATTCGAAAAAACTAGTTATCTTTGCAAAAATCCTTTATTATTAACTAAGCAAATACAATGCAACTATGAAGAAAAAGTTTATTTGCGCCGTTTGTGGATATATCTACGAAGGCGATG
>CAMKTS010000029.1 GCA_946415755.1 uncultured Prevotella sp. | reverse complement strand
GTTGGCAGAGTGATCGATCGCGCTGGACTCGAAATCCGGTATACCCTTTTCGGGTATCGGGGGTTTGAATCCCTCACCTTCCGCTAGAGCAAGAGAGAGAGACCGCAAGTGGCCTCTCTCTTTTCATTGGCCACATAAGTAGACTTTTACCAAAAATAGCACCATTCCATCGAGTGCACAGTTACTATGTTTGCAACTATTGTTAAGCGAGGTGAACAACTATTTAAAGAAATTAACAGAATTGCATAACTACAAGAAATAGTTGTGTGCTTATATTTTTTTAGTTATCTTTGCCGCCAGATACTGAATACGTCATTGATGTTAAACGAAAAAGCAAAGAAAGAATGAAAAAACTAACAAATAAAGAACGGGAAGTGATGGAACTGTTCTGGCAACATGGACCTATGTTCGTAAGGGAACTGCTTGAGCACTACGAAGAGCCAAGGCCCCATTTCAATACGCTGTCAACCATTGTGCGCAGATTGGAACAACAAGGCTATATTGGTCATAAACAATATGGCTCTACCTATCAATATCATGCCCTTATCACAGAGCAGGATTATGCCAAGAACAGCATCTTCCGATTGGTAGATAATTACATCAAGGACTCCTACAAAGGCCTTGTGTCTACCTTGTTGAAGGAAGAGAAACTCTCAGTCAATGAGTTGCGCGACCTGATTTCCCAAGTAGAAACTTACGAAAAAACTAAGAAATGATGACCCTCTTCCTGACATACGAACTGAGAGTAGCCGTACTGATAGCCACATTCTATATCTTCTGGCGATTGCTGACGGCAAAAGAGACTTGGCACAGGCTTAACCGCATCGTGTTGTTATCGACAGCAGTAGCTTCGTTCGTCCTTCCGCTATGTGTGATAACTATCCACAAAACGGTAGAAGTAGATCCCATTCCTATGGAAGCGATAGATGAGACAATGCTGCCTGAGACAACTGCGATACAGCCAGAAGCCACTATCTCGCCCGCAACAGTTACCCCTGAGCAGGAACAGCACTTCGACTGGCAATTGCTTCTCGCTGTTATATATATAATAGGTGTCGCTGTGGTTCTCTCGAAAATGCTACTATCTATTTGGCGATTGCACAAGATGGCTCTCGAAAGTGAGATTCACCCTCTTTCTGATGGTCGTCAGATAGCTATTAACGAAGAGGCCAAGACACCTTTCAGTTGGTGGAAGACGGTTTTCTTAAACCACAAGGATTATGAGGAAGGGACAACAGCCCTCCTTACGCATGAACTGGGACACATCCGACTGCACCATTCAGTCGATGTGCTCTTAGTGGAACTGCTTACTGCCCTGCAATGGTTTAACCCAACGATGTGGATGCTACGTGCCGATCTGCGCACCATCCACGAGTACGAGGCTGACCAGCAGGTACTCTCTCACGGATTCAATGACATTCAGTATCTACATCTTTTAATCCGTAAGGCCGCCAGCCAGAGCGGGTACTCTCTGGCAAACGGTTTCATTAACAGTACCCTCAAAAAACGAATCAACATGATTACAAAACCAAAATCTAGTCGCAGACAATGGCTTCGCTTTGCCTATCTGCTACCCATCATAGCCATATCGCTCTATGCTTCATGCGAGACAAAAGTCGATTATAAGACTAAGGAAGAATCTGCCATCATTCTCACTCAGAAAGACGGTCGAGAAGGTTTAAGCGTAAAAGTCCCTGTAGGGGCTTTCTACACTTGGCTGGTTAATGGTCATTTGGCAGAAAGAGGAGTTGTGAAAGAAGATAAGTGGTGGAATGTGAGAAGCTTTTGTCCCTTGACGGAATACCTTGTAACGCTGGATGGTAAGGAGATTGATAAAGACAATGTGCCCCATGTGCCACTATGCAATATCAAGGAAATGAAACTGATACAGGGTGAGAGACCCCGACGTATAGAGCTCTATACTCATCATATAACAGAATTCAATAGAGATTCTGAATATGATTATCCTGTAGAATTTAAGGAAAAAGTTAAGGCATGGATGTTCTTCAAAGTTGAGGAAGCTGCCACAGGCAAGCTTTTGAATGGAGCAGAGATCACGGTAGTTGAGACTGGTCAGAAAGCAAAGACCAACAACGAAGGTTGGTGCGAGCTGAAAGTGCCTATGGGCACAACTGTCAAGGCATCTTATCCTGGACTCGAATCCGAAAGCTACGAGATAACTCATATCAATGGCAACGAAGTGCAAGGCAGGACTTTCTGGATGAGCAAGCCTGGTGAGCATATCTATATGACTGTAGATAAGAAAGCGGAGTTTTCTGGTGATCAAGAGGAATGGCTTGCTAAGAATATACAGCTATCCAAAGCCACAGATGACAAAGGGCTATCAGGTCGCGTCGGTATATGCTTGGTAGTCAATGAAGACGGCTCCGTCAGTGGTGTCAGACTCAAGCAGGGAGTCAACAAAACGCTGAACGAAGAAGCTCTCCGACTGTTCCGTAGTATGCCCCGTTGGAAACCTGCAATCAAAGACGGCAAACCCGTCAAGAGTCTTGTACTTACTGGTGTTTCATTCAAAAATGTTCGAGAATCATAAATTGCAAAGTCATCAAGTGCACTGGAGTCCTCCTGTGTTCATGCGCGCACTTGACTGATGATTCTCTGGATATAATCTTTTGAAAGTAGCATATCCTACACTGAATGCTGATACTCAATAGGTTATGCTGATTTTCCCACACTGAATCCTGCACTGAATCCTACACTGCGGCTACAGTGCCGGGCACTATACAGGCTACACTTCAGGCATGATACAGGCAGCTCGGACAGAGTGTACAGGGGCGAGAACGGTGAATACATGGTACTTGTACAGGGAATACATGGTACTTGTACTAGGAGTTCAAGGTGCATGTACTCTCAGTACCAAGAACTCGGACAAAACTTGGTACTATAGTTAATAATTCTAAAAAGCTTGTGGCGATGAAGGATTGAAGCTGTCTTGTTCAGTGCAGGATTCAGTGCAGGATTCAGTGCAGGATTCAGTGCAGGAAAATCTGCGTAAAGTCCTGATAGTCAATGCTCAGTGCAGGATATGCGACTTTTTCTTTGCACAATCATGGGGACAAGGGTCAGTCGGAATACGCCTCTTCGCCTATCTGCTCGCGTGCGCCAATGGTGAGCTTACGCAGGTCGTAGAAGGAACCGTTGTAGATATTGAAGTCTACATTGCCCTTGATGCCTGGCAGGCGACCCACGTCAGTATGCTGCCAGAACTTCCAAGGGCCCTGATACTCTACCTCGTCGACGTAGTAGTGGGCAATCCAGTAGGGATAATTGTCGAACACGGGATCGCTCAGATACTGCATCTTAAATTTATAATAGGTGTAAATGATGGGCTTGACGCCGTAGTGGGCCTCTACGATGTCGAGCCATTCCAGAACGCTGGCCTTGAACTCCTCGTCGGTCTGCTGCTTTGGCTTGTGCTCGACATCAAGCACGGGAGGCAGGTCGCCGTTCTCCAGCTTTACCTTACGGATGAAGAAATTGGCCTGATCTTTGGCCGGAGAGTAGACACTGTAGAAATGGTAGGCACCACGCGTGAAACCATATTCGCGTGCCTGGTGGAAATTCTCCTTGAAGTTCTCATCGATGCGGGTGGCTCCCTCGGTGGCCTTGATCATCACGAAGCGAATGGGGAACTTGTCGATGACTCCCTTGTCGCGCAGCTCCTCCCAGTCGATTTTGCCCTGATGGTGACTGATGTCGATGCCGTGGATTTCAAAACCATCGGGATAATTCACATCACCATAGAGGGCGCGCCAGCGGAAACTGAACGGCCCGACGAAGATATAATAGAAAAAGAAGATGTAAATGGCGACAACAGAACATCCGCCCATCCACCACGCCCAACCGGGCAGCTTCTGGAGCAGACGGACAAGCAGTCCTGGCCGCTTGTGCGGCACAGGACTGGAATATCGCCGTCTGGGAGACTTGGACTTCAACGAGTTCAATGTCTACGGGTTTATCGGCCTTGTTCGAGAGCCAGCGTCTTGGTAGGCTGGTCGCAAACCTCAGTGGGGCCCCAATACTGGATAGGACCGGGATATACATAGCAGGTCTCCTTGGCCCACTTGTCGCGCTGGGCAGCAAACGTCTTGAAGGGAGCACCGTCCAACTCTACAAGGGCCTTGCGGATTACGGGTTTCATCTCACCGGCGCGACGCTCCATATTCATCATCATCGTGATGGGCACACCACCGGCAATCCATTGGTCGGAGGGAGCCGTCGTATTCTTCACGATGGCCATGTAACCGGTCTTGCCGTTGGCGATGAGCTGGGCAGCAGAGGTGCCGAGGGCATAGCAGTAGTCAGCATCGAAGTTAGAGGGTGCTGCGCAGCGGCCTTCATATCCGAAGAAGTGGTGCTGAGTACCGAACTTGCCGGTGTACTTGCCCAGCTTCTTCAGCTTCTCAAGTTTCTGTGATACCATCGTGGAGAGCAACTTCTCTGTCTCGATGAGCGATACCTGTACGTTGCCGTGGGGGTCGCGGTCGAGTGCCAGCTGACGTGCCACACCTACGGGCAGGCTGTTGAACACGGCCAGGTTCTCCTCGGTGAGGTGGCTCTTGGCAAAGTCTACCTGCTCGTCGCGACTGATTTCCTTGGCTTCAGGCATTGCCAGCACGTCGTTGAGCTGGGCAATCAGCTTCTTGATGGCGGGGATGAACTCGATGACACCTTCGGGGATGATGACGGTACCGAAGTTGTTACCGTCGGCAGCACGTGACACAACGGCATCGGCGATGTAGTCTACGATATCGTTGAGGCTCATGGCCTTCTGCTCAATCTCCTCGCTGATGAGGCAGATGTTGGGCTGTGTCTGCAGGGCACACTCCAGGGCAATATGGGAGGCCGAGCGCCCCATCACCTTGATAAAGTGCCAGTATTTGCGTGCCGAGTTGCAGTCGCGCTCGATGTTGCCAATCAGCTCTGAATAGGTCTTGCAGGCGGTATCGAAGCCGAAAGAGGTCTCAATCTGCTCGTTTTTCAGGTCGCCGTCGATAGTCTTCGGACAGCCGATGACCTGTACGCCATACTGCTTGGCGGCATAGTATTCGGCCAGCACGCAGGCGTTGGTGTTGGAGTCGTCGCCACCGATAATCACGATAGCCTTGATGTCGAGCTGGCGGATAATCTCCAATCCCTTCTCGAACTGGTCAATCTTCTCCAGCTTGGTACGTCCGGAGCCAATCATGTCGAAGCCGCCGGTATTACGGTACTCGTCGATGATGTCGGCTGTCAGCTCCATATAGTTGTGGTCTACCAGGCCTCCAGGGCCGAGGATGAAGCCATAGAGGCGGTTCTCAGGATTCAGCTTCTTGATCTGGTCGAAGAGACCGGTAATGACGTTGTGACCGCCAGGAGCCTGGCCGCCGCTGAGAATCACGCCCACGTTCATCTTCTTCGTGTTGGCTTCCGTAGCAGGCTCGAACTCTACAACGGGCATACCATAGGTGTTGGGGAAGAGTTTCTTGATGTCTTCCTGATCGCCCACACTCTGCGTGGGGTTACCTTCCTTTACTCTCACCGCACCCTGAAGAGCCTTCGGCAACTTGGGCTGATAAGCGGATCTTGCTAACTGCAATGCACTTTTTTCCATTCTCTTTTTCTATTAATTAGATGAATAATTGAATTTTCGGAATGCAAAAATACAGTTTTTCTACGAGAAACGAAAAGAATTAGGCCATTTTAATATTTTTTTGTGAACTATTGTAGGATATATTGAATATTTTTCGTATCTTTGACCTGTGAAACAGACAATCAAAACCAATTAGGAGGAATTTATATGGCAAACAAGAAATCTCTGAAACAAACAATCAACCTCATCTGCGAGGAGCTGTTCGCCGAGTGCATGGCAGCATCGCTGTATGGCCAAAACCGCGATAGTGCAGAGGCACTTATCTTCAGTACGCTGAAAATGCAAGACGATTTTATCAGTCGCATATCCCACCCGGAGCCGGGCATGCCCGCCAAGGTGTATTACAAGAAACTGAGAGAAGACTTCGCGACGCATGCCAGCGAGATTATGGATCACCTTAAGCACTTTTGACCACTATGTGGAAAGCTTTTTGCAACTGGCTCCTTTTCAAGCACATGGGGTGGACGGCAGAAGTAACCGAGCCCCATCCGGAGAAATACATCATCTGTCTGGCACCCCACACGAGCAATTGGGACTTCCTCATCGGACAGCTGTATAGCACCGCCAAAGGACTGGACAGCAACTTCCTGATGAAGAAAGATTGGTTCGTGTGGCCGCTCGGTCCCATCTTCCGCAAACTGGGAGGCATCCCCGTGTGGCGCAGCAAGCACAACAGCATGACCGACAATATGGCCGAAACAGCAAGAAGGTCGGAAGTGTTCAGGCTCTGCATCACGCCGGAAGGCACCCGTTCGGCCACCACGGAGTGGAAGAAGGGATTCTACTATATCGCGCTGAAGGCAGAGATTCCCATACTGCTCTACGGCGTAGACTATGAGAAACGACACATACAATGTACCAAAACCATTATCCCCAATGGCGACATTGAGAGCCAGATGAGGGAAATCAAGTTGTACTTCAAGGATTTCAAGGGCAAGTGTCCTGAGAATTTCACTATAGGAGATATAGAATAATGCGTAAAGTTTTATGCCCTATCCTGTCGCTGCTGATATTCGCCACGGGGGCAGCTGCTCAATCTGCAAAAGATGAGGCAAAGATGGCAGAACGCCTGAAACAGTATTTTGCCAAGTATAAACCAAAAGGCACACGACTCACCCAGCAGCCTCGCATGACAGACTACCAGCTGGACAACGAGAACCGGACACTGACCATTACTGCCGACGAGTTTTTTGCCGCTCAGGAGTTCACACCAGAAATTACCGCGCACATCTATAAGAAGATAAAAGGTGAGCTGCCCAAGCCCTATCAGAAGTACACGATAACTGTCATCACCAACGGGATGACTATCGACGAACTGATTCCCAACCGGCTGTCGCAAAATGCCGACAAGTCGCGACTGTGGGGAGACATCGACTACGACGGTGAACCCTGGGTAAAGAACATCTCCACACCAGTGAAGGTGACCCATGGACTGCAAGGCCGCCATCTGGCACTATGGGCCAGCCACGGACGGTTCTACGACCAGAAGCGGGGCATGTGGCGCTGGCAGCGACCAAAGCTCTTCGGCACGACCGAAGACCTGTTCACGCAAACCATCGTCGTGCCCTACCTCATTCCGATGCTCGAAAACGCCGGAGCCGTGGTCTTCACACCACGTGAGCGCGACTGGCAGAAAGAGGAAATCATCGTCGACAACGATGGGGCCAAGCGAAACTATTTTGAGGTAACCGCACACGGAAAATGGCAAACCACCTCACAGCCGGGATTCGCCTGGCATAAGGGCAACTACCAGGATAACGAGAATCCATTTGAGGCTGGAACAGCACGCATGGCCAAGACAACCAGCAGCAACAAGCGCTACTCATTGGCAACCTATCAGCCCGACTTCCGCAAGGCTGGCAGATATGCCGTCTACGTCAGCTACCAGACGCTACCCAACAGCATCGATGATGCCCTCTATACCGTATGGCACAAGGGAGAGTTGACACAGTTTCACGTTAACCAGCAGATGGGAGGCTCCACATGGGTCTACCTCGGCACGTTCGACTTCGATGCCGGTTATAGCGAGTTCAACCGCGTCACCATTTCCAACCAGAGCGACAAGAGCGGCGTAGTCACTACCGATGCCGTGAGATTCGGCGGCGGCATGGGAAACATAGAGCGATTCGGGGAAACCAGCGGACTGCCGCGTGCCCTGGAAGGAGCACGCTATTCGGCACAATGGGCAGGCATGCCCTATGCCGTATACAGCAGCAAGGAGGGACAGGATGACTATGGCGATGACATCAACGTACGCTCGTACATGACCAACCTGCTGGGAGGAGGCTCGTGCTTCATGCCTACGGTAGAAGGGCGCAAAGTTCCCTTCGAGGTGTCGCTGGCTGTTCATAGCGACGCAGGATATGCCAAGAACGGCGCGGGAATCATCGGCTCACTCTCCATCTGTACTACTGGATTCAACGAGGGAAAACTGAATGCCGGCATCTCCAGAATGGCATCGCGCGACCTGGCCGATGCCCTGTTGAGCAATGTGATGCTGGACATCAAGTACAAATACGGACAATGGAACCGGAGGGAACTCTTCGACCGCAACTACTCCGAAACACGGCTGCCTGAAGTGCCAAGTGCCATCCTGGAAACCATGTCGCACCAGAATTTCCCGGATATGCGCTACGGACAGGATCCCAACTTCCGCTTCACGCTGGCACGCTCCATCTACAAAACGCTGCTCCGCTACGTCAACGACCAGCATGGAAAGTCGTGCGTCGTGGCTCCGCTCGCCCCTAACAACTTCCGAATAGAATTCGATGACGAGGGAGAGATACTGCTCAACTGGGAAGCCGTCAGCGATCCGCAGGAACCATCCGCCACACCTACGGGCTACGTGCTCTATACAGCTCTGGGAAATGCCGACTTCGACAACGGAACCTATCTCCATTCGCGCAACAGCCACACCATGAAGCTGGAACCAAACCAGCTCTACCATTTCAAGGTCAAGGCCGTAAACAGGGGCGGCGAGAGCTTCCCTACAGAGGTGCTGTCGGCCTGCTATCAGCCGGGAGCCACCAAGACCGTTATGGTGGTCAACGGATTCCATCGTGTTTCCTCACCCGCCATCCGTAATACGGAAGAGGAACAGGGATTCGACTTGGATGAAGACCCTGGCATCACCTACGGTCCCACTCTGGGGTGGTCGGGCTACCAAATCAACTTCGACCGCACGATGATGGGCGACGAGAACGGAGGACTTGGCGACAGCGGAGAAGAACTGGCTGGCATGCTTATCGCCGGCAACGACTTCAACTACGTGAAGACACATGCCGAAGCTATTGCCTCGGCACGACAGTACAACATCGTGAGCTGTTCGAGCGAGGCATTTGAGTCGGCAAAAATTCATTTGCAGAAATATGCCGCCGTAGACCTCCTGTTAGGACTGGAACGCAACGACGGCCACAGCCTTCAATACTACAAGGCCTTCAGCACGTCGATGCAGCACACCCTGCAGCAATTCACCAGCCTGGGGGGCGCAATACTGGTTAGCGGAGCCTATCTGGGCACCGATATGACAACAGACGCTGAACGTGTCTTCCTGCAGAACATTCTGAAATGCCAACACGCCGGACGACATGTTGCTACGGAATATACCGTCAACGGAATGGGCACAACCTTGGAATACTGGGGGGCGCTCAACGAGGAGCACTATGCTGCCACCTCTACCGATATCCTGCAACCCGTCAAACCGGCCTATACCGTCATGCAATATGCCGACGGCAACAATGCCGCCATAGCCTACAAGGGCAGCGACTACCGCATCTTCGTCATGGGATTCCCCTTCGAATGCATACGGAACAAGCAGAAGCAAGGCTCTATCATGCGAGGAATACTGAACTACCTGCTAAAATAGAATCTTATACATCATTGAAATAAAAACCTAATAAAACTAAAAAACGATGCAAAAAATCCAAACAAACTCCACAGGAACACGCAGTATCGAAATCAGCGAGGAACACCTGCAAACTATAGAGGACTACCAGCTGTTTCGCGACTTGATTGATTCGAACGGCTACGTTGACGAACAAGTTCTCGACAAACTGAAACTCAATATCCGGTCGATACTGGAATCGGAGGCTGGCAAGGACAAGCGACTACTCGACCTTTGTCTTGACGTAATCTACCACCCCAACATGAAGGCATACGGATTGCAACAGCTTGTCATCCTCTTCATCAACTGGAAAGACCGGGCTAACGCCAACCTTGGCATGACCGTCCGCTCCTTCCAGGGGACTCCCTTTAATTAAATGACAAATGGAATATAGGCTGACGGATTTTCTGCCAACAACGAAGAAAGAGTTGGAGCTGAGAGGCTGGGACGAGGTGGATATCATCCTCTTCTCAGCCGATGCCTACATCGACCATCCTTCGTTTGGGGCTGCCGTCATCGGAAGGGTACTGGAAGCAGCAGGCTATCGGGTTGCCATCGTGCCACAACCTGACTGGCACGGCGACTACCGCGACTTCAAGAAACTCGGAAGGCCACGCCTCTTCTTCGGTATTGCTCCAGGGTGCATGGACTCAATGGTCAACAAGTATACCGCCAACCGGCGGCTACGGTCAGAAGATGCCTACAGCCCCGACGGACGGCACGACCTAAGGCCTGAATATCCCACCATCGTCTATTCCAAAATCCTACGCCAGCTCTTTCCTGACGTTCCCATTGTGCTGGGAGGTATAGAGGCCTCCCTGCGGCGACTTACTCACTACGACTATTGGCAGGACAGCCTGCGACCTTGCATCCTGTGTGATGCACCGGCAGACCTCATCATCTACGGAATGGGAGAGAAACCCATCATCGAGATAGCCCGCCGATTGGAGAAAGGAGCAGAAATAAGAAACGAAGAAATAAAAGACATTCCCCAAACTGTCTACCTGTCGGATGACATCATCCCTGCAGATGATGACATCTTGCTCCACACTCACGACGAATGCCTGCGCGACAAGCGTTGCCAGGCCGAGAACTTCAGGCATATCGAGGAACAGTCGAACATGATGCATGCCCACCGGCTGATACAGCCCTTACACGGACAACAGGAAAAGCATAAAGGTCCATACGTCGTCGTCAACCCGCCATATCCTCCCATGACTACCGCAGAGATTGATGCCTGCTACGACCTCCCGTACACGCGCGTACCTCATCCTAAATATAAGGACAAGCGCATTCCGGCATACGAGATGATACGCCATAGCGTCAACATCCATCGCGGATGTTTTGGCGGATGCGCCTTCTGTACCATCTCGGCACATCAGGGGAAGTTCATCAGCTGCCGCTCAAAGGAAAGTATCTTGAAGGAAGTGCGACAGGTGATGCAGATGAACGACTTCAAAGGCTATCTCTCCGACTTGGGAGGACCATCGGCAAACATGTACGGGATGCACGGGCGCAACATCAACGCCTGCGAAAAATGCAAACGCCCCAGTTGCATCCATCCGCAAGTATGCCCGAATCTTGACACCAACCACTCGCGCCTCCTGGAAATCTACCGTGCCGTGGATGCACTGCCGGGCATCAAGAAAAGCTTTATCGGCAGTGGTGTGCGCTACGACTTGCTGCTGTATAAGAGCAAAGACGATGCCGCCAACAGAGCGGCACAGGAATATACCCGCGAACTGATTGCCCGTCATGTCAGCGGACGATTGAAGGTGGCACCAGAGCATACCAGCGACCGTGTGCTGAACCTTATGCGCAAGCCGTCGTTCGGGCAGTTCTATGAATTCAAACGGCTCTTCGACCGCATCTGTCAGGAAAACGGGCTTCGACAGCAGCTCATCCCCTATTTCATCTCCAGTCATCCCGGATGTACCGAAGCCGATATGAAGGAACTGGCTGACATCACCCGCAAGATGGGCTATCGGCTGGAACAGGTACAAGACTTCACTCCTACCCCGATGACGGTATCTACCGAGATGTTCTATACTGGCTACAACCCCTATACGCTGGAACCCATATCCACAGCAAAGACTCAGAAGGAGAAGCTTGCACAGCGGCAGTATTTCTTCTGGTACAAGGATGGCGGTCAGTCTCAAGCATCACATTCCGGACAATCCGGACATTCTGAACATTCTGGATATTCCGGACATTCAGCCCATTATCCCCATGCAAATCCTCGAACAAAACCTCATCGCGAAGAATCCCCAAAAGAAAAGCGAAGACGGAATCGTGGTCACTCCTGACTTCGTGGCTGTCATCGACGGCAGCACCTCGAAGAGCCAGTACCGCCATAGCCTTTTCCACTCTAACGGCCGTTACGCCATGCTCCTGACGGCGCGCTACATCCGTCGCATGCCCAAGACCATCACCTGCGAGGAATTTCTACGCGGCGTTACGGCTGCCATCCGCAAACACTACCGAAAATCAATGCTGCCGCGTCTGGCCGAACACCCAGAAGACCGCCTCACCTGCTCGGCCGTTGTCTTCAGCCGAGTATGCCGTGAGATATGGATGGTGGGCGACTGCCAATGTATGGTATCGTCAGCTCCCGACCATTCTGCAGCACTCTATTACGACAATCCCAAGCCATACGAAGCAGAACTGGCCGCCATGAGAGCTGAGAAGGTAAGACAACTCCTGGACGAGGGCATGACGACAGAGGAACTGTGCCGCAACGACATTGCACGGCCTACGATTATTCCCCGCATGCTCGAAACCATGCGACAGCAAAACATCGGCTATAGCGTCATCGATGGCTTCCACATTGCCAGAAATCATGTGCGCACCATCAGCCTCGACTTTCAGAGCTGGGAGATTGTACTCGCCTCCGATGGCTATCCCCAACTCTTCCCTACGCTTGCCGAGAGCGAGCAGCACCTACAACAGCAAAGGGAAAACGACCCGCTGAACATCGGACTGTTCCAGGCTACCAAGGCCTTCCATCCTGACTTCAACTCCTTTGACGACCGTGCCTATATCCGCCTACGAGTGTAGACGAATATAGGCACGGAAATGTTCAGGAGCAACCTGTGGCTTTTTTCAGGTTACTGCTATTGTTACAGATTCAGGCTCTTCTTGATGGCCTCAACCTTCTCAAGGGCAGCCTGTGAGCAACGCTCATAACAGCCTGCGCACTTGAACGAAGCGTCCTTGATCTCGCAGTAGAACTTGATCTTAGGCTCCGTACCCGAAGGACGGACGCTGATCTTGGTGCCATCAGCACAGAACCATTGCAGCACGTTGGCAGTGGTGGGCATATTGATCTTCTCCACGCTGCCGTCGGCCTTCTTGGCCTCCAGCGTCTGGTAGTCCTTCCACAGCACGATAGGATTGCCACCCAGATCCTTGGGAGGATTGTTGCGGAAATCAACCATCATCTGCTTAATCTCATCGGCACCACTCTTGCCGGGCTTCACCACATTGATGGTGACTTCCTTCGAGAAACCATATTCAGCATAGATGTCCATCAGCAGGTCGTACAGCGTCTTGCCGTTGTCCTTGGCCCATGCTGCAATCTCGCAGATCAGACAGATAGATGCGGGGGAGTCCTTGTCCCTTACCTTGTCGAACGGCAGGAAGCCGAACGACTCCTCACCGCCACCGATATACTTCTTCACGCCCTCAGAGATACGAATCTCGTTGGCAATCCACTTGAAACCAGTATAGCAGTCGCGAAGCTCTACACCATTCTTCTTGGCTATCTCGGCAATGACCTCGGTGGTTACAATGGTCTTTACCAGGAACTCGTTGCCCTTCAACTGGCCGAGCTTCTTCTTGTTGGCAATGATGTACCACGAGAACATCATGCAGGTCTGGTTACCGTTCAGGATCTCCCACTCGCCCTTCGGGTTGCGGCAGACAATGGCCAGACGGTCAGCATCAGGGTCAGAGGCAATCACCAGGTCGGCATTCAGGCGTGTACCCAACTTCATGCCCAGCGTCATAGCCTCGGCATTCTCGGGGTTAGGGCTGACAACAGTGGGGAAGTTGCCGTCGATGACCATCTGCTCAGGTACCACGTGGATGTTCTGGAATCCCCAAGAGCGCAGTGCCTCAGGAATAATCACACGACCAGTACCGTGCATAGGCGAGTAGACAATATTAAGGTCCTTATGACGCAGGATAACGTCCTGATCCACCATAGCTTCCTTCACAGCCTGCAGGTAGTCCCAGTCCATCTCACCGCCAATGATGTCGATGAGCTCCTTGTTGCCTTCAAACTTCACGTCCTCGATCTTCACCTTGTTCACCTCGTCAATGATACCCTTGTCGTGGGGGGCCAGCACCTGGGCACCGTCGTCCCAGTAAGCCTTATAGCCATTATACTCGCGGGGGTTGTGTGAGGCGGTCACGTTGACACCTGCCTGACAGCCCAGCTGACGGATGGCAAACGAAATCTCAGGTGTGGGGCGCAGGCTCTCGAACAGGTAAACCTTGATGCCGTTGGCCGAGAAGATGTCGGCAACACTTTCAGCAAACATACGGCCGTTGTTGCGGCAGTCGTGGCCTACCACTACCGAGCACTGCTTGCCGGGGAAAGCCTTCAGTATGTAGTTGGCAAAACCCTGGGTAGCCATACCTACTATGTACTTGTTCATGCGGTTGGTACCGGCACCCATAATGCCACGCAGACCACCAGTACCAAACTCCAGGTCCTGATAGAAGGCATCGATGAGGGCTGTCTTGTCAGCATTGTCCAACATAGCCTGAACTTCCTTACGCGTCTCCTCATCAAAGGCCGGAGAGAGCCATTCCTTCGCACGTGCCTCGCACTGAGCAATTAGTTGAGCGTTATTTTCCATAATTCTTTAAAGTTTTAGATTTAATCATCATAATAATACGCAAAGATACTGATTCTTTTTCAAAACCAGTATCTTTACACCTCTTTTTTTTATTTTTTTAATGATTTTCCTTCCTTGCTTCCTTCAGATTCAGCCTTTTCATCACCTTGTCAATTTCGTCGAACTGCTTTCCCTGATTCAGGTGGAGATAAACGCGGTAGAGTGCCGGGGCCCACCGGCTGGCATCCTCAGGCTGTAGTTCCCTGAACTTTTCCATGTGAGGGCGCGCCTTCTGATAGAGGTCTTGCAGTTGAGTACGGTAGAGCCTTGGCTCGTTGAGCTGCTCGATGTCGAGAGCCTTGTTAAGGTATGCCGTAGCGATGTTGTAGTAAGGCTCCGGCAAGGTATCGTTCTTGGCTATCAACTGTTCACTGATGGCTATGCTCTCATCGTAGCGGTCAAGATTGAGCAAGGCCAGCGACTTGGCCATCAGGAAGATAGGATTCCCAGGATTGACAGCCAAAGCCTCCTCGGCTAATGAGAGCGCAGCATCGTATTGTCCATGTGCCTGATAGTAGTCTGCCAGTCGTGGGAAGAAATAGGGGTATTCGGGATACTCTCTGAATCCCTCACGCAGGGTGTTCACATAGGTTGAGTCGTTTTGTTGCCATCGCCACGACTCGCTGAGGTACTGCAGGGCATAGACCTTCCTGTCTTTGTCGTGCAACGCCAAATCGCCAAAGCGACGTATGCGTTCAGCATCCTGTAGCTTGTAGCCGCAATAAAGTGCCCAGTAGGCCGCTGTTGGCATCAGCGAATCGTTCTTCATATAGTCAAAACCCGTAAACAGCGGCCATCCGTCTGACTCGATATAGGTCTTTAAGAAATCATAAGCCGTCTCATAGTTACCACGTTTGATGTTATACGTACCACCATAGTAGAGATTGGGGCGCAGCAGATTCATGTCTGCAGCATTCTGTTTGCGGTAGGAGGTTCGTATACGCCCCTTGCTGTCGGGACGCATGTCAAGCGAGTCAATGTGCGATGCGATGTCGTACATCTTCTTGGTCAGGTTGAAGAAGGCAGCCGTGTCATACTTCTGCCGGAGATACAACTTCTCGTTGGCTGCCTCATACTGTAGCATCACGGCCTCATACCATGTCAGATAAATCTTGATGTTCTCCCTGTTGGCGGCATCGCTCTTCGTCAGGTCGGCCATCAGCCGTTCAGCCTTATCCAGGTCTTTGCCGCTCTTTATATAGTCACGTGCTGCACTGAACTCTTTCTTCTGAGCGGCACCCGACATGGCAGTCAGCCAGCAGCACGTCAAGATAAAAAGCCTTGTTCCAGTCATCCTTTTCTAATCTTTTTCAAATTTGCCTGCAAAGGTACAAAATAAGTGAGAGACGAGGAAAAGATATACCTAAAAAATCTTTTTTTGAGTGTAAAAAGCTCTATTTATTTGCTTATATCAACGAAAATGCGTAATTTTGCACGCTAAATTAGATAAAGACAGAAGGTAACAATCAGAAAAGTGCAAATACGATTATGCTCAGAATAGCCGTACAATCCAAAGGTCGCCTGTTTGACGACACGATGAATCTGCTGGCCGAGGCCGACATCAAGGTAAGTGCCTCGAAGCGTACCCTGCTGGTACAATCCTCCAATTTTCCCCTCGAAGTGCTCTATCTGCGCGACGATGACATTCCACAGTCGGTAGCCAGCGGAGTTGCCGACATCGGTGTGGTGGGCGAGAACGAGTTTATCGAACGAGGTGAGGAGGCCGACATCATCTCACGCCTGGGATTCTCGCGTTGCCGGCTGTCGCTGGCCATCCCCAAGGAGATTGACTATCGGGGTGTCAACTGGTTCAACGGCAAGAAGATTGCCACCTCCTACCCTGCCATCCTGCGTAAATTCATGCAGGAGAAGGGTATCGACTGCGAGATTCACGTCATCACAGGCAGCGTGGAGATTAGCCCGGGAATCGGTCTTGCCGACGGTATCTTCGACATTGTCAGTAGCGGTTCTACGCTGGTTTCTAACAATCTGCGCGAAGTAGAGGTGGTGATGCAGAGCGAAGCGCTGCTCATCGGTAACAAGAACCTTTCTGCCGAGAAGCGTGCAACCCTCGACGAGATGCTGTTCCGCTTCAAAGCCGTAAAGGATGCCGAGGACAAGAAGTATGTACGCATGAATGCCCCCAAGGCCCGTCTGCAAGAGATTATCGATGTGCTGCCCGGCCTGAAGAGTCCTACCATCATCCCACTGGCTGATGAGGAATGGTGCTCCGTACACACCGTGCTCGACCAGAAACGCTTCTGGGAGATTATTGGCAAACTGAAGGAAATGGGTGCGCAGGGTATCCTGGTCACTCCAATTGAAAAGATGATCCTTTAGGAATCATAGGACTTGTAGGAGTTCAGAAGTTACAGGATTTACAGACATTGGTAGAAACTGATGAGAATATATAAGTATCCGAAAAGAGAACAATGGGCAGAGATTGTAGAACGCCCGCGGCTAGACCTTACCAAGCTAAACGAAACGGTGTGTACGGTGCTGGCCGACATCAGGCAACATGGCGACGAGGCTGTACGAGCGTATGAGCTGAAGTTCGACAAGGCACGACTGACGGGATTGGCTGTCACAGATGCCGAGATGGATGAGGCCGAGAAGATGGTAACTAACGAACTGCGTGATGCCATCATCCTGGCTCATCATAACATCAAGGTGTTCCACATCTCGCAACGTTTTGTAGGACAGAAGGTGAAGACACAGGAAGGTGTCACCTGTTGGCAGAAAAGCGTGGCTATAGAGCGTGTAGGTCTGTATATTCCGGGCGGTACCGCCCCACTCTTCTCTACCGTACTGATGCTGGCCACTCCTGCCAAAATTGCCGGATGCAAAGAAATCGTGCTCTGCACACCTCCCAACAGTGAGGGTAAGGTGAATCCGGCCATCCTCGTAGCAGCCCGTATTGCCGGTGTGAGCAAGATATTCAAAATTGGTGGTGTACAGGCCATCGGCGCGATGGCCTACGGTACGGAGAGCGTACCCAAGGTTTTCAAGATCTTCGGCCCAGGCAACCAATACGTGATGGCCGCCAAACAGCATGTCTCATTAGACGAAGTAGCCATCGACATGCCTGCAGGTCCCTCGGAAGTCTGCGTGTTGGCCGATGAAAATGCCAATGCCAAGTTTGTTGCTGCCGACCTGCTGTCACAGGCAGAGCATGGCATCGACTCGCAGGTACTCTTCATCACCACCTCAGAACAGAAACTCAATGAGGTACATGATGAACTGGACATACAGCTGGCGATGCTGCCTCGCAAGGAGATTGCCGCCAAAGCGCTTGAAAACAGCTGTTACGTGCTTGTCGCCAATTCCGATGAGATGCTGAATCTCACCAATCTCTATGCTCCCGAACATCTGGTTATCCAGACACGCGACTACGAGCAACTGGCAGAGCGCGTGGTGAATGCCGGCAGCGTCTTCCTCGGTCCCTACGCCTGTGAGAGTGCCGGCGACTATGCCAGCGGTACCAATCATACGCTGCCAACCCACGGCTATGCTACAGCCTATAATGGTGTCAACCTCGATGCATATTGTCGCAAAATCACCTTCCAGCATCTCACGCCGGAGGGTATTCGCCACATCGGCCGTGCCGTAGAGCTGATGGCAGAGGCAGAGCAATTGGATGCGCACAAAAATGCTATGAGCGTAAGAATACGCTCAATAGCAAATGAGAAATGAGTAATGAATAATGAGAAATGATGACTAGTTTAGAGCAATTGGTAAGACCCAACATCTGGAGCCTCGCTCCATATTCGTCAGCCCGTGACGAATATTCTGGAAAAGAGGCACACGTATTCCTCGATGCCAACGAGAATCCATACAACGCTCCGTATAACCGCTACCCCGACCCCCTGCAACGTGAACTGAAAGCCATTTTGGAGAAGGTAAAGGGCGTGCCTGCCGAGAACATCTTCCTTGGCAACGGCAGCGACGAAGCCATCGATCTTCCCTATCGTATCTTCTGCGAACCGGGGCGTGACAACGTGGTAGCCATTGCTCCCACCTACGGCATGTACAAGGTATGTGCCGACATCAACAACATCGAGTATCGCACGGTGCTGCTGGACGAGCATTACCAGTTCCAAGCTGAGAAGCTGCTTGCAGCATGTGATGCCCACACGAAGATTATCTGGATTTGCTCGCCCAACAACCCTACGGGCAACTCACTCAAACGCGACGAAATCATAAAGGTTATCGAAGGCTTCGAAGGCATCGTCATCGTCGACGAGGCATACATCGACTTCGCCCAGCAGTTGTCGCTACGCAAGGAGCTGCCCACACACCCCAACCTTATCATCCTTCAGACCATGTCGAAGGCGTGGGGCTCGGCAGCCATCCGTCTGGGGATGGCCTTTGCCTCCAAGGAAATCATTGCCATATATAATAAGGTGAAATATCCCTACAACGTCAATCAGCTGACGCAACAGCAGGCTATGGAGATGCTGCGCGATCCCTACGGAGTCGACAAGATGGTGAAGATACTGCTGCAAGAGCGTACCCGACTGATGCAGGCCTTTCAGGAGTTGCCTCTTTGCGAACAGGTATTCCCCACCGATGCCAACTTCTTCCTCGCACGTGTCACAGATGCTAAGAAAATCTACGACTACCTCGTAGACAAAGGCATCATCGTTCGCAACCGTAGCCGTGTACAGCTCTGCCAGAACTGCCTGCGTATCACCATCGGAACCCGCACGGAGAACAACGAACTGCTCTCTGCCTTGAGGCAATTCTGAAATCATGGTTGGCTGCCCTCTGCCTTGAGGCAATTCTGAAATCTTGGTTGGAGTGAAAGCTTACGATGCTAAAAGCGGATTCCCCATCCTACTCGTCGGCATCGTCAAGAACACGGAACTTTTCACGTCGGCGTTGCAATTCAGCCCTGTCGATAGCCACAACGCATGCATCTGGCACGTGTAGACGGCATTGACCGAGTGTGCGGCCGATAGGGTCGACTACGACGCTGGCACCTGTGTAGTGACACTGGCGGTCATAGCCGACGCGGTTGACACCAATAAAGTAACACTGGTTCTCAATGGCACGGGCCCGCGTCAGTAAATGCCATGCTGCCTGACGGGCATCTGGCCAGTTGGCAACAAGGATAATGGCATCGTATTCACGCCCCTTCGTATACCGGCTCCAATTAGGAAAACGCAAATCATAGCAGATGAGCAACAAGAAGCGGAACCCCTCATAGCTGACGATGACATGCTCCTGTCCTGGGGTATAGTACACATTTTCGTGACCGTATGAAAACAAGTGATGCTTGTCGTAGTAGTATAAACTATCGCTGCGCCCGTCGGCAAAGTAGTGGCGATTGCGGAAGCTGCCATCGTCAAGACGGACTGCCAGGCTGCCACAGATGGCACAATGCCGGCGACGGCTTTCAGAGACCATCCAGTCGAGGGCCGAATTGTTGTACACGTCATGCGCAGAGGTCTGAGGATCGGTTGTGAACCCCGTACTCCACATCTCAGGAAGAACATACAGGTCGGCAGCCTCTGAGATACCTATCAGTCGCTGTGCCTCACGGATATTCTCATCGGGAGACAACCAGCGGATATCGGTTTGTAGCATAGATACTTTCAATGGCACGGCAATATCGTTTTGGGATATTAATATTCCTGCAGGCGGGTAGTCAACTTTCCGTCAAACGACACAACATGCTCAACAAGATAGCAAGAGGCATCTCCTGGAGCACATATAGAGGCATTAAGATGGAAGCCATCCGCATCGGTATGGTCGTACTGCATATCGTTCAGCACCGACTGGCTGAGAAACTGCCCGGAGACGTAACGCTCGTACTGGGGCTTTCGGAAATCACGCGAGAACAACTGATCGGCTCCAGAGAAAATGCTGATGTGGATAATATTGTCATAGTAGACGTTCTCCACGTCCATACCGTCATCATTTACAGTATGACGCACCACCTTGTACTTCGTCGGGTTCACGGCAATATAGACATGGTAGCGGTTACCATCATAGAACACCACCGTGTCGCGCTTCAGCACCTCGGTAAGGGTCTGGATCTGCGGCTTTGACTGTTCAAAGACCAGCTCGTCCTCCTGATCAGTTGTCTTCACCAACTTGACGGTTTCGCCATTCGACCCACGGAACCACAGCAAGTGTTCGCTCTGCTTCTCAATGAAATAGCCTGCCCCCTTCCCAATATATAAGGTATCACCAACCACCTTGAAATAGGCTGGCATCGATGTAGAGTCGGGATAAAACACGGAATCACCTTCCATCTTGAACATCAGTGTCTCGGTCTCCGCATCGCTCCACATGCCCTGCAGCAACTGCTTGGCACGGCGGCTCTCCTCTCCCATACCAGCTCGCTCACCAGCCTGGCCGCAACCTTCCGTAAGGACTACAGCCAACGGAAAAAGAACAAGTAATATCAGTTGTTTTCTCATCGTTATTTCTTACTCAAATACTTCCGCATCGCACAGACGTGGATGCTTCAGGTCGCGCTCACTGGTCACCACACGGCTGATGTCGATGGGCCACTTGATACCGATGTCAGGGTCATTCCAAATGATACCGGCTTCAGCCTGAGGAGCATAGATGTTGTCTACCTTATAGGTAAAGACGGCCTCATTGCTCAGTACAAGAAATCCATGGGCAAAACCACGCGGAACAAAGAACTGACGCTTGTTGTCCTCGTTCAGCTCTACCATAACGTACTTGCCAAACGTAGGACTTGACTTGCGGATGTCTACGGCAACGTCTACCACCCTGCCTTTTATCACCCGCACCAGTTTGGCTTGGGCGTACTCCCCTTTCTGATAGTGAAGACCGCGCAAAACACCATAGCTGGATTTCGACTCATTGTCCTGAACAAAATCCACTTTTCCCACATGCTGGCAGAATTCTTCCTTCTTCCAAGCCTCAAAGAAGTATCCGCGAGAGTCAATAAGCACCTTAGGCTCAATGACATACACGCCTTTAATATTTGTTTCCTTGAAGTTCATTTCAACTATTGTTTAACGTTTAACGATGCAAAATTAACAAAAAAAATCGGATTGGGGAAACATTTTTTTGATTTTTAATTTGTTTGTTCCAGAAAAAAAACGTAATTTTGCACTCGTGATTGAGTTACAGCGACATATTGAGATACTGCTTTTGACGAACGATTGCGTGATAGTCCCTGATTTTGGGGGATTTATGGCGCATCATGTTTCTGCGCACTATGATATTGCCGACCGTTCGTTCTTTCCTCCAAAGCGCACGTTAGGGTTCAATCCCCAGTTGCGCCTCAACGACTCGGTGCTCGCCCAGTCGTATGTGGAAGCGTATGACATCAGTTACCCCGAAGCCTTGAGACGGATAGAGGAAGAGGTGGAAGAACTGAAGAATTATCTAAGCGAAGTCGGTAGCTATCTGATGGAGGATCTTGGCACGCTTTCCGTCAACCAAGAGGGCAACTATGAGTTTGAGCCTTGCGAGGCTGGCATCCTCTCTCCAGAGTTATACGGGCTGGACAGCTATCTCTTCAAAAGGTTGAAAGATGACGACATGGTGGAGCAGCATCCCACAGTATCGGCAACAGAAGAGTCCATTGCAGCACCAACGCCTGCGCTACTCGACTTCACAGACTATGACAGCAACGACGATAGAGCCATCGTCATCAAAATGTCGTGGATTCGCAATGCCGTTGCTATGGCAGCAGCTATCATCGCCTTCTTCTTCATGGCAACTCCCGTTGCCAATAGCGATTGGAGTAATCAGACAATGAGTCAGCTTCAGAACAAGCTGCTCTATAAGCTCATCCCGCAAGACACCAACGTGGCACCTGCTACTCCTGTCACCGCCAGCACGATGAAGGACATTCATGCCTCTGATGTTGCCAAGGCGGCAGACAAAGCCAAGGTATCAGAAGCCAGCAAGGTCGCAGAAACCGACAAGGCAGAATTACCCACTACTGTCAGCGACAAGAAGTTACAAGATCCCGTTCAGGCCACCAACATCTATTGCATCGTTGTGGCTAGCCAAGTGAAGATGACCAATGCTGAAATCTTTGTAGAGCAGTTACACAAGGATGGGTACAAAGATGCCAAGGTGGATGTCCACAACAACGTGATTCGCGTGTTTTGCGGAGAATTCCAGTCGGAATCCGAAGCCTATCGCCAGTTGAATAAGATGAACGTCAAGGAGGAATTTGCAGAGGCCTGGGTGTACAAGAAGAAAGCATAACCCCCCAACACTACGGAAACTATGAAGCGTGTAAGATGCCCAAAATGCGACAACTACATCACGTTTGACGAGACAAAGTACACGGCAGGCCAGTCTCTGGTGTTCAAATGCGACCAGTGCGGCAAGGAATTCAGTATACGTATCGGCGTTTCGAAACTGCGTAACACGCAGAAAGAAGAGAACAACGCTCCGGCTGCCGATGCCGACTTACGCTACGGCAGCATCGTCATCATCGAAAACGTATTCCACTACAAACAGGTACTTCCCCTACACATGGGAGACAACGTCATTGGCCGTTATCAGAAAGGGAATCCCATCAACACGCCATTCGAGACCGTTGACCCCAGCGTAGACCTCAACCACTGCACCATCACCGTCGGCAGAGACAAGCGGGGAGGGCTTCGCTATACCCTGTCAGACAACAACAGCAATACGGGAACCTTCGTTGATAATGCAGAACTGGCTCCTAAGGAGCGACGCATCATCGATGACGGCACCCTGTTCACCATCGGAGCCACCAGCATTATCCTAAGAGGACCCGATGGCGAGGAAGACCATTCCCAGCAAGACTAACGCCAAGTCGACGGCTTTCGCCTTCAGGTTGCGCTCATGGAAGAATGCCGCCCCAAACAGGAAGCTGACGACAACACTGCCTCGGCGAATCATCGAGACAATACTTACCATCGCATCGGGCAGCGACAATGAATAGAAATACATGAAGTCGGCTGCCGACAGGAACAGGCTGACACCAATAATAGACCAGTGCCAACGGAAAGGTGTTGTATGCTCGTGCTTGGGCCACCAAAGCAGCCACAGCATCCCCAGCATCATCAGGCATTGGTAGATGGTATACCACGACTGTACCAGCATACGGTCTAATCCCAAGCCCCCACTCTCGGCAGGAGCCATCAGGAACTTGTCGTACAGTCCGCTCACAGCCCCCAGGGCAGCAGCTCCGACAATCATCCATATCCAATGGTCACGACGGAAGTCTATCCCCTCCTTCTTCCCGCTGCGACTGAGCATCAGGAAGGAAAAGACGGCCAGCCCAACACCTGCCCATTGCCACAGGTTCAAGCGTTCACCAAACACCAGTAATGCGCCCACCAGCACCATGACGGGACGCGTGGCGTTAATAGGTCCCACAATGGTCAGGGGCAGGTGTTTCATCCCAAAATAGCCCAGCACCCAGCTCGACAATACGATCAGTGCCTTCAATACCACATAACGGTGGACCTCCCATCCTCCAGATGCCACATGAAAGATGGTACCGTCCAGCGCATGGCCTGTGGCACTCAGGACGATAAACGGCAGGAATACCAGCGAAGAGAACAGCGTATTCAGGAACAATACCGGAATCACCGCATTCCCGTTGAGCGCCTCTTTCTTGAAGGAGTCATAACAGCCCAGCAAGGCGGCCGAGAGAAAAGCCAATATCAACCACATGGAAGAAGATGAAAGATTAAGTCAATAAACTACATTTTCCAGGAACAAGGCCTTGGCAGGCATCGACTCACCGGCCTGCGTGCGCTGTCCGTTCTCTATCACACGACGGAATTCCTCCATCGTCATACGTCCGCGTCCCACCTCTATCAGCGTCCCCACCACGGCACGTACCATATTACGTAGGAAGCGGTTTGCCGTTATCTCAAAGTACCAGCTCGTAGGCGACACCTGGTGCCATTGGGCATGAGTTACCTTGCATAGCGTTGTCTTGACGTCGGAACCTGCCTTGCAGAAAGCCCCAAAGTCCTCATACTCCAGAAGAATACGCCCGGCCTCATTCATCCGCTCAAAGTCCAGCTGATAGTGCATCTCCAGCGAGTAGTTCCTGGCGAAGGGAGCTTTCCCCGTATGGATATAATAATGATAGGTACGCGCGATGGCTGAGAATCGCGCATGCATGTCATCCCCCACCCGCTCTATCCGTTCCACGCCAATATCCTGCGGCAAGAGATGATTCAGCTTATAGGCCAGATTACCCATATCGTAATCTCCGTCATAGTCGAAGTGGGCAGCCATTCTCCGGGCATGCACCCCCGCATCGGTACGTCCTGCTCCCGTTACGCTGACTGCTCGGCGCAACAGGGTGGAGAGGCCTCGTTCCAATTCAGCCTGCACGGTATTTCCATTAGGCTGATTTTGCCACCCGTGGTAGTTTCCTCCATCATAACAAAACCAGATAAAGTATCTCATTGCGGGTGCAAAATTACAAAAAAACAAGTTCAGAACAAAATTTACACCCATTTCTCGTCAAAAAACAGAAAAAAACGGTGCTTTTTGCAAGATTTTGCTATCTCTGCTTTGCAATTTGAAGAATTATTCGTACTTTTGTGGCAGTTTTTCAAAAAATCTAATCAGCTGCAACATGGAAGCATTTTTCCGCACACACCGCTATCTGATAGAACACGTCAACGCACCCGTCCGCCGGCTTCTGATGGACGAGATCGACTGGAGCGACCGCATGATAGGCATCAAGGGAACGCGCGGCGTGGGGAAGACCACCTTCCTGCTACAGTATGCCAAGGAGAAGTTCGACATCAACGACCGCCAGTGCCTCTACATCAACATGAACAACTTCTACTTCCAGGGGCGCGGCATTGCCGACTTCGCTGGAGAGTTCTGCCGTCATGGAGGCCGCGTGCTGCTCATCGACCAGGTGTTCAAACAGCCCGACTGGTCGAAGGAACTGCGCCAATGCTACGACCGCTACCCCTACCTGAAGATTGTCTTCACGGGTAGCAGCGTGATGAGGCTGAAAGACGAGAACCCAGAGCTGAACGGCATCGTCAAGAGCTACAACCTCAGGGGATTCTCCTTCCGCGAGTTCATCAACCTCCTGACAGGCAACGATTTCCGTTCCTATACCCTCGAGGAGATACTCCACGACCACGAGCGTATCGTCAAGCAGATACTGCCCAAAGTGTCGCCCAACCGCTATTTCCAGGACTACATCCACCACGGTTTCTACCCCTTCTTCCAGGAGCATCGCAACTATTCCGAGAACCTGCTGAAGACGATGAACATGATGACCGAGGTCGACATCCTGCTGGTCAAGCAGATAGAGCTGAAGTACCTCACGAAGATCAAGAAGCTGTTCTACCAGCTGGCCGAGGGCGGTCCCAAGGCCCCCAACGTGTCGAAACTGGCACAGAGCATCGAAACCAGCCGTGCCACCGTCATCAACTACATCAAGTATCTGGCCGACGCCCGCCTGATCAACATGATCTATCCCGTGGGCGAAGAATTCCCCAAGAAGCCCTCGAAGGTTATGCTCCACAACTCCAACCTGCTCTATGCCATCTACCCCATCCACGTAGAGAAGCAGGAGGCTATGGAGACTTTCTTCGTCAACTGCCTGTGGAAAGACCATGCCGTCAACCAGCAGAGCCACGACCCCTTCTATCTCGTCGACCAGCAGCAGAAGTTCCGCGTATGCGATGCAGCTGCCAAGATTCGTTATTCTCCCGACACCATCTATGCCCGCTACAACACGGAGATAGGCAAAGACAACCGCATCCCCCTCTGGCTGCTGGGATTCATGTATTAAGAAAGGTGTGCCTTTCAGCACACCTTCTTTAAGAATAGCTGAAGGTTCTGCCAGCTTTACTTCTCGCAGAGCCAGTATTCCGAACAGCCGTTTATCATGCGATGCTTGAAGTTGAAGCGGACGTTGTTCATCGCCTTGCCCAGTACGGTAGGCGTGGTTCGCTTGGCATCGAAATAGGCATAGCGGCCGTCAAAGGCCGACAGAATCTCCGCAGTACCCCACCAGCGCCCCTCGTTGTCCTTGGGCTTTCTGAAGGTCTCATTGATCATCTCCACCAGGTCGATGGTGCGCTGATAAGGCGCATTCTCCTCTATCAGCGTCAGTATCTCGTCGTCCTCCAGCCAGAAGCGCTCTCCTGTATTGAAGAGGTGTAAGGCCTGGGCGTAGAGCTGCTGATGGTTGATATTGTCGGTAAAGTCGATGTTCTTGCCGTTGAGGATGCCCACGCAGACGAAGCGCCTGGAGCCTGTGGGGTCAACTAATGGCTGCATCTGGTTGGTGGTGCCAATAAACGAGGTGTAGCGGCGATACTGCTTGATGGTCTTGCCGTAGGGCGGACGGAACTTCACATCGGCCGACGACAGCAGGTATTTCAGTACAATCTGCTGCGACGGGGTGGTCTTGTCGAACTCGTCGATATTGATGAGCGCAAAAGATGTCAGCGCGATGTTCAGGTCGAACTCGTTCTTGAAGTTCAGCTTGTCGTTATAGTAGTCGCGCAGTTCCTGCGGCAGCAGAATCTTGCAGAAGCGTGTCTTTCCGCAGCCCTGACGACCTATCAGCAGCGGCGTTAACGCATTGCCGGTCAGCTGTTTGTCGCTCTCACGCCACTGTGCCACCATGCCCACGAGCCAGTATCTGAGGTACTTCTCCCAATGCGGCTGGTCAGTCGGTACGCGGGCGGCCAGTTCCTTGATATAGTCATGTCCGTCCCATTGCGACAACTGGTCGAGCCATGTGTTCACAGGGTCATACTGCTCGATGCGCGTAGAGTCGATGAATCGGTTCACATCCTGATCCCACGACTTCAGGCCCTGCTCGCGGGCCTCGATAGTCATGTCGTTGCGCACCTCTTCGGTCAGCGGCTTAAACGTCTGGTCCTCGCTATATTTCATACGATATTCGGCCACTCCCGTCATCAGGTTTTTGCGCATGTCGTAGTTGGCGGTGAGGAAAATCTCCGTCCGCATCGTCTGCAGCGTTTCTTGAGGTACACTCTTCAACGGCTTCATTTTGTGCTTCTTACGGTAGTCCTCCATCAGTGTTACCTCGTAGGCAGAGGCAAATACGCTCTTCACCAACTCCGGGTCGTTGTGGAACAGCGGATGCTCCAGCGTCATCCCCTGCGCATGGGCGAGAGGGATGCCCTGTTCCAACGACTTGCGGGCTATCTGCTGCAACAGCTGCATCTGACGGTCCTCGTCGGGCAGGTCGAAATAGTCGCCCAGCACCTCACGCAGGATATAAACCCAGTTGAGGTGATAGGTTCGCGTAAGCGTGCGGCCAGGCATCAGCACGTCGCTCTCCCACGAGATGGGCGCAGGCTCCGGCTGGTCGTGCTTCCTGGCATCGGCCTTGAAGGCTCGCGCATGGGGATTGAAGTACACCTCAGGGTCGGCACTCAAATATACTGTCCGCTCCAGCATTGGCGACAGATATTCGATGTCGAGACCAAACTGGTTCTGATAGGCCCTGCGCACCGTTTCATACAGGTTCGTATGGAACTGCCTGATGTCTGTCTCACTTTGGGGCAATCTCTCCCCTCCTTCGGAGGGACTGAAAGATGGGGAGCCTTTCTCCCCTCCTTTGGAGGGGTTGGGGGAAGTCCCAAACAGCTCCCCTCTGCACACAATCTTCACACTCTTGCCCGACGCCCCCAAGAAGGCCATCAGCGTCTCGTCCATCTTCGCAACCTGCTTCTTGACCGCTACGGCATCCTCATACTTTTTCAGGCCGTTCACCTCGACAACCACCAGACCGTTGTATCTGACCACCTTCTGCTTATCCTTGTGATTCATGCATTCCGCAGCAAACAGGATACGCGGCAAGCTCACCGTCTGTTGTCCGTCATCGAGAGCAATCTGACCGTCGGCCAGCCTTTGCGACTTGTATAAATGGTAATTCAGTCGCAGACCGTAAACCATATCCGACTCAGGATTCTTGCGAATCATTTCGGCCAGCTCTTCCAACTCCAGGCGCTTGATCACCTCCCTCTTCCGTGATAATTTCAACAAACTAATCTTCATATTCTTCACTTTTTCTATTCAAAAATCTATTTTTCAGTTCTACCTCTACTAATTTTTCTCATTTCGCATGCAAAGTTACTGATTTTAAAGGACATTTGCAACTTTTTCCTCAATTTTTTACCCCTATTTTACCTCTACTAACCCTCTACTAAAGTTCTACTAACCCTCTACCAACCCTCTACCACTTTTCGAATGCCATAACCAGCCTCTTCAGCTCAGTAAGTAGGCACTTTATTTCCGTAAACAGCCTCTTTATTCCAGTAACTCTATCAGATAATTTCCTAAAGCATAGCTTTACAAATTTATCTCATTGAGATACTCCAGTATAGCACTCATATTTTCATCACACCGCATTCCCCCACCCTCACAAACTGGATTTTAGTAGAGGCAAGGTAGAGGGTTAGTAGAACTTTAGTAGAAGGAAAGTAGAACTTTAGTAGAGGTGTAAATTTTGCTAATCAGCCTATTGACAAGCATTTATCTCTATTTTAGTAGAGGCAAATCACAAAACATGTGATTGAATTAAAAATTAACAACAAGAAATTTTGAATTTTACTCGAATATTCTTCTCGTTCGACAATAAAACAAAAAAAAATTGCTTTTTGTTTTGTATTGTGCTCACTTATTCGTATATTTGCACTGTGAAACGTCAATAGAATTCGCTTATGCCTGACAGAACGCAGACCATAGAAAAGCTGAAAACCACTCGCCAGTATCTTGACGAGCACTACGGTGAAACGTATGAATGATAATGCCTAAAATACTATTATATATTACAGCAAAGATTATCTGGCAATTCTTGTTTTGGAATACAGATTACAATGAGAATCGTGCTCATGTACATGTGGGTAAACGCGGTACTGAGCATTTGTGCAAGATATGGTTGGAACCTACAGTAGAAGTTGCACAACAAGGCGATTTGACTGACTCTCAAGCAAAAGAAGTCCTGGCAATAGCCAGTGAATATCGGGAAAAGTTGCTCCAGCAATGGACCCTCTTCAAGCAAGGCAAACGTGTAAGAATGATTACTGTAAAGAAAACAAAAAAGAAGTAAGTTATGTATAAGAAAGAAGGATACTGGGATGTAACGCCAAAGATTAAGTGCCTGTCATTTCCAAAACGCGGAAAGTTTCAAGTAGATTTGCAGGATGGCCGTTCGGTAACGATGCCAATTTCTGCTTTTCCTTCACTAAAGAAGCTATCTGTAAAAGAACGTGAGAACTGGTATCTGATGGGCGGTGGCGTGACATGGGACTCCTGTCCTGAAGTCATACATATTGAGCAGATCTTAGGTAACTATCAGAATTATGCCCACGAGGCTGTATAATGTGAATAATCAATAATGTATAACCCTTAAAACTGAAATGCCTATGAGATGAATAAAAAAAGGACATAAGGATTTGAACATCCACTTTTGATTCTTGTATTCCGACAATTGGGGAATTAGACGAATGTAGCAGGAACTAAAGTAGATAGTTCACGCTGTCTGCGTGAGCATTTACTTGTTTAGCTACATAGGTTATCCCCAATACCTCGGAATACGTAAGCAAAGTAAATTGCTCACGTTTTTTATATTTTGCTCAATGTAAGAAAAGGTATTAACTAAAACTTTATATTATGATTAAAAAGCTTTCAATTCTATTATTGTTAATGGTGTCGACAAACACTTATGCTCAAGACATAATAGTAAAAACAGATGGGACTCTACTATAGGTAAAAGTCTTAGAGGTATCTTCTGATATGGTGAAGTACAAAAGGGAAAACTATTTAGAAGGACCTACATATACTATATCCCCCCAAGATATCCAATCTATAGTATATGGGAATGGTGACAGAGAATCTTTTGATGTAAATAAGGAAGTGAAAATAAAATCAGGCACGCCCGTACTTATTCGTTCCGCATATGGTATAAGAGCTGCAAAAGTTCGCGTAGGAGATAAAATCCCGTTCTACGTTGCAAATGACATTGTTGAGAATGGAATAACATTAATACCCAATGGAACAAAAGTCGAAGGCGAGGTCTATCAGGCAAAGAGATCGTCATGGTTTGGAACAAGAGGACGCCTGGGCATTCAAATAAAGAATATTATTATGCCCGATGGAATGACAATTCCATTGAATGGCGAAGTATATATAAAAGGCTCTAACCGTACAGCATTGTCAGTCCTTTTGTTTTTGTTTGTCGCATGGCCCTGTTGTTTTATTACTGGCTCAAAGGCTGAAATGCCAAAGGATTTTGAAACAACTGCATTCACTAGCGCTCCAATAACTATTAATATGAATAGGAATAGCATAAGCTCTATTAAAACAGATGATATCTTAACTAACACAGGCGATACCTCAAGCATGCAAGGTGAGTCTGTAAAGCTTCCAAGGGATGGAATAATATATAAGAAGAATGGCAATTTCTTTAAGGCTACTATTATTTCCATTGAAAATGATGTTTTGCATTATCGGAAAAAAGATGTCTTAATCCAACTACCAATGTCCAAAGTAAAAAATATAAAGTACGAGTAACAGTAATTTGAAGAAAAAAAAGAAGTTGCCTGATTTTGTAGAGACATCAGGCAACTTTTGTTTGTTAGGTGGAAAACAGTTGGGAAATTCATGCAACCTCGTAAGGTTTATAGTGGGAAACGATGAGGATCACGGGACTCTAATTTTGCGCTCTGACAGATTATATCAGTGAAGAATTTGCTTTATCACGGCCAAATCCTTACCTTTGTTGTCAGAAGGAGGAAGAGGCCGGCAGGGTTGACCAGCACGTCACCGCTATTGGCGGCAGAGATTAGCCGTTGCCTCTCTGTAACCCAGTACTCGGTGTTTTCCGTAGGTTCGCCATTTG
This sequence comes from uncultured Prevotella sp., assembly GCA_946415755.1. Lineage (GTDB taxonomy): Bacteria > Bacteroidota > Bacteroidia > Bacteroidales > Bacteroidaceae > Prevotella. The sequence goes on along the minus strand of CAMKTS010000029.1, from coordinate 3,744 downwards.
TCTTACGATGAAAAAATACCTGATGCTTCTCGGGCTGTCGTAAGAGGAGCATGTTGCCGAAGGCACTATAGCGCGTACCGCCAATAGTGATACATAATGCCCGCTGGAACAAGTCAGGATATTCACGACGCATCATGTAACGTAGCGGATTATCGCGGAGATAGCACTTCCAATTGTTCAACTGACCGTCGCGCATAAGGATGTGGTCGTTGTAGTTAGGCTCGAAAAGAGGTGACCGGGAATCTGAGGCTGACGCCGCAGACACGGTAGTATCCAATTGCCACCAGGCACGACTGATGCCGCCTTTGAAAGCACCAATAACAATACCAAGGTGCTTGCCCTTGGATAATGGTTGACTAATGCGAACTATCAAGTGCAGATGGTCCGGCATGAGGCATACCTGCCAGATGTCAATCTCAGGATAATAATAATGTATCTTGGGGATCTCCTTATCCAAAACAGTCTGCCCAAGTGGTGATGGCTTAAGATGGGGCTTTTCACCGCCCTTCTTTGTCGAACCTGCAATTTCACCAAAGACAGGACGTCTGTCGGCAACCACTATGGTTACCTCGTATGTTCCTGGCACCGCGTAGTCGTGTCCATACATTCGTCTGGTTTGACAACTTTCCTTCATCTGCTATTGCTTAAATCTTGACTGCCATGCGCTACTCTGTTTCAAGGTAAATACTTCCGAGGAATGGCAGGTCAAACAGACTTGCGAAGCATTTTTGAGCCACCTTGACATACTTGGCTCCGTCGATACCGTCCGCCTCAGCCTGAATCGTGCGCTGTACCGCCTTGTGGAAATCGTATTTATAAATTGCGTAGAATGACTTTGTTTTATCCATCTGTTGTAATCATTATCAAATCTTGACTGCAAAAATACTAAGAATTATCGAAAAAGTGTGTAATATGCCATAAAATAGCATGGATTTTCTCAAAAAAATCCGTGAAAGGCACGATAATGTGCGGAATTATTAGTATTTTTGCACCAGTATAATCAAATAAAATATCCCGATGGTAAAGAATTTGAATAGAATCAAGGCGGTATTGGCCGACAAGCAGAAAACCAACAAATGGCTGGCAGAACAGCTGGACAAAGATCCTGCAACAGTCAGCAAATGGTGTACCAACAGTTGTCAGCCCTCCATCGAAACCCTCATGCAGATTGCCAAGCTCCTGGAAGTGCAGACAGATGACTTGTTGAGACTGGAGGAGATACCTGAAATCGCAGAAAAAGGTGGTAAATAACCCACATAAAAAGGTAGTACGCTTATGAATACAGAAACATTATACAACGAGTGGAAATCACTACAACCGCTTCGTGAGGAAGACGCAAACCGCCTGCGCCAGAAGTTTATGCTGGAGTTCAACTACAACAGCAACCACTTGGAGGGTAATACACTCACATACGGGCAGACAGAGGCCTTGCTCCTCTTTGGACGTGTGTCAACTCCAGCCAAGATGAAAGACTTGGAGGACATGAAGGCCAGCAATGTCGCCCTGAAGATGATGGAAGAGCAAGCCCACTCAGAATATCCACTCACGGAATCTTTCATCCGGCAGCTTCATAAAACACTTATGCGTGAGGACTATGTGGAGTACAGGCAAATGCCTGATGGTACAGTAACCCACTACACCATTCATGCAGGCATTTATAAGACACGTCCCAACAGCGTACTCACTCCTTCCGGCGACTGGTTTGAATATGCATCGCCCGAAGAAACCCCGGCCTTGATGACAGAGCTGGTGAATTGGTACCGACAGGAGGAAACCCGTGGCGAATTAAGTCCGATAGAACTGGCCACTCTGTTTCACTTCCGCTATATCCGCATTCATCCCTTCGAAGATGGGAACGGACGCATAGCCCGTCTCTTGGTAAACTACATTCTGTTGCGCCACGACTATCCCATGATAGTTGTCAAGACTGCCGACAAGAACATATATCTGGATATTCTTGACCAATGTGACGAATCTACAGGCAAATTGCCATCAGATGGCGCACATGCCCAATTGTCAGACATCACCCCGTTCGTTGAATTTATGGAAGGCTGTTTGGAACGAGCCTTGCTGACATGTATCCGTGCCGCCAAGGGTGAGAGTATCGAGGAGGAAGATGACTTCATGAAGGAACTGAGGATTCGCGAGCGTCAGAAACGTCAAGAAGCAGCATCCGAGCAATCCCAGCTGCGTTATCATGCCGATGAGGTATGGAATGTGCTGGAACTGGTATTCTTCCCAATAGCCATTGAACTGAGAAAAGCAATAGAGCAAGCCAATGCTGTATTCCACTTCCGTTCTTTCATGCCGGGCCAAATATCAATTTCGAAGACAGATAGCAAATATGGGATTTGTTGCACCACAGAGGTGACCGACCGTAACAACACGAATGAGAGACTACAGGAGTTTGTCAGCCAAGCACAATCTGTTTGGTATGAGTGCCAGGCATACGACTCTCAAAGTCCAACACCCTTTCCTCTCACCATAGAAAAAGACTTCTACATCCGATTCTTCGACGACCATTATTTCGTTGATGGCATCTTGAACAAGAACTTCGCCTATGGCACTTATCCCACAGAGAAAGAACGCCAGCAGATAGTAAGCCAGTTCAAGGAAGATATTCTCAGTAAGTTGAAATAAAGGAAAAACAAAGAGATATGGCAAAAGATATTATTACGATAGATAACAACGAATATCAACAATGGCTCCAATACCATTTTGTGCAAGTGCCGCTTGCATAATTACGGAAAAAAACATTCTTGCAAGCGCGACTTGCAAATTTGATAGAACTATAAAACGAAATACACGAAGATACAATGGCAAAGATAATAGTACAGAATACAGAAATAACAGTTTTGTCACATAATGACAAAGATTATATTTCGCTTACAGACATGGCTAATGGCAAACAGGACGAGAGCCGTGCTGCTGACGTTATCAAGAATTGGATACGCACACGATATACCATTGAGTTCCTTGGAACTTGGGAGATGATTCACAATCCTAATTTCAAAGTGGTCGAATTTGACCACTTTAGGATGCGAGCAGGTCTCCCGAACTTTACCCAACATCAATGCCGTACTCATCAACGATGGTATGTCTCAAGGCGAACGACTTGTAAAACTCAATCAGATAGCCATCCAGCAGATGCAGGTGCTGGAGGATAATGAAGGTAGAAAATTGTTGAAGTAAACAGTTATGAAGGGAAAGAAATACACACAGACTCAACAAGTCATAGACACTCTACGGCAGCAAGGATAATGCTTACAACGCTCTATCTACAGAAGAAGCTCGCAAGGATTTCTTCCTCGCAGTTCGCGACCGATACAACGAGAAGAATCTTGACCCGTTAGAGAATACTACCAAGTTCTTCTTCCTTAATCGCACCTGCTTCAACGGTCTTTATCGCGTAAACAAGAAAGGCTTATTCAATGTTCCGTTTGGAAAATATACTAATCCGCAGATTTGTAACCCTGCGACCATCCGCAAGGATAGCGAACTACTTAAACATGTGGAGATTCTGACAGGTGACTTCGAAGCCACCTTCGACTATGCTCAGGACAATACGCTCTTCTATTTTGATCCACCATATCGCCCCCTCAGCGATACCTCCAGCTTTAACGATTATGCGAAAGAAGCCTTCAACGACGATGCGCAGATTCGCCTGAAGGAATACTGCGACCGCATCAACGAGGCAGGTTTCCGTTTCATGCTCAGCAACTCTGATTGCAAGGGCAAGAATGA